>JABMNL010000013.1 GCA_013204585.1 SAR202 cluster bacterium | reverse complement strand
TTAACGGGCGCGGGGGTTGCCTTTGCCTTAGCGGGCGCGGGGGTTGCCTTTGCCTTAGCGGGCGCGCGGGTTGAATGAGTCGTTGACCGCGTCACCCAGCAAGTTGAACGTAAAGAGCAGCATCGATAGTGTTCCGACGGGGAAAAGCAGGAGATGGGGAGTCGACCGCAGTACGGAGATACTGCCATTCTCGAAGATCATCAACCCTAAGCTAGGGGTCGGCGGTTGAATCCCGATGCCTAAGAAGCTTAGGAATATTTCCGAGCCGGCAATGCCAGCCAGCCCTGCCGAAACCAATACGATAACCGGCCCCATGACGTTGGGCAGTACATGACGAAACAATATGCGGGGCGTTGAGCAGCCGACAGACCGCGCCGCTTCCACGTATTGGTTCTCTCTGGCTTGCAAGACTTGACCCCGTACCATTCTGGCCATGCCGAACCAAGAAAAAATCGCCAGGGCCAAAGACAGCACCAGATAGTCCACCACGCCCAGGCTTACGATTTCAATTCCGATGGTATCTTCAATTCCCCTGACCCAGTCCGTGACGGGCGCTTTTATCGTCGATACGATAATAAGCACTAAGAATATTTCGGGAAAGGCAGAGGTCACCTCCCCCACCCGCATAATCAAGGTGTCAATCAATTTTCCGAAATAACCGGCCAGCAATCCCATGGTGATGCCCAACGCGAGACTGCCGGTGACCAGCGTAACTAAGGTAATAATTACGGTGGTGCGCAAACCGTAGATGATTCGCGTCAGGATATCTCGGCCCAAGCGGTCGGTTCCAAAGGGATGGCCAACGCTTGGTCCCTGTTTGGCAATCGACAAGTCTTGGTCGTTGTAACCGTAGGGCGTTACCAACGGGGCTAGGATTCCGGAACCGTACATCACTAGGATAATCGTTAGGCAGGCGACGCCGATTTTCTTACGGAGTAGACGGCGCATTGAGATGGTCCAATAACTGCGGCCTCTTAGGACCGGTGGAACAAGCGCTGGCTGGACTTCATCACGAAGCATAAGCGCCTCCCAACCTAATCCTTGGGTCGAGCCACGGGTAGATCAAGTCAACCAGCAGATTGGCGGCCACAAACAAAGAAGTACCGATGATTATTACCGCGTTGATGATTGGAAAGTCCCGGGCAAATATGGACTCAATGAAAAGGTTCCCAAGACCTGGAATGCCGAAGAACCGCTCCACGATAAACGATGTGAACACCAGACCGGCCAGAGAGAACCCCAGGGTGGTTATAACCGGGATTAAAGCGTTCCGCAGGATGTGACGCCGCTGGACGATGGACTCTGGCAGTCCCTTGGCCCGGGCGGTGCGGATATAGTCCTGGCTGATGACATCCAGCGTGCTGGCGCGGGTTAAGCGAGTGATTATGGCGATACCAGGCACTCCCATAGCAATGGCTGGCAAGATGATGCGGGTGTCGAAAATCCCTCCCCAACCGTGGGTGGGAAGAATATCAAGCTTCAGGGCGAACACCAGCAGCAATACCGGCGCCGTTAGGAACACAGGGATGGACTGACCAAGCAGGGTTAAAGCAACCGTACTGGTATCCCACGCCGTGCCTTGCCGGTGAGCGGCAAAGAGGCCCAACGGGATGCCCATCGAAACAGAAATGATTAGGGCCGCAATGTTGAGTTGAGCGGAGACCCACATTTTCTTGCGGAGTAACTCGCTCACCGTCCGGCCGCGGTACTTGAAGCTCTCGCCAAAATCGCCTTGGACTACGTTCGAAACATAGCGACCATATTGGATAAAGATGTTGTCATTTAATCCGCGCTGTTCCCGGATCCGCTCGACCACAGTCTCATCGGCGTACTGGCCCATCAGCACTTCCACCGGGTCGCCAGGCCCAAACCGTCCCAATGCAAAGGTAATGAACGAAACAATCAGCAGGATGACTGGCAGCCAGGCTAACCGTCGGACTATGTAGGTGCCCATGTTAGTGAACGGCCCCTATTTGTCCGTCAGGTAAATGTGCCTGAGTCTCGGAATAATTAACGGCGTCTGAAAATAATCGTGCACGTAGGGTTTCACCAACAGGTAACGCTCGCCGCTGTACCAGAGGGGAATCCAGGGCGCGTCGTCCAAGATTATCTGCTCGACCTCGTTGTAGATGCTATAGCGCAGGGTCTCATCGGTCTCTATCCGCGCCTTTTCCAATAGAGCGTCGACCACTGGGTTGTTGTAATTCGTGTGATTGTTGCTGCTATCGCTGTAGAACAGAATGTCCAGGAAATTTTCGGGGTCTGGATAGTCCGCAATCCATCCAATGTCGAACATCTGGAAGCGACGCTTATTCAGGTCCTTCAAGAAGGTAGCGAATTCGGTCTGCTGGAACTCGGCTTTAATCCCCAGGTTCTTCTCCCACATTTGGAGGACAACTTCCATGTCCAGGCTCACGTTGGCGCCAAAGCTGCCTGGGGTGGTAATGGTTATCGGAGGAATGCTGTCCAAATCGTCGCCGTACTTTGACTCTTTCAACAGTTGCTTGGCCCTAACAGGGTCAAATTCGTAGCCCCGGACTGAAGCGTTGAAAGCAGGGAAGCCAGGAGGAAGAATTCCAGTGGCTGGAACAACTTGGTCACCCAACACGATGCTGGCAATCTCTTGCTTATCGATGGAAAGATTCAGGGCCTGGCGGACCTTGGGGTCGTCTAGGGGAGCCTCGTTGACGTTCAGGCCAATGTATTGAACGCTGAAGGCTGGCTGCGCCCGAGTAAGTTCCGCGTTGAGACTGTGCGTCGGGTCAAGCAGGCGGTCAAGATCAGCCAGGCCAACGCCCGCGATGTCAATCTCATCGTTTTCGTACATGAGCATTGACGTTCCGCCGCTCAAAATAAACTCAACTTCAGCCAATATCGGGGGCCCCAAGTGGTAGTTTTCGTTCCGGCTGAGAACCAAGGTTTCTCCGACCTTGTACTCGGTCAGTCGAAAAGGACCGGTGCCATTGGGCTGCCGGAACCAGTTCTTGGGGTTACCCTCGACATTTTCCCGGTCGAGGACAAAGGCCGTCGGGTAAGTGAGCTTAGCCAGGAAATATGATTTAGCTTGGTCAATCGTAATTTCAATGGTGCGCTCATCAATAACGCGCACTCCGGAGATTTCTAGCGCGTCGCCGGACAATTTGGCGTCCACGCCCACGATGTCTCCCAGATACTGGTCAACGTTGGGCGCTTCGGTCAGTGGGTTGGTCGCCCGTTCTAAAGACCAACGGACGTCTTCGGCGGTAACCGGCTTTCCATCGTGGAAAGTGGCGTCTGGACGGATTCTAAAGGTGTAGACACGCCCATTGTCGGTCACATCCCAGCCTTCGGCCAAGTCGGGAACCACGTTCAGGTCGGAATCGATGGTCATCAACCCGCCGAACACCTCAACGATAATCTGGGCAGAGGTAGCGTCGGTGGTCAGGTGTGGGTCAAGAGTAGGCGGGTCTACGTAAAGACGGACGAAACGCCCCCCTTCCAGTGTTTCGCCGGTGCCTGTAGCGTTGCTGGATAACGGTGCGCTGGTCGGGGCAACTCCTTCAGGTGCTTCGCTGGTCGATCCATTACCGTCGCCGCCAGATGACCCGGAGCAGGCGGCCACCAAGAAAAGCATGCCGAAAGTTAGCAGGAGTGGCTTCCAACTCATATTATTGTTGTTCCTTATTAGCAGGGATAAATCTATCTGAAAAGAGCTCGCTGGAACCGGGGAGTGCCAACCGCAGCGAATAGCTGTAAGCCTATTTTAGATAGCCTGGCATCTTTATTACAATGGGACACGCTACAACACAGGCAGAATTTGAATCTAGGTGGCCGTTCTGCTAAAGCTAAGGCTCCTTGTAAGAGGCACGGTCATTTGCTACCATATTCAAGCCTAAACGCAACGGTGTCTAATCCGGCCCAGCGCTGCTGAGTCGATTGACCGGAAGGTCAAAGCATCCCACCGTGGCGAGCGTAGCCAAGTGGTCCAAGGCGCCTGTCTGTGGCACAGGAGATCACGGGTTCGAATCCCGTCGCTCGCCCCATCAGCACTTTTAGACAATGTCCACCAATTAAATGCGCCCGTAGCTCAACGGATAGAGTACTGGGCTTCGAACCCAGGGGTTGTGAGTTCGAGTCTCGCCGGGCGCACCATTTTCAGTCACGAAACTAGGCCCTCAGTATTATTTGAGGGCCTAGTTTTTTGTTGCAACTAACCAATCACTAATTTTATTTTTCTAACAACCGATTTTACGTACCCCACGTTAGATTCGGATTCCTAGCGCATCCTCCCCATGCCATTCCACCCAATTTGAATTCGCTAGGCTACATGGTTTCCTTTGAAAGGTGTTTCAAGGGAATACAGTTGACACTTGATTAGGTGTGCCACCCCTCTTGGCCGTAGGCCATGTCCCAAAAGCGGTGCTCCAAGCGGATGCTGTTGATGTAGGCTTGATTCATGGCGGCCAACTCGGTGGAGCCAGCCTCTGCACCAATACGGTCGGTCATGTCTCGTAGGTGATGAGCCATGGCGGCGAACTCCGTTGAGGTGTACATCTCAATCCACTGGGCGTAGAGGGGTGCGGATGTTGGCAGACCGTTTTTCAGCAGGTGTTCGCCAATTTCCCAGTACCCCCATTGGCAGGGCAGCAGCGAGGCGGCCAGCTCGCCAAAGCTGCCTTGGTAGGCTGTTTTAAGGAGGAAGTCGGTATAGGCTTGAGTGACGGGCGAAGGCTCGGTGGATTCCAATTCCTGGGAACTGATGCCGAACTCCTGGCAGTAACTGCGGTGTAAGGCCATCTCCACATTCAGGGTCTCTTCCAATAGCCCGGCGAACCAAATCATGTCTTCTAACTTCGGGGCTCGTGCTGAGGCTAGTGCCAACACCCGGCTGTAGTTAATCAGGTAGGCGTAGTCCTGGGCCATGTAGTATTTGAACCGTTCCACAGGCAGAGTGCCGTCACCCACCCCTGTGACGAAGGGATGAGTTAGGATTGCCTGCCTCATGGACCGAGTTCGGAACTCGATATCGGCTATGAAACCCATTTACAACCCCGCTGTGTGTCCTGTTCGACCTGACCGCTTTATTAGCCGCCGCCCACGGGACGCACAATCTCTAGAATGTCTCCGTCTCTTAGGTCAAGACTCGCGAACGACTCTTTCTTTACCACTTCACCGTTGTATCCGACGGCCACGAACTTCAGGTTCAACCCGAAAGACAATAGATAGGTTTCCAAGTCAACGCTGACTTCTATGGGCCGGGGTTTTCCATTAACCGTTAAATTAATCATGGCCTTTAATCGTCTTCCTCTCCCACATTTCCCGACCATCCCCGGGAATTCCATGACGTCACAATCATTTCCTTCAGTCGCTCGGCGGCGGCTTTGGGGTCGCTGGCCGCCATGATGCTGGTAATAACCGCGACTCCAGACGCCCCAGCCCCAATCAATGCTGCTGCATTTTCCGGAGTGATACCGCCAATACCGATGAGCGGCAGGTGGCATTCTCTGGCAATTTTCCGCATTAGCTCTGGACCTGCCGGTTGTTCTCCGGGATGGGACCGGGAGGAGTACATTGTTCCAACAAGCAGAAAGTCGGCCCCGTCGGACTCGGCCTTTAAGGCGGCAGAACTAGAATGGACCGACCGGCCGATAAGGTAGTCGTCTCCTAGGGTCTTTCGGGCCGCCCAAACTGGTAGCCCCTCTTCCCCCAGTTGGGCTCCGTCTGCTCCCGCAGCCAAAGTAACATCTGCCCGCTCGTTGACAATTAATTTGGCTCGCCCTCCAATCGCATTTAGCAGAGCGGTGGCCAAATCTAACAATTGCCCGCCCAGCAGAGTTTTTTCTCGTAACTGCACCAAGTCGACGCCACCCTCTACAGCGTTCGCCACTCGTTCTACCAACTCCCCAGGGGCCAAAGTGGAGTCAGTTACTAAGCAAAGGCACGGTGTGGTTAGAGCGGTGGGCAAAGATGCTAACTAGTGACTGAAACCGGATTTGGTACGTCGGTGACTGGACTGCTTGCGATGGCCTCACGGCGCACATCAATCCGACCTGCTAGGTAGGCTTTCCGACCCGCTTCCACGCCAGCCTTGAAGGCCTCGCCCATCAACGCAGGGTTTTTGGCTTGGGCTATAGCTGTGTTAACTAACACGGCGGCGGCGCCCATTTCCAGCGCTTGGGCGGCGTCGGATGGCACCGCCAAGCCAGCGTCTACTATCACCGGCACATTTGCCTGTTCTAAGATTATTCTAATCTCTTCTTTGGTGTGAATTCCCTGGCCCGACCCGATGGCAGAACCCAGGGGCATAACCGCTACGCAACCTACCTCTTCTAATCGCTTGGCCAAAGTCGGGTCGGCGTGGATATACGGTAGGACTTTGAACCCATCTTCTACCAAGCGTCGGGCGGCCTCCAAAGTTGCGGGACCGTCTGGGAACAGATATTTCGGGTCGGGAATAACCTCTAGTTTCACGAAGTCAGTCTGGCCTACTTCTCTACCGAGTCTGGCAACAAACAAGGCCTCTTCGACGGTGGCGCAACCAGCCGTGTTAGGCAAGATCTGGTATTTGTTCCAATCTATGTAGTCCAATAGGGTTTTGCTGGTAGGGTCGTCCAAATCCAGGCGGCGGATTGCTACCGTTATCATGCCGGTTCCAGATGCCTCCACCGCCGCCACCATTTCTTCCATTGTTCGGTACCGGCCCGTACCAATGATAAGCCGCGAGTTGAATGACTTGCCGCCGATAATCAATTCGTCTGACATTCGTTCCAATCTCCTTTCGGGACAATAAAAAAACCGCCAGGTAAGCACCAGGCGGCAGATTAGTAAGTCTATTGCTGAGTCTAATCCCTGCGCCGGTATTACCCGGATCAGGTACAGACGGTCGGTGGCGATATTAGCCACCCTCTCAGCCTGGCTTACCCAAGCTCCCGCCAGAACGTTTGTATTGCTCTGTTATGGCCAAAGCCTATCATCGGCCCTAGAGGGTGTCAACGAAATGGATGCTCACTAAACACTGCCGAACACCGTTTCTTTTTGGTACACCGTCTACTTTGGGCGGTTTCAGAGATTTGCTTGCCAAATTGGAATAGTATTTAGATTCGGCCACCGGCGTCTTCGATTACTCTAACCAATTTGGCCGCAGCAGCCTCCGGGTCCGCTGCGGAACCCACTGCGGCGGTGACACATATAGCGTCTGCTCCGGCTTCGATGACCGCTGCGGCGTTCTCGGCGTTGATGCCTCCAATAGCTACTAATGGAGTCTTCGCGGTCTCCCGGGCTATTCGTAATTTGCCTATGCCTTGGGGAGAGTGGCCAACGTCTTTTGTGCCAGTGTGATAGATAGGCCCAAAGGCAACGTGGTCGGAGCCCATTCGTTCGGACTCGACCAGTTCTCCTATCTCGTGATTCGATCTTCCCAACACCTGTCGGTGAGCAAGCACCTTCCGTGCTTCCGTCACGGGCAGGTCGGTTTGCCCCACATGCAGGCCCGCCGATCCCACTATGGCGGCGACATCGGCGTGGTCGTTGATAATCAGTAACGTTCCGGAAGTCTGGCACAGTTTCTGTAGGCTACGGGCTAGGGGGAGAGAATCGCCCTTATCGCGCTGTTTGTCCCTCAGTTGCAACATCCGTGCGCCACCCCGGACGGCTGCCTTAGCAACATCCAGTGGGTCGCGACCTCCTGTAACCAGAGGGTCGATTATGACGTACAAACCTCGAACCAAATCGGCTTTCTCTCTCCGGGCCACCGAGGCAAGTTGAGCGGTCAGTTCCTCTACAATGTGGGTTATTCTTGCCATAGCCTCCCCTCCCCAAACACCATCCAGAAGAGAGTCGTTCAACAAATACAGGGAACTCTGTGCGAACGTGACTAGTGCTAACGCGTCGGAGCTAGTGGTCGGAGGGCCGTCATGGGTCTCGACCAAAGCCGACGGGGCCGACACTTCAGGAAGGAATTCCCTCAGGTCTTGGAGTGCTGGGACAGGCCAATCAGCGGCTGGGACGAACTGGGATAACTCTTTAAGACACTTGAAGACAAGCTGATAGCGGTATTGGCTGTCACCTTTGGTTCCAGTCATATTTCTAATCCTTTATCTAGTCCTTTAATCCGAGACTTCATTACAGATCCCTTGCCCAAAACTCGTAGAAGTGGTTCAGGGGACCGTGGCCCTGTCCAATGGGAAAGGAGTTGCGGATGGCCTCGGTTACAAACTCTTTCGCCTTACCCACTGCATCTTCCGTTTCCAGCCCCTTGGCAAGACCTGCGGCCACGGCCGATGCGAAGGTGCACCCGGTACCATGGGTGTTAACAGTCTCGAATCTAGGAGCTGTGAATTCACGAAAGTTAGCTCCATCGTAGTACAAATCAGTGGCTGGGCCCTCTCGGTGACCGCCCTTTATCACCACCGATTTAGCTCCCATTTCCACAATTGCTTGAGCAGCTTTGCGAACGTCATCGTCGGAGACGATGGTCATACCAGTAAGAGTCTCAGCTTCAGGTATGTTTGGAGTAACCACCGTTGCTAAGGGTAGCAATAGCTCTCTTAACGTGAGCACTGCCTCGGCCCGAAGCAGGGAATCGCCGCTCTTTGCTACCATCACCGGATCCACCACCAAACCGACCAAGCCAGACAACGCGGAGAGAGAGGCCGCCACACACTCGATAATCGCACTACTCGACAGCATGCCAGTCTTGACGGCATCTACTCCGATATCGGTGATGACGGCCTTGATCTGGGCCGCAATAACGTCTGTTGGAACCTCATGTACAGCCGTCACGGCCACCGTGTTTTGGGCAGTGATGGCAGTCACGGCCGACGTACCATAAACGCCCAAGGCGGCAAAGGTTTTTAGATCGGCTTGGATGCCCGCGCCGCCGCCCGAGTCGGATCCCGCTATCGTTAGGACCGAGGGAATCTTTCTCACGCCGACCATCGTTCACCTCGGCAAGCGATTTCCCTGGGGAAAAATAAGAGTGGCTCAGAATTCATGTCAACCATCCTAGCCCGGGTAGGATAGAATTGTACAATCAAACTTGAAGCAGTCGCGGTCGGCTTAAGTCCGGTCCACAGTAGGGCTTAAGACGCGCCACGTAGACCGTCACGAACGTGAATTGGAGCAGACGACCGGATAATGACCAGTTTCAGTGAGCAGCTCAAGAACGAGGTAGAGCCCATCTGGCGGCGTATTTTTGACCATCCATTTCTCAAAGAAATAAAAGACGGCACACTACCCGAAGAAACCTTTCGGCAGTATCTGATCCAGGATTACCTTTATCTTGAGGGGTTTGGACGGACAGTGGCCCTGGCCCTGGCCAAAGCGCCGGACTCCCAGACGTTTCAAGACTTAGCCCTCAGAGTGATGACTCCGGTGGAGCGGCCCCTACACCAAAAGCTGTTTGCTGCTGCAGGACTTTCAATTGCTGATGCAGAAAACTCAGTGCAATCACCAGCCAACAAAGCGTACGTGGACCACATGTTGCAAACGGCGTCGCTTCACGGCCTTGGTCCGACCGCAGCCGCCCTGCTGCCTTGCCCTTGGACCTACCATCTGCTGAAGGACGAGGTTGGCCAGTCGGAGCACCCGCTCTATGGGCAATGGACCCGATTCTATGTCGAGGGGTTGCTTGAGGGCAGCGTGGAAGCATGGCGGGGCTTTGTCGACAAGACGGCCAAAAGGGCTGGCAAACTTGAACTGGAAGCCATGCGTCAAGCATTCTTGTCTAGTAGCCGCTACGAATACATGTTTTGGGATGCTGCCTACAACCGCCAGCAATGGCCGGTTTAATAGTTACGGCCATCGACCAGTGTTTTCCGGGGTCGGCGCCAATACTGCTAACCTAATTTGCTGCCAATGCTTCTCCGGTTTTGCTAGCAAATTTGGATTCTTGTTGGCCGATTAATCGAAGAACGTGTAGCCGTTTTGCGTCAGGATGACCGTCACTTCGATGCGCCACCGGTGGGCGACATCCATTGCTTTAGGCTCGAAATGGACCTCTCTAAGGTTTCGGGACAGCCCAGAGTCGATTAGCCTTTCAGCGTTCTTAGCCCTCGCATAGGTTTCGGTACCTTCACCAGCACGGTCTTGCTCTCTGGTCAAGAACCAGCGGATAAAGCTCCAATTGGAGTGGATGTACACATAAGCAGCTTCTTTGGTCGCAAGAAGCTGCTGAGATTCCAACTCCGCAACCTTACTTTCCAATACCTCGATGCGGTTTTGCAATTCATCTGTAGCCATAGTTATGCTCCTCGGCCATTGGGCAGAACACCCCATTCGCGAAAGTGTCGGGGCTTTTGGTCCGAAATTTAATGGGTCCGGACTGGCGGACGGTTCATACTACGTCAAAGAATCTATTTTCGCTCACCGCTGGCCTAGGCAAGCCAAACAATCACTTTTGTAACAAGCAATATGAATGGGGCCAAAACCTTTGAACTGGACCGTATATATCCTGCAATGCGCCGACGGGACTCTCTATACCGGTATCACCAATGATTTAGAGCGCCGCATGGCCGAGCACGAAGCGGGGCAAGGCGCAAAATACACGCGAGGCCGCGGTCCTCTGCAACTCGTATACCAGGAGATTTGCCAGGATAGGGGAGTCGCCGCAAAACGTGAATTTGAGATCAAGTCGTTGGACAGAAAAGCAAAGCTCGCACTGGTGTCTAGGAAATAGTCTGGAAACCGGGACTGGCACACCTCTGCTAAGAGATCAATTACGGATAAATCCCTTTCTGGAAGCCCCTACGGTCTTTTGCTCCCGCGATTGGAACTCCAGAGAAGTGCAGGCCGTTGTAAGGGAACGAGGCCAAAATTGAATTTACTTGACCGCGGCTGTCCAAGTACCAGATATATGACCCGTCTGAGCCTTCCTCAACTCCACCATTGTCAACGGAGGCGGAAAGAGGGGCAGACCGGAGTAACTTGGCCTTAATCAAGGGAGCAAAATCTATGAAATACCCTCTGGAGTCCACCGCATAGAAAGTACCTTCAATCTCCACCTTCGATGGGTAGAAGCCTCCGACGCCCGCGTCCGTTACTGCAGTTGCCTGGGACAACAAAACATTGTCTTCAGCTCGCCTGAAGCCGTCACGGTTGTCGGTCCAATATGGTTCTCCGCCTCGAATGCCCAGTGCCGGGTTGGCCGGAATTTCCGAGAATGCCGTGGTGCTGGTATCGTCCCAAAGGACTGAGGCGCCTTTTTGAGACCCGGCAAGAATGGGGAATTGTCTTAGTCCTAGATGTCGCTCATTGTCAGCTGAAGTGTAAAAGCTATCGACTGCAATCTGAATCATCGCCAAGTCCTGTTCGTAGCCCCGGGCTTTTGCACCGTCTATATGCTTGGTAGTGGCAGGTACTGCGACCCCAGCCATAACGCCCATGATGGCGATGACCACTACCATCTCGATTAGAGTGAACCCAGCCTGACATTGAAGTATTTTCTTGAAAAGTTTCAAACCAGACCTCCTGCCATCCTTGTTCCGCTGCCGGTACACTGTTCAGTCCGGAGTGACCTCCCCCAAGGTCGTTCAGCGTGAACATGGCGCACTTGTCTGACGTCTAATATCCGCTGGCTAAGTGTCAAGGCCTGCTAAGATTGCGTATGAAGTGTGTGTGCGCTGTGATTACATTGTCGGCCCATCCCTCTTTATAGAGGCCATCCAATCTGGTAGTCCTGAGGATGACAAACGGGCTAATCGAAAAAAGATGCCGGAGTAGTAGAAAGCCGGAGCCATAAATGGATGTTCAGTGTAACGGAATTGGTTATGTAAAGGGGCGAACTAGTAGCTCGGCAGCGGTGTATAGGCTCGGGTTAAATTACCAAAGCAGGAGCATTCAGGTGTGGTACGCGAAAAATGGGGGGGGAAGGTAGACGCCTAGAGAAGAGGAAGAACCAACTAAACGGGGATGACCTAATTAGTCAGATGGGTAAACGTGTGATGAGCAATGCAACAAACACAGGGAGCAGGCCTAGTTGCATACCAAGAATGGCATACGGGGCCCAGCTATCATTTTTTGCGCTGCCGTGTAACGCTGCCATTAACACATTGTCACCAAATTGGGCATATGAGCCGAGTACGCCCGGTATCATCCCCGATGACCTATCTGGGCCATCAACTTGGCCCCATCGTACAACGTACTTTCCCCGGTGAAGTGTGGAGACGGTGTGCGTCTGTGAACTAAAAGACTATTAAATTAAGCGGTCGATGTAGGGTCTCCGGGGAAAGGCACAACTCCCGAGCCATCAATGAGGTGTCTGGGCATGAAGTATTCACGGGTGTCTGGGCCGCCAAACCCTTCGATAAACGATTGCACTATGCCATCAGACTCGAGGGCAGCCCGAACAATCTGTTTGTTGAAGTTGCTGATGTTCTCAGACCCAATGAAGTCATCGACTGGCATCCAGAGACATTCTTGAATCTCTGAAGTCTGCATAACGATTTCTCTGCTGAGTGGTCGCAGCTTGCCCACAAAGTAGATATCCGATTTTCCGTACCGGTAGCCGTGCCATTGGCGAAAACATGCAATGGACTCGAACTCGGACTTGACACCCGTCTCTTCGAGAACTTCCCGCTCGATTGCTTGTCCCAGGTGTTCACCGGCCAGCAAGGCCCCGCCGGGCAGTTTCAACGTCGGGGTACGACCGCCGACGCCATATTTCTCCCGCACCACAAGCAAGTCTTTCTCCGGGGTTAGAACCACGCCACCGATGCCAATATAGTGGGTGGCAAACGGAGGAATATTGGAGCCTTCTACTAAACGTTTAGTCAGCAGGATATAGGCGTCGTCCGTGTGGTGGAAATCGAACCCTTGGTCGATAGCCTTGGGAATTAATGACGATATTGCCTTGGGAATCTCCAGCCAAACAACCAGGTATCCGTCTGCAGACCATTGGGCCAATGATGCGGAAAGTCTGTCGTCAAATTCTTGAACGTCATCAGGCAACTCCAACGGGGCCACAACGATGCCGTTAAATTGATTGGGTTTAAATCCCAGTAATTCAGCCATAGGTGTCTCGACTCACTCGATGCGGCCTCATATCGCGGCCACGCCTGATTTCCCGATTAATAGGAGCATAGCATATCGAATCCTGCTGGCGGAAAACACCCGGCACGAAACCCGCAAACTGACATCAAGCACTGGTCTTATCGTCCTCCGTGCTCGATTATGTAAAGGGTTCCAATCCCAACCCTGTGCTAGAATTTTGCTATGCCTCTCGCTCAGTTCCACCCCCTGGTACAAGAGTGGTTCAAAAGTAGGTTCCCAGAGCCTACCGATGCCCAACTACAAGGCTGGCCGGCCATTGCCCAAGGCCGCCACACACTGATTGCTGCGCCGACGGGTTCCGGCAAAACTTTGGCCGCGTTCCTAACCTGTATCGACAACTTGGTGCGGCAAGGGCTTGCCGGTGAGATACCAGATTCCACTCAAGTTGTGTACGTTTCGCCGCTGAAGGCTCTTTCCAACGATATTCAAAAGAACCTGGCCACGCCCTTGGAAGAGATTGCCATTCTTGCCGAGGCAGCTGGTACTCCCCTGCCAGAAATTCGTGCTGGCGTCCGCACCGGGGATACTAAGGCTTACGACCGGGCCAAAATGGCCAAGCGCCCGCCTCACATCCTGATAACCACTCCCGAGTCTTTATACATCTTGTTGACTTCCCGAAGCGGTCGCCAAGGTCTAACCGGAGTCACCACCCTCATTTTGGACGAGATTCACGCCGTCGCTGACGACAAGCGTGGTTCCCACCTTTCGCTGTCGGTTGAGCGGCTCTGCGCCTTGGCTGAGAAACCCATCGTTCGAATTGGGCTTTCGGCCACCCAACGGCCCATCGAAGAAGTTGGGAGATTGCTGGTTGGCAACAACTCCATCGCGCCCGACGGCAAACCCGACTGTTTAATTGTGAACACCGGCCATGCCCGCACCATCGACCTAGCCTTGCACCTGCCCCAGCGGGAATTGGGTCCAATTGCCTCCCATGAAATGTGGGCCGAGACGCTGGATGCTGTAACCGACTTAGTTCGCGCCCACGGCACCACTTTGGTTTTCGTCAACACCCGTCGCCTTGTTGAGCGGGTCTCCCACCAGCTTTCAGTGCGCTTGGGTGAAGAAGCAGTCGTCGCCCACCATGGCAGTCTGTCCCGGACCACACGGTTGGCTGCCGAAGAGAAGCTAAAGGGCGGACAGGTCAAGGTATGTGTGGCCACCGCGTCCTTGGAATTGGGCATCGACATCGGCGTCGTTGATTTGGTCTGCCAGATTGGCTCACCTCGCTCCATAGGGGTTTTGTTGCAACGTGTGGGACGTTCCGGCCACCAAGTCGGCGGGACTCCCAAAGGTCGCCTATTCCCCCTAACCAGGGATGAGCTGGCAGAGTGCGTTGCCCTGGCCCGGGCAATCAAGCATGGCAACCTGGACACCCTGATTATTCCGCCTTGGCCAATCGACGTATTGGCCCAGCAGATAGTCGCCTCCTGCGCCCAGGAAGAATGGTCGGAAGAAAAGTTGTTTGCCCTGTGCCGTAACGCCTATCCCTATCGCGATTTACCCAAGGAAAAGTTCGACCAGGTTGTTGATGTACTCTCCAATGGGTTCACACTCCGGCAGGGTCGTGGCGGGGCCTATCTCCATCGGGACGGAATCAACCTCAAAGTAAAGGGCAGGCGCGGCGCGCCCATTGCGGCCATGACCAGCGGCGGCGCAATCCCCGACAACGCCGACTACGACGTTATTCTCGACCCAGAAGAGACCTTCGTTGGCACCGTGAACGAGGACTTTGCCATCGAGAGTCTGGCCGGCGATGTGTTCCTCCTCGGTAATAATCCGTGGAAGATTCGCCGGGTGGAAAGCGGCAAGGTCCGCGTGGAGGATGCCCAGGGTCAACCGCCAAACATCCCTTTCTGGTTGGGAGAAGCGCCCGGTCGTACCTGGGAACTGTCCCAAGAAGTATCAGAACTTCGTGAGGGCATTGACGAACGACTGGACAATCACACCAAGGCCCAGGAGTGGGTGGTCGCCGAGTCGGGGGTAGACCAAGAGTCCAGCCGACAATTGGTCGCCTACCTAGTCGAAGGCAAGCGGGTCTTGGGAGTAATTCCCTCTAAGAATAAAGTGGTCGCCGAACGGTTCTTCGACGAGAGCGGCGGCATGCAATTGGTAATTCACGCTCCATTTGGGGTGCGGATTAACCGGGCCTGGGGCATGGCGCTGCGCAAGAAAATCTGCCGCACCTTCGATTTTGAGCTCCAGGCCACCGCCACCGACGATGGCCTCAATTTCGCTTTGGGGCCTGGGCTGTCCATGCCCGTCGATGAGGTTTTCACGTACCTGAACGAACGGACGATACAGGACGTGCTTGAACAGGCCATTCTCCAGGCACCGCTATTTGGCACCCGCTGGCGGTGGAACGCTACCAGGGCATTGGCGATTCTGCGGCACAGTGGCGGACGCAAGGTACCGGCGCCCCTGCTCCGAATGCGATCAGACGACTTGTTGGCGTCTGTGTTCCCCGCCCAGGTGGCCTGCCAAGACAACGCAATGCCCGGCGATATAGAAGTCCCCGATCATCCGCTGGTGTTCGAGACCATGCGCGACTGTCTCACCGAAGCAATGGACGTTGAAGGATGCAAAGAGCTGCTGGGCGGCATTAGCAACGAGACCATCGAGGTATTCGGGCGGGACACCGTTCAGCCGTCGGTCTTTTCTCACCAGATATTGAACGCCATGCCCTACGCCTTCTTGGATGATGCTCCATTGGAGGAACGGCGGGCGCGGGCGGTATCTCTCCGGCGGGCCCTACCCGAGGACTCCCGAGACCTTAGCACCCTAGACCCCGCTGCCATTGAACGGGAATCAGCCAACGCCTGGCCTCGGATGCGGGATGCCGACGAGTTGCACGATGCTCTTTTGGTGCTTGGAATCATGCCTGAATCGACTGCGATGGCATTAACGATCCAGGATGGCATGACCGCGATTCCTCATTGGTTTGAGTCTTTAGTCATAGCAAACCGGGCTTATCGGATGGAATCTAGTGGTGGAACATTTTGGGCGGCGGCGGAACGACTTGCCCTGCTGAGCCCAATCTATCCTGACGCCAAATTTGACCCCGCTCCCCCTGCCCACCTGTTGGAAAGTAACGGGATAAGGGAAGACAACATCTACGCTGTGTTGCGCGGTTGGGTGGAATGCTCTGGCCCGTTGACCGTCACCGAAGCGGTCCAATCGTTGGCGATACCCCGCGATGACATCGTCTACGGGTTTGGACGCTTAGAGAACGAAGGCGTTGTCCTTCGCGGTAGTTTCAGGACCGGGGTCGAGGAAGAAGAGTTCTGCGACCGTCGCATTCTGGCCCGCATCCACCGGTCAACCATCGACTCCCTGCGCAAGCAAGTGGAGCCGGTCTCTCCAGCCGTGCTAATGCGCTTTCTACTACGGTGGCAGCACGTTGACCCAGCGGTGCGTCTGCGAGGAGAGGGAGGCCTGCTCGCGGCCATCGAGCAATTGCAGGGGTTCGAATCTGCATCGGGCGCGATTGAAGAAGAAGTTTTGCTCTCCCGCGTCTCGGATTACGATTCCGTGATGCTAGACCGTCTCTGCCTTGGTGGTGAAGTTGTTTGGGGCCGCGTTTCGTTGCAACAAAACGCCCCTTCCCCATCAAATGGCCGTGCATCATTTTCTAGAGCTACGCCAATAACCATGGTCTTGCGCGACTCTTTGGACTGGGTGCTCGGCCCAACCGGCCAAGACGCTGAAGGCCTGACCGGCGCGGCCAAAGAAATAGTAGAAGTGCTCAGCGGAAGAGGGGCATCTTTCCTGTCCGACATTGTTTCGGCAACCCAACGGCTACCCTCAGACGTGGAAGAAGCCCTTTGGGGCTTGGCGGCGTCAGGTCGCGTGACCGTTGACGGTGTAGAAGCCCTGCGACAGCGGCTGGGAGGCACGGCGCGAAGGCCTCGTAACAGCCAGCGTAATGGCCGCGTAGACCGCGCTGGTCAACGCCGAAGGCGCGGCTATAGTCGTTGGTCGCTGCTTGAGTCCTTTGAACCAGTAGAAGACCGCAGCGAACCCATTGCCCGCCAACTACTCGACCGCTACGGTCTTGTGTTCCCCGAGTTATTAGCCAGGGACTCACTGTCTTACCGGTGGCGCGACTTGGTGCGCGTTCTGCGCCGACTGGAGGCGCGGGGCGAGATCAGGGGAGGGCGGTTCGTGTCTGGGTTCATTGGCGAGCAGTTCGCCCTGCCGGAAGCGGTTGAACAACTCCGCAAGATCAAGAACACCGAGCCGGATGGTCGGTTTATCGCCGTTTCAGCATGCGACCCGCTGAACCTGGCCGGGATAATATCTCCCGGTCCCAGAGTAGCCGCTGTGGTACGAAACCGATTGGTGTTCCAAGACGGCGTAGCGATTGCTTCGATGGAGAATGGGGTGTTCGTCCCCCAGGCCAATGTTGGCACCGAAATTATGGAGCGGGCCAGGGTTGTGCTGAGTGTGCCAATCTCGCAATCCGAATACCCAATGGACCAACCAAATTTGGTGACAGCTTAACCACTCTGTTGTTCACCTCCCGCGCTAGTAGCGTCAATTGAAAATCCACAGTCGCTATGCTAACGTTAGGCACTGAAATCCCTTGGTGGGCCGGCCTTAGAATAGCGTTCGTCGACCCACTGATATAGATACCCAACTAAGCGGTTTTTAAGCCTCTCCACCCTTCTAAAGGGCAACACCACAAAGGCGGCCCATTGTCCGAGTTCCGTTTTTCGCCCAACCCAAACCAAGCCCACCTAATTAACTGGCTGCCCTGGGGCACCGCTGCGTTCACAAAAGCTCAAGAAGAGGATAAGCCGGTCTTGCTGGCCATCTCAGCCGTTTGGTGCTATTGGTGCCACGTGATGGACGAGACCAGCTACTCCGACCCAGAAGTCCAATCCCTGCTCAACGAAAACTTCATCATGGTGCGGGCGGACAACGACCACCGGCCAGATATCAACTCTAGGTACAACGTGGGCGGTTGGCCGACCACAGCTTTCTTGACCGGACACGGTGGACTGATTGGCGGAGCGACTTACCTACCGCCTGACCAGTTTACCGGCATGATTTCTGAGTTCATGGAAGCCTACAAGAACGACCGGACCACCCTTTACACCCAGGCCAGAGACCTGCTGAATCGGCGCAAGGAAAACGCCCGCCGCGCCGCCGCTGGCACCGGCTTGGGTGATGACCTGGTGGATCGAGTCTCCCGCATCGTCGCCGGTTCGTATGACGTAACCCAAGGCGGGTTTGGCAGCGAGCCCAAATTTCCCAACGCCTCCATAGTACGCTTTGTTAGCCACCTGTATCGCACCAGTGGCGAAGATTTCTATGGAACGATGCTTTCCAAGACCTTGGACCGAATGTCCGAGGGTCAGGTATTGGATAATCATGATGGTGGGTTCTATAGACACTGCGCCCATGCCGATTGGAGCCAACCGCAGCACGAGAAAATGCTGGAGGATAATCTCAGCTTAGCCCGTGAGTTTGTTGACGCCAGCATTCTACTGGACCGACCCCAATACCGGGACACGGCAAAGCGGACTATTGATTACTTGCTGGAGCAACTCTACGACCCGGCCACGCCCGGATTCCGGGGCAGCCAGGGCGCCCATTCAGACTACTTCTCAATGGACGCTGAACGGCGAACAATTGAGGCCCGACCAGCACCGGACCCATCTTGCTACGCCAATACCAATGCATTGGCGGTGACTGTGCTGTTGGACGCGGCCTGGAAGCTCGGGGAACCGTCACTGCAAACAACCGCTATTCAAGTGCTGGAAAGATTGGACTCGATGGCCCAAAGCGGGTCGTTCAGCCATGTTTACTCAGCGCAAGGACCTTCCGATACCCCAGCGTTCTTGACCGACTGGGCTTGGCTATTGACCGCGCTGATGCAGGCCCACGGTAATACCGCGTCGGAGACCTATCTTGAACGGGCCGTAGCCGTAGCCCAAATAATGGTGGAACGGTTCTTCGACGAGGAGGGCGGCGGGTTTTTTGACATTGAAGTAGACCCGGATGCCGTTGGCCACCTCCAAGTGCGGGAAAAGACGTTGGCCGATAATACGACCGCAGCCCAGGCGCTGCTTCGTTTGTACCAAAGCACGAGGAACGAAGACTACCGGCAGATTGCGGAAACCTCCCTCAGCGCGTTCGCGGAAACCTACCGTGAGTTTGGGGAATATTCCGCCGAGTACGGACTCGCGGTAAACATGCTAAAGAACACCATGGTCGAAGTGACCATTGAAGGTCGTCCTGAAGATTCTGGCTGTCAGGCGCTTTTGGCTGCCGCCGCACGCCTTCCCAGTCCCAATCTAGATATTAAGACCGTTACGGCGTCTGATGGCGATACCGTGGCCAGGGCCCACGTTTGTCTGGACACCGTCTGTCTGCCGCCAGTTGATTCACCCCAGGGGTTGGCCGAGGCTGTCGCTAGCCTAAACAAGACACCCGACAGTCCCTTTCAAGATATTTTCCAGGTCTTTCCTGGTAATTAACGGCCCCTAAAGAATCAGGCTCCCGCCAATTTAGCCTCATGTTAGCAATTGGCGTATCATTTCAGTAATTAGTAATGGAGGAATTGCGTGCTGCGTAGCGCGGATAGCGGCTCCCTGAGGGCGGCAAATATTGGCGAACAAGTTACCCTGGCTGGCTGGATTGGCCGCCGGCGTGACCACGGCGGAATCATATTTTTGGACCTACGGGACAGGTCAGGCGCGGCCCAGGTGGTATTTAACCCTGAGTTAGCCGCCGACGCTGCCCACCTTGCTGAAGAAGTCCGCCCGGAATGGGTCATTCAAGTCAAAGGGACGATAACCAAGCGTCCTCAAGGCAGTGAGAACCCAGCCATGGCCACCGGAGACGTGGAAGTAGTTGCTACCGAGTTAACGGTGCTGAACCGCTCTCTAACTCCTCCCTTCTATATTGACGACGATGCGGAAGCCGACGAAAGCCTCCGGCTGCGGTACCGCTACCTAGACCTACGTCGTCCGCCAATGCTGCACAACCTTACAGTGCGGCACCATGTGGTCAAATATATCCGCGACTACTTGAGCGACCGTGGGTTCCTCGAAATTGAGACTCCCATTCTCATTAAGAGCACACCGGAAGGGGCCAGAGATTTCTTGGTGCCCAGCCGAATGCAACCGGGGAATTTCTACGCCCTACCCCAGTCGCCCCAGCAAATGAAGCAGTTGTTGATGGTTGCTGGCGTGGAAAAATATTTCCAGATTGCCCGCTGTTTTCGGGACGAAGACCTCCGCGCTGATCGACAACTAGAATTCACTCAACTCGACCTGGAGATGAGCTTCGTCGAGGAAGACGACATTCTGAACCTGACTGAAGAGCTGTACATCGGGATGATTGAATCGGTCACCCCCGAGAAGAAACTCCGCAAGCCATTCCCCAGAATCAGCCACGAAGAAGCGATGGACCGCTACGCCACGGACAAACCAGACCTGCGTTTTGGCTTGGAAATGACCGACGTATCCGACCTGGCCAGCGAGACCGAATTCCGGGTGTTTCTCTCCACCATCGAGGGCGGCGGCCGAATTAAGGGCTTCGTCGTACCGGGTCAGGCCCAGTTCGTAACCGGTCAGGTTAAAGAGCTGGAGGACACCGCTAAGGAAGCAGGAGCGGGCGGACTCGTCCACATTCGCTATCGGGGCACCGGCACAATTGGGGAGTTAACCGTAGAAGAGATTGTCCAGTCCGCTGGCCTGCGCATGCCGCCGGAATGGCACCAACGTCTAGCGGAGAAGATGGGCGCGAATGCCGGAGACTTGGTGCTGCTCATGGCCGGAAAGCAACCGAGATTAAACGCTTGGCTCACGGTGATGCGAACCCATGTAGGCAATCTGCTGGAATTGCCGGACCCAGACGAATTGGCCTTCGCCTTCGTCACCCAGTTCCCATTGTTCGATTGGAACGAGGACGGCAAGCGTTGGGATTCATCCCACCATCCATTTACCTCACCCGCCGATGGTCAGGCAGCGGAATTGGACGGAGAAAACCTGGGAGCCATCAAGTCCAAGGCCTATGACTTGGTGTGCAACGGCTCGGAACTGGCAAGTGGCAGCATCCGGATTCACAACCGCCAGCTACAAGAGAAAATATTCGAGATACTGGGTTACTCAAAAGAAGACACCATCGCTCGGTTCGGACAGCTACTGGAGGCCTTTGAGTACGGCGCGCCGCCCCACGGAGGAATCGCTCCGGGCATCGACCGCCTGGTCGCCATTCTTTGCGGTGCCATGTCAATCCGGGACGTTATTGCCTTCCCCAAGACCCAGAGCGGGTCTGACCTGCTGTTCGATGCCCCTACCCCCGTAGACCAGTCGCAGCTAGACGAGTTGTCCCTACGCATAGTTGAAAAGCCCAAATAACAGGGTGAAATGGACTTAAAAGAAAACGGGCCAGCGGACTAAATCCGCTGGCCCTTTTCGATACAATTCCTAGAAGCTAGTTAACTTAGACGGCGGACTTTTCTTTATGGTAAATCCCTTGCCGAGCCGCGCTGGTAAGGCTGGCCCGGGTGAAGAAGGCCACGGTTGCGGCTTCCACATTCTCGGCTTTGCCAGCCCAGGCCGCCAACGGGGCGCCCTGTAGGCTGCGACCAAAGGAGAAACTTAGCTGCCAAGGTGCATCCACGTTGGGCGCTAGCTGATTGATGGCATTGAGGTTAGAAGTTACCGAGTCGTCGGGCTCGCCACCGGAGAGGAAAACCACCCCCGGCACGGCAGCCGGCAACACACGCTTAAAGCACTCAATGGTCATCTCAGCTACTTTTTCTGGCTCGGCGCGTTGTGCCGCCGATCCGCCAGAAATCACCATGCTCGGCTTCAGCAACATTCCTTCGAGTAGAACCTTTTGCTGGGCCAACTGCTCAAAGACTTCCCGCAGGGTTTCTTCGGTGACCTCGAAGCTTCTTTCGATGCTGTGGTCTCCGTCCCGCAGTATCTCCGGCTCTACTATGGGCACTAGGCCAGCCTCTTGGCTCAAAGCCGCAAATCTGGCCAGAGCGTGGGCATCAACGCTTATCCCGTATGGCGTCGGGGTGGTGGCACTAATATTGATCACTCCCCGCCATTTGGTAAATCTAGCGCCTAGCTTCACGTATTCGTTAAGTCGGTCTCGCAGACCGTCTAAGCCTTCGGTGACCAATTCATCGGGAGCACCAGGGAGAGCCACAGTTCCCTTGTCGACTTTGATTCCAGGAATCATGCCATTGTCGGTCAAAATTTTCACCAGAGGCGTTCCATCGGCACCGTTTTGCCGGATGGTTTCGTCGAAAAGAATTACGCCGCTAATGAAATCAGAAACCCCCGCAGTGCGAAAGAGCATCTCGCGGTAATTAATCCGGTTCTCTTCGGTGGACTCAACGTTAATCGAGTCGAACCGTCTCTTGATTGTTCCGCTGCTTTCGTCGGCGGCCAGGATACCCTTTTTTTCGGCAACCAGCGCCTGAGCGGTTTGAACTAGTCGCTGCTTATCCATAAATCACCTCTCCTTCCCATATTATCCTGGTTATGTCAGGTGCCAAGCAAGGCCCTTAGCCGCCTTTAATCACCGACACCGTCTGTTCTACTACGTCTTTATTGCCCAAAATCAGCGGAGTCCGCTGATGTAGTTGTTGCGGAATTATATCCAATATCCGCTCATAACCCGTTGAAGCAGCCCCACCGGCCTGTTCGGCCACATAGCCCAAGGGGTTCGCTTCGTACATCAACCGCAAGCGTCCTTCCTTCCGGTTCTGGTCTGCCGGGTAGGCGAATATGCCGCCTTTTAAGAGGTTCCGGTGGAAATCGGCCACCAGGGAACCAACGTACCGCTGCGAATATTTATCTCTCAGAAGGGTAATCGCCTTCTGGGTTGGTTCGTCGAGAACTTTGTTGTTGCCCTCGTTGGTTGAGTAATAGGGGCAGTCTGCGGGTATCTTGATGTTGGGATGAGTTAACGCAAACCCACCGGACTCACTGTCCAAGGTAAAGCCGCAGACATTGTTCTTAGTGGCCAGCACCAACACCGTACTCGACCCGTATACCACGTATGCGGCAGCGACCTGTTCGTTCCCAGGTCTGAGCAATGAATCTTCGTTTACCGTTTCGCCCGGTTTCTTCTGCCAAATTCCAAATATGGAGCCAATGCTCACCGCGACGTCAATGTTCGACGAGCCGTCCAGTGGGTCCATCAATACGATATAGCCGTCGGCAACAAGGCCTTCGACGATGACCGGCTTTTCTATCTCCTCGCAGCCAATGACGGCGATGTGCCCGCTTTGGGAAAGAGTTTCCACAAAAATATCGGAACTAGCGGTGTCTAGGCGTTGAACTATCTCGCCCTGAACATTGGTTTCGCCCGTGGTGCCCAACGCATCGGCCAATGAGGCCTGTTGGACCTGCCGTTGAACTCGAATAGAGCCCTCGGCGATGGCCATAATGACAGCGTCCAAGCCGTCATGTTGCCCATTGCCTTCCCAATCTGAAGTTACAAATTCCTGAAGAGTAGTCCGATGTCCTATCACCGCCACGAATCACCTCCCGCACAGAATAACCCGTTCCTAGCCGAATCAGGCCAGGTCGGGCTGATAATAGTCTGCAAATCTAGGCAACTATTCCGCAATATTTTTGCCAATTAGTAACCGTAATCAATAGCGCTACGGCTTTATTCGTCACGCTCGCCGCAGGCGTGAAGTAATGTCAGCTACACGCCGCGCCCAATTTTAGCAGTACGAATTTTGCCCTGTCAATTTTCGTCTTACTTAACTTGTTATGGGAACGAATTTAATCACAGAACAACCAGTAATCCAGCCCGGTAGACGCATCCAGCAAGCAGCGTTGCCGACTATTCCTAGCGGGTGTATATTCAGACATAGAATACTTGCAATTCTCTCAGGCGTGGGCCCGGCTCCAATTCTGGTCGTCCCCGGCTGATATTAGCACGATAGAGGACAAGAATCTTGGCCGACATCTTCCAGTACCTAGTGCTTTTCTCCGTAGCTGTTTGGACTGCCCGCTTGGCGAAGTCCAAGGGGCGCAACCCTTGGGGCTGGGGCGGCGTGGCGCTGCTCCTGAGCATTTTACCCATAAATCCCATGCAACTCTTTGGCGTGGTCCCCGTCTTAGTGCTTTTGTTCATCAAGAATCCCACTACTGCAACCGCTGCCCAATCAGACCGAACATCCTGCCCCCGTTGCGCCAAGTCGTATTCGGATGGCCAGCATTTCTGCACCGGTTGTGGCTGGGATTTGAGCTTGGCTTACTCGCCGGAAGACCCAGAGGGCTCCCAATTAGCACCGCCACAGATGCAGGCCGAGACCCAGGCTCCACTGACTGCCACCGCCGTAACCGAACCTGTTCCTGAAGTCCAGGCATCGGAAGCCCAGGTCGCAGAGGCCGAAACCGCCGAAGTTTCTTCAGAGCAGACGGATAATTCTGAACAGGCTGCGTCTGGTGAACCTGCGTCTACGGAACCTGCGTCTACGGAACCTGCGCCCATGGATATGGATAATGAAGAGGAACCTGAGAAAGAGTACGTGCCTTGGGGGACGTATGATGTCGGTGTAGCTCCAACCGCTGCGGTAATGACCGAACGTGGTATGGCACGGTTCAACGATGCGAAGTACCAAGAGGCCATTGACCAGTTCACCAAGGCCATCGCCCTAGACCCTAATTACGCCGAAGCCTGGCAGCGACGGGCGGAAGCCTACGCCCAACTCGGTCGCTCGGAGTTGGCAGCCGAAGACCGGCGTCACCTTCAAGGTCTTGACCCCAGTTCTTCACTCGGCTAACAACCCCTTTAGCCATCCTTTTCCGGTTTCTAGACCGCCATTATGTGATAGCCAGCATCAACCGGGATTATCGCGCCTGTGATTCCGCTGGATAGTCCGCTGCACAGGAATAGGGCTGCCTGCGCGACCTCATCCACCGTGATATTCCGCTTCAACGGGGCTTTGTCGGCGGCGGCATGCCGCATGTCCCTGAACCCACTGATTCCCCTGGCAGCCAAAGTTTCTAACGGCCCCGCTGAGATTGCGTTAACGCGAATATTTTGCTCTCCAAATTCGTAGGCTAATTGGCGCACGCCATGCTCCAACGCAGCCTTGGCGGTGCCCATAACGTTGTAGCCTGGGTAGACTCGCTGGGAGGCGTCGAAGGTCATGGCCACCACGCTCCCACCTTCGGTCATTAGCGGCGCAGCGTGCCGAATCATCGGCAGCAGGGAATAGGCGCTAATTTCCAATGCCATGCGGTACCCTTCGCGTCCAGTGTCCGCGTACCGGCCGGAAAGGTCTTCTTTGTTCGCGAAGGCGATGCTGTGCACCAAGAACGAAATTTCGCCGAACTCTTCTTTCAGCGACTGAAATACCTGGGCAATTTGATCGTCATCGGTGGCGTCGCAGGGGAGCGTTAGCGGGTCTTTAAGATTGGTGGCTAGGTCTTCAACACGTTCTTTAAGCCGGTCGCCCTGGTAGGTCAGAGCGATGCGGGCGCCAGCCTGGGACAGGGCCTTGGTAATCCCCCAAGCGATGCTGCGGTCGTTGGCCACGCCGAAGACGACTCCTTTCTTGCCGGACAGGTCTATTGGAAACACTGGGGCTACCTCCCTAACACTTCGTCACGGGTTATTAAAACCAAAGATTGCCTAGGCGTACGCCGGGGCCACCTTATCCAAGAATATATCTAATTGCTTCTCTGGCTCAAAGCTGGCGAACCGCACCACTATGGTTCCGGCTCCGGCAGCTACATATTCGGCGATGCGATTTGAGACCCTTTCTGGGCCACCAAATGGCCCCCAGCGCGTTCCCCAGATATCGGACCCGTAATAGCCGGTCAGCCACTCTACCGCGTCGGCCTCCGCTTTATCCGTATCCGGGTTCATATTGACGGTCAGGTAGAAGGTTTTTTCAAGGCTGGCATGGTCTCTGCCAAACTCGGCAGCCTTCTCTTCGACCTGTTGGATTACTTGCGCGAATTCCTCTGGGGTGTCAGATATTGATATTATCCCCGCGCCAAGACGGGCCGCCCGCCGTATCTGGGCGGGGCTTTGTGCCCGGTGGTGGCTGGCCAATAGGAACGGTATGCCACCGGGTTGAGTGGGTACGGGGCGCATAAGAGCCTGGTTCAATTCAATTTCGCGCCCGTGAAACTCATACGCTTTGCCCGAGCCAAGACCTTGGAGTATTTCGATTATCTCTTCAAACCGGCGGCCACGGCCTTTGGCGGATACTCCGGCGGCTTCCCATTCGCGCTTCTGGTCGTCATTAAACGCCCCGCCAACGCCAGCCCCGACGACCAGGCGGCCACCGGAGATTAGGTCAACCGTTGCCAGCGTCTGGGCCAAAAGCACCGGGTGGCGCAAGGCAGGCAGCAACACCGCAGTCCCCAGCCTAACCCGGTTGGTGCGGGCCGCCAGGGCTCCCAATATGGAGAGAGGTTCCATACGGGGTTTGGCGATTAGGCTGTCGCCAACCCAGACCGAGTCCAGGCCCGCTTGTTCCACCGTTTCCGCCAATGCGATTATCCGGTCAATGTTGGGAGGCTGTTCTCCCCGCAACAACAGGCCTCTGGTGGGCAACAAAATGCCCAGTTTTACTTTATCTTGGGTCAACGTTACATTCCGGTTTCAGCCAGTTTCAGATGGGAAGGTTATTCGTTTTCTTTGGTAACGGTGGACAATCGCTCTAATAGTCCAGGTTCCATGTGTTGGAAAGTCTCCAAGTCGTCCACAACGTCCAGGTCAAATCCTAGCCCCGGACTGTAATTGATGGCCACCGACGTCTCCAGGACAGCGGCTTGTTTCAGATGTTTCATGAAACTGCCATGGCCCAACTCTGGTCTAAATGGCACCCCGTTAGGCACCAACATCGCGTTTGTACCACCGTCCCGACGGGCCGGAGCCAGCGTAATGTTGCCTTGTCGGCGGGAAGATTGGAGCATGCTATGAATGTCTGCCGCCTTTAAGAACGGCAAATCTCCAGCCAGAAAGAGGGCCGATTTCCCTTGTTCAAAGGCCAAATCAAAGGCTTTGCCGAGGGTATCGTTCAGGTCTTTGCCTAGCTCTTCTAGCCATTCTCCGCCCAGTTCCCGCGTCACGTTTTGGACACGGTCATCGCCACCGACAACCCAAATGTTCGCAACCGAGGCTTCCTTGATCGCGGTTATAACCCGGCGCAGCATTCCCAACGCCAAGTCGGCCCGCTGTTCGGCAGACAAGATCTGACCCAGCCGAGACTTACCCTCGGACAGGGGTTTCATGGGGATGATTGCGATTACGTTTTCTGCTTCGGTGACCATATCGGTTTAACGGCTGTTATTTGGCCAAGGCCAGAATCTGTTTGGCCAGGGCAATTTTATCTTCTTCGGTCTCCATGATAGTCGAAGTTACCAACGGAGTTATCCCCATTTCTTCGACTTCCCCAGCTAGGGAACGGTCCTGACGGTCCATCACGAAAATATCGCAGATATCCCGGTATTCCCGGGCAACCTCTACGCAGGACACTTGTTTACCCAACTCGGCCATTATCTTGCCAGCCGGACCTTTGACCGAAGCCCCGCCGACTATGGGACTGACACAGACCTTCTTTCCAGGGAATGCCCGCAACCTTTGGCGTACGCCAGGCAGCGCTAGGATTGGTCCAAGACTGAGATATGGATTGGACGGGCACAGTACCAACATACCGGCCCCGGCAATGGCGTTCTGAAACCCCGGTGAGGCCGTTGCGGTGTCTACTCCTACGTACGTGACTTCCGAAACCCTTGGCTCGGCCCTGCGGCCAACGAAGTAACGCTGCATCGGAAGTTTACCCTCGTCGGTCAAGAGGATTGTCTTGACTGAGTCGTCGCTCATCGGGGTAACGTGCTGGGCGACCCCTAGGCTTCGGTTCAATTCAGTTGTGACCTCGGAAAGGGTTTTTCCTTCGGACAATAGCTGGGTGCGCCGGATGTGAGTTGCTAGGTCGCGGTCGCCCAAGTTGAACCAGGTATCCGCGCCCAACTTCCCAAGCATCTCAAGGGCGGTGAACGTATCCCCAGCCAGTCCCCAACCGGTCTGTTGGTTGTAGAGGCCGGAGAGAGTGTACATCATGGTGTCCAGGTCGGGCGAAACGTGGAGGCCGTGGAACGTCTCATCGTCGCCGGTGTTGACGCAAATCACCAGGTCATCAGGAGGTAGGCAACGAGCCAGGCCAAGGGCAAGTTTGGCCCCGCCGACTCCGCCAGCAAGAGCTAGTACAGCGGGAGAACGGGGAAAGCCCTCCGGTGTCACCATATTAGTGCGCGAGCGCGGTGGTTGACGCCGGAGACGTTAAACTTTGGCACTTCGGCTGTGGCGGGGGTGTTCGAACCGGTAGGTGTCCAATTTGACCAGGCGGTCATAGGAGCCGAACACGTCTGCAACGTTGTCGCCAACCAGGTCCAACGGGTCCAGTTCTTCGTCGGTGTCGCTGAACACTCGGCGGGTCTTGTAGGTCGTGTAACGTTCGGCGGGAATCCGGCCAGCTTGGCGTATCATCTGCCTGAATTCCGACGGCCGCATTAGCTGTCCGTGTTGGGAGCCAGCAGCGGTAGAGATGCTCTCATTGATAAGGGTGCCACCCAGGTCATTAACCCCGGCCGTCAACAGCAGTTGCGACATTCGAGGGCCCTCTTTAACCCAGGACGCTTGGATATTGGGTATCCAGTTGTTGAGCATGATTCTGGCGATGGCATGCATCTTTATAACGTCGATGCCGGTTGGGCCGGGACGGACGTTATTCACCAGGCCTTTCATGAACATTGGAGCCTCGGTGTGAACGAAACTCAAGGGCACAAATTCAGTAATACCGCCAGTTTTTTGTTGAATGCCACGAATCAAGTCCATGTGGCGGGCTAACTGAGTCGGAGTTTCGAGATACCCAAACATTACGGTGGATGTGGTTGGGATACCCAACTCATGGGCAGTGGTAATAACCTCGGTCCATTGATCAACGGTGATGCGGCCCGGAGAAATTTTGTCCCGTAATTCTTGATCCAACACTTCCGCAGAAGTCCCAGGCAAACTGCCGACACCAGCGGCTTTCAGGCCAGTTAGATAGTCTTTGATGGAACACTGGGAGCGTATCGAACCGTAAAGAACTTCTTCTGGCGAGAAACCGTGGATGTGCATGTCCGGCAATTCTTTATTAATTGCTTCACAGAGCCGGATATACAGGTCGCCTTCCATTTGAGGAGGCAGACCTGCCTGGACGCAGACCTCAGTGGCTCCGTAATCCCAAGCCTCTTTGGCCCGTCTGATTATCTCTTCGAAGGGTAGGAGGTAACCTTCCTCTTCTCGAAAGTCTCGACTAAAGGCGCAGAAGCCGCAACGCTTGATGCAGACGTTGGTGAAGTTAATGTTGCGGTTCACAACGTAGGTGACAATGTCTCCCACGGTGCGCCTGCGGAGTTCGTCTGCCACCATGACTAAAGCGCTATATTCCTGGCCGTACGCGCCAAACAACACCACCGCCTCATCAGGGGTGATGTCCTCTCCGGAAAGCGCCCGGTTTAGCACCGCCGCCGTCTCGGGTTTGACGATCCCAATCAGGGATTCCAGATTGCCTACGGGCTGACCCTCAGGTGCTACTGACATATCTTTGTATTCCCCCTTGAACATAACCCTCCGGGTCGGCAGTTGCCAAAACCTTTTGGTGGAGAGCGTCGGGTAGAAATTCTTTCGTCCCTAAAAAGTACTCCGGGTAAACGGGCAGCCTGGGCCTCAGTTGAAATCCAGCTGCCTCGGTCTTAGTTTTTAAATCTGCCAGGGCTGGCCACGGTGCCTCTGGGTTTACGAAGTCGATGGTCAATGGAGAGACGCCGCCCCAATCGTTGATACCAGCGTCGAGATATATCTGGTAATTATTCGCGCTCAGGTTCGGCGGAACTTGCAGGTTGGCATCTGGCCCCAATATCAGCCGGGCCACTGCCACCGTCCATAAAAACTCAACCGTCTCGGCATCTGGGAATTCTCCCATCGCCGTATTCGGTTTGGCCCGAAAGTTTTGGATTATCACTTCCTGCACGTGGCCGAACTCGGCATGGAGACTGGCGATGGCCAACAGCGACTCGATACGGTCCCGGCGACTCTCGCCTATGCCGATGAGGATACCAGTCGTGAAAGGCACCCGCAACTGCCCGGCAAGTTCCAGCGTGCGAAGCCGCACCCTTGGACGCTTGCTAGGTGCGAATTCATGGGGACCGCCTGCGGCGTATAGGGCCTTACTGGTACTCTCCAACATTAGACCCATTGACGGGTTGAATGGTTGTAGTGCGGCGATTTCACGGCGGGCCATGGTGCCTGGGTTGGCGTGGGGGAGCATGGACGTCTCGTTGAGCACCAACTCACACACGTGGGTCAGGTAATCCAGCGTAGTGCGGAATCCTCGATGCGCCAGCCATTCTTTGGCCTCGGGATAACGTTGTTCGGGTCGCTCTCCCAAAGTGAATAGGGCTTCGGTGCAGCCCAGCGCAGCCCCAGCTTTGGCCACATCCAACACCTGCTCTGGAGTCATGAAAAGGTCTTTGCCAGCTTGGGTCGGGTCTTTTCGGAAGGTGCAGTAGCCGCAGAAGTCCCGGCACAGGTGAGTCAGGGGAATGAATACTTTTGGAGAGAAAGTAACCGTCTTGCCCTTGCCTTGGTCACGCATAGACGCAGCGGCAGAACATATCTCGTCCATTGAATCCAGTGAATCGAGGGAGCCCGGGGAATCCGGGCCAGCGGCCAATAAAGCGAAGGCGTCGGCACCGGTGACCGCTCCCCCAGCTTTAGCCTTGGCTATGACTTCGGCCAAGGGCGGTCCGTTGTCTGGAAACTGCGGGGCTTTGTCGTCCGGGGCTTCCTGGAATGAGACGGAAACCGTCAATGGCGCTCCAAAATGCAGGGAAGAGGTATCGACCTATTTTAGACCGTCGCCACCTAGCGGGCAACAAGTGGAAAATGAGTGTAACCGGGCCAGAGAAACGAGCTTAGAACCCGTTAAGGCGTCCTTGGTCGGTGAGGTCGGGAGTGAGGAAGGGCTTGCCCAAGTGTTCGTGGGCGCGGCGGGTGGCCACCCGGCCACGGGGAGTGCGCTCCAAGAACCCCAGTTGCAGCAGGTACGGCTCCCAGACATCCATGATGGTGTCTGAGTCTTCGTTCAATGACGCCGCCAGGGTTTCGAGGCCGACGGGGCCACCGTCGAATTTGTCGATGATATTTATCAGCAGCCGGTGATCCGACTTATCAAGACCCAATGAGTCCACACTAAGTTGCTCCAACGCAGCCCTGGCCACTGGGCCATCGACTCGATTGTCGGCTTTGACCAGGGCGTAATCACGGGTGCGCTTCAGCAGTCGGTTGGCCACCCGAGGAGTACCCCTGGACCGCAAGGCGATTTCCCCCAGGCCTTCGACATCGGATTCCACGTCAAGAATACGAGCGGACCGCTCAACGATGACTTTCATATCTTCTGGTTCGTAGTAGTCCAGTCGGCAGACGGAGCCGAACCGGTCACGAAGCGGTGCGCTGACCATGGAGAACCGGGTTGTAGCGCCGACCAATGTGAATGGGTTAATCCGAAGATTAACGTTGCGCGCCGCCAAGCCTTTGCCGACCATCCACGAAAGAAAGAAGTCTTCCATCGCTGAGTACAAGACCTCTTCAACGACCCGGTTAAGCCGGTGTACTTCGTCGATGAAGAGCACGTCACCGGGTTGGAGGCTGGTTAAGATGGCGGCCATATCGCCTGCGCGCTCCACGGCCGGGCCAGAAGTCACGCGGATGGCCACGCCCATTTCTTCGGCAATGATGTTGGCGAGAGTCGTCTTTCCCAAACCAGGCGGACCGTAAATAATGACGTGGTCGAGGGGCTCTTCGCGAATCTTGGCGGCCTGGATGGAGATTGAGAGGTTGTCTTTGGTATGGGACTGCCCAACGAAGTCTTCGAGCCGCTTGGGACGCAAAGAGACATCTTGGTCTTCTTGTTGGACATCGCCGGATACCAGACGTTCGACCATCCTATTCTCCCGTCACCATATGCACACTGCCGCCCAAATGGCCCGCAATATTCCCAACCCATCTTAACTGGGTCTCAGGTTGGTAGGTCAAGAAACGCCTGTCAGTAATTTACTAGATATGCGTATTTAGTCCACGTACTTGCGAAAGACCAAGCAGGCATTTTGTCCGCCAAAACCGAAGGCATTGGATAGCGCTACCTGGACGTCCTTGGCTCGGGCTTGATTCGGCACGTAATCCAAATCGCAAGCCGGGTCGGGATCCTCTTGGTTAACGGTCGGGTGGATCATCCCCTCGGTAATGGTCTTGACGCACGCTGCCGCGTCCAAAGAACCGGCGGCGCCCAGGGAATGGCCAATCATCGACTTGGTGGAACTGATGGGAATCTTGTAGGCCAGGTCACCGAACAGGCGTTTAATTGCCAAGGTTTCTAAAGCGTCATTAAGCGGGGTGGAGGTGCCGTGGGCGTTGATGTAGTCCACCTGCTCCAAGGATACGTCGGCATCGGCCAAGGCCAGTTTCATGGCTTCAGACGCACTGGCGCCGGTTTCTTCGGGCTGCACCGGATGGCCGGCGTCACTGGTTGAGCCGAACCCCGCCAACTCTGCCAGAATGTTTGCGCCACGGTTCAGTGCATGCTCCAACCGTTCCAGCACCATAATTACCGAGCCTTCCGACGGGATAAATCCGTCCCGGCCCGAATCAAAGGGTCGGCTGGCCTTTTGGGGAGCGTCGTTTCTTGTGCTAAGGGCGCGCATCACCGCAAACCCAGAGAGACCCAGAAGGCTAATTCCGGCCTCGGTCCCTCCCGCCAGCATCACGTCAGCCCTGCCGCGCCTGATGGTGTCCAATGCTTCGCCCAGCGCTTGATTGGACGCGGCGCAGGCCGTGGTGGCGGTGGAGTTGTAGCCGTGCGCTCCGGTGTAGCGACTAACAGCAGCAGCAGCCATGTTGGGCAGAATCATGGGGAAGAAGAAGGGGGACATTCGCATCCCGCCCCGGTCCGCCAAAATCCGGCAATTTTCTTCCAGGGTCGGGAACCCGCCGTTTCCATTACCAAGGATGACACCAACCCGGTACGGGTCATCCTTAGAAATATCGTAGGAAGCTGATTCCACAGCCTGTAGGGTCGCGGCGACTGCCAGTTGGGTGAACCGGGCCATCCTTCTGGCGTCTCGGTCGGCCATGTAAGTGCCGGGGTCGAACCCGCTTACTTCGCCTGATATTTGGCAGGGGTAGCCGGTAGGATCGCAGAGGGTCATGGGGCCGATTCCCGATTTACCAGCCGTCAGATTATTCCAGTATTCCTCGGGGTTTTCGCCCAGTGGAGTCATGGCTCCCATACCCGTGATAACTACCCTAACCCGCTCGTCAGCCACTGGAAATGCTCCTGAAACTTCTTTTCTTTTGATAACCGGTATCCGGTACTTCTTAGACAGCCCGAGATCCGGGCGGTAATAATTCTGGATATATCTCGGGTTCAATGCCCAAGATTGTCTCCCGCACCTCGGCGGTCAGAAACAGCGAGCCGGTAGCCAAGACCAAGTCGTTCTCCCCAGCGCTTTCCATCGCCATTTTGACGGCGGCGGCGGGAGTCGGAGCCTCGGTGGCTGTCTTCCCGGCGTTGCTGAACGGGCCTGCTACTTCGGCGGGGCTTAACGAACGAGGATGGCGGGACGCAGTGGCAAAGAATTTGTCGGCTTTGCCACTCAGGGCTTGGGCCATGCCCTCCACGTTTTTATCCCTAGAGAACCCGGCCACCAGGATTAGCCGGTCGTATTCCAAATATTTGGGCAGCGACCTTAACAGGCTCTCCACAGAGTATACGTTGTGGGCACCGTCAGCCACCAAGAGGGGAAACCGCGACAATACTTCCATCCGGCACGGCCAATTTACTCTATCGAACCCGTCTTTAATGGCCTCGGGTGGCACAATTACCCCCTGGCTAGCCAAGGCTTCAAGCGCTGCCACCGCTGCGGCTGCGTTTTCCAATTGATGGTAGCCAAGTAAAGGGGTGTGGAGGTCATAATCGCCCTTCAAGCCCCTAATCTTGAACCGCTGACCGTCAATGGTGGATTCCCCTTCTTCCCAAGTAACATCCCGGCCCACCAAAATTGCTGCGGCTTCTTTTTCTTCGCAGGCGGCTAGTATTGGCGAGAGCGCTTCAGGTGTTTGCGGCGCGATGACAACGGTCGTCCCCGACTTGATAATCCCAGCCTTGTCGGCTGCTATTTCCCTAATTGAGTCTCCGAGTATGGCGGTGTGGTCCAGGCTAATCGATGTAATGACACAAACACCGGCGTCCACAACGTTGGTGGCGTCCAATCTGCCACCCAAGCCGACCTCGATGGTCTGCACGTCGGTCCGGTCTTGGGCGAAGCATTGAAAGGCCATGCCGGTCAGGTACTCAAATAAGGTCAACGGCCCAACAGCGGAATCTTTTTTAAGCTCTTCATGGAACGGCCAGAGACCCTCAACCAGCGCGGCGAAAACTTCTTGGGATATTGGCTCGCTGTCGCGGCGGATGCGCTCTCTGAAAGTGTGGAGGTGGGGAGAAGAATAGAACCCAGTGCGCAATCCCGCTGCATGAAGGGACGCATCGCAGAATGCCGCCGTGCTGCCCTTGCCCTTGGTTCCTGCAATGTGAATCGTTGGGACTTGACGGTGTGGATTGCCCAGACGGTCGAGCAACGCCTCCATTCGAGTGAGGTCGTAAATGGCCTTTTGGCGCGGCCCGGTGACCGTGGTTCGTTCGTGGTCAACCAGGGCCAGCAGGCGGGCTATCGACTCTTGGTAGTCCAATTGTCACCTAGGGGACTGTCTGGGGGGACTGTCTGGTAAGAGAGTTAAATCTAAGGGTTAACTTAGTGGTCGCGGATGCGCCGGGGCATCGAGCCCATGAGCATCTGGATGCTATCGGCAATGCCCACCGAGTTGACGAAGTCTATGTTACCTGCCATGGGCTGGGGGGTAAACCCAAATACACGCTCTACCTCGCCCAACTCGGCAACACTACGGATGCCCAGCATCCTAATCTGGTCAGTGGTGATTGGCGCTCGGGGCATCAGCCCCTGGCTGACCGAAGCGACGATGCGCATCAACCACACCGGTAGATGAATCCGCAGACGGCGCTTACCCATGGCCTTGGCGACTTCCCCAACCAAATCGTTGTAGCTCATGCGCGCAGCACCGCCGAGTTCAAGGGTCTGGCATTTCAAGTCTTCTCGGCTCAGGGTCATGCCGATGCAGCGGGCCAAGTCATCAACAGCAAGCGGATGCAGCCTGTTTCTACCCGACCCAATCACGGGGACCAATGGAAAGAGACGCACCAACCCGGCTAGAGCGTTAAGGAACTCGTCGCCTTCACCAAACAGCATTGAAGGCCGGAAGATGGTGTAAGGAATACCACTATTGAGCACTTCTTGTTCGCCCAACCATTTGGAGTACAAATACGGATAGGCTTGGTCATTGGCCGCGCCAATTACACTGACATGCAAAAAATGCCTGGCCCCAGCATCTTTGGCTGCTGCCAACACGTTAGCCGTCCCTTCTTTGTGCACCTCATCAAAGTCGTTGCGACGTCTTCTGCGGATGATGCCCACCAGGTGTACCACTGCTTCCACGTCGTAGAAGGCATTTTTCAGGGCTTTGGTGTCCAGAACGCTGCCGTATTGCACTTCGACGTCGCGGTGAGAAAATACTCTCTCGTGGCCGGGCGTGTGCACCAGACAACGGACTTGGTGGCGGCGTTCCAATAGTTCGCGGACGACCTGCCGACCAAGGAGCCCCGTGGCGCCGGTTACCAAGACAACCAATACAATCACCCCGCTGGCCGAATCTATCCGCCAGCATACCGTTTCTAGTCAACACAGTCGCAAAACGCGCCCTCACATGTCAAGGGAATGCGGTCTATGTCGAGGCAGGGTATTACCCTCCAGTTGGGGTCGCTGCCTCTCTGGAGTAGAATACCCGCTGAACATTTGCGGAACCTGGACTCAAATTAAACGAAGCAGTCTAAAACTTGAGGGGAACTGATGGCAAAACTGGACCTGCAATTTGGCGCCGGACTTGCTTTGGGCATTGGCGAGACCGCCCGCCAGGCACGTTGGATGGAAGAACTGGGCTACGACTATTTCTCGTGTGGCGAACACTTCATGCGCGGCGACCCGCCCGGCCCTACTCACGCAACCTTGCCGGTCATGGCGGTGGCCGCTGGTGCGTCAGAAAAGCTCCGTGTGCTTTCTTCCATCATCCTAACTCCCTTTTACCATCCCTTAATGCTGGCCCGGATGACCGCCACACTGGACGCGGCGTCGGGCGGCCGATTAACCCTGGGGGTGGGCGTCGGGGGCGAGTTTCCAGTCGAATTTGAGGCTGCAGGACTCAAGGTCAACCAACGAGGCCGACGGACCGACGAATGCCTGGAAGTGATGCGGAAGCTATGGACTGGCGAGCGGGTGACTTTTTCTGGGCAGCATTTTCAATTGACGAATGCAATGATTAACCCAACCCCTGTCCAGCAGCCCAACCCTCCAGTATGGGTTTCAGGTAGACGGGATGCCGCCATGGCCCGGGCCGCCAAGTTCGGCGACGGATGGATGCCCTACTTCTACGACCCCGAGAAATACCGGGACAGTGTGGTGAAAATTAATAAATTCGCCGAGGACGCCGGGCGCGACATGTCCAACTTCCAATGGGCCCATTTCCCGTATATCGCCATCTATCCCACTGAACAACAAGCTGCCGAAGTGGCCGCCGAACAACTAGGTGGCCGCTACCTCTACGGCGGCGAGTTCCTAAATATTGTCCGCAAGTATTGTCTGCTGGGAACCGTGGAGAACTGCATTCAGCAACTGCAGGAATACATCGACGCAGGCGCACGCCATATCGTCTTTAGCATCAGTTGCCCCAGAGAAGACCGGGAACGGCATTTGGAGACCATTGCCAAGGAACTTATTCCCCATTTCCGCAGACAGTAGTTCTGGGACCGTTTCGATTAGTTCCGGGCTTACCCCGCCACTTTACAAAAAACTAATTCGTGGGTCGATTATGACAACTCGTCTTACCTGGCGTAGAATAAGGGATGTTCGTGTCCAGACCGCCGTACTTTGGCGAAATCGGAGCAATATTCGGCACCAAACTCCCACTAAAAACGGTTAAAAACGGGTGTCCTAGGTACAAAAATACGTTATTCTCGTGCTGGATTGTCCTGTATAATAATGCGCGAATGCGTATTGGGTATCGCTGAATCTACCTCAGGCCTGCCAAGATTCACCAAATAAATACCCTAATAAAACCCTCGCAGGGGTTCAACTTAACTGGCAAATTGTCGGCGCCGAGCGTCGTTAAGGTTTTCACAGAGATAGGAGCAAAAATGTCACGAATAAAACGAGTGGTGCTGTTTCAACCGGCGTCAGTCGGCGGAAATTTTGAGTATGTAGCCATACCCAGGCAGGGAATGCTCTTCCTTTCGGGAGCGTTGGCCCAGTGGGAAGGCCCCAATATCTACGAGCGGGAGATTTGGTTTGAAGACCGCTCTGGGCTCATGGATCCCGACAAAGACCTGGAAGGCGTCGATATTTTCATGGTCACGGCCCTCATCAATGAGGCGCCCCGTGGGTATCAGATTGCCCGATTGGCCAAGCAATTCCACCCGAACATCATAACCATTGGCGGCGGCCCTCAGATGAGCCCCCTCGCCAAGGAAGCATTCGACTACGGCGACTTCGACGTCGTAGTCCAACGCGAAGGCGAAGATATTATTGGCCAGTTGTCCGATGTGCTTCTGGAGCACCGTGGCAGCGACCGCGACCAGTATCTGAACAAAATCCCAGGCATCAGCTACCGCAAAGACGGTGGCATCGTCCAGACCAACCGCAAAGGCCTGGTCAGTCCCGACTTTGTGGAACTGCCTGATTTTCTATCGATTAAAGACCTTAACTCAGACAACCCGATGGCCGGTGGAGTTCTGGAGACCATCAGAGGCTGCACAGAAAACTGCACCTACTGTCAAGTTATCCAACAGTTCCTCGGCTACCGGATGATTTCCCGAGAGACCGAATTCAAGCGGCTGGCGCAACTACACCAGTTGGCCGCCGACGGCCTGATTCATACCGGGAGAAACGGCGCGTTCCAGGTGTTCATTTCCGATGACCTCCATGCGCCGCCTCTACGAGCCACTAAGTTCCGCGACGAACGCCTGGCCCGAATGCAGGGCTGGAAGGGTCACTCAGACGGCATGAACATGATTTGTCAGGTTCGGGCTGAAGTTGGCCAGGATCCGGTATTGGCAGCCGCCATGCAAGCAGCCAACATCAACATGGTCTACGTCGGCGTGGAGTCGGACAATGCAGAAAATCTGATTGCAGTAAATAAGCGGCAAGAACCGGGTCAGATGCATAAGGACTTGGACTTCCTCAATAAAGAGGGATTCACTGTGGTCGCCATGACCATCATCGGTCTGCCCTACGACACCGAACAGAGCATCATGGACTTAGCCGACTGGGTAACCAAGGTCAGCAAGTATCAAACGGCTAATTTCCTGACTCCATTGCCCGCAACGTCCAACTGGGACACATTGGTCCCGCTGGATGAGAACGGAGACATCTTAGCTGAAGGCAAGATGCGTCCTTACCAGTTGTATACCGGTCGCCAATTTGTCCATCAGGACTCCCGTTGGACCATGCAGGAAAGCCGGGACATTTTCGATAGGTACTCGGCCAAGCTAAATCCGGTGGACGATGTTTATCGGCGGGTTTTCCGGATTCTCCGGAACTATAAGCTGCGCTTGGCATCATCGAGCAAAGACTTAGGCGACACGCTGGCAGCCCGACTGAATGAAGCCACCGACTCGCTACGAACTTGGTCGGAGTCCGTTACAGTCGCCGGTCGTGATTTCAGCGAGAACATACCGCAACGGGTCAATGATTTGGTTGACCAAATACGTTCAGTGTCTCAACCCTTGGCCAACGCCAGGAAAGAGGCTGCCGATTCGATTGGCAATCGGATTAGTGAATTGTCTGAATCGCTAAAGCAGTTGACCGGGCCAGCCGGTAACCAAGAACTGGCGACGAACATATCGGGACGGATAACAGAACTCACCGACCTTATCGATGAGACGGTGATGGTTTCTGCCAAGCGCGGTTCCGCCAAAAAATAGCGTTCCCGCAGCAGTCCTTTTTCTTGAGGCCCAGTCTTGGGTCAGCAACGTCAATTTATGATTTGTGTTGGCCCATAACTGGGCCTTACATATAACTGGGTTTTATTAATTAGTAGTGAACGGGTTGGGGAAGATATGAGTCGAGAGCACCGGGTTCTGGTCACCGGAATAGGGATCGTGAGCCCCCTTGGACTGGACGTAAAAACAACCTGGGATGGCATAGTTAACGGACGTTCCGGCGTGGACTTTATCACCTCTTTCGACACTGAAGGTTTCGACACCCATTTCGCCGCCGAGGTCAGAGGTTTTGACCCCGAGAATTACCTCGAACGCAAAGACGCCCGCCGGATGGACCGCTTCGCTCAGTTCGCCGCCGTGGCCGCCCAACAAGCCTGCAAACAAGCAGGGTTAGAGCCTGGCAGCGTCGACCCATACCGTGTCGGCGTAATTATTGGCAGCGGCATCGGCGGTATTAGCACCCTCTCCGCACAACACGAGATACTCCTTGAGCGAGGCCCCAAGCGGGTTAGCCCATTCCTCATACCCATGATGTTGGGCGACATGGCGTCGGCCCAGGTCTCCATGGTCACTGGCTCCATGGGGGCCAACTACTGCACGGTCTCATCCTGCTCCAGCGGCGCCGACGCCTTGGGCCAGGGTTGGGCTATGATTCGCCGTGGCCAAGAAGATATCGTTCTGGCTGGAGGCAGCGAAGCCCCCCTTGTTCCCGTCGCGGTAGCTGGGTTCAATGCTCTAAGGGCGCTTTCCCGGTTCAACGAAGATCCCAGCAAGGCCAGCCGTCCGTTCGACGTTCAGCGCGACGGCTTTGTCATGGGCGAAGGCTCGGCGGTGTTGGTCTTGGAAAGTGAAGAGAGTGCCAAGCGGAGAGGCGTTACCCCGTTGGCGGAAATTAGGGGCTATGCTGCCACTTCCGACGCTCACCATATAACGGAACCCTTGGCGACTGGCGAGAGCGCTGCCAAGGCGATGACCAAGGCATTGAAAGAGGCAGGCGTCGATACGTCTGAGGTTGATTACATAAACGCTCACGGCACCTCTACTCCTCTCAACGACCGCCACGAGACCATGGCAATCAAAGTTGCCCTCGGCGAAGACGCCTACAGAGTGCCCATTAGTTCCAGCAAGTCCATGACCGGCCATCTCTTAGGTTCCGGCGGCGCTTTAGAAGCATGTATCTGCATCATGGCAATGAAACATAGCTTGATACCGCCCACCATTAATTTGTCCGAACCAGACCCGGATTGCGACTTGGACTACACGCCCAACATTGCCGTGTCCAAAGAACTCAACATCACCATGAGCAACTCCTTCGGGTTCGGCGGCCACAACTCGGTATTGGTATTCGGAAAACCCGACCTGGCCCGTTAAACAGTTGACGAGTATCGGTGCCGAGCGACCGTGGACGATGCCGTCGGCGATGGCCGCCAACGGCCTATCCGGGCACGTTCCATCGGCCATTGCCCAGGTGCTGGTCAAGCGGGGCATTGATACCCTCGATAAGCTGAACACACTACTAGACCCACCCCACCGACTACCCTACGACCCATTGCGTATTGCCGGCATGGATACCGCTCTAAAGCGGCTGTATGCGGCGGTCAATGCCAAAGAGCACGTGGGAGTTTTCGGAGATTTTGACGTAGACGGCATTACTGGCACGGCCATCATCTCCGAAGGCCTAACTTCCCTGGGAGTCAAGGTCACCCCATACCTGCCCCACCGCGTTGATGAAGGCCACGGCCTGTCCAACGCTGCAATAGACACCTTGTTTGCCCAAGGAGTGACCCTGATTGTCACCGTGGACTGCGGTATCACTGCATTTGATGAAGTCGACTACGCCAAGTCCATCGGCATCGATGTCATCATCACCGACCATCACTTGCCCCACAACGGGGTTCCAAACGCAGTGGCTTCGTTGAATCCAAAAGTCCCCGGCGGTAACTACCCATTTTTCGACCTGTGCGGCGCCGGTCTTGGGTTCAAGTTAATCCAGGGTTTGTTCGAGTTCTACGGACAGCCGTGGGACCCCAGTCTGCTTGAGCTGGCGGCCCTGGGGACCATCGCCGACCTAGTGCCGATGCTGGACGAGAACCGTTACCTGGTGAAAGAGGGCCTACGGGAAATGGCCAACACTCGCCGCCCCGGACTGCGTGCTTTGTATAGTTCTGCCAGGGTTGACCCCGATGAGATTACCGCCGAGACCGTATCCTTTCAGATTTCACCCAGGCTGAACTCGGCAGGGCGCATGGGCGACCCCATGGATAGCTTCAAGTTGCTGACCACCGAGTCACCAGAAGAGGCGGCCGCTCTAACCCACAAGCTGGAATCGCTGAACCTGGAACGCCGAGCGGTGACCGAAGAGGCTTATGCCAACGCTAAACAACAGGTCGAGGACTGGGACGAGCTGCCATCGTTAATCGTGATTTCGGATGAAGATTTCCCCAGAGGCGTGGCCGGACTAATCGCTGGCCGTCTGGTAGACAAATACCGGCGTCCTGCGGTGGTGATAGCTGTGGAAGGGGAATTCAGCGTGGCCAGTGGTCGCAGCATCCCTGAATTTAACATCGTAGCCGCGATGGAGTCCTGCGAAGACATTCTCGTGCGATTTGGTGGCCATTCTCAAGCTGCGGGCCTCACAATCGCCACCAGCGACATCCCCCAGCTTAAATCACGTCTGGAGGCTTTCAGCGCCCAACCAGGAGAGCACCAGGGCCTCGAACGCACCATCGAGATAGATTCAGTCATCGATTTGGCCGAAATGGACGCCGTAGCAGTCCGCTGGATTGACGACCTGGAGCCATTTGGCCCCAACAATGTCCGGCCAGTATTCGCCAGTATGGGCGCAAAGGTGTTGGAATTTGCCCACATGGGCCGAGAACAACAACACTTGAGACTGAGGGTAGAAATGAGCGGCGCTCAGTTCACGGCGCTAGCCTTTAATCAGGGTGCCAAGTGGAAGCCCAAGACTGAATACGTCGATTTGGCCTTTACGGTCACCAAAGACTCATTCAGGGGAAAAGGGGCCATTGCCCTGAGGTTATTGGACTTTCGACCGTCTCAGGGATAGCCCTTCCTAGCACTTCCTGCCGAGAACTATTCTCCCGCCCCCTGCAAACTCCCAGAACTCCTCCCACCTGGTTGTTAGGTAGGCTTTACCAATTGGGCTTTCCAGACCAGTAGGGGCACCGTGATTATTACGACGATTAACGCGACGACTTGCGCCTCGTTCAACACGCCGAAGTATTCCTGAGCCTCCACCCTCAAGAAGCTGAGGAAGAACCGGCCGATGGAGTAGGCTCCCAGAAACAAGGCGAAGAACATGCCGTTGGGACGCAGCCGGTCGCGTAGCGGCCAAATGACGGCCATCAAGACCAGGTCGAAGATTAATTCGTAGGCAACAGCCGGATGAACCGGCGGCATGTTTATTCCGGGGCTGTTGGCATGAGTGTAGATGACGCCCCAAGGTAGGTCAGTTAATTTCGAGAAGTGTTCGCCGTTGATGATGTCGCCGACACGGCCAATTGCCATACCGAGCAAAATTGCGGGCGCTGAGATGTCGGCCAAGCGGCCAAGCCCCGGCAGATTCGCCCGGTTAGCCTCTCCCATGAAGCGGAAGTATTTCTCCCACAGGTTCAAGAACCAGTCGGAATTCCTAATCGAAATGTAGGCCGCGCCGCCCACCCAACCGCCAATCAGGGCACCGTAAATCGCGATGCCGCCCGACCAGACTTGGAGTATTTGCCCCGGGTAATCTTTATATCCCACGTCGGCCAAGCCACCAAGCCCGGAATCCCAAAAGTCGATAACATGCAGTGCTCTCGCGCCAATCACTCCGCCGATGATGGCCCACACCGCAACGGAGTAAATGGAATCCACGTCCATTCCTTCTCTGCCGCCCCAACGAGCGATTAAATAAACCGCAGTCGCCACTGCAACGAAGGTCATCACGCCGTGCCAAGATAGGATAAATCTCCCTGCGTCAATCAGGTTGGGATTTATGCCGATAGAAATGCTGGCCAGATCGCCCATCGGTAGAACCTTTGCCGTATCAGAATTAAATCTTTGCCAAAAAAAGCCGTTTTAACTGGCCGTTTTAACTGGGCCGTGTTAACTGAGCAATGAACCTATGCCGGTCTTGTCCGGTGAAACCGTGCTTACAAGGTAAACCCCGGCGCTGTGCGGTTGCAAGACTTCTACAATTCTCTGGTGCTGTTCTTGGCTGGACGGTAGGGTAAATAACGCCGGTCCGGCCCCACAAAGATGCATGATGGGACCACCATCTTCTACAACCTCTCGACTCATCTTCACCAACTCTGGGTAAGACTGGGCCGCGACCTCGGAGAAGGCGTTGAACACCAAGCCAGCTACGGACTCTCGAACGAATTGCCCCGCTGTCAGTAGCTGAATCATCTGCCGGGTAATGCCGCCATCACTGAACTGGGCCATTGTCAATTTGGAGTACATGGTGGCTGTTTTGTTGGGGATGGCTAAGTCTGGAAACACCAAGGTCACCGCCAACGGTGGTAGCGGCGGCAGCAAGGTAATCTGTTCACCCCTTCCTTGGGCCAGCGCAGTGCCTCCCCAGAGGAAAAACGAAACATCGGACCCCAGTCCCGCAGCGACGGACGCTAACTCATCCACCGAGAGTCCCAATCCCCAAAGACGGTTCAGGCCCAGCAAAGCTGCGGCGGCGTCGCTGCTGCCGCCGCCTAGACCCATACCGACCGGAATATGCTTTTCGATTGTTATCTTAGCGTTGGGTTCAATCTGGCCGACTTTAGCCAGTTCGGTGGCTGCTTTCCAGACCAGATTTTGGTTGCCTGCCAAATCCGGATATTCGCACTCTACCGTGAGTTTGGAGGCTGGTTCAATTTGGAGCACGTCGGCCAGGTCAACTGTCTGCATGATAGTTGTGACCTGATGAAACCCGTCGCTGCGCCAATCCAATACTTCAAAGGTCAGGTTAAGTTTGGCGTAGGCCAGAATTTCCAACGCTTATTTCTCCTTCCCATCTACGCTAGCCCATGCACGATAAAGCTTGGCCCATTCCGCAATATCCAGGGTCTGTGGCCTTCGGGTGGCGTCAATGCCCGCTAATTCAAGTATCCGGCCGCCGTCAGAAGGTTCTACTCCCAGTCCGTGGCTCAACGAATTGCGAATTTGCTTCCTAGGAGCGGCAAAACCCGCACGGACCACGTTAAAAAAATCTTCCTCGCTATCAACTTGAGCCGCCGGTTCTGCCCTAACGTCCAAACGCAAAACGGCTGAAGTGACCTTGGGAGGCGGCTTGAATGACTGAGGCGGCACCGAGCAGACCATTTTGGCCGTGGCATAGAACTGAGTGGCAACGGACAAGAGTCCCATATCGCCAGGCTGGGCCGCCATGTTCTTGGCCACTTCCTGCTGCACCATGACCACCAACACGTCCGGCTTGGGCTGCGATTCCAGCAGACGACGGACAATGGGGTTAGCAGCGTAATAAGGAAGGTTTGCGACCACTTTGTAGGAAGTCTCTGGAGCGATTAGCTCAGCTAAATTAACGTCTCTAGCGTCGGCCTCAACGCAGGTAAGATTCTCGGGGAATCCCAGGCGTGAAGGAAGTTCAGCCGCCAAACGACCATCCAACTCTACAGCCACTACCCGCCTCACCCGTTCGACTAATTTACGAGTAAGGACACCACGGCCCGGCCCAATCTCAACGATTAAATCATCGGGCAAGAGTTCGGCGGCCGCCAGAATACGCTCAGCGGTCTCTTCATCTGAAAGAAAATGTTGGCCGAGAGACTTTCGGGCCTTGGCATGGCCGCTTGAAGAAGTCACGGTTTAAGTGACCTATACTCTAGGCGCAGAGAACTAAAAACAGTTATCGTTGCGTAAAGAGACATCGAGGACATTAGTAAGACCGCACACCTCCCGTTGTCAGTGACCAATGAGCATGTCCTGATAGATGACTCAGGCCAGGCACTCCTGCGGCACACGCAGGTTCCTGCTTACCGTTGCTTCCTTCCGGATCTGGCGGGGTTCACAAGTCTACATTGCGCAGGACCCAGCCCTCAATATCATCAGCCAAGATATAGGCCCGTTGGCCAAGCCGAGGGGAGGAGTTCAACCCCGCTAGAGCGGATTGCGGATACAGGGCACCGCTGGCTCCCCGTCTAGTGCGGCCTTAATATCATGGTAGGGTCGAAATAGTGGGGGAGTCAAGTAAGCTTGTATTTCTCATACCGGTAGCGGACCGAAGGATGACCGAGGGTTTCTAAAGTTTTGAGAAATAAAAAACCCTTCCCGCATAACTGCGGGAAGGGTCTAGATGCTCTGATTCTTAGCGACGACCGCGAATTAACGGGAACCGGTTCAGTCCAGTGACTGCCACGAGCACTCCGGCCGCAAGCAATACCACAATCTGCACCGCTCCAGTTAGGTCGATTAACGCGTACAAGGCGACACCGACCCCAATTAGCACACGTGCCCACTGTTCCGCCAAATGCGCCCATGAATAACTAGGGTCTAATTCGGGTGCAGACCCACTGTCACCGCCGAAGACCGGTCCCCGTTGCCAGGGAGCGCCAACCAACGGCATGGCAACACGGTCCAAGCCCCACCAGCCGGCAATCTTCCAAGCGACCATCAGTCCCAGACCAAGAATCCCCAATACTGGGTTAGTGCTGGCGGTGCCGGCCAACATGAAGTTCCAGTTCATGAGGACTCCAAAGAAAGCGGCAATCCCCGTCAGCATACCTAACAGTAGCCCAAGCCCCACCATGAATTCCCCGACGGCCACCAGTTTAGCGAACCAGACGTAGGTATCATGGTTCAGAAGAAATACTAAAAACTCCCGGTACCAATCGTAGGAGATAGCCGGACGGCCCGCCTCGGGTACCGCTACCGCGCGCTGCCAGAACCCCTGCAACGAAGTTCCGCCGTCCATCCATCCATCACCGGTCATCTTGTGCCAGCCTGCTTCCAGCCAGTTCCAGCCGACGTACACCCGGATAATCAACCAAACCCAAGCGTAGTCGGTCCGGCTAAATAGAGAAGTTACCCATCGCGGATTTTCTAGAACTCGTGCGGCGGGATTACTCAAACGTACCATTATGTATTCCTCCGTCTGAAGGTTATTCAATGCCGTGGATGCCACTATCGACGATGCAGACAATATGACATAGATATCGATAATGGGGAACCAATCGACGAGATAAACATATCAGACGGGTAGTAACCAGAGAAACAGAAATGAATACGCCGTAAGATGTGTATCCCCGATTCACCAGTCGCAGAACCAGCGCTTCACTGCTGCAATCAAAATGAGGAATTCGAGGTAACTCTAACTCGTTGTAGCGCAAATGCCCCAGTGCTAAAATTAGGCTCGCGCTTACCCATTGGCACCCGCGCTTACCCATTCGCATATGTAATGCAGATACGAAAAGCCGTTATACCCGCCGCAGGTTTAGGAACCCGGTTCTTACCGGTGACCAAGTCTGTCCCCAAAGAACTTCTACCAATCATCGACCGTCCGTTGCTTCAATACGTGATTTCCGAAGCGGTCGAGGCTGGGGTGGAAGAGGTCATCATTGTCACGTCTCCCGGCAAGGTTGCGATTGCCGATTACTTTCAGCCGCAACCCGACTTGGAACGAAGGCTGGCAGAAAGCGGTGACGATGCGCTGCTGGCTAAAGTGACCGAAGCTTCCGGCCTAGCCCGCATCAGCTTTGTAGTACAACAAGAGGCTCTGGGCCTGGGTCATGCGGTGCTAATGGCCAAAGACGCAGTTGGCGACGAACCGTTTGTCGTTATTTTGCCGGACGATATTATCGCGCACTCACCGGGGGCAATCTCCCAGATGGTGCAGGTGTCTGACCAGATGAACGCCGGGGTTATCGCCGTGGAAGAATTGCCCTGGGAAGTGATTCACAACTACGGAGTAGTGGATGGTATTCCGGTGTCTGCCGGCGTTTACAAAATCCAAGGAATGGTGGAAAAACCTTCCCGGGAACAGGCACCGTCCAACCTGACGATAGTTGGGCGTTACATACTGCCATCCCAGATTTTCCAGGTATTAGAGAACACCAAGCCCGGCGCTAAAGGCGAAATTCAACTTACCGACGCTTTGCTGGCATTGCTTCAAGAACACGATTTGTACGCCTTACAATTTGCCGGCAAGCGGTTCGACGGAGGCACTCCCATGGGTCTCTTGCGAGCTTCCCTAGCTTTTGCGTTGGAACGAAGCGACACTAAAGAAGAAGCTCTTGCGCTGCTGCGGGAGTTTCAGGACCGAATCAATTAATTATTAAAGGCCTAATGGCGTAACTTGCTCTAACGGCGTACTTTATCTTCACGGAGGAATCCTTTGACTACCGGCAAGCAGGCGCACCTGAACGCGGTCTTAAGCACCCGGACCGACTTACTCTCTGTTCTAGACGGCATGGACTATTGTTTGGACTGGAAATCGGGCCCGGAAGAATGGTCAGTGCGGGAGTTGGTGTACCACATCCTCGACACGCCCCCCGGTGGCGTCCACACTTTGGTCAGAGGAATTCTTGCCGGTGAAGTAACGGAATACGACCTCTGGGCCGATTTGACCAATGTGACCCCCGAACGAGCCGGTTACGACATGGCTCAGGTAACGGCTGACATCGAGAATTTCTTCCAGGGGCTGGACCGCGTAATATCCAGCGCTACGGAAGAAGATCTTGAGACAAAGACGGTCATGATGCACCAGAAGACCCGGGAATACGATGAAGAACGTACGCTCAGAACTATATTGGAGCGGACGCTAACTGGGCACATCAGGGAGCATTTGGGGCAACTGCGGGAAGTGCGAAAAGCCCTAGGTATTTAATTAACGGCCAAGCAGGGCGCTTGGCCGTTAGCTGTCGCCACCTACTTCGAGTAAGGTCAGGAAAGCTTCCTGGGGAATCTCAACCTGTCCGACCATCTTCATACGCTTCTTGCCTTCTTTCTGCTTTTCCAGCAGCTTTCGCTTCCGCGAGATGTCGCCGCCGTAGCACTTGGCCAGAACGTCTTTCCGCATCGCCCGTACGGTCTCACGAGCAATGACGCGGGCACCGATGGCCGCTTGGATTGGGACTTCAAACATCTGTCTGGGAATGGTGGCGCGCAGCTTGTCCACGATTTTCCGGCCTTGAGCAACTGCGGAGTCCCGATGCAATATCATGGACAATGCTTCCACCGGATGATGGTTCACCAAGATATCCACCTTGACCAACGGCGCAGCGCGGTAACCGGCGAAGGAATAGTCTAAAGAGGCGTATCCCTGGGTCTTGGATTTCAGTTGGTTGTAGAAATCAGCCAACAGTTCCACCAGTGGGATGGTGTATTCCATGACAACCCTAGACTGCTCACTAGCTTCTTCTTTGCCGTCTTGACGGGTGCCGCCCCCCTGCATGTATTCCATCCGTTTGAATTCAGAGCGACGGGAATGCATCAATTCCATCAAAGCGCCCACATGCCGGTTGGGGGCCACAATAGTCAGGTCCAAAAGGGGCTCTTGAATCTCCGTGAAATCATTGGGACTGGGTAACTTGGCGGGGCTATCCACCAATATCGTCTCACCGTTGTTCAGAACCACTTGGTACGCCACGCTAGGAGCGGTAACGATTAGGTCTAGGTCGTACTCCCGTTCCAAACGTTCTTGGACAATCTCTAAGTGCATCAGACCCAAAAATCCGCAGCGGAAGCCAAAGCCCAGAGCGCTGCTACTTTCAGGCTCAGCGCTCAACGACGCGTCATTCAGTTGCAGCTTTTCCAGGGCGTTACGAAGATTGTTATATTCTTCGCCGTCGGACGGGTATAGACCTGCGAATACCATGGACTTGAGGGGGAAATAGCCGGGAAGAGGCTCGGTCGCAGGCGTTCGGTCCAATGTCAGAGTGTCGCCAACACTGCATTCACGCACTTCTTTGAACCCAGTGGCAACGTAGCCAACCTGGCCTGTTTCCAGACAATCAGTTGGCGTAGGACCCGGGGAGTACACTCCCACTTCAACAACTTCAGCCACTCTGCCCGAGGACATAATCTTAATCCGGTCGTTCTTCGCCACCTTGCCGTCTTTAACACGGACGTGGGCGATGATGCCTTTGTATGGGTTATATTCCGAGTCAAAGACCAGGGAGCGAAGAGGACCGTCAACCGCACCGGTTGGCGCGGGCACACGCTTAACAACGGCGTCTAATATTTCTCTGGCGCCGGTTCCCTCTTTGGCCGAAACATAGAGTATTTCGTCGGCCCGGAACCCGAATGCTTGTTGAATCTCGGCGGAAACCCGGTCCGGTTCTGCCTGAGGCAGGTCGACTTTGTTCAACACCGGAATAAGCTCTAGGTCGTACTCCATGGCCAAAAGGGTGTTGGCAATTGTCTGGGCCTCAATGCCTTGGCTGGCATCCACCACCAGCAGAGCGCCTTCACATGCCGCCAGGGCCCGGGATACTTCGTAGCTGAAGTCCACATGGCCTGGAGTGTCAATGAGGTTCAACTGATAGGTTTGTCCATCAGGGGTTGTGTGTGACATGGTCACTGCCTTCCCCTTGATGGTGATGCCCCTTTCCCTTTCCAAATCCATGCTGTCCAGGAACTGGGCTTGCATTTCGCTGGCGCGAACGGTGCCGGTAATTTCTAAAAACCGATCGGCCAAGGTCGATTTCCCATGGTCGATGTGGGCAATGATGCAGAAGTTTCTAATTAGGCTCGGAATCATACTAGTCCAATGGTACCATGACCCATTTTTGCCCACAATGAAGATTCAGGGCCATAACCTGGCAACGTGAGAGGCATAATAGAAATCCAAACCCTAACGAACCCCCAAATTGATCAGCCATTCCATAGATTGTTCGCAAACACACCCACGAACGTCAAACTCGTCATTCCAGCTTTCGTTGGAATCCAGTCAACTTCAACCATTCGGCATCAGGGCACCCGCTGGCCCGCTCATCCTGAGCTTGTCGAAGGAGTTGCTTGGGTTTAACTTCGTTGTTAGCGAACACGTGGTTCGACAAGTCCGATTTCATCCTCCGACGCGTCGGGGTCGACCCCCAGTCGGAGCTCACCATGAGCGAATTGACGGGTCGCCTGTCATCGGTTTGGTCGCCTTCCGCCATTCCAGCGAAAGCTGGAATCCACAATGCTCTGAGGAGATGATGATTGGCTGAGGCAGCCAATCTAGATTCCAGCGAAAGCTGGAATGACGAATGACCGTGGCTCTATATTCCCGATTCAACGACGCCATACGGCAGGGTTTAAGCCTTAACAAAGCAAAAAGAGAGGCCGTTCTTAAACGGCCTCTCTTGATTTACAAGTTAGGGCTGAGTACGGGTTTTAGTAACCCGTTGCCAGCAGGCATGCTGCGTGGTGGTCCGGCTCCACTTCTCGTAGTTCCGGCAGGGTCTGGGAACAAGAGTCGTTGGCTGCGGGACAGCGCGGGTGGAATACGCAACCGCTGGGTGGGTTCAGCGGGCTGGGAACCTCACCAGTAAGCAGCACCCGTTCGCGCTGGGCGTCCAACACCGGGTCGGGAATCGGCACTGCCGATAGCAAAGCCTTGGTGTAAGGATGAACGGGGTTGCGGTAAATTTCGTTGCGCTCGGCCATCTCCACCATGTGGCCCAGGTACATGACACCTACCCGGTCGCTAATGTGTCGCACCACCGATAGGTCGTGGGCTATGAACAAGTAGGTCAGGTTGAACTGTTCTTGAAGTTCTTCCAAAAGATTGATGATCTGCGCCTGGATGGATACGTCTAGAGCGGATACCGGCTCATCGGCCACGATGAAGCTGGGGCTAACTGACAAAGCGCGAGCTACGCCGATACGCTGCCGCTGTCCGCCGCTGAACTCATGGGGGAAGCGGTCTGCCATGTAGGGGTTGAGCCCCACGTTCTGGAGAAGGTCGGCAACTTTTTCTCGGTATTCCTCTTTACTCTTTACCAGACCATGAACAATCAATGGCTCGCCGATGATGTTGCCCGCTGTCATGCGAGGGTTTAGCGAGCTGTACGGGTCTTGAAAGATGACCTGCATCTCGCGTCGCATACCGCGCATCTGCTTGGTGTTCATCTTGGTCAAGTCTTTGCCGTCGAATATGACCTGACCGCCAGTGGGTTTGTAGAGCTGCAAGATACACCGGCCGGTGGTGGTCTTACCGCAACCGCTTTCGCCCACTAGACCAAGGGTCTCGCCTCGTTTAACCGTGAAGCTAACGCCGTCTACTGCTTTAACGTTGGCCACGGTGCGCTGAAACAGAATTCCAGAGCTGACAGGGAAGTACATCTGAAGGTCTTTGACCTCGACTAGCACATCGTCGTTTTTCGGGGCGGCTCCGGGGGCTGCGGCTTCCGGCATTGTAGTCATATTCAGTCCTATATCCGGTGAACGGTTTTACTCCGCTTCCGGTGCGTTCAAGAAGTCGATGGCAGTTGGGCCCAGTTCGTCGGCCCGCCAGCAGGCGGAAAGGTGTCCCTCATTCGTTTCCATCAATTCCGGGGAATCGGTCGAACATTTATCGATGGCCCATTTACAACGGGCTTGGAATGAACAACCAGGGGGAAGGTTCGCTAGGTCAGGTGGTTGGCCTTCGATGGGGTCGAGTTTCGCCCGGCGGGGAAGGTCCAAACGAGGCACGGACCGAAGCAGACCCACTGTATATGGATGACGCGGGTTGGCGTAAATCTCGTGGGCGTTGCCCCGCTCAACCACCTTGCCGGCATACATTATGTTTACCCGGTCTGCGTAGCGAGCCACCACACCCAGGTTATGGGTGATGACGATTAATGCCACGCCGAACTCGGTGGTAAGGGCTTTCATCAAGTCCAAAATCTGGGCCTGAATGGTCACGTCCAACGCCGTGGTAGGTTCGTCGGCAATGATTAGGCGGGGATTACAGCTCAGGGCCATGGCAATCATCACGCGCTGTCTCATTCCGCCGCTGAATTGATGGGGATACTGTTTAATGCGGCCTTCTGGGTCGGGAATTCCCACCCTAGCCAGCAGGTTCACACCTTCGCGCTGGGATTCGTTCTTAGACATTCCCATGTGTAACTGGAGGGTCTCGGTGAGTTGCCGTTCCACTGTCAGTACTGGGTTGAGTGAGGTCATCGGCTCTTGGAAGACCATGGAGATTTTCGCCCCGCGTATGTGCCGCATATCTTCCATGTCGACCTTCAGGATATCTTCTCCGTCCAAGAAAATTTCCCCGCCGACAATCCTACCCGGTGGATTTGGTATCAACCGCATGACGGAAAGGGCGCTCACGCTTTTGCCGCAACCACTCTCTCCCACCAAACCCAGGGTTTCCCCCTCTTCCAGGTCGTAGGACACGCCGTTGACGGCCTTGACGACACCGTCCATGGTGAAGAAGTGGGTCTTTAAGTCCTTAACTTCTAGCAGTGGGGCCAATGAATCTCCTCAAGTCCGGCGGGCGATTACTTGTACGCAACAAGATGGCTAATGGATGCCACACCGGTTGTTCAGATTTCGGTTTTATGTCTACAGATTCCCATTTACGGGACGCTGTCTGCCGGGTATTGTCTACCGGGCATTGGCAATTGGTGGGGAAGCCGGGACTCGAACCCGGACGCCTTGCAGCACATGATCCTAAATCATGCTCGTCTACCAGTTCCGACACTTCCCCCTTTATAACCATAACCGCAATACTGAGGGGGCTTGGCTCACCCCACGGTTTGTCCCTGGGCGGTATAGATTCAAATCTACGCAGCCCTGCGCCGACGGTGAGAGTCGGGTCATTATATCCGCCGATTTGCGAACCTGTCCAGAATCGGACAAACATAGCCACACATCGACTATTGCTGAGATTGTATAAATGTAAATCGAAGCCTACCGAAGGCGCACATACTAAGCGAGCAATAACGACTAGTTATTCGACCAGCCAGCGCCAGACCATGCCCCCAAAGGCGCCCAGAAATCCGAGTATGCCAAATAACAAGGCTATTACAATCAACGCCGAACTGGCGCCCTCGCCTTGAGGACCTGGAGGGCCTGGAGGCCCAACTAGTCCTTGTACGCCTGCGGGGCCAGCCACACCGGCAGGACCGGCAGGCCCAGAAGGACCTCCTGATCCGGCGGGACCGGCTGGGCCTTGTAGACCCGGAAGTCCAGTCGGGCCGGGGTCGCCCTGAATCAATACGGGGGTTGGCGTTGGGGTCGCAGTAGCAGCTTGGAAAGGGACCCCAGTTAGGTTCAACACGGAAAGTTCGCCCTGCACCCAGGTAGCAGTCTCGGCTGCGGCG
>JABMNL010000012.1 GCA_013204585.1 SAR202 cluster bacterium | reverse complement strand
TGTGGTGGGCCAAGCTCATACGGGCACCGGAAAAACCGCCGCCTTTGGTATTCCCTTGGTGGAACGGGTAGACCCTTCCCTGAATTTTGTTCAAGGGCTGGTACTAGTTCCGACTCGCGAACTGGCAATGCAGGTCCGCGAGGAACTTGCGCGCCTGGCCGAATTCCGTAATCTGGGAGTGGTCGCCTGCTACGGAGGACAGCCCATCTCCAGGCAAATTACGGCACTCAATCGAAGCACTCAAATAGTCGTGGGCACCCCAGGTCGCATACTGGATCACCTGGGCCGGGGAACCCTAAAAATCGAATCCGTTCATACCGTGGTGTTGGATGAAGCCGACGAGATGCTAGACATTGGCTTCCTACCCGATATTGAGCGAATTTTGTACCGTACGCCCAGAAACCGGCAGACGGCCCTCTTCTCCGCCACAATGCCCACGCTTATCCGAAGGATTGTTGAGCGCCACATGCATTCGCCAACCTGGATAAGGATTGGCGGCGAGATTGAAACCGCACCCCACCTACGTCAGATTTACTACGAGGTTTTGGAATCGGACCGGGTGCGCACCCTAGTGGGCCTGATAAAAACCCAGATGAGCGACGGTAAGGCCCTATTGTTCCGGAAGACCCAAGCCGGGGTAGACCAGTTGGCCCGTGCATTACAGCGCCAAGGCGTGGCTGCTATTGGGATTCACGGCGGCATGATTCAGTCCGAACGAAACGCGGCGATGAAGTCCTTTCACTCTGGGGAACTTAAGGTCCTAGTGGCGACCAACGTCGCGGCCAGAGGCCTGGATATTCCGGAGGTATCGCACGTCGTCAACTATGACATGCCGCAAAACCTGGAAGAGTACGTTCACCGTATCGGCCGGACCGCGCGCATGGGGTCCGACGGCACCGCCATCACATTCGTCACAGAATGGGAATTCGAGATGTTGGATCTATTACTGGCCAGCTTGTCGGGCGAACTAAAGCTAGAAACACTACCAAAATAGCGGTCTGCCGCTAACTGCGGCCTGACCCTCGTGTTTGTCCGGGAATCAAAAAAATGCCCCGGCTCAATTGAGCCGGGGCATTTTTGTTGCCTTAATCAGCCTTGACTAGCTATTACCTAGCTTAGCGACGTGCGCCTTTCAGATTCTTCTTCAACCCGTTAGTCCTCGTCGGTGATTTACTAACGCGTGTTATGAAATCGGCTAAGGTTTCTGCTGGTTTTTCCCGCTTGGGCTTGGAGCGAACCATGGACGCCTCCCCTAGTTGATGAACGATATTAACTGTTTGTACAAAAGATTTTACAACGTTCCAAGATTTACTGCACTCTTACCCCTTGGTGGAGCAGATTCGTCCACGCCTGGTAGGCGTGTAAATTGCGACGGTATTACGATGCTCACAGTGCATTGTGATAAGAGGTAATATGCCGGGTGTAAGGAATTCTTAATGTATCTCAAACCTATTTAGGGGAACGAAAATGCTGTTTTTAGTGATGAGCACGCCTGCGCCGACTCGACCATCGGATGTACGTGAGGCGCGCAAGAGTTTTTGGCCTTGGGTGGAAGACAAACTGGAACGCGGCATTGCCCGGTCGTTTTACCCCCGCACTGGCCGCGGCGCAGTTGGAATTTTCGACGTAGATTCCCATGAGATGTTGCATCGTTTGCTCAACGAGTGGGCCGATGCGGTGCCCGCCGAATTTGCGATATACCCGTTGATGGAACAGGATTCGATTAAAGCGTTCCTTAACGAAGGTTAGGAGCGGCCAATCCTACCAGAGTCGCGAAGCTCCTATGGTAGGATTGGCGGAGGTAGGATTGGCGGACTAAACCCAAGGACGAGTCCTGAGGAAATGAGCAGATGAGCTCCCAATCGTCAATTATTGGCCAGTCTGTTGCACGTATTGACGGGCCTGCCAAGGTCACTGGTGAAACCCTCTACGCTGGCGACGTGATTTTGCCCGGAATGCTGTGCGGCAAGATTCTGCGCAGCCCCCATCCCCACGCTCGAATTCGCAGTATTGACACCACGGCAGCCGAGCAGGTTCCTGGCGTCAAAGCCGTGGTTACCGGCCAGGACGCCATCGGATGCCTTTTTGGGAAAGTGCTGCGTGACCTGCCGCTCCTCTGCTGGGACCGCGTCCGCTACATTGGCGACCGGGTAGCAGCCGTGGCTGCGGAGACCCCCGAAGCTGCCGACGAAGCGATTAGGCTCATAGAAGTTGATTACGAAGTGCTTCCGGCGGTCTTCGATCCCATGGAAGCGATGCAGGCTGATGCTCCGCTGCTCCACGACGATGTTGCGGCCTACGAAGGAGCGCCCCTAGCCCTGCTAGCCCCGGACGTCCACAACGGCCAGACGCGGCTCTCCTGGAGCAAGGGCGACCTGGCCCAGGGCTTTGCCGAGGCCGACGTTGTCTTGGAGCATTCATTTACCATTCCCAGCCGCCACCAAGGCTATATTGAGCCCTACGCCAGCGTCGTAGCCATTGATGATGACGGGCGTATTCAAGCCTGGTGTTCCAGCAAAGCCCCGTTTCGGGCGCGTCGGCAAACTGCGCTATCGCTTGGTATTCCGGAAGAGCAATTCCGAGTCAATGTAAACGCGGTGGGCGGCGATTTCGGCGGCAAGGGCGATGGCCGCGACCTGCCCATCGCTTACCTCTTGGCCAAGGCGGCAAACCGTCCCGTCAAAATCATAATGAGCTCTGTGGAAGAACTCACCGCCAGTAATCCAACCCATTACACCGTTGTGAAGATTCGCTCGGGAGTAACCCGTGACGGTCGAATTACGGCTCGAGAAGTTAAGACGGTCCACGCCAGCGGTGCCTACGGCGCCATGAAACCGAGGGCCTACCTTTCCACCCATCATTACGTCGGTGGCGGCTACCGAATCCCCAACACATCCTTTGAATTCTTGCAGGTCTATACCAACACCACGCCCGCAGGATACTTCAGAGCGCCGGGAGCCCACCAATACACCTTTGCCCTCGAGTCGCACACAGACCTGTTGGCATCGGAGCTGGGAATGGACCCGGCCAAATTCAGACAGATGAACCTATTGGAACAGGGCGACGAGGATGCGTTGGGCCGAGTTCAAGAAGTGGTGAATATCCGCCCGGTGCTGGACGCCGCCTTGGCTGCGGGAAACTGGGGGAAACCCAAGAATGGGCCGGGTCATGGCCGGGGAGTCGCCATCTTCGGTCGTCAGATAGGGGGTGGAATTGCTGGGGCCGTGCTGACTGCCGAGGCCGACGGGTCGTTTAGCGTTATCAGCCCCACGGTGGATATTGGCACTGGCACCCACACCATCGAGAAGCAGATAGTAGCCAGCGAGATGAACGTCACGCTGGAACAAGTTCGTGTTCGCCCCGGCGATACCGATAGCACGCCCTACGACGAGGGTCCCCGCGCCAGCCGGGTCACCTACACAGAGGGTCAGGCGGTGGTTAAGGCCTGTGCGCAGATGCGGCAGGCAATCGCCGACGGCGCGACACTTCCGCTGACGATAACCGTTGAGCACACCGCTGAAGAGCGTGAGGACATTACCTATTTCAGCGCTCAAGTAGCTGAGGTCGATGTGGATGTTGAGACCGGGCAGGTCAAGGTGCTCAGGTTAGTTACAGCGCACGATGTGGGCACAATCATCAATCCCATAGCGCATCAGGGCCAAATTGACGGCGGGGTTATAACGGGCTTTGGTCTGGGTGTCACCGAAGAGCTGGTTTTGGATGGCGGTCAGGTTATTAACGGGAACCTGGGCGATTACAAGCTTCCATCCATGGCGGACATCCCGTCCCTCGAGACGGTGTTAGTACATGCCGAAGGCGGCACCGGACCCTACGAAGCCAAGGCAATTGGAGAGCTGGCAAACAACGCCACCGCCGCCGCCATCGCCAATGCCGTGGCCGACGCTGTCGGATGCCGGGTATTGGAGCTTCCTGTTACCGCAGACCGAGTCTATAAGGCAATCAGATTAGGCATCTTGGCCTAATCTGGCCTATCTGGCTTTAGCTATAGGAGCTAGGGTTTGCTCGATGCTGGTGCCGCAAATGTCGCATACCCACTCGACGAAGCTGTAGCCAATCCGCAAGGCATGCAGGGAATTGGCTCCGCAGCAGGCGCACTCTGCTTCGGAATAGCCTTGTCGGTATGTCCGCCCTGAAACTCCGTTTTGGGACACTTCTTGATTCTTAACTTCGTCGTCGGAATCGAACATGTTTCTTGTGTCGACCAGTCGAGTCATCAGTGAGTCTCCCTATTGGTTTCAAACGAAATCCACAGTCATTTTTCATGACCGCTTTTGTCATCTTGATAGTATGGGCGATTATGATTTAGTACTATGAAGCCCCATGTTATGAGCCTTTGGGCTCGCAACAGCGGGCTATACGGTCCACGCCGAGCGCAGGCCGCACAGAAAAATGCCTGAGGGATCTGAGGGAATAAATGTACATTCCGAAGTATTACGAAGTTAATGACCGTGCCAAGCTGTTCGAATTCATGAAGAGCAACGGGTTTGGTATTTTGTTTTCACACACCGGTTCCGAGCCGATGGCCAGTCACTTGCCGTTCATCATCGACGAGGACAGCGGTGAACAGGGCCTAATACTCGGGCATATGGCTAAAGCCAATCGGCAATGGCGGTATGCCAACGGCCAAGAGGTGCTGGTGGTTTTCCATGGCCCCCACGCCTACGTGTCCCCAACCTGGTATCAAGAAGAAGATGTTGTTCCCACTTGGAATTACGTGGCGGTACATGCAACCGGGGTGTTCAAGGCAATCGAAGACCGGGCGGGGATGGAAGAAAACGTGGGACGGCTGACCGATTTCTACGAAGCCTCCCAGCCCAAACCCTGGCAACCCGACTTCAGCACGGAATACTCCGACCAGATGATGAAACGTATTGTCGGTTTCGAGATTGCAATCACCCGGTTACAGGGCAAGTGGAAGCTGAACCAAAACCACCCAGAACACCGTCGGGTATGGGTGTCCGAGCAGCTAAAAACTCATACCGGCGACAATGACCGGCAAATTGCCGAACTGATTGATGATGATCTTTCCAGTTAGCCGCCGCCACTGAGTTGGGCGGCAGAGATCTAGCGTCGATTGACCGCGTGATGTGCGTGTGCTGTAATGCCCAATGTTCTCGCTCTTGTTAGCGGCGGGACAGATCGCGCTTGAATGGGAGGACTTATGAAATTACTGACTTATGACACGGGGAATGGACCGCGCTGCGGCGTCTTGGATAACGACGATGTCGTTGATGTCAGCGCCTTGGTCGGCGACGGCCAGCAGCTGCGAGATGTGCAGGCGTTGTTGGAGCTGGGCGACTCGCCAATCGACCGAGTCCGCGACGCGTTGGCGAAGAATACCGCCGCGCCGCGAGTGCCCTTGGCAAACGTTCAGTTGCGGTCGCCGGTACTACAGCCGCCCACGGTGCGTGATTTCATCGTTTATGAAGAACACGCCAGCAACCAGGGAACCCGTGAGCCAGCGGAAGTCTGGTACCGCATGCCGGTTTTCTACTTTTCCAATCCCCTCTGTGTCTACGGGACTGACGCCGAGATTCCATTTCCGGCGGCGTCGGTACAATTTGACTACGAGCTTGAGATTGGCTGTGTGATTGGCAAAGAAGGGCGAAACGTCTCCGCTGCCAACGCAATGGACTACATCGCAGGGTTCACTCTATTCAATGACTGGAGCGCCCGCGATCTTCAGGTAGACGAGATGGCGTTCGGCCTAGGCCCGGCCAAGGGCAAAGACACCGCATCGTCCGTCGGCCCCTGGTTGGTTACGACAGACGAATTGGCCCCCTACATCAAAGACGGACGGCTGAACCTAAAGTGCAACGTCAAGGTTAACGGGGAATATTGGTGCAAGGACAGCGCCGCCGAGAATGCCTACCATTCCTTCGAGGATATGGTGGAGCGGGCATCCATGGACAGTCGTATTGTCCCCGGCGACGTGATTGGCAGCGGTACTGTCGGCGGCGGCTCCATCAGAGAGGCCATGCGTAAGGGGTACGATTCCGCCAGGTTCCTGGAGCCAGGCGATGTGGTGGAGCATGAAGTGGAGAAAATCGGAGTGCTCCGAGGCACCATCGGCCCCAAACCCGCTCTCGACCCCAAGTACCGCTACCAGGTTAAGAACGCGTCCCCCGTGCCGGAACGGGGTATCTCCAAGGACTACAAGTATCAGCGGTAATCGTTTTTACTAATGGGGCTCGGCCCTTGGTTCCACTAATCTGGAGGATTAAATGGCAGGCGAATCACCAGTGACATATGACCCGGCGGGGGCTTGCGAGATAAGCGTTCAGGACTTGGAATACCGTGCTGGGTTGGCGGTGCGGGTCTACCAACCAACGGGTGCGGGGCCGTTCCCGGCGCTCCTCGACGTCCACGGAGGAGTATGGAGCACCGGCGACAGGACGAATGCGGAGGTGATGGACCGGTCATTAGCCGAGAGCGGTATGGTGGTAGCGGCCATCGACTTTAGGTTGGCCCCGGAGCATCCATATCCGGCCCAGGTCGAAGACGTAAATTTCGCAATCCGGTGGCTCAAGTCCAAGGCTGCGGATTTTAATGCCAATCCAGGCACGGTTGGCGGTATCGGCTCTTCCAGCGGTGGACATAGCGTGCTGCTAAGCGCCATGCGCCCCAACCATGTTTCGTACAACACGTTGGATCTACCAGGTTCTAATGCGAACGCCACCTTGAAGTACGTGCTGGCGGCTTGGCCAATCGTAGACCCGTATGCCCGCTATCAGTACGCTCAAGCGGAAGGGAAAGCCAGGCTGGTGGAACTGTCAGAGGGGTATTTTCTGACTACCGATGCCATGAAAGAGGGCAGTCCTTTCCAGATACTTCAAAGGGGTGAGGACGTCCATCTACCGCCCACGCTAATCATCCAAGGGTCGGCCGACGGGAACCTGCCGGTGCCGGTGACGGAGCAATTCGTAACCGCTTACCGGGCCGCAGGCGGCAGCATCAAGATGGAAATGTTCCCAGATATGCCCCACGGCTTTGGGTACAGTCCTGGCCCAGAAACGGACCGGGCGTTGGCGCTGATGAAAAAGTTTGTGGCCCGGTGCCTGGAAGGCGTGGCCTAACTATTGGGCCACACGGGTTCCGTAGCTTTACCGCTGTTCCTGGTTGGGAGCAAAAATTCGGTCCCTAAGCCACTTGCCAGCGTCCTCTCGGGAAGAAGACGTGGGTTCAAGATTCATTTGGGTGAATGCCGACTCCGTATCGGGGAGTCTTTCTTCCACCAATGCTGCCAGGTGGTTTGAGGCCAGTAAAATCTTCTCCAGGTCCGGAGCCAGGCTGCTATGACCCTGGGATTCGGCCTCTTCTTGAAGAAGTTCGATGTAGCCGATTATTGAGTGGAGGAAGGTGCGCAACTCGTGATTGATGTTTTGCGCTGGAACTCCCTCTCCAGAGGATTTCTTGGGTTCCAGGCCGTCGAATCGTTCTTGAGTCATTAGGCGGCCTTCTTAGGCAGCAGGTTCTCTATCTTGGTTAGCAGTCTGAAGAAATCGATGGGTTTGGTGTCATATTCGTCGCATCCGACTTCTAGAGCCCTTTCCCGGTCACCGGCCATGGCGTGGGACGTAAGGGCGATTACAGGTATGTGCCGCGTTTCCTGAGACCCTTTGATAATGCGCGTCGCCTCCCATCCATCGATGTTCGGCAGGCTCATGTCCATTAGAATCAGGTCGGGGTTATCGGCCTTGGCCTTCATAACCCCATCCTTTCCGTCCACCGCGATGGATATTTCATACCCCTTGCGTTCTAGGCGGCGAGTGAGCATGTCGCGGTTCATTTCGTTGTCTTCAATCAGAAGCAATTTACTCATGTATTCCTCTCGTTTGACCCTCTTTTCCCAATTCGGTTTGACCTGTATATTATTCCGACAGCAGGCCGTCGCCCGTCCGGATTAATGGCTTGAATTATTGGACTGTTAGTAGCCTCGCCAACGGTATGTTCTTTAATGGCAATGTTTAGACTTGGATTCGTTGTTTAATTTCTTCAGCAACCGAACTTATAGAGTCTGGTACCTCATCTGCCGCACCGGATGTATTCGGCAGGTCGAGCTCGGGGCCGTCGATTGTCGCGGGAAGGGAAATCACGAATGTTGAGCCCATCCCCAATGTGGTATGCAAAGTAATGGTGCCGCCCATCATATGGCTGAAGCTTCGGCAAAGGCTAAGACCCAGCCCGCTGCCGCCATATTTTCGAACTGTGGAAGAGTCAGCCTGCGTGAAGGGCTGAAACAACTTCTTAGCAACAGCCGGGGTCATTCCGATTCCGGTATCCGCTACCGTGAAGATGACCGAATCGACCCCATCGATGGCCTCGCGGTCTACGCGCATGGAGATTTTGCCGTGCTCGGTGAACTTGCCGGCGTTGCTCAGCAAATTGAACAGCATCTGACGAATCTTGACCTGGTCCGTCTGCATAGACCCGATATTGGCCGGGCAGTCTACGGTCAGCTTGTTTCTATTCTTGCTAATTAGGGTTTCCGACACGACCCTAACTTCTTCAACTACGCTGGAGATGCTGAATTCTTCAATGAACAAATCCATCTTGCCTGCTTCGACTCTGGCCAGGTCTAATATGTCGTTAACCAGAGTAAGAAGGTGTTTTCCCGAAGCGATGATGCGCTCTAGGTCAGGGATGCTAGCGGTGTTATTTGCCTCGGTGGCCTCATCAATTAACAGTTCGCTGTACCCGATAACCGCGTTGAGCGGAGTGCGGAGTTCGTGGCTCATGGTCGCCAGGAATTGGCTCTTGGCCCTGGTGGCTTCCTCGGCGATGTCGCGGGTCTTTTCCAACTCCAAGGTCCGCTCCAAGACGCGGTTTTCCAGCTCATCATGGGCGCGTAACAGTTCGGTCTGGGCCTCTTGGCGCTCTGCGTAAATCTGAGCGTTGGCGATGGCGCCGGCTACCTGCTCCGCAACGTTACGTGCCACGGCTGTTTCGCTTTCCGAATAAGGGATTTTTTCCGCCGATGCGAACACCAATGCGCCGATTACCCGGTCTCTGGAGAATAGGGGCACGCCCAAAATGGAATGGAAACCCGCCTGGGCAATTGGTGAAACGGTGAGATACTTTCCTTCGATGGCGTCTTGGTCGTCGAAGGTTTCCACCAGGCAAGCCCGATGTTCCACGACCGCTCCCACAAATGAGCCCTTTAAGCCCAGCGAAGTCCCGCGCCTGAGATATGGCACCAACTGCTCTGATACGTAGTCAATCCGCTGATGTTCCAACTCACGGTCCAAAATGGAGATGGCCAGCCAATCGAAGCGCACCACCGTGCGGACTTCTTGGGTGAAGGCGTCGTAAACGTCATCTAGGTGCAACGATGAGTTGACGATGCGACCGATTGTGGCATTGACCGCGTTTTCATCCGCCAACCGTCTTTGCTGTTCCTCACTTAAGACCAAAGCGCTCTCGGCCTGCTCCCGGTTCGCAACCATTTCGTTGAACGCAGCGCCTAGCAGTCCAATTTCGTCATTGGATATAACTTCTACCCTGGCGGAAAGGTCGCCTGCGGTCACTTTATTACTCGCCTCAACCAACTTGTTGACCGGATGGGATATACGGCTAAAGACCATTAATGTTCCACCGAAAACCAGTCCTATCCCCACAATCAGGAGGGTCAGTGTGACCCGATTGGTTTGGGCATCGATGGAGTGGACTGCATCCCGCGCATCTGCCATTTGCAGATGGACCGGAATAATCACCTGTTTCCTCAAGATGCCGTCCAACTCCACAAGTTGGTCTAGAAATGCCGCTAGGTTCTCATCTAGGCTGTCTTTCAGGTCCAGTAATTGGGTTACCGAAATCTCGGTGGTGCGGAACATGGCTTCGAGGCTTTCGGCCCTCTGTGCTTCCTCTGCAGTTACTGCCATGCCGTTGAAGCGGGATATTGATTCGTAGAATTCTTTGGAATGGCTTGAGATTTCGTCTCGGGAAGACAAATTTGGCGACCGGAGGTAGGCCCCCATTTCGCTGTTGATTTCGGCAATTTCAGTTTGCATAATCTGAAGCAGGGGTAATTTATCGAGACCGTAGGATTTGCGCAGTTCCATTTGTGAGCTGATGTCAATTAATGCAAGGCGATCGAGGGCTCTGAAATCTTGATCTAGAGATTCGGATAGCGATTTTTTGGCGTCTGCCTGGTTCATCAACGTTGCACTTTTGCTGATTAGCTCAATGGACATTTCATCTAGGACGGTCGACACATTCGCTATTTCGTCAGCATTGGCTAACCTCAGGTATTCTCTGGTGTAACGCTCGAATTGGGATGAAGTGGCGACGTTCTTGGCGCGGAGGACCGGGCTGGGGTTCTCGATGTACTCCAGCATCCAAATTTTGGTCTTGTTAGAGTTAATTTCCATCTCATAGGCCAAATTCGTTTTGGGCAAAAGAACTTGGACGATGGCTTCAGTTTTTTTGTCCACGGCTTCGGCCTGCCAAAATGACATGCCAGCGGCAGCAAAAAATAGGGCTAGAAACAGTCCTAGCCCCAACACCAGCTTGATGGCAATTGAATTGCGCAATCCGTTCGCTCTCTCAGAACCTCTGCGTAGCCGTTTTGTGTCTAGCCTACGCCGGGCTCAGGGGCAGACTGCCAAGGCTTCACCACAGACGGCTATGATGTCTGTGCTTATTAGCCAAGGCTAAATTTGCGGCTGGATTGGCCCGAAAACTTCGGAGAAATCACAGCAATATTTAGTATTCATGAACCATGAATGCCTTTATCGAAGTTATCAATGAGGGGTGTTAAGTTCAAGGGCGCAGGCGTGAATGAGCAGCCTTGACGATGCAGACTATTCTAGTCGGCGAATCTTGGGCAGGCCGATGGCTGCCGCAAGGCTAACCCCGGCCAGCACTGCGCCGTTAAGCAGAAGAGCCCCCGGAGCGCCTAAGACGGCGGCCAGACCGCCCACGCCTATGTGGCCCACCGGTGCGACTCCAATGCTCAAGACCCACGAGCCCATGGCCCGACCCCGCTGCTCGTTGGGCACGTTGGCCTGCATCAACGTCTTATAAAGGGTGTCTACCGACATGGCGCAGGCGTTCACCGCTGCCAGCACAACAATGAAAAAGACCAGAGCGGAAGAAACGGAGAACCCCATCAGCCCCACCCCAAAGGTGCCGGCAATCACGAACATTAGCAGCCCTTTTCGGCGGTAGTCTCTTAGGTTGGCCAGCAGCAGTAGCCCCAGCAATCCCCCAGCCTGCCGCACCGCAGTCAGGTAGCCCAGGCCCACCGGGCCAACGCCCAGCACTTCTTTGGCGAACACTGGCAGCAAGGTCATGTGGCTGAAACCGAACACTTCGGTAATGGACGCCAGGCACATTAGCACCATTAGCATTCGATTCTGGCTGAGGAAGTGGACATATCCGGCCAGGTTTTTGAGCACTGGCTCCCGCTGGGGCTGCGTTGTCCTGGTGGAACGGCCGATGACCAAGAGCACTCCAGCCGAGCCGAGATAGCTGGCGGCGATGGTCATGTACTGCCATCCTGGTCCCACGGCGTCAATCAGCGCTCCAGAGACTATTGCCCCGGCGATGCCGCCAGCCTGCATACTCATCTGGTTCAAAGAGAGCCCATTTAGGGCATGCTCCGGGCCGACGATGTCGAAGGTGTACGCCTGTCTGGCGGTTAGCGTAAAGGCGAAGGCGCAACCGCTGGCCGCAACCAGGGCAATTACCGCCCAAGCGCCGGGGTCGCCGGTGATGAGCATCAAGGCCATGACCAGCGACACCACAGCCCCGGCCAGGGCGCTGAAGCACAGGAACAGCCGTCTTTCCATCCAGTCGGCAATTGCTCCGGAAAGGACTCCCAAGAAGAAAAGAGGGGCCATGCGCGCTCCAGCGGCCACACCAACCATGAACGCCGACCCAGTCATGTCGAACACGAGCCAACCAACGGCTACGTGCTCCATACCGGTGCCCAGGGAATAGCAGAGCGTCGACGCCCAGAAGAGCCTGAAATCGCGGTAGCGCAGGGATACAGCCCAGGCCCATGCCCCGGCTTGGTCGGGCCCGTTTGGGGGTATCAAGTCCACACTTCTTGCAGCCCCGGCCTGCTAAATACTCGGCTAGGCCCCCGCTACCCAGTCGGCGACCCATAGCCCAATGACGCCCCTAACCTGGCAATGTTGGTTTACCACTGCCATAGGGATCGAGCCCTCGCCAACGGAGGAGCCACCGTTGCGGATTGCGTCGGGCAGTTGTTCCGGGTCGGGTAAATCCTGGCCGGCTTCCAGCAATAGCACCGAGCGATTGGGGTCTTCGGCTAGCCTGCCAGCGACTACTGAACCCGCCGACCCGCCGCCAACCACGATAACGTCGTACTTCATGTTTCTCTCCGGGTATTAATCATTTGGCGGCCAGAGTTCTATTGGCCGCGTAGATTTTTATGCTTGCTGAGCAATCTCTTCACTGATAGCCGTGTAGATTTTTATGCTTGTCGAGCTATCTCTTCACTATCTCTTCAATAGAAGGCTCGGGCATGCCTTCGACCCAGGTCGGGTCGCGCAGTTCCAGTTTGTTGCCGCTGGGGTCGAAGAAATACAGCTCTCGACCCGTGAAGAAACCCTTGGCACGATAGACCAATTGGTCGATGGGAATCTGGCGTTCCTGGAACAGCTTGCACGCCTGGACCAACGTTTCCGGGCTAACCAACGTTTCCGGGCTAACAGTGAAGGAATGATGCACGTGCTCTTCGGACTGGGTAGCCACGTCCACCGGATGTTTTCGTTCACAGAGCAGAATGCTGTGCTCGGCAACTTTGAAGCAAGTCATTCGGGAATTTCCCAGCCTTCCCACATGCTCCAAGCCGAGGAACTCCCCGTAGAACTGCTCGGATTCTTCCAAATTGTTCACTGGTATGGACCAGTGGGTTACGTCCTCAAGGTTTAGAAGTCCCATTTCAGCCTCCTATGTTGCTATGAACTTAGGTATTGGAAACTGGCTTCCAGGTTGTCGAAGACATCGTTGTGCGACGGTATCTCCATGATTGCGGCCCCTTTGTAGCCCTTGGCGTCTAGGATGTCGCGCATTCGGAGACAGTCCAAGTCGCCTTGGTCCACGCTGGGGTGGGTCTCGCCGCTGCGGAGTTGCTTGAAGTGTACAATCTTAATCATGTCCAAGGGCAGTGCGTCCAACTCGGCCAACGGGTCGGAGTCGGGGAACTGACGCAGTTGGTTGGTGGGGTCAGGGCAGAGTCCCAATAACTGACCGGCGGGTTCGGACACCATCCCCCGCACAGTTTCAATCAATATGGCCATGCTGCGGATTGGCTGCTTGGAGTTTTCCATGGACATGATTACGCCCTGACGTGATGCTTCGGTAATCAGCCCGGCCAGACCCAGAGCCGCTTCGGGGATATCGCTTGGAGAGTCCCAGGGCGCATTGAATGGCGCAGGGTCAACCACCCGGAGGTGGGGCTCGGCGCCGCCGACCAGCTTGGCCCCAGCCAACGCCGCTTGAAAACCATCGCCCAGAGGGTCGATTTTGCGGGAAAGACAGGGCAACGCCATCGCCAAGTCGAAGGTCAAATCTGGGTAGGCCTGGACGACCTCTCGTAGTTCTTCCAGGTTTGGCCGCCAGTCATCTCCGGCCCCTGCTTCGCATTCTCCCAAGCAGGTCTGGCGAAGCTCAATATGCTTTGCGCCCTTCTGGACCGCTTGACCGACCAGCTCTTTAACGGTGGACGAGGGCAACTGCTCCCGCCACGAATTGGTTATCGCGCCGTAGATCATGGTCTACTCCTTATTTGCCGGGGGTATTAGCGGTATTAGACCAGTACGCCGAACCCAGACACGGTACAAATCTCTATCCGGTTGCCGTCCAGGTCGTTCAGGTAGAAGGCGCGCTGGCCGTCGTTCCTAGTCTGGATGTCGGTGGTCTCAATCCCTTTCCCTTTGAAGTACTCATGCGACGCCTCGATTTCGTCTACCTCGAAGGCTGTGTGATGGGAGGGCGCGGACGGAGCGTCCACGTTCTCGATGATGTGAATCATGGCCCCGCTGGGCAGTTGCAGCCAATAGAGATGGTCGCCATTGACCATTTTCGGTATCTGCTTCACGCCCAGGATTTCTTCGTACCACTTCAGAGCGGCGTCTTTGTCTTTGACGTTGTAGGTGATGTGGTTGATATTCTTTAGCCGGATGTTTTCTGCGAGCATCGGCCCTCCAGTAATTCATATTAGAGTCGGTTTTACGCCCACTATAATAGTCCGGCTGGCGAAGAAACGGAACACCGGATTGATTTCTATTACGGGAGGCCAATCTGACGGTGGACGACTAACCCGTTGCGACGGTAATATGCCCCCAACACGGACACGCGCCCGCACTTAGGGTAAGCAGAAGGGCGCTGTTAGAGGACAAAGGGTATGAAGGCATCCTATTTTGCCGCAATGGGCTATTCGGAACGGCACAGTTTTCCGCAGACCTGGCCGATTCCGCCAGCCTACAATGACCCAGAAACCTCGGTGCAAAGCTACCAAGACGGCATAGAAGAGTGTGAGTTTGCCGAGGAAATGGGTTTCGACTGGCTAAGCTTCTCCGAACACCATTATTCGGGCCGAGTTTCCACCGGCACACCGTCCGTTATAGCCGCTGCGGTGGCTGAACGGTGCAAGAGGGTCAAGATTGCCATGCTGGGGCATCTGCTGCCGTTGAATAATCCGGTACGCATTGCCGAAGAGCTGGCGATGCTTGACAACCTGACTAATGGCCGAGTTATCACCGGATTTCTCCGTGGCACGCCCAACGAGGACCAGGTCTACAGCATGAACCCAGCGGAGGGTCGGGGCAGGCTGCTGGAGGGTATGGACCTGGTATTGAAGGCATTGACTGAGCCTCAGCCGTTCTCCTGGGAAGGTCGCTATTTCCAGTTCCGCACGGTGGCCGTTTGGCCTCGCCCGGTGCAGCAACCGTATCCGCCGGTAATCGTTGCGACCCGTAGCGACGACACGATCCGGTACGCCGCAGAGCACCGGATGAGCCTTGGCGTGTCGTTCGTGCCCGTTGACCAAATGGCTGCGATAACCAAGAAGTACCGTGGTTGGTGCGAAGAAGCAGGCTGGAGTCCCACTCCGGACAACATTATCTACCGGGGCAGCATCCACCTGGCCGAGACGGACAAGGCAGCCGACGACTGGTTCGAGAGCCTCAAGCAGTTCAAACTTGGACCCACAATCCCACTGCGTCGGACGGTGGCCGAGGCCATTCAGTCGGCCCGAACCGGCGGCGAGTTTGACCTACGCAACCTGGTAGCGGGCAGCCCCGAGGGAGACGTGGTCGGCAACGCTCCGGGGCTTAATTTCATGGGCGGGCCAGACACCGTGGCCAAGCAGATGAAGGAATTCCACGACCGGGCCGGAGTGGGTGTGGTTGACCTGTTGTTCCAACAGCCCAGGATGGATCACCGGGGCGTGATGAAAGAGATTGAATTGTTCGGCAAGGGCGTCTTGCCCCAAATCAAAGAATATTAAATTCGATTTAGAGGACCAGATGCCGAATAGTGTAGTTAAAGCGGTCTTTAAAGAATGTCAGGTGGATGCCGATGGGTGCAGCATCCGTTACTGGGAGGCTGGGCAAGGACGGCCTGTTATCATGCTGGAAAGTACGGGATGGCGGCAGTCCATGCTCCATGACACCCTCGCTGAGAAGTACCGCATCATTTCTTTGGAGCTACCGGGCACTGGCGATTCTCCCGCCAACACCAGCTCTAAGTCCATTGGAGATCTGGCCGCCACCGCCGCCAAAGCAGTCGCCACGATTACTGCGGAGAGATACACCCTAATTGGCACGTCGTTTGGCGCTCACGTCGCCCTTTGGCAGGCACTTCAGGCCCCTGAGCAGGTTGAGGCCCTAATACTTGTTTCACCCACCGCCATCAAGCCCCTAGAGGTTCTAGCAAAAGCCACTGCCCAGGAAGTCCACCAATCTATGTTCGCCCACCCGGAGAACGCAGAAAAGCATCCGGCCCTGTCCCAGGAGATATTTGCTAAGGAACAAGAATTGGTGGGGCGGCTAACCTCCGGCGCCCACGATGCTGTGGCCGAGTCCCGGCTTGGAGAAATCCGGTGCCCGACTTTGGCAATCTTCGGGCAGCAAGACCGGTTCGTCTCGCCCGAGGCGGCCAGGGTCTACAAAGAAAACATCGCCAACAGCAACATCGCCATCGTCTACGACGCAGGCCACTGCATCATCGGAGACCGCCCCGAAGCCTTGGTGAACTCAGTCTCCGATTACGCCGAGCATTGGGAGACCTTCATAGTCGGCCACCAAACAGGACTGATTAACCCTTAGCACATCTTTCTCTGCTATTCCGGCGAAAGCCGGAGTCCAGAGATATCTGTGGGAGGCGATTTCCTTCCGAACTTTCCCGAATAGTGCTTACAGTGGTAAACCCAGCTAATGTCGTAGGGGCGGGTTTTAAACCCGCCCCTACGACATTAGGTATTCCGCCGGAATGACGGGGTTGAAAACCAGAAACAAAAAATCCCCGGCGATAACCGCCGGGGATTTTTTGTTTCTAACCTTGTTGTGAACTAGGTGGCTTGGACTAGGTTCTCGGCAATTGCTTGTGGGCGAAGGTCTGCGTTGTTCTCGACATGGGATTTGATGCGGTCGATTGCAGCCTGAACCAACGCGGGGTCAAGCTGTTTGCCAGCTTCACCGTGTTCGGCCTCCTCCAGTAGAGCTGCACCATTGTCTTTTATCTGAGAGAGGGCCCATTCCACCTGGGGGGTAATCCGGTCGATACCTTCCGGAAAGTCCACATGGGATTTGCCGGGCGTGCCCAACTTATCGTAGCCGCCACGGTGCCAATGGCCGGGGGTATCGTGGCAGTCGAACCTGATTACTTCTTCGTTTCCGACATCGACGCCGATGGTCGGGCCGCCGTAGCCGGTGCCACGAATGTTGAGAACCCTAAGAGGCCATACGTATACCGAAACTTGCCCGTCTAAGGACAAGGGTAGAGTTATTACTTCGCCGCGGTATATTTCGCCTGGTAGCTTGGTCGACATATTCAAATCCTCCACAGCCGTTTTAATCGGCATTAATCCATTGATATTAAACCGACCATAAAAATAGCACAATTGCTGTCTTGCTCCAAAGCACCAATCCCGCAATAATTATTATCAATTTAATATTTACGGGGCTATACTAGGGCCACTTTTTAATCCCGTTGCAGTTTCCCTAATGCTTCATCTGAGCCAGGAGGATTCCAATGCTAACTGCTGAACAGAACGAGAGAATAACGCGGGTAGGGCTGGGCACTCCCATGGGGGAGTTGATGCGCCGGTATTGGATTCCCATTCGGCCCTACGCCCAGCTTCTTGACGAGAAGGTGATGTCCGTCAGAATCCTCGGCGAAGACTTAGTGCTCTTTCGGGCTAAGAACGGTGACATAGGATTGGTCGGAGAATACTGCCCCCACCGAATGGCCCAGCTTAAGTATGGGTTTCCCGGCGAGAACGGCCTTCGTTGCTGCTACCACGGCTGGATGTTTGACGGGACCGGCCAGTGCATCGACACTCCGATGGAAGCGCCGGGCGGGACCTTCAAAGACCAGATAAAGATTACGGGGTACCCAGTGAAGGAGTTGGGGGGGTTGGTATGGGCCTACATGGGCCCCGAGCCAGTTCCCCTGCTGCCACCGTGGAGCCTATTGGTGTTCCCCAACGCCCTGCGGCAGATTGGCATTGCCGAGTTGTCTTGCAACTGGCTTCAGTGCCACGAAAACACTGGCGATCCCACCCATAGCGCGTATCTCCACGGCCATTACTTCAAATTCTTGTTGGAACAAGAGGGCAAGTTGGACGAACGTGCCGGAGATGAGCAGACCCACACCCTTTACGGGCGCATGAAACTGGAAGAAGGTATCGAGTCCCTCTGGGTTAATGGTACCGAACATGGGATGGAGAAGGGGATAAATTATTTGAAGTCCCTGGGTGCCAAAGAAGACCATAAATCCCGGCACTCCACCGTGATATTCCCCTTCTTTACCCAAACCGGAGGCCCCAATCGGCCCCGTCAGGAATTCCAGATTCGGGTTCCCATCGACGACACCAACACCTATCACATTAACTATGGTTGCTACCTCGCTCCGCCAGAGATTGAGGTGCCTGTGCAAGAGGTCATTCCATGGTACAAAGTGCCTTTATATCATGACGACGGTAGGCCAATGCTGGACTTCGTACTTGCCCAGGATGCCCACGCTTGGATATCCCAAGGGCCAATCACGGATCGGACTAACGAGAAGCTGGGGCGCACGGACCTGCCCATAGTGTTTATGCGGCGTCAATTTGAAGAGCAGATGGCAATCGTCGAGGACGGCGGCGAGCCCATGAATGTGTTCCGCGACCCAGACACCATGCCGGACCTGATACACGGCGGAAAATGGGACATGAAGGATTCAGCTGTGATAGGCATACGCAGAGGCGTATCCAACTTCAGAACGGCCTATCACAAGGGATACGGCATCGACGACGCCGACCGCTACGGGCCAGCTATGCCGTTGATTGCCGACTTGATGCGGCAGATTGAAGATTTAGAAAATTCACCGGCGGCTGGGGACTAATCGGCTGGGTTGAGACGGTTGGAACACGTAGGGGCACGGTCCCGATTGTATCGGGATGCCCCTACGTGTTCCAGAGTAAAGATTCTGGGTTCCCGCGCCTAAGCCGGATGAGCATCCGGGTCTTGCCACTCGGCGGGAGCGCCTAGACCGTGCTCAAGGTTCCAAGTGGGAACGTCGAAGCATTTGCCGGTCAGGCCGGTATGTGCGTCCTGCTTGGCCAGGAACAGGGTGATTGGGACGATGTGCTCCGGCCTCTGACTAACTCGGCCTGGTTTGCTTCGGGTCATCCCTGCTTCGCGCCGGGCATCGTTCTGCTCGTCATAGCCGGTGGTGCGAGCGTTTCCGGGGATTAGGATGTTCACTGCCACGTTGTTCTCCCGGACCTCGTCCGCCAGGTAGAACATCATTGTCAGTGTCGCTGCCTTGGCTGATTGGTATGGCATCTCGCGGCTATTGCCCCTCTGGGCCACGTACGCGCCGCCTAGGGCAGTGTGCATTGCTCCACCGCTAATTATTGTGATGATGCTACCGCTTTGCCGTTCTAGCATGGGTTTAATGAATTGGCGAGTAACTTTCAGTGTCCCGAAAACACTGACATTGAACATCTTCTCCCAGTCTGAGTCCTGGGTCTCTAGAGTGGTGGTCCGGCCGGTGGGCGGAAAGAGGTTTCGTTGCCGCAACCCGGCGTTGTTGACTAGTACGTCCACAGTGCCAAACTTCTCCAGGGTGGCCTGGTAGGCGTTCTCGACTTGATGGGCGTCACTGATGTCCACCGTCGATATTAGAACATCGTCTTTGTGGGCCTGCAGCTCCTTCAAGAAGGCGTCGCCATTATCCCCAGAAAAGCCGGATGGGTTCCATGATAAGTCCATGGCGACTACCTTCGCTCCCTCAGCCAACAAACCCCGCACCATTGCGCGCCCCATGCCTCTGGCGCCACCGGTAACCGCCACTACACTGCCTTTCAAATCAGGCATCGCTAATCGTCCTTGTCAGTTGACTCCATCTGGAGACAATAATACACACCGTTTCCGACGCTGCAACCATACCGATTAGGTGTGGCTCCGCTACATGATATTATTGGGCCGCTGAACACGACGCTGAATATCAGGCTAAACACGAAATACTAGGCTAAGCGCTAAGCCAGACATCGGAATAAGCGCCCGACCCCCAAACCAAAAGAACCAAACCAAACATTGCAACGGAGGACCACCATGGCACCTGGAGGCAACGATTGGCTCGCCAAGACCACTGAAGCGACACTGGAGCCGGAGATTCCCATTTGCGACCCTCATCACCATCTGTGGGTCGCCCGGCCTGAACCGGAGCACTACCAACAATATTTGCTGCCAGAGTTGGCCGCCGACCTCAACAGCGGCCACAACGTGCGCTCGACCGTTTTTATCGAAGTCCGCGCTGGATACCGCACCGACGGCCCCGACGAGATGAAGCCGGTGGGTGAAGTCGAGTTCATTCAGGGTATTGCCGACGAAAGCGCAACCGGCAGTCACGGCCCGGCCAAAGCCGCCGCTGCCATTATTGGGCACGCTGACTTGAAACTGGGAGACGGGGTTAGGCCGGTGTTGGAAGGCATGCAGGCCGCCAGCCCCAATCGCTTTCGTGGCGTCCGTCATTCGGTGGGCTGGGACGAGGCCCCGGAGCTGGCCAACCGCGATATTAAGGGCGCACTTGGCACCGACGGCTACCGCGCTGGGGCGAAAGTCCTGGCCAGCATGGGTCTGATACTGGAGAATTCGCTTTACTTCCATCAGTTACCCGAGTTGGCGGCATTCGCCAGGGCCGTGCCGGAAGTGACAATTGTCTTGAACCATATCGGTGGACTGCTCCGGGTTGGCCCTTATGCCAACCGGGACGAAGAAGTAATCCCCGAATGGCGCAAAGGCATAGAGGAAGTTGCCAAATGCCCCAACATCGTAATGAAATTGGGGGGTGTGGGTCAGTTACGCTACGGATTTTATTGGCACGACCGGGAGACCGCCATTGGCTCCGAGGAACTTGCTGGGCAGTTGGGGCCGCTCATGGAGCATTGCATCCAGCAGTTCGGCCCAGACCGCTGCATGTTTGAAAGCAACTTCCCGGTGGATAAAATCTCCTATTCCTACAACGTGGTTTACAACGCCTTCAAACGGCTGTCCAAGGGCTATTCGGCCTCCGAACGCGCCGCCATGTTCCACGACACCGCTGCCCGCGTCTACAACATCAACGTTTAGCCCAGCCGGGTGTATTCCAGTCGAGTGTATTAAGGAGCGAGCCTGAAATGGAAGTTAAACCTTTTACCATCGCCATCGAAGACAGTGTCCTGGAGGATTTGCGTCGACGTCTGGCGGATACCCGCTGGCCCGACGAAATCCCGGACTCCGGCTGGGACTACGGCAGCAATCTGGCCTATCTGAAAGAACTGGTTGAGTATTGGCGGACGGAGTTCGATTGGCGAGCCCAAGAAGCCAAGCTAAACGCCTTCAACCATTTCAAGTCCCAGGTCGATGGGCTAGACATTCATTTCATTCATGAGCGTGGCAAAGGTCCCAATCCCATGCCGCTGGTCATCACCCACGGCTGGCCAAGCTGCTTCTTCGAGATGACGAAAATTATTCCAATGTTGACCGACCCCGCCAGCTATGGTGGCGACGCGGCAGATTCCTTCGACGTTGTGGCCCCGTCCTTGCCGGGTTTCGGTTTTTCCGAGCGGCCCAAAGACCGGGGCATGGCGGTGCAGCGGGTGGCTGGAATGTGGAACAAGCTAATGACCGAAAACCTGGGCTACTCCAAATTTGCAGCCCAGGGTGGCGACATTGGCAGTGGCGTGACTGCACGGTTGGGATTCGCGCATTCTGACAACCTTTTTGGCATTCATCAGACTTCCATCACCAGGCCAACACCTTACCTAGGGGAAGGATCCAAGCCGATATCCGACGCCGAGCAAGCGCATATCAACCAGCGGGCGAAGTGGTTCCAAGATGAGGGCGGGTACAACCATATTCAGGGGACCAAACCGCAGACCCTGGCTTACGGACTTAACGACTCACCAACCGGCCTGGCGGCATGGATTGTCGAGAAATATCGCAAGTGGAGCGACTGCAATGGCGATGTGGAGACGCGGTTCACCAAAGACGAACTACTGACCATCGTTACTATCTATTGGGTGACCCAGACCATCAGCTCGTCTACGCGGATGTACTACGAGAACCAGCATCACACGTGGGAGATGGAGAAGGACCAGAAGTTGCCTGCGCCGGCGGGGGTGGCCCTATTTCCTCAGGAAATTGCGGTACCCCCACGGGAGTGGGGTGAGCGGTCCTATGATGTGCGGCGGTGGACGGCCATGCCCAGGGGCGGGCACTTTGCTGCTTTGGAAGAACCGGCGCTATTGGCGGAAGATGTTCGCGCCTTTTTCAAGCCCTTTCGGACCCCCTAGGACTCCCAGATTTTGAAAGTGAAAGGAGAAAGAATCTTGGGATTCGTGCTCCTGATGAAAAACTGGTGGAGGCCGCTTTCGGCGAAGATGTAAAGACCAGTGCCAGTTACTATTCCAGGACTGACTTCATAAATATATTCACCTGCATCGGCGTTCCAGATACCGGTGATGTTGCCTTCTGGAAGACTTAGGTGAACATAAAGTTGACGCCCTCCATTAATGTTAATAGAGAAAGTCTCGGATTTCCCGCCGTCTTGGTTGACGTTCGCCTCGTCGACGACGCCAGACACCACCGCTGAAAGAAAGACCTCGGTGTTGGACCCGCCGCAAGCCGTCGCGGCCACAGCAATCAAACTTGGCAGAACAAGCAGCAGAAGTTTTAACTTAATAGTCATTTCATTCCACTGTAGACGCATTACAACGCTAATGTGCAGCCGCCGAAAATCGCGAGCTTAATAATGAGCTAGGAAGATTGGCCAATTGATTCCAGCTAAGACCAATTCTTACCTGGCTCGTAGGAATAGCTAGGGAGACCAAATCTTGCCTAGGTCGTGGGAATAGCTAGGGAGACCAGATTTTAAATGTGAAAGTCGAAGGGACTTGGGATGCTGGGGATTGGATGAATATTTCTTGAGACCCGCCCTTGGTGAATATGTATGGAACCGAACGGGTCGTCGTCGTTGGGCTGACCTCAATGATATAGTCGCCGATATCGCCGCTCCAGACGCCCACAACGTTGCCATCTTTAGTAGTTAGGTCCAAGAAATACTGAACCCCATTGCGAACATCAATTACATAGGTTTTTGACTTCCAATCTTCGTCGTCGGCGTCTGATGCAGTGATTGTGTCGGTAATGGGCTGTCCCAGTTCAATCACTGGAGGTCTGCAGCCTATCAAGGTCATGGCTACCAAACCTGCTAGAAATAGCAAAGGAAGTTTCATGGGATTCTCCAGTCGAGAGGCATGCCCGTTCAGAGCTTCTTTTACTGTAACCGCAATCTTGTGCCGATTAGAAGGCGCAAGTGGCTGTATTGATTACAGTTTCACCGGTACTTATACTTCGAACGGCACGGCGGCAGGACAGTCGAACGTGTAACAAATGGACCAATGTGCGGCCAGACGAACGTAGAGCGGGAGACAAATTGGACTCATTCGAAGAGCGAGCCAAACAATATAAGTCGGAATCGGAGCGGTTTCAGGCATATTTGAACGGCCTACCAGACGACGCTTGGGGGCGTCAAAGCGCCTGTGATGAATGGCAGGTTGCCGATGTGGTCGCTCACCTGGTTGGCAACGCCGAGTTTTACGCTCGAACGGTGGCTTTGGGCTTGCAAGGCGAGTCATCCCCACCCGAAGGCCGTCCGGCCGCTGGGACTGGGCATCCGTCAATCAGCGCCGCAGCCCTGGCCAAGTCGTCCATCGCCAGCCGGGAGCGGCTGGGAGACCAGCTTATGTCCACGTACTTAGAGAAGGACAATCACCTGATACAGCTGCTTTCGGGCCTAAGTCCCGAAGACCAGGTCAAACCTTGCTATCATCCCGGCAGTATCGTGCCTGCGGGCAATTTCGTGGACCTGCGATTCAAAGAGGTAGTGCTCCACGAGTGGGACATCCGTTCTGCTATTGAAGACCAAGCGACGCTGTCTCCGAGCAGCCTGGCCTCAATAGTCATTCTAATCTCAGAGTCATTTGCATCCGGTTCCATTCGCTGGGCCTTCTGGGCCGGCCCGGCATTGGAGCAACCGGTGCGCTACCGGTTTGAAGTTACCGACCCGGTTCCCATAATGGCCGACATCGTGGTCAAGGGAGACGGATTCCAGCTTGAGTTAGATGGCAAAAATTCCGCCGACGTGACGTTCCGCTGCGACACCAATATTTTTGCCCTAATGATGTACGGGCGGATACAGGCGTCGGCGGCCATGGCAGGTGGGCAGTTAGCGGTGGAAGGCGACACGAAATTGGCCGAGCAGTTCAGTCAATGGTTCCGGGGAATTTAGGGGGCATTTAGACGGAATTTAGGCTGGCGGGCCTAATCGTTCCAACGCTTCGCCCGATAGTCGATAGGTGAGCCAACCCTCTACCTTTTGCGCGCCTAGGTTCTTGTAAAACCCGATTGCTGACTCGTTCCAGTCCAAGACCGACCATTCCATCCTCAGGTAACCACGTTCTTTAGCTAACCCGGCAGCATAAGCCATCAGCTCCCGGCCGACGCCGTTGCCCCGCCACTCTGGCAGTACAAAGATATCTTCCAGATACAGGCTGTAACGGCCCGAGTAAGTGGAATAGTGCTGGCAAAGAACCGCTAACCCGACGGGCTCTGAGCCGAGATAGGCGAAGACAGCTTCCGCGTTGGACTGGGGGCCGAATAACGACTCTTGCAGGTTCTGTTCGGTGGCTACAACTGAATCTGTTAGCCCTTCATACTCGGCTAGGCCTTTGATGAACTTTAATATTAGGACTACGTCGTCTGGAGTGGCCGCTTCGATTCTTATCTGATTCTGGCTGGTCATGTCTCCTACCCAACCCGGTAGCGGTTTAGAAGGTTCATGTTCAGTTCATAGCCAATACCTGGCCGGTCAGGCACGGTGACAAACCCGTCGTTGTCGGGCTTGAGCACTGGCTGGAACATTTCGGCCCGCAGGGGGTCCACGGCCACCGGGTAGTATTCCAGGAACTCGCCGTGGGGTATGGCTGCTGCCAAAGGTAGTTGCAGTTCCTGACATCCGTGGGGAGCGATCGAAACGCCCCGCTCGGCGGCTAGGTCGGCGATGTCTTTGGCCACGTCGTAGCCGGGAACTACGCCAACATCCACGTTCAGAATCGATGCACCCTTATGGTCGAGCAGAGTCTTGAAGTGGGCCAGATGGTAGCCATTCTCGCCGGTGGCAATCTTGACGCTGGATGCTTCGGCCAGTTTGCGGTGGCCCTCGTAGTCGTGGATGGGCAGGGGCTCTTCGAACCAATAAACATCGTATTGGGGTAACTGCCGTGCAAACTCGAGAGAAGTCTCTAGGTCCAGGGCGCAGTTGGCGTCCACCATCAGGGTTGTGTCATCGCCGATGGCCTTGCGGGATGCTTCTACTCGACGCATGTCTCCGGCCACGCCCACGTTAGGGTCGCCAATTTTGATTTTCACGGCTGAGGCGTGCATCTCTTCGACGTTGAACCGCACCTCTTCTTGAAGTTCCTCCAGTCCCTTGCCCTCGGCGTAATAACCCCCAGCGATGTAGGTGCGAATCCGCTGTTGGGCCCCGCCCAGCATTTGGTGGATGGACTGGCCTAGCGCCTTACCCTTGATGTCCCAGCAGGCAATGTTGATGGCAGCTGATACCTGGGTGTTGATGCCGCCAATGCCTAGAATCTTGATTAGCTTTTCGCCGAGGTCGTGGGACAGGCCTCGTGTGTCCATTGGGTCACGGCCAATGACCAGGGGACGGAAGTAGTCGACATAACCGGGGAATAGGTTCAGGGGGCGCTCGGCTGCGGTGCCGCCGTTCCAGCCGTAACCGGTGATGCCCTCATCGGTCTGAACGGTTACTTTGTGGAGCCGGCCGGGGCCGTAGAAATGCCCTCCGTTCCAAATGCCGGGACGCTCCCACTCAAAAACTTCGCTGTTAACTGCTGTGATTTTCATAGCTGGGAGAACCGTCCTTGATTTGAGTATTTTAGCGCTCTACGGCACGTCCATCCGACGCAGACGCCGCACGCCCAGAAATAAAAATAACACGGTTACGATGGCCGCGCCGACTACAGCCACGGGAAATTCGATAACCTGTTCCCCCAGCGCAGGAAAGCTGGGTTTGTCTAGGCCGCTCATGATTGCCAGGGTGTACCCGCGGACGCTTAGATAGTCTACTCCACGGATGAACGAGCTGATGACCCCTTCCCAGAGCAGTACGTAGACCAAGGCAAAGGGTAAGGCCCGTGTGGTCACCAACCCGGCCCAGGTGAAGATGGCCGAATAGGACAGCACACCAACGCTGAGAGCGACGGCCACGGCTACAGTTGGTCGTACTTCGCCGTCGAATCCCAAGAGCGTAGCGGTTATACCGCTAATCAACAAAAGCGGGCCGCAGATGACCAATGACGCGAGCATTTTGGGGAGGAAGATGCGCCACCGGGCCAATGGCGTTAGCGACAAATAGCCCAGCGTGCGGTCTTCCAATTCATTGCCGAAGGCCGAGGTTGCCAAAGCCATGGTTATGATGGGCAGTATGCCCGTAATCAACATATGGTCCAGCAAGTTGGTGGTGAAATCGCGGTGGAAGGACGGATCGTCGTCGGCCACGAAATGGACTATGACGGCCAGGCCCACCGGCAGGGCCGCTAGTAGCAGCACCAGTACGATGCGCCAGGGCCCGGTCAGCTGACGGATGGAGACCCAAAAGATGGCGCTCATTTAACGGTCAACCACATAGCTGAAAATACTCTCCAGCGAGTCGTCTAGGGGTTCCACGCGCAAGAGTCGTATGCCGTGCTCTTGGGCCAATTGGGGAATTGACCTCTGCAGTGACGCGACGTTACGGCTAAGCACTGTAAGCTCGCTATTTTCGCCGATGCTTACCGAGTCGACGTAATCTGTTCCGGCCAAGGCGGATGCCATCTTGCGGGGAGAGTCGGTCACCACTCGCACCTGGTAGGCCTGTTCATCCAACTTGGCGCGGATGGCCCGGAAGTCTCCCGCCGCCGCCAACTTGCCGCTGACCATCAGCAGGATTCGGGTGGCTATGCTCTCAACCTCTTCCAAGATGTGGGAGGAGATGAGGATCGTCCGGCCTTGCTCGGCGAAATGGACCATTGTGTCGTGAAACTCCAGCCGCTGGCGGGGGTCGGTGCCGTTCAAAGGTTCATCCATGACCAACACCTGGGGGTCGTGTACCAAAGCCGCAGCCAACCGCATCCGCTGTCGCATGCCACGCGAATAAGTGGCAAGGGTGCGGTGTTGGACATCTTCCAACCCCACCAGTCCAATGGCCCGGTCCACGGGTTCTGACACGGGGTGCAGACCGTGGAGTTTGGCGGCGAATTCCACAAATTGTCGGCCAGTTTGGAAACCGTAAACGGCTTCGTGTTCCGACATCACGCCCACACTGCGGTAAAGCCCTGGATTGTCCCGCGCCGGTTGCCCCAGGATAGTCACTTCGCCCTCGGAACAGGAGGCTTTACCGGTAATCATGTGGAGCAAGGTCGACTTGCCCGCCCCATTGGGGCCCAACAGGCCAGTGATGCCGGGAAAGACTTGAAGGCTGACATCGTTGACGGCCACCACGCTGCCGAACCATTTTGATACGGCTTGCACGTTGATAACCGGTTCTTGGGAGGCACTCATGCCGATATCCTCCGGTACCGCAGCCAGAGAGTAGTGGCCAGTCCTCCGGTTAAGATGATGTACCACCCTATGGGCACGATACGTGGCAACTCGGAAGTTAACCGGGAGCGAACGCCTGCGCTCTCAGCATCGAATATTATCTGGTTGACGTTGGTGGGCACCCGGCTCACGTCCATCATTCCGAACCACTTGGCCGCGTCGCCGGTAACATTTTCACATTGTCCGCCAGGGCCGCGGCCATGGTTGTTGTCACATTCTGTTAATGCGCCAGCTGCGGCCGCGGATATGATGAAGATGCCGATGACGAAGGCTGCCGCAAAGGCCCTGCGGTCGGTGAATGCCGATACCGCCAAGGGCAGCGTAGTTATGAACGCTGCCAGCAAAAACCCGGCCGCAAGGATGCGGGGAATATCTAGCCAATTGTCCTTTAGGTACTCCAATGGGTCGGCTGCTGCTAATACCAGCCCGGCCAATAATACAATCTGTCCCGAATACACTAATAAAATCGTGACGGCGAAAAATGCCAGCCACCGGGCCGCCACGTAGTCAGTGATGCTCAAAGGCCTCACGAGATAGAGGCTAATCACTCCGTTACGCCGGTCTGGACACAGCAGTTCGGGAGCGATTATGGCAGCAAAGATTAGCAGGACAACGGAGACAATCTGGTAATACTCGGCGTGTCCTGGAAGGTCTATCTGGCCCTCTGACAGAGAGTTAATCAGCGCTAGAATTATGGCTGGGGCCATGGCTGACCCAAACAACAGCATTGGTAGTACTTTAGCGCCTGCGCCACGCCCCAGACCTAAAGTCGTTCTGAACCCATCAATGAACACGGCCTTGCGGGCCCGCATTCTTCCCTCGCGCGGCCCGTCGTAATGCTGGTATCCCAGGTCGAATAATTCGCCCGTCGGTTGGGTCATTCTTGACCAACCCGGAATATGTCGGTTAGCTGGTGCCGACGGAGAGCCATGCGGCGCAGACGAGCATTGGTCTCCACCAGAGAATCTCTGATGGCGTCATATTGGTCTTCGCTATCTAGGACAACGGTCAGGGACACCCCGTCAATCAAAGCGGTCACGCCACGTTTGGCCAAAGCTGCGATTAATTCATCCCGGTTGCTGTCCACGTCAATCAGCACGGTTTCCGTTTCGCGGGTAAATTGGGCGACTGCCCCCTCTTCGGTCACGTGGCCGCCTTCCAAGACGATGATTCGGTCGCAGGTGCTCTCCACATCGCCCATCAGGTGGGAAGAAAGGACGATGCTGATGCCAAACTCTCGGCCCGTTCGCCTAATGAGCCGGAGCATCTCTTCGCGACCGCCGGGGTCCAGGCCCGCCGTGGGTTCGTCCAGCAGTACCACCGTCGGGTCGTGGGCCAGCGATTGGGCCAGCTTCACCCGTTGTTTCATTCCTGTGGAGTATTGCCCGATGGGCCGGTAACGTTCTTCTTCCAATCCCACGTGCCGCAAAATATCGGCGGAACGAGTTCTGGCCTGGGCCGGGGGAATCCCGCTTACCTGGGCCATGTGGGTTAGGAACTCGGAGGCGGTGCTGGCGGTGGGCAGACAATCGTGCTCTGGCATGTAGCCCAAGCGGGCCCGTATTCCCAGGGATTCGTAGGGCCTCTCGCCCAACACTTCGGCAGAGCCAGACGTGGGTTTGAGCAAGCCTAAGAACAGCTTGATTGCTGTGCTTTTGCCCGCTCCGTTGGGGCCGAGCAAGCCGGTGATTCCCTCTTGCACCTGGAAGTTCACGGACTCGAGCGCAATCGTCTGCCCGTAATGCTTGGTCAACGCCTTAGCTTCTAATAGTGTGGCCACAGGGCTATTATACCGACGGTTGCCTCTGAGTTTCTGTTGCTATCTAGGTGATTGTTGACTAGTTCCTCGGGGCAGACCATAGTGCGTTGGGACATAGTAAATGCCCATTCAGGAGGCGGCGCAATGGCGACATTAGTGACCGGTGGGACGGGATTTGTAGGGGCAAATATTGTTAAAGACCTGGCCCGCAACGGCCACCAGGTGGTCAGTTTTGACATCGACGCACCAGACCAGTTGTTGCAGGACTTCGTGGGCGAGGCATCCCCGAATGTGACCTACGTCCAGGGGGACATTGTTGACCCGAAATCGGTGGAACGCCTGGGCAGCGAGCACTCCATCGACAAGATAGTCCACGCAGCGGTCTACACCGTTAACCGACTTCAATTAGAAATCGACCGCAGCCGGGACGTGGTGGCCATCAACATCGAGGGGACAGCCAATGTCTTGGAACTGGCCCGCACTCAGCGAGTGTCGCGGTTTATCTACGTCAGTTCTGGCGCCGCTTACGGCTCGAAGCTGCATGGTGACCAGACCCTAAATGAAGAGACGGCTCCGGTCCCCGACAACCTGTACGGCATCACCAAATTTTCCAGCGAGATGCTAACTCGCCGTTACGGAGAACTGCACGGCATATCCACCGCCAGCGTGCGCCTCAGCACGCCCTATGGCCCGATGGAGCGGGTCACCGGTCACCGGGCTGTAATGTCGGTCTTTTACGATTGGACTGGCCGAGCGGTGCGGGGGGAGAGCATCACCCCGGCGGACATGAACCAAGGGCGAGACTACATCTACATCCCGGACATCGCCGATGGCGTCCGCACTGTACTGGACGCCCCGACGCTGCCCCACAGTCTGTACAACATCACTACCGGAGTGTGGGTGACATTCCAGGAGATTCTGGACCAGGTGGTCGAGTTGTCGCCGTCCACTCAGGTTTCCGCTCCCGCTGTATCTAAAGACAAAGATGACTATGGCCGTGGCCCTCTTTCCGGCCACCGCTTGTTTGAAGACTTGGGATGGAAGCCCAAATATGACTTAAAAGCAGGGCTGGCCGATTATATTGAGTGGCGGAAGGCCGCCAATTTTCTCGACTGAGTTGCCCAGCAGGACAAAGCCCTTTTGACAAACGCCTGGCGTCGAAATAGCATTGGCGGCTCAGGCGGCCACACGACCTAGGAATTACTAATAAACGGAGACAAATTAATATGGAAGCCACAGGAATTTCGCACATAGCAGTCTGCGTCAGTGACATGGACAAGTCCCTGGCCTTTTATCGTGACATCCTCGGCATGAAGGTCACCAAGGACTTCATGCAAGATACCAGCACCGGCGGACTCACCCACACCTACAAGCACAAGCGCAACAACCGCCGCACGGTCTACCTAAGCTGGGGGCAAGACCAATTCTTTGTGATGACCAGCCACCCCGGCGACGAGTCGGATGGAGACGGTATCAAGTTGGACCAGGTGGGAGTTAGCCACGTTTCATTCACGGTCAAGAACGTCCGTGGACTAGCTGACGAACTAATCGCCAAGGGCGTAGAGATTGCCGGTGGCATCGAAGCCTTCGCCGACGCAGAAGGCAATGTCCGTACCTTCTTCGCCTTCGACCCAGATGGGATTTTGGTTCAATTCGATAGTGGTATTGAAGGCTAGCCAACGGCGTTCAATTTAGCAAAAAAAGTTCCTGCCAAAACGGCAGGAACCAGAGCGAAAAGAGGAGCCAGAATGTCATTCCTGGCTCCCATTTTTGTTGGATAGTCGGAGTTGTTGGCATCCATCACTGCTCTGATGCAATTGCATTAGGAGGATGATTTATCTGCATCTGTCAGTCTCATTCGCCGCTCCGTACACTTGGCAATTAACATACGGAAATTTGGGCCGAAGCGGCCTCCAAAGACTACCAGTCAAAGGAGCACGATGGCAGAGAACGGAATAATGGCCCATCACAGAATGAAGTTTGGCGTCTTTATGGCACCCTTTCACCGAATCGGGGAGAACCCGACTCTGGCCTTGGACCGAGACCTAGAACTACTGCAATGGCTCGATGCGCTGGGCTACGACGAAGCCTACATCGGTGAACACCATAGTGCAGGTTGGGAGACAATCGCCTCTCCTGAAATATTCATCGCCACGGCTGCGGAGCGCACCCGCCACATCAAACTGGGAACCGGGGTTATTAGCCTTCCCTATCATCATCCTTACATGGTGGCCAATCGTATGGTGTTGCTCGACCACCTGACCAAGGGACGGGTTATTTTGGGTGTGGGACCTGGCGCGCTAACCTCCGATGCCGCCATGTTGGGCATAGACCCGGCGCGGCAACGGGAGATGATGGACGAGTCGCTAGGTGTGATCATGCGGCTGTTCACCGAGACCGAGCCGATTACCCACAAAAGCGATTGGTTTACGTTGAACGAAGCGATGCTCCAACTTCGGCCTTACCAGCAGCCCTACATCCCGGTGGCGGTGGCGTCTGCCCAGTCTCCCGCTGGCCCCAGGCTGGCCGGCAGGCATGGCGCGGCCTTGATTTCGCTAAGTGTGCCCCGCGACACGGTGCGGCGCACCAGCCTCTCAGAACTGTGGTCCATAGCCGAGGAGACGGCGGAAGAGTATGGCAAGACGGTTCGTAGGGAGGACTGGCAACTGGTCATCCCGTGCCACTTGGCTGAGACTCGGGAACAGGCCATTGAGGACGTGAGGCTGGGCGGTGGCCGCTTGATTAAAGAATACTTCGGCGAAATCCTGGGCAACGATGTCCCCGACGTGCCGCCCAACGAAGTAGTCGATTTTATGGTGGAGAACCATCAATGGATTGTGGGAACGCCGGATGATGCCATTGCCGCCATTGACCGACTGCAAGAGATAAGCGGCGGGTTCGGTGGACTGATGATTTTGGTGGCCGATTGGGCGACCCGAGAGAAGATACTCCATAGCTATGAGTTGCTGGCACGCTACGTCTTCCCTCATTTCCAAGGTACCTTAGCTGGAATTAAGACCACCGCCCGTTGGGCCAGCGAGCGGAAAGAGGTAATGCAAGGTGGCCGCCTGGCGGGGTTAAAGCGGGCAGACGAACTCTACTATGACCGCAAGCCCTAAAATAATTAGCTAGCATCTTTGGGTGGACTCGGGTTAAAACACCCAGGCCTGTTAAGGCCTGGGTGTTTATTTGTTCTGGAGTAGAGGTCTGGTTAATTGGACAGGCTTCCGCCGCGGCGGTACGATTCTTCCGGCCCATATTTGGAGCGCAATCTTAGATAATTTTCCAAAGGCGGTTTTCTAATTAATATCGTGGCAAGTCTTTCACTCGAAACGTTGTCGAATTGAACCTATCCGCAAGACTGGGTGGGGCCGCTACGCCTATCTCGATACTTCGCCAGCGCAACTTTGGCCTAATCTGGTCAGCAATGACCCTGGCCCAGATGGGCGCTCAGATGGAAACGGTGGTGGTCGTGTGGTATGTACTCAACCGCAGTGACTCGCCGCTTTTGGCCGGGCTTACCGCGTCTGCCCGCCTGGGGTTCAATTTTCTGGCCCTTTTCGCCGGAGCCACCGCCGACATTGTTCCGCGCCGCACCTTGATGATTATCGTCCAAGCGGCCTTGGCCTCGCTGGCGTTGCTGATGTTTGCATTGATTGTCACCAATCTAATCGAGGTCTGGCACATCTTCGCCATTACGTTGGCTGCCGGCCTAGCCAGAATTTTCCAGATGCCCACGGCCCAGTCTCTGGCGGTGGACAGCGTTACACCCGCTCGCATCCCTAATGCTGTCGCTTTGATTAACGCGGCAATGAATATCGCTTTAGTGATTGGACCGATTCTTGGGGGGTTCCTATTTGACATAAGTGGTCCGGAGGGGGCCTACGCAGTGGTGGCATCACTGTACATCTTGAGCGGTTCTGCGGCTATGTTTATGGGCACCACGAGGGTGAGCGAATCCCAGAAAAGGGAGTCGGTGTTCACCATGGTTGCTCAGGGGTTGAGATACGTTAAGGGTGATCAGCTGCTCTGGTCGGCCCTTATTGTGGCGGTGATTATCAACATCACCGGGTTTTCATTCCACACCACGCTCGTTCCTATCTTCGCGAAGGACGTGTTAGCCCAGAACTCGGTGGGGCTGGGCATGCTTATCTCATCCTTTGGCATCGGGGGGCTGGTGGGCTCCATGGTATGGGCATCGATACCGAACTTGCGCCATACAGGGTTGCTCTGCATCTTGGCAGTGGTTGGCTGGCATGGATCCATGATTCTGTTCGCCACATCTACCAACTTCTATTTGTCCCTTGGAATCCTTGTGGTCACGGGGATGATGTTCTCATCCACGTTGGTCTTGATACTCACGGTGTTGATGAAGACTGCATTGCCAGAATTTCGCGGTAGAATCATGGGCCTTAGAACCTTGGCAATCTACGCCCACGCCTTTGGCAGCCCGATTGCCGGGGCGTTATCCGGCTTGGTTGGTCCGCCGACCACTGCGGTCATGAGTAGAGTAGTCGGAATAACGTTGGTGATTATTCTGGCCTTTTTAGCGCCCAAACTCCGCCGGTTCTAAGGATTGCCAGTCATCTGGAGCCATTAGGCCATTGCCCAACGGGGTACCAATTTTGACTCTTTCCTGATGCTGGCTGCGGTTTCGCGGGCGTTGGGTTCGAAGGTTTCCAGGAGACGCCAGAATTTGTCGGAGTGGTTCAGTTGGCGGACGTGGCATAGCTCGTGGACCAGCACATACCTGACCATTGCCTCCGAGAGAAAGAGCAGGTTTCGGTTTAAGCTAATGGACTTCTCGGCTGAGCAACTACCCCACTTAGTCCTCTGACGCCGTACGCTCGCCCGGCTGAAGGGCAGTGACAGTTCAGAGCTTAATTGGTGCAGCCACGGGTCCAAGATGGTTTTTGCGCGCTTTTGGAGCCACTGGTTTAACGCTGCCGCCACATCAACCGGGCCTTCCACTGGGCCAGTCAGCAACAATACGTTGGCGTCGGTTTCAGAAACGCCAAGGCGATTATCCTGCGAAGGTGAATATTCTACTTGCCAGGTTTCGCCGAGCAATCCGAGGTAGATGGTGTCTGGTTTCTGAAGTTCTTTGACGGGCCCAATCTGTTCTAGACTCTTCTTAATCCAACCTGCTTTAGACTGGATGAACTTTCGTATTTCAGACCGGTTAAATCTAGGAGGGACCACCACTTCGACCCCTGCCCAAGAAGATACTTTGATGGTTAACCGCCTGGCCCGCTTGCTCTCCCGAATACTGTATTCAGGAGTATCGACCACCTTCGCCATTTCCCTTCACCCCTATCGACTAGCATGAGTCGGCCAAACAAAAGAGTGACCAATCCATTGATTGGCCACTCTTCATAATTTCAAACCATTATTGTTCTTAGCAATCGGTGTTCTAAGAAGCCGGATTCTAGTAGTGGCGAAGCTCTACCACGTTGTCGTCTGGGTCGTAGATATACAGGGAAATGCCATCGCCGTGGGAACCCCACCGCTTTCCTGGCCCTGCTTGAATCTCCACGCCCATGGCCTCGAATTTCTTTTTCAATTCTTCCATGTCGGTGGGCTCAATGACCATGCAGTAGTGGTCTTGGTTCTTGGCCCCGTCCTTGCCGATTGGTTCTTGGTCGGCGCCAAAGAAATCGATTATGGTGTCGGCGTTAATCCGTGCGGAGGGGAATCTTACCTCACCGGCCCGCCACTGCTCTACTCGCTCGGCCTGAAGACCCAGGACTTCGGTGTAGAACTTCAGGGACACTTCCACATCTTTGTTACGTAGAACAATGTGGTCCATCTCAGTGATTTTGACCAGTGGCTGGGCTTTAACCGAGGTTAGGTTCTGGGTATTGGTATTGGTAGCCATGAGTCCTCCAGCGTGCAATTTACGGTTTCCCGAAACTTCGACCAGTATACATCCTCGGCGCAACTCGCAACTCTGACCATCCGAAGCATATGGTTAGCAGAAAGCTAACTCCCAGTCACCGGGCGGGTGGATATTCATGCGATTTTATACCAATTGGTTTACCACATTGAGTTAGGTTATTAGGTTATATGGTAAATGTATATTGGGGGGTTAGTGCCTCCCCGTGGCAATTTATCAGGGATACCAACTGATCTGGTGATGGCAGTGGAAGACCTACGGGGAAAATACGCGCATATTCTAAAGGCATTTTGCCGAAATGCTGATAAGAAATACTTGCGCTAAGCGTCTGAGCTAGGATAAAAATCGCTGCCCAAGGCGTTCCGCCTGCTGATATCGCTACTCTTCATCAACAGGCCGTTTTGGAAGTGGGGTTGGGCCAGTCTGCCAGCCGAGAACGCGCCGCCACCTTTCTGGCTGAAGTGTTGATGGGTTATGGAATCGCTACCCATGAACAGATTAATAAGACTGCCCAGGAGGAAAGCGACCAGCGCGGCCACACGGAGATTCTGGAATCCATGCAGCGAATCGCAGAGATTATGGCTGGGCGGGATTCGTTCGTGGCCAAATGTAACGCAGTGCTCAGAAGATTGTTCGACATGATGCCTGTACTCTTCGAAGGTTCTACGAGACCGGCGACAGTTTGATTCTGGTTGCGCATACGTCATTACTCGGGTTCCCCTATGAGCCTCCCGTAGTGGTTACTAACCCAAGTTTGATTTCGTTCCAATTCTATCGCGATAAGAATCTCAACGTTATCAATGATTACGCCGCGCAGCCTGATGCATATCCGCCTTTTTTGGAAATGGGAGTCCAGTCTTGCGCGTTTCTGCCAGTTGGATTCCAGGGTTATTTCTTTGGGCTGATTTACATCATTTCCAAAGAAATTAACCACTTCACTCCAGAACGAATCCAACTACTGTCTACTATTAGAGATAGCTTGAGCGTGCTATTTGAGAACGCAGACCTGTACGAGAAAATCAGTGAAGATCTCACCCAAAGGCGTACGGCACAAGCTGCTCTTGCAGAAAGCGAGGCGCGCTTTCGGACTCTAGCGGAAAACACCGCCGACATAGTTTGGGAGATGGATCCTGAGGGGGCTACACCTATTGCAGCCCAAATGTTGAGTCGATTACCGGCTACGGTTCCCGGGAGTTGGTCGGGAGTTCCCAATACGATTTCATGCAGCCGGACGAGACGAAAAGGGTCAGCGCCATTTTTTCAGACCTGGTATCTGGAGGGAAAGACATTTCCTTGATGGAGTATGTATTTATCTTCCGTGACGGTCGGCAGGCAACCATGGAACGAAACGGCGCGGCTGTATTCAATGAAAATGGGGAACTGACTGGGAAAATGGGGAACTGACTGGATACCGTGGCGTTGACCGGGATATTACAGCCCGGAAACTGGCGGATGAACACCTGCGTGAAACGGCTCGTTTGGCTTCCATCGGAGTGTTGGCCGCCGGTGTGGCCCATGAAATAAACAATCCACTAACGTCGGCGATGCTCTACTCCGAGCAGGCTCTGGCGGAAGAAATGCCGCACCATATCCGCGAGAGTATCCAAACGGTTAATCAACAAGCCCACCGCATGGCCAGAGTAGTTAAGAATCTACTCGACTTCGCCCGGCATTCCGAACCAGAGAGACGTGAAACCAGCATCGTAACGATGTTACGAAGAACCCTGGAACTGAAGGCCTACGATTTCAAGATGAACCACATAACCGTGATTGACGATGATGTTCCAGCAGAAACCAGCGGTTCTGGACATGCAATGCTGGACGAAAACCAGATGGTTCAAGCGATTTTGAACCTATTGAATAATGCCGAGCAGGCGGGAATGTCGGCCCAACCAACTCTCGAGATCAGGGTCAGCGTGTTACGCGTCGGCGGCTGGGTGACCATTGGTGTCGAGGACAACGGCCCTGGCATTGCGGAAGAAGACCTGCCAAAAATATTCGACCCATTCTTCACCACCAAGGATATTGGCCAGGGAACCGGACTGGGACTAAGCGTGTCCCAGGGTATTGTCGCTCTCCACGGCGGCGAGATCTGGGCCGAGAACATCCGTGGCGGAGGCGCAGCCTTCTATGTGAAGTTGCCGACGATATCCCGGTAAATATCTTGCCAATCTCTTGCGTACAATTGCCAACTAGTACCGGGTGACCGTGAAAATTCAGCCCGTCCCGGTTATGATAGAAGAACCCGCCAAATTTCTGAGAAAGGTTTGAAGTCAGGCGGGTCTCAAGAATATTGCAAATTGGGAGAACCTAGCACCCCATGCCTCTGGTGTCCACCTCCGGTCTTGCAGTCCATTACGGCGTCGATATCATATTTTCGGGTATCAACCTGGATATCAATGAACGCGCTCGGATTGGCATAGTCGGCCCCAATGGCGGGGGCAAGACCTCTCTTTTGAAAGTGCTGGTTGGTCAACAGCACGCCACCGAAGGCAGGGTGGCCCGCTCCAATGGCATTCAGGTCGGTTACGTTCCTCAGCACCCCGAACTAACAACTACCGGCACGCTCATGGACGAAGTGCTAGAGGCTTTCCAGGGTATAAAGGCTTTGGAGCGAGACCTGGAGACCAGCTCAAAACAGCCGGACTTGGCCGGTGTTGATGCAGAAGAAGCCGGGCGACGCTATGCAGCCCTTTTGGAAAAATACGAAGCCATGGGCGGGTATACGTATGAAAGGGCAGTGGAACGGATGGTGGACGGCCTTGGCCTGAAGCCGGAAACCCTCAATTCCCCGGCAGCATCGGCTAGCGGCGGCGAACGAACCCGGGCGGCATTGGCCAAGGCCCTCTTGGGCAACCCGGACTTGCTGGTGCTGGACGAGCCCACCAACTACCTAGACCTCAAGGGCGTCACCTGGCTGGAGCGCTACCTAACCTTCTTCGCCCCGGCAGTGGTGGTGGTCTCCCATGATCGGTATTTCCTAGATCAGATGGCTACCCAGATATGGGAACTGGACCATGGCCGGCTTAATACCTTCCCTGGCAATTTCTCCAAGTATCGGGTCTTGAAGGCCGAGCGAGACGCCCGCCAATTGAAGGAATACGAAGCCCAACAAGAATTCATCAACAAAGAGCAGGCGTTCATCGATAAATACCGGGCCGGTCAGCGGTCTCGGGAGGCCAAGGGCCGGGAGACTCGCTTGGCACGGTTGGAGCGTATCGACCGGCCTGAGATGAATCGTTCCATCTCATTGTCCAAAGCGCCCGCTGCCCGGACTGGGCAGGCAGTGCTGAGCACCAAAGGGTTGAAAGTGGGGTACTCCGATGTCGATGGGCCGGTGAAACTGCTAGATGTTCCTGATTTGAGACTGGAACGAGGTTCCCGCACGGCAATCATCGGCGATAACGGCACCGGCAAGTCCACGTTCATTAAGACGATTTTGGAGCTGGTCCCGCCCATAGACGGCTACGTGGCCCTGGGCCACGGCGTCAAAGTCGGCTACTACAGCCAAGGAATGGTTTCCTTGGTTGATGAGCACACGGTCTTGGAATCCTTCTTGGAAATCAAGAATATGCCCTTTGAGGAGGCTAGGTCTTACCTGGCCCGGTTCTTGTTCCAGGGTCAAGACGTGTTCCGTGAAGTGGGCGTTTGCAGCGGCGGTGAAAAGAGTCGCCTGGCTTTGGCTCGCCTACTTATTACCGAGCCCAACATTTTGGTATTAGACGAACCGACCACCCACTTCGACATTCCAAGCAGGGAGGCTCTAGAGGGAGTGTTAATGAGCTTTCCGGGCACCATTTTGCTGGTGTCCCACGACCGCCAGTTGGTATCGTTGCTTGCCGAGAGTCTCTTGATTACAGGAGACGGTAAAGTAACGCCGTTCCTCGGCACGTTTACTGAATGGATGGAAGCCCAACAGGAATCGGATACCTTAGCGGCGGCGGCCAAGGTTAAGGAACAAGAACCCGCGCCCTTCGCGAACCCAGAGCCGAGCAAGTCCCGAGGGTCTAAACGCCGGAACCCAGCGGCGCCTAAGATTGATATGGAACAGGTCATCATAGACCTGGAAGATAATCTCAAAAAAATCGAAGACCAATTGCAAGAGGCAACCAAAGGCCAAGACTTGGGCGAGATGACTCGTTTGGCCGAGGCCCATGTCCAAGCCCAAACCAAGCTTGACCGGCAGCTAGCGGAATGGGATGAATGACCGCGAATCCTGCGTGGTAGAGAAGTAAGAAGGCCCTGGCTGTATGCAGCCAGGGCCTTCTTACCTTTAATCCTCTGCGGTACTGGATGCTCTAGCGCGGGGGCGCTGCGAACTTCCGTATCTCGGCGACCCTGGCGTATTGGGAAGGCCAAACGCCCTGGCCGTCCAGTTCGGTCTGGGCCTGAATCGGCCAGTAAGGGTTTCGAAGTAATTCTCTTGCCAACAAGATAACGTCGGCCTCGTTGTCTTCGAGTATCTTTTCCGCTTGGGCGGCTTCGGTAATTAGACCGACGGCTCCAGTCGCTATCTCCGCCTCGCTCTTGATGCGGGCTGCGAATTGGACCTGGTAGCCGGGGTAGGGAGTCAACTTCTGGTCTTTGGAGTTTCCACCTGACGAACAGTCAATCAGGTCAACACCCTCGGCCTTGAGCCAGCGGCTGAACTCGACGCATTCGTCCACGTCCCAACCGTCTTCCATATACTCGGTAGCCGATACCCGGACGAACAGGGGCATGGAGTCGGGGATGGCATTTCGTACTGCCCTGGTGGCCTCCAATGGGAAACGGGCCCGGTTCTCCAGCGAGCCACCATATTGGTCTTCGCGGTGGTTGGAAAGGGGCGAAAGGAACTCGCAACCAAGATAGCCGTGGGCCATGTGTAGTTCGATGACCTTGATGCCTGCGTTAACCGCCAACTTGGCGGAACTGCCGAAATCTTCAACCAGTTGATTGATGTCCGGCACTGTCAGTTCCCGGGGTACGTTCCAGTCTTCTTGAAAGCTGATGGCGCTGGGAGCGACAGTCTCCCATCCGCCCTCGCTGGACTCCAGTTGCTTGCTGCCTTCCCAGGGTTTGGTATGCGACGCTTTGCGTCCGGCGTGGGCCAGTTGGATGGCAGGCACCGAGCCGTTCGACACAATGGCATCGACCACCGGGCCGGCGGCAGCCACGTGGCTTTCATTCCACATGCCCAGATCCCAGGGTGTGATGCGTCCGTCTGGCCGAATGGACGATGCTTCGAGCATGACCAGTCCTGCGCCGCCCACGGCACGAGTGCCGTAGTGGAGGGGATGCCACGAACTGCAACGTCCGTCTTCCGTCTCCGATGAGTACATGCACATTGGCGCAACGAAGACACGGTTGGGGATTTTTTCGCCCCGGATAGTAATTGGTGAGAATAGCTTGCTCATGATTCTCCTAGTCGGTTGATCTAGTGCGAGGTCGTTTGCCCCGAGTGGGTACCGGGGCTATCCGCAAAAAAGCCCCAGCAATCGCTGAGGCCTTAACTTAGTCTGGCTTAGGAGTCTGGCCTGGTGGCCTAGTTTGAGCTACAAACGTATTCTGGTCAAATATGCTGGGCAAAAAAATAGCCCCCAATCACTTGGGAACTTGCAAATCATCTTATCACAACGAATCTTAGCTTGTCAATATTTTGTGCCTAGATTAGGTAACTGCATTGAATTTAGTTAGGGCTACGCGATTGTTTGCGAATTAATTCGCCGGGCAAAAAAATAGCCCCCAATCACTTGGGAACTTGCAAAGCATCTTATCACAATGAATGGTCACTTGTCAATAGTTCGTGCGTGGATTGGTTGAATATCGGCAAATAGATGACTCTTGGGCCGGATTGTTAGAAGTACGTCCCCGCCCACATCGCGCCAGTGATGTAATATACTGCCTCGAACATCCCTGCACTCCCACACTTACAAACAGACATTATTGGAGGCCCCATGGAAGAACGAGGCACGCGATTAGAAGGCAAGGTTGCCATTGTTACTGGCGCTGGAGCCACCGGCAGCGGCGAGTTTGTTGGCATCGGCCAGGCCATATCCTTACTATTCACTCGCCAAGGGGCCAAGGTCTTGTTGGTTGACCGGGACCAAAAGAACGCCGAGACCACCCTAGCCCAGATAAAAGAAGAGGGCGGCGAGGCTTCCGTTTTCGTTGGCGACGTTACCAACATCGATTCGTGTCAGGAGATGGTGGAGGCTGCGGCCAGCACCTACGGGAAGCTGAACGTCTTGGTGAACAACGTGGGCATCAGCGGCCCCGGCTCGGTTACCGATGTTGAAGAAGACTTCTGGGATACGGTGATGGACGTCAACCTGAAGAGCGTCATGCTCACCAGCAAGTTCGCCATCCCCGAGATGATTAAGGACGGCGGCGGCTCCATTGTTAACCTGTCCTCCATCGTCGGCCTGCGTGCTGGCGGCGGCAAGCCCAGCCATGCCTACGCCGCGTCCAAAGGTGGAATACTAGGCCTGAGCAACTCCATGGCCGTCCACTATGGCCGGGACAACATTCGGGTCAACTGCATCGCCCCTGGCCACGTCTATAGCCCGATGGTCGCCCGGCATACTTCTCCTGAACTGCTAGATCTGCGCCGCCGTGCTGGCCCCTTGGGCTTCGACGGCACCGCTTGGGACGTGGCTTGGGCCATCGTGTTCTTGTCTTCAGACGAGGCCCGCTGGATATCCGGCGTCACCCTACCCGTAGACGCCGGTCTCTTGGCCGCCACGCCGTTGGCCATGTACCCCTATCTAAAAGACCCGGAGTAAAGCACGGGGATTACCGAGAGCGGAATATCTCGTTCGCCAGGTCGATAGCTGACCGGACGGCGGGCAGGCCGCAGTAGAACGTTGCGTGGATGAAGACTTCGATAATCTGTTCTTGAGTTAGCCCGATATTCAATGCTCCGCGTATATGGCTCGCTAACTGCGCTTCTTTCCCCAGGGCCGTCAGTGCGGCCATGGTGCAGATTGAGCGGTCAATCAGTTCGAGTCCAGGCCTGGTCCAGATTGATCCCCAATAGTATTCCGTGCCCAGCCGGTTGAACTCCCGTTCCGCTTGCGTCACCGGACCTTGTCCACCGCCGGAAGGCCCCATATATTCGATTCGTCGGGCCACGCCACGGTTGTAGAGGTCGTCGGGAGTCTCGGTGGCGTCGAACACCTTTTGGGGGGTGTAGTCGACTCCCTTCTCGTCGAAGACCTCCTTGGCGATGGCCAGGGCGTCCAGCGTCGCCGGTACGCCACTGTAGAACGAGGAGTGCATCAGCACTTCAACAATCTCAATTGGCGTTAGACCTAGGTTTAGGGCGTTGCCCAGGTGCCGCCGGACCTGATTATCCCGCTTCAGTACAGTCAAGATGGTGACCGTAATCATCTCCCGTTGCTTGTCCTGCAATGCGGGCCGGTGCCAAATACTGCCGAACAGAAATTCCCCGGCAATTCGCTGTAAGTCTGGCGCAACGTCCCAGGCCGTGGGAACCGACCCGCCGGTTAGGGTGCCGCCGCCAAACTTAGTGCGAGTCTCGATGCCCTTTTGAAACCGCTCATCCAAGGTGGTCATGGTTGCTCTCCGCGTATTGATTCCATATATTTTTGCTTTAAGGCATTGTAAGTTTGACCTTACCCCGAAGTTAGTATCGTTGGATAGTAGAGTCCGGCTACTGCTTCAATGAACTCCTTCGGCGTTTTGCCTTTCAGCGAGCTGTGGGGCCTGACCTCGTTGTAGTCCAACC
>JABMNL010000011.1 GCA_013204585.1 SAR202 cluster bacterium | reverse complement strand
GGTCATCACCGCCGCCAACGGGTTGTTAAAATCATGCGCTATTTCCGAGGCTAGTTCGCCCACGGTGGCGAGAGCAGCGGTACGTTCGGCGAGTATTTCTTCTGTCCGTTTTCGGTCAGCTACCTCTTTGCTTAGTTCGGTATACGACTGTTGAAGGCTCTCAACCAGAACCTGGTTCTCCAACAACAAACGCTGTTGGCGCAGCGCGTGGCTGATAACCGTTCGAACTTCTTTTAGGTTCAACGGCCTGGTGCAATACGCAAACGCTCCGTATTCCAGCGCTTCCACCGCAGCGTCCAGACCCTCGGTCGTATTGTCAGTCGTGGAAATGAACGCAGCTTCTGGCTTAACCTCGGTTAGAGCCTCCAGTATCTCCACGCCGTTTAATCCGGGTAACTGTAAATCAGCCAGGATAATGTCTGGTCTGAGACTCTGGACGCTTTCCAAGCCCTGGTCCCCGGATTTACCAGATATAACCCGGTAACCCAAGGATTCCAATTCGCTCAAGAGCGTTCCACCAGGATGGGAATCCCGATCAAGTATGAGGATTGACGGCGCTTCGGCGATCATTGGGCGAACACCAGTGTCATATTAAATCCTCTAATCAGATTTCCCATATAAAACAACATATATATCCGCACGACCGCCTAGCGGTTGGCGTCTACCAATACTGGGCCAGTCGGCATTCCAACGCGGCGAAGTTCATCTAGCAACTCAGCCTCCATCGGGCTGGCTGCTTCCATCATATTGCCGATTTCCCCCGCCAGCGCGTGGAATCCTTCCACCACTTCCGGGCTGAAATAATCGGCCTCGTAACATCCAATGACAACCGAACCTAAGACCCGGTCATTATTGGAACGTATCGGCACTGCCAGCGCAGACTTCACGCCTAGAGCGATATCGGACTCACAACTTAACGGATGGGAAACATAGTCATTTACAATCCGCGACTCATTGTCGTAGAAGGTTACCCCACCTAAACTGGCGGACGAACCCAGAGTTTGGGTGTAGAGCGAGGCTGGGCTTATTGCTGTCACCAGTCTTAAAGCCCTCAGCTCGCCGTCGGGAACTCTAACTGCCACTCTGGCGATGGGCGCCCCCTCTATGACCCGACCGATTTTGCGCTGAATAGCCGCGACTAGAGAGCCAATATTCGTCGGCAGCTTCTCCGGACAGGGTGTGTTCGCCGAACGTAAGACCTGAACGATCTGTTCAGGCTCAAAGGGCTTATAAACTACACACATGGCCCCTTCGTCTACGGCAGAATCAATCAACTCCTGCACTTCAAATCCGGTCATCATCACGACCAAGGAGTCCGGCCTCATTTTTTTAATCTCGCGGTAGGTCTGGATGCCATTTATCCCAGGCATCTTGATATCTAAAAAGACCAAATCAAAAATTGAGTTTCTTACTCTCTCGATTGCTTGGTACCCATCCTCCACATCCTCTACTTGACATCCCAAGTCCTCGATAATTCCGGTCATAGTTCGCCGAATACTGTATTGGTCGTCTACGATTAATACCTGCGGTCTCGGATGTTCCATTGGGTAACTCCTGAGCTCCCTCTCTCCATCCACACCTCATCATCAACATTAGAAATAGAATAAGTATAATTTATATATTGCGCCGATGTTATTATGCCTAGCATATGTAGGCACGAATACGAAAAAATGATGATTAATTAACTACCCCTGCGGGGGATAAAATGGCTAGCCTTTTCACCATCAAATGGCTAACCCGTTACGGAATCCAACTCTTAATTCAATATTATTAGATGCTCACACCGAAATCCTAGAAGTTGGGTCCACTCGGACTCCCACTCCAGGCTCGACTTCAAAATTGACCCTAATACCGGTCAAAATTTCAGCGTTGCCTACTTTAAACACCTCCAAAACGTTGTTTAGTCTGGTACCGACTCTCTCAACACGTAGTCCCATATAGCTGTCGCTAAGCGACCTGAAGCGGTTGAGCAGATCTGCGCTCATTCCGGCTGGGTGGGCTGCTATAACAACGGAGTTACCGCTATTACCTATTTCTTTACACTTGGTCAAAAGACTCACAATTGCGCTTTCCTGACTACCACTGGTAACACTGGTAACGACATCAATGACGACAAACCTAAAATTAACGGCCGTTTCCTTTACCTGACTCGCCAAATCCAGCACGGCTTGTGTGGAATCGGCAGATGGGTCAACTGTGGGGATGGCCGTGACCATTAATTGCCCGCTTCTATAGAACCTAGAGGAGTTCAACCCCAAAGAGGCCATCTGACCAACTAAGCTAGTGGCGCTGTGCTGGGAACTGAAATAAGAAACGCCATAGCCATGAACCAATGCCGTATAGGTAAATTGCTGGCAAAACACGCTCTTTCCAGTAGCCGTGGCTCCCTCGATAAAAGTAAGTCCTTCATGGGGTACCCCGCCGCCTAGCTTGATATTCAACTGGTAGTCTCCGGTGCTGATAAACGCCGAAGCCTCAACTTTTTCACCAGCCCAATCGTCAACGCCCGACTGCCCTTCTGCAGCCTCCCGAAGGGTAACTTTAATCACGGTCTGGATGGCGTCCGGCTCCCACGGTTTCGTTACGTAGTGGTTGGCGCCCAAAGCGATAGCCTTTTGCTCGCCTTCATCGGCCGATACCGCAGTGAGAAGGACAACCGGTATGTTCACCGTATCGGGGTCTGCCTTCAGTGCCTTTAAGGCCTCGATTCCGTTCATGATTGGCATCATGAGGTCTAACAACACAATATCTGGGCGTTCGCTGTACACCTTCTCCAGTGCTTCGGCACCATTTGAGGCCTCAATCACCTGGTATCCGGAGTCCAACAGATCGTCAAGCAACAAATCTCTTATGTCTTTTTCGTCATCGACAACTAATACTTTCGTCATAGGGGCCTCTCTATGCGCTCAATTCTGAATGCAGATATTGCGCAGGTAATAGGCATCGCGTTTGTCTGCCAAAGTAGCCGATTGAAAAACGTAGCTATACAATTCATCAAAATCACGCCTTAAGCAGAACTTGCCGCTACGGAGTTGGATGTGACCGGTACGGTATCCGCCGGGAAGGTACAACTTACCGTGGTCCCAACTCCCTCTTGGCTTGTAACCCAGATCTGCCCACCGTGGGCCTCCACTAGGTGTTTGGTTATAAACAGACCCAGTCCAGTACCAGACTCTTCCCTGGTAAGCATGGTCTCGGCCCGAAAGAATTGACTGAATAAACGTGACTGATCAGCCTCTGAAATGCCGATTCCGGTGTCTGACACATCAAGCTGAACGCAGCCGTTTTGACGCCCAGCCTTCACCGTAACGCTCGCCCCGTCTAGGGAGTATTTGCAGGCATTACTCAGTAGATTTACAATCACCTGAGAGAACCGGAGCCGTTCGGCCAACACAGGAGGCAGGTCCGAAGCAACTTCCAATTTGACTTCAATGTTCTTGCGGTCCGCATGAGTCTGAACCAACCGAACAGCGTCTTCTAGTTCAGCGACTACTTCAACCGATGTGATGTCGAGGACGATGCCTCCCGACTCAATCCGGGATATATCCAATAGGTCGTCCACCAACGCCTTAAGACGGTAGGAGTTCTTCTTCACCGTTTCCAAGTATCTTTCTTGCCGTTCGTTCAGGTCGCCCACCGAGTCTCTTTGCAGCAGCATCCGATCGACATAACCTACGATGCTGGTTAAGGGAGTTTTCAGTTCATGGGAAGCAGTAGAAAGAATCTGCATCTTGGCCAGACCGGCCTCTTCCAAGTCCTGGTTCTTCCGCTCAAGCTCTTCGTTGGACTGCCGAAGCTTTCCCACCAGTTCTTTGTTCTCAGAAATCAAACGCTGTTGGTTTATAGCGTTCCTGATGGTACTCATCAGCGAATCGATATCCAGAGGCTTAACCTGATATGAGAAGGCGCCCTGGTTCACGGCCTCAACCGCCGTTTCTAGCGTGGCGTGGCCGCTCATAAGGATGAATGCAGCGTCTGGGTTTTGAGCTTTTAAACAACTTAGAATATCCATGCCAGAGATATCCGGCAGCCTCAGGTCAGACACGACAATATCGATTCCAGGCGATTCCGTTCCCCCGTTGATATAGCCTAAGGCCTCTTCGCCGTTCTGGCATTTGATAACCCGGTGACCCTCGTCTTCCAATATGGCCGCCAAGGTCTCACGGGTACCCATGTCGTCTTCGGCTATCAGAATATTTGCGCTATGTGTATTCATATTTGTCTTGAGAATTTCGGCTAGAGTTTCTATTAGAGTTTCTATCTGCAAATGGAAATGCTAATCATTGATTCGAAAGGCTGATTAAGTCCGGTGAATGATGTTTGAAGCATGAATAAACAATTGATGAGTCCTCTGAATCAACCCCGCGTATGGCGAAGTAGTGTTATATCAAACCCCGGTTTTTACGAATATCGAATCCTGCTAACTCGCTAATTTGGCGGTCAGATCGCCCGACCTTAGTATCTCCAATACCTGCTCAACCGGCAGAGGCTTATATAAGACGGCGTAAACGCCCTCGTCTAAAGCCTGTTTCACCAGTTCTTCCACCGAGAATCCAGTCATCATCACGACCTTAGACTCTGGGCTAATTTTTTTGATTTCTAGATAGGTTTCGACTCCGTTAATGCCGGGCATTCGGATATCCATGAATACCCATTGAAAGGTTATTTCTTTGGCTAACTCAATCGCCTGGTAGCCGTCTTCGGTGCCACGAACCTTGTATCCCTCGTCGTCGATTATTCCCTCGAGGGTGAAGCGGATACCGATGTCGTCATCGACAATCAGCACATTGGTTTCATGCGCTAGCATTTTGAGCCTCCTTTGATAGTCCTTCTACAGCCGATAGTGGCAATCTGACTCTAAACGTGCTCCCTTTGCCAGGTTTGCTCTCCACTTCTATGGTCCCCCCGTGTTTGGACACGATCTGTTGGCACACGGCCAGTCCCAACCCGGTACCTTGGGTCTTTGTGGTGAATAATGGATCGAATATTTTGTTGATAATTTCTGGCTTAATGCCCTCGCCAGTGTCTGAAACCGATACATCTGCGAAGCCATCGTTCTCAACGGTAGAAACCGTAATCACGCCGCCATCTTGCATAGCTTCTTGGGCGTTAAGAATCAGGTTTTGGAAAACCCGGTTCAATTGCTCACCATCAACCTGCACCTGAAGCAGGTCTTCATGGTGGCCGTCCAGAACATTGATGTAGACGCCTTCCTTCACCCCCAGTGTGCCCAAGCAATCTTGGACCAGTGTGCCCAAGTCTGCGGGTGCGAATGACGGTGGAGCGATTCTGGCAAAATCCATTAGGTCGGTAATAATCTTGTTGGAGTGGTCGACCTCATAATTGATAATGTTCAGGAATTCGGGAATCCTAGGGTTTTCTTTCGCCGACTCACTATCATTTAGTTTTCCATTCAGGTAGTAGATAGCGTTTTTAATCGCACCCAAGGGGTTTCTCAGGTCGTGGGCCACACCGGCAGATAATTGCCCAATGGCAGCGAGTTTTTCTGTTCGCACCAACTGGTCGTGAGCGTCAATCAGGCGGTCATTTGCCTGTTGCAACTCCGAGGTCCGTTCGGTAACTCTTTTCTCCAGCGTCCGGTTCATCTCGGCCAGGCGTTGGTTCGCTATCCTCGCGTCCTCTTCAGCTTTCTTGCGCTCTGTTACGTCTTGTTCCACGGCCAAATAATGGGTTATCGCGCCGTGTTCATTCTTGATGGGCAATATCGACTCAGAAGACCAGTAAAATTTCCCGTCCTTCCGTTTGTTGTACAGTTCTCCTTCCCATTGGCTCCCAGAACGAATGGTTTCCCACAACCGGCCATACTTCTCCTGGCTGGTGCGCCCAGACTTTAAGACGCCGGGTGTCTTGCCGACCACGTCTTCTGAGGTGTAGCCGGTAACTTCTGTGAACTTTGGGTTGATGTATTCGATATGAGCATTGGTGTCAGTGATTAATATGGCGCTGGGGCTATGTTCGATGGCCCTTTGCAGCACAAAAGCGAGACGCTCGGCCTTTTCCCGCTCAATCATTTCATTTTCAAGATTGGCGTTGGTTCTGGCCAATTCACTGGTCCGCTGTTCTACCCTCGTTTCTAAAGTGGCGTAGGACTCTCTAATCTGCGCAGACATTCGATTAAACGCCTGGCCCAAGGACTCTAATTCATCGCCGGTCTTGAGACTGACGTGCTCTCCATCTGGACCCGAATCAGACCCCAAGCTGAGTTTATCTGCCGCATCTCTAAGCTTTAGGATGGGAGACACCATTCTGCGGGCCAATATCATGCTGGTTATAACTGCAACGACAAGGCCGGCTACCAAGAGCATAACGCTGCGAATGATTGGACTAGTAAGGGAAGCCAATGCCTCGCTACGCGGTTGTTCCACCAATACGTGCCAACCCAAATTCTTAATGGGGAAGCTGGTAGCAAGCACGCTTTGGCCGTCCAAACTTTTTTCAATTGAGACCGATAATTTAGAAGCTCGGTCGGTAATTTCGGTCCCAGCCTCAATAGCGGTTTGCACCTGGCGTAGGTGAGCAACGCTAGTTTTCTGTGTTACGTACCCTTCCACCGGATGGGAAACAATAAGACCGTTGGCGTCCACCACATAGGCCCAGCCAGAATCGGCTAGGCTCAATTGGGCAATGATTACCTGTACTACGCTCAGGTTCACTTCGGCTATCAAGACGCCCTTACGGGTTCCCGACTCGGCTATTCCCATAGTCATATGCTGAACAAAGTCGTCATCAAAATAGACCGGTCCGTTGAATGAACCTCTGGCTTTCGCCTCTATCATTATTTGTTCAACCGGCAGTGGTGAGTTGGACGAGAACGCATCGCGGCCAAATTGGGCCATCATGAGTTGCTCATGGCCAACCGTGTCCCAATACCCCAGCTCGGTGATGGCAGGCACCCGGTTGATTAGCGCCAAATAGTCTTCTTCCCTTGCGGCAATACCAGAATCGCCAACCTCATATTCAACCTGGGCCGCCCTCTTGAGCTGCCTTTGAACATCTCCAATGAAAAAATCGATGTTGGACGCAGCAATAGAAGCCTTTCCTCGCTCAATGTCGGAAATGCTGTTTAATTTGTCTTTATAGGTGAAGTAGATGTCCGAACCGCCGCTAATAAGCAACGCCCCGACCACCAACGAGCTGATGATGAATACGTACTTACGAAACAAGCCAGCACTCATCCATCCGTACTGTCGACGCACGAATGACGAAATCATGAACCACTCCCACTGGGACGAACTGCGTCGATTGTGTCATCTGACAGGTTCTCGGCGAAGTGACACTCGGACCCCCATCGAGTACCCTTTACGGCCTCAGCCGTGGTCCAAACGGGCCACCAAAACGGACCTTTTGGGCCACTCTAGGTTTGAGGATTTACATAAAAAAGAGGACCCTAACATGGGCCCTCTTTTTCATAACAGCCGACATATGGCCCACCAGGGCCATTTAACTCGGTCCTTTTCGATAAACTCTTAGTATTTCCTGGCTTAGCCCAAACCACTAAGCCGGATTGCCAGAACCTTACACCAGGTTACGGCGGTAGGCTTCGGCGACGGCATGGGCGCGGTCGTTCACGCCCAGTAGGTTGAATATGTTCCTAAATTCACGCTTCAACGTCGTCTGACTTATATACAGTTTCGACGCCAGTTCCTTCGACGACAGCCCGTTC
>JABMNL010000075.1 GCA_013204585.1 SAR202 cluster bacterium | reverse complement strand
GCTCTGGACTAACCGGGCTCTGGCCCAACCGGGCTCTGGTCATACTACGATAACGGTAGCCCTTAACATTGAGCCTATTAACATCAAGACGGAATATTAGCGGTGGCAGGCGGCAGTTGTCCACCACCAGCCCATTTCCGGCCCCCACTACAACCGCCTTTGGACAACCGCCCTTGGCCAGCCGCCTTTGCGCCAAGGCCAGGCTCTATTTTGGTTGGCATGAGAAATCTTTAATCTGTATACTCGCCAAAAGGCCACACGAGGAAATACATGGCACGGACCTTCCGCCTGGCGCTGGCGCAAATCAACCCCACCGTCGGGGACATCACCGGGAACACCGCCAAGATTCTGGACTACCTGGAACGCGCCCGCGAAGCCCAGGCCGACCTCGTCGCCTTCCCCGAGTTGGCGACCACCGGCTACCCCCCAGAAGACCTGCTCTTCAAGACTTCCTTCCTCAACGAAAATGTGGTCGCCATGGAAAAGGTGGTGGCGGCCTCCCAGGGCATAGCCGTGGTTCTCGGCTACGTAAACATCGTGTCGCTAGAGCGAGGACCCGACGGCATGGGGCCGCAGATTACCAATGCCGCTGCCCTGGGTTATGGCGGCAAATTGGTCGACACCTACCACAAAATCTTCCTGCCCAATTACGGCGTTTTCGACGAACAACGCTATTTTCAGAAGGGGAACTCCTGCCCGGTTTACGAGATTGGTGGGGTGGCCTTCGGCGTTAATATCTGCGAAGACATCTGGTACCCGGTGGGGCCAACCACGGTGCAGTCCCAAGCCGGGGCCGAGTTAATCGTCAACATCAATGCCTCGCCCTTCCACGCTGGCAAGCTGGAATTCCGAGAAGCGATGATTGCCCAACGAGCCGCGGACCATGGGCTGACCGTCGCCTATGTGAACACGGTCGGCGGTCAGGATGAACTGGTCTTCGACGGCGGCAGCATCATCTGCCAAGCCGCCGAAGGACTGGTGGCCCGAGGGCCTGCCTTCCAAGAGGCCCTGTTTGTAGCCGACCTGGAATTTCCAGATACCGCCACGGACCGGCAAAAAAGAGTTCCAGCAAGCGCTACTCCCGCCGCCATCGCGGCCGTAGGCACCCCCCGAAAGCTACTGGTGTCAGAGACTACCCCCCCAGCCAAGAACTCGCTGGGAATACAACCGCTCGCAGCACCCATGACCGAGCCTGAAGAGATTTACCGGGCCCTGGTCTTGGGCACCGGCGATTATCTCCGCAAGTCCGGCTTCTCCAAGGCCGTGATTGGAATGTCGGGCGGGGTCGATTCGGCCCTGACGGCTACAGTCGCGGTCGATGCACTGGGCAAGGAGAATGTGGTCGGAATTACCATGCCATCACGGTATTCTTCTGAGGGCAGCATCAGCGATTCCAAGAGGCTGGCGGAGAATCTTGGCTTTGACCTGTGGGAGATTCCCATCGAGCCAGCCCACAAAGCCTTTACCGAGATGCTGGAAGAACGCTTCCAGGGCACCCATGCCAACGTGGCAGAAGAGAACGTCCAGGCCCGAGTCCGTGGCAACGTGCTAATGACGGTGTCCAACAAGTTCGGCTGGATTGTGCTCACCACCGGCAACAAGTCGGAAATGGCCATGGGCTACGCAACCTTGTACGGGGACATGGCCGGTGGCTTCGCAGTGCTAAAAGACGTTCCCAAAACCACGGTCTACGAGCTTTGCCGCTGGAGGAACGGGAACGGCCACGCTTTCGGGACTCCAGACAATGTGATTCCAGCGTCCATCATCGACAAAGCTCCCAGCGCCGAGCTTCGGGAGAACCAATTTGATTCCGACAGTCTGCCGGCCTACGAAATTTTAGATCCAGTGATTAAGGCCTACGTTGAGGACGATTTCAGCTACCAGGACATGGTAGCCCAAGGGTTCGAGCCTCAAGTGGTGCGCCAGGTAATCGCCGCCGTCGACCGGAACGAATACAAACGCCGCCAGGCCCCGCCCGGTGTAAAAATCACCCACCGCGCCTTCGGGAAAGACCGCCGTCTCCCCATAGTAAACCGCTACCGCCAACACGACGGTAACTAAGCCCTACATCAAGCCTGTTCCACTCGCATCGAACACCTCTAAAAAATAAATAATCCTCGCCAGACTCGAAATTTCCGAGGATTATACGCGATGCATTGATGGCAACGATGGCAACTGCTGGCGGCTTCGGCTAGATTAAGCCCAATGGCGCAGTTTAAATATTATTAACCCCTCTGTATCAATTGACACCGATATGGCGTAAGCGCAGAATGAAACCTCAAAATGTTTAACGGTAAAAACATCGGCGCGTTTGGCCTGCGGCCCAGCATCCATTACGCCTGGGTTGTCATCTTCATCGCAGCCTTCATGCACATGGCCGGTGGTTCGATTCGGCAGGCATTTGGTGTGCTCATTGTTCCCTTGCAAGAGGACATGGGCTGGAACCCCGCCACCATCACCCTGGCTTACGCCCTGGCCAGCATCACCGGCGCGCTATTGGCCCCCCTCAGCGGCATATGTACCGACATTTACGGCGCACGCAAAGTGATAATGGTCGGCATCGCCGCCTTCATCGCCGGGGCCTTGATGACCGGGGTTGTCTCCGAAGTCTGGCACCTCTGGATATCCTACGGCCTCTTCTTGGGACTGGCTCAAGCCTGCTTTAACGTTCCCATCATCACTACCGCAACAACCTGGTTCCGCACCCACTTGGGCTACGGCGTAGGGTTCTTGCAGGCATCCCACGGCCTTGGGCCGGCCATAATGGCCATTCTGATTAGCTCTCTGATTACTGGGGCCTCTTGGAAGACCGCGTTCTGGTCCGTCGCGATTATCGGCGGAATAATCATGGTCGTCTTGATGGCATTCTTCCGAAACCGTCCATCAGACATCGGCACAACTGCCTTTGGCGCGCCCGCATCAGAAGGCCCGGCACCCGAACGTAACCGCGCCCACGAACGACTCCGGGTCAAAGCATTCCGCACCAGCATGCAATCGACAAGCACCTTTTGGAAGTTGGTGTCGATTCACTTCCTGGGTTGTACGAGCCATGCCATCGTAATCATTTACGTCATACCCATCGCCGTTCTGGCCGGGATGGAAGAAGTTGCTGCTGCGGGCGTGCTCAGCACCTTGGCCTTGGTCAGCGTGTCCACCCGGTTCCTGACGCCCGTGATTTCCGATTACATCGGCGCCAGGGGCACCATGGCCACTGCATTCATTTGGCAGGGGCTGCCAGTGTTGCTGCTCTTCTGGGCTCAAGAACCCTGGCAGTTCTACATGTTCGCCGTGATTTTCGGAATTGGCTACGGTGGGGAAGGCTCGGCCTTCCCGGTCATCAACCGCCAATACTTCGGTCGTGGCCCCATGGGCTCGTCCTTCGGTTGGCAGCAGTTTGGCGCAGGCTCAGGTATGGCCATGGGCGCTTGGATTGGCGGGGCACTGTTCTGGCTGTTTGACTCCTATACCGCAACGATTCTGGTGTCCACTGCCACCAGCCTTGTCGGGGCGTTCGTAATCATGTCCATGGAGCCAACCGGGCGCATTCTGATTCCCGATTGGGAAGACACTGTTCCCACCGCGCCAGCAGCAGCCGACTGACGTTCTGCCACTAAGCTAAACAAAAAAGGCCTTCCCAGATGTTAATTCTGGGAAGGCCTTTTTATTTCAAGACTCGGCTGAACCAACTAGCTGGGCATACGGACGATGGCTTCTACTTCTACCAGAAGCTCGGGACGCACCAGTCCAGCCACCACGACGGTAGAACTGGCGGGCGGGTCGTTGGGCCAGGTCTCGGCCCGCACCTTGCTGTAGCCGCCATAGTTGGCGATGTCGGTGATGAAGCAGGTAATCTTGGCCACATCCTCCATCTTGGCACCGGCAGCGGTGACCACGTCTCTGATGTTGGCCATCACCTGACGGGACTGAGCCTCGGCGTCGCCTACCCCAACCACATTACCGTCTTTGCCGATGGCAACGTGACCGGAGACAAACAATAGGTCTCCCACAATTACTCCTGGCGACAGGGCCGGGTTGGGAGCGACTCCCGGCGGAATCACGGGCTTTCTCTCTGGCATGGAATTACCTCCAGATAATTATCAAATTGATTAAGAGCACACATTATACATAGGAAAATATCTGGGAACGGCCAAAGAGAAGCGTTGCCTCAAAACTGTCATTCTGAGGAGTTAAGTCCCGACGCATCGGGAATGAGGCTTCCAAGCACCACCTTGGCAGACCCTTCGCTACGCTCAGGGTGACATGTGGCTAAGGCTGTTCGAACCAAAAACTAGGTTCTTTCGCTACTTTTGAGACAACGCCCCGAAGAGAAACGGGGGGAAGAGGGGGTTAGCTGTGGGTGGGAGCGGGCATGCTAGAACGGTCACGGGTCACCGAGATACAACCGCGCACGCCCTCAAGCTTGGAGAAGAGCTTATTCAACTGGTCTAGGCCGGTGGTGTGACAGGTCAGCGACATGGTGACCGTGCCGTCTGTCCACTCCTCGGTAATAACCGAGGCGATGTTAACCCCTTCGTGGGAGACCAGAGCGGTCAAGTCGCGAAGTAGTCCCACGCGGTCATAGGCCTTCATAGTGACGCGTACCGGATAAAGCTGCTTCTCCTGGCCCCATTGAACGGCCACCAAGCGTTCCGGCTCGTCTTCATGCTTAACGCTGGGGCAGTCTTGCTTGTGTACGGTTACGCCGCGGGCGCGGGTAATGAAGCCGATGATTGAGTCTCCGGGAATTGGATTGCAGCACCGGCCCATGCGGATGAGCAGGTCGCCAACCCCCAAGACGGTAATTCCAGAGCTGGGACTGGACAACGGCAAGTCGTTACGCCGGTTGCTCAGCGGCGGTTCAGTCTCATGACCGAACTCGGCCAGACGATGGGACAACAAACTCTCGGCGATGTTGCCGGAGCCCAAGTTGGCCAGCAAGTCATCCATGGTATCCATCTTGAACATGCCCAAAACTGCCGCGTCGTTAATCTTTTGGTCCAGCCGACGCAGTTCTCGGCGCATGACATCTCGGCCACGCTGAATGTGGGTGCTGCGCTCTTGTTTCCGGAACCATTGGCGAACACTCTGCAGTGCGCCAGCCGAGCGAACGTAGCCACGGTTGGGATTTAGCCAGTCCAAGCTGGGTCCCCGGTCTGCCTTCGAGGTGAGAATCTCCACCGTGTCGCCGTTTCCCAAGGCCGTGTCCAAGGACATTAGCTTGCCGTTGACCTTGGCGCCGATACAGCGGTGGCCCAACTCGGTATGAATCTTATAAGCGAAGTCCACCGGAGTGGAACCCGATGTAAGTTCCACAATCCGGCCTTTGGGCGTATAGACGAAGACCTGGTCGTGGAATATGTCCTGCTTGACCGACTCGATGAACTCGGCGGTACCCGAGACTTCCCGTTGCCACTCCAGCAATTGCCGAAGCCAGGTCATCTTCTCTTCAAACCGCTGGTCCCCAGAATTGCCCTCTTTGTAAGCCCAGTGAGCCGCCACACCGTACTCGGCAATGCGGTGCAACTCATAAGTCTTAATCTGGACTTCCAGAGGTGTTCCGCCGTCGCAGATGACGGTGGTATGCAGCGCCTGGTAAAGGTTCTCTTTGGGATTTCCGATATAGTCGTCGAACTGTCCGGGAAGAGGGTGCCAAAGTTGGTGGACCACACCCAGCGACTTGTAACAATCGGCCAGTTCGGTGACCAAAATCCGTATGGCAAATAGGTCGTAGATCTCGCCAAACTCCTTGCCCTGGGCTTCGTACTTCTGCATCTTGCGGTAGGTGCTGTAGATTCCCTTGGGCCGTCCAACCACTTCGGCGGTAATGCCGTATTTGGTCAGTTCGTCCTTAAGCGTGGAAGTCACTTTCTCGATGTATTCCTCGCGCTCGGTGCGCTTGGAAGCCAGAATCTTGGAAACTTCCCGGTATTTTTCCTCGTTCAAATGCCTGAAAGCCAGGTCGTCCAGCCGCCACTTAATCTCCCAGATGCCCAACCGGTGGGCCAGGGGCGAATAAATGTCCAGCGTCTCTTGAGCGATGCGCTTCCGCTTCTCTGGGGACAAGGCATCCAGGGTTTGCATGTTGTGCAAACGATCGGCCAGCTTAATTAACACCACCCGGATGTCTTCCGCCATGGAGACCAGCATCTTGCGCAGGCTCTCCGCGTGCAGTTGCTCCGCGTCGTCAATCATGTTGGCGATGTCATCGGCCGGGGGTTGGAGCTTGTCGTCCATGCGGGTCAGCTTGGTGACCCCATCCACCAATTTGGCTACTTCGGGCCCAAACTTCTGGGTAATCTCTTCCAAAGAAACACCACAGTCTTCAACTACGTCATGGAGGAGGGCGGCAACAATGGTGTGGGAGTCTAGGTGGAGATCGGCGAGGAAGAGGGCGGTTTCCAGGGGGTGGGCGATATACGGCTCGCCAGATTTACGCATCTGGCCTTCGTGGCACTGGTTGGCGTAGTCATATGCCTGCCCCACCACTTTGGTGATGTCTTCGGGCAGGTAGGTACTAACCCTCTCGATAAGGGTTGCAGCGCCTTTTAAAGCTACCTTATCTTCTGCTACCACTGTGTTTTGATGATAATACAGGGTTCTTGTCAAAGTCTAGACACAAATCGATTCAAACCGCCCACCCCAGGCGTGAATCAGTTTAAATCCCCCCAATCCCCTTTGCGAAAGGGGGTTTTTGCTGGGAGCCAACATTCTGAGTAACTGGGGTCCAATTTAGGCGGCAGTGGATTTGTTCCCCCTTTCGTAAAGGTAATTATATACTTTACAAACCCAACCATCAATGCTAAGATTAATGCATAGATAGAGGGAGAGTCAACGATGGACATCAACTTAATCGAATTAGCCCAACGATATTCGGATGAGGACGCAGCTAGAGTGTTGTTGGAATCCACCAGATGGCCTGATGGAGCGGCTTGCCCACATTGTGGGAGCGTGAAAGTCTATCGTTTGGAGCCTAAGGCGACATCTAAGCGGCCTGGGCGCAAAGGTCTCTGGAAGTGTGGAGACTGCCGCAAACAGTTCACCGTCACCGTTGGCACCATCTTTGAAGGCTCCCACATCCCGCTCAACAAGTGGGTTATGGCTATCTACATCATGTGCGCCAGTAAGAAAGGCATCAGCGCGTTACAGTTACAACGGATGCTAGCCCCTCTTACCTATAAGTCGGCATGGTTCATGTGCCATCGTATCCGTTTCGCCATGACTCAGGAGCCAATGGCCGGGCTGCTCTCAGGCACGGTTGAAGTTGACGAAACCTACATCGGCGGTAAGGCCAAGAACATGCACGCCAGCAAACGCCGGAAGCTAGGTGGACGCGGTACCGCAGGTAAGCCACCTATATTTGCCCTTGTAGAGCGTGGTGGTGACCTGCGTGGTCACTACGTGGCCTCAGTGACCGGCGAGAACTTAAAGGGCATCATACGGGAGCAGGTGGACCCGACAGCTACCATCATGTCTGATGAACATTCGGCATACGTGGGGCTAGACCGGGAGTTTGCGGGGCATGAAGCGGTAGGGCACGGCCAAGGTGAGTACGTCCGGGGAGAAGCCTACACCAACACCTTAGAAGGTGCTTTCAGCCTGTTCAAGCGGCAGATAGTTGGGGCGCACCATCACATAAGCCCCGAACATCTAGACAGGTATTGGGACGAATTTTCTTGGAAGTACAACCGGCGCAATTCTACCGAAGGCGAAAAGATGCAGATGGCAATCAAGGCCGGAGAGGGCAAGCGGTTGAGGTACAAAGAGCCAGGTGGATAAAATAATAAAGGGTTGGAGTAGCTTGCCTCCTGGTGATTCAGCTACCCCAACCCTCCGGAACTCAGGGTTCCTTAGGTTCGCACCAACACCAGTTTAGAACAAACACTAATTGGTGTCAACGATGCGCGGCAGGGGGGATTCGAACCCCCAAGCCCTAAGGTGCGAACCTAAGGTGCGATCCAACCGCCTGCCGCATGGAGAGTATATCACTGGATTTTGGTCATGGTGGCCCCCTAGCCCAGCTTGATAACCAGCCTTGAAAATGATAAAGTACGACTGTATTGCATACGGATTGCAAGGTTCACCCCTCCCATCCCTACGGGCTTCAAAGTTGGTGGGGCTGGCGGGATTCGAACCCGCAAGGCTAAAGACCGGACGACCCCAAGTCGTCTGCGTATACCACTTTCGCCACAGCCCCGTGTGTAGTGTGATTGAGACGACGGGAAGTGCCTCGCAAAAGTTCATCCCGTCGTCTTATTTTTATTTACGTCGGTACCAATTGTCCCCCAGGCGATTCCAAAGACCGTTTTTAGACCCCCGGTATATCTCAGATGACATTGAACGCTTGGCTAGCAAGAAACCAGCCCTATCGGACGCCTCGAATACCGCTTCCGTCACAACATCAGCGTGTATCTCATCAGGTGTCGCGTTGATGATGCGGCCTGCCGCCTCAATTAAGGTGCTTTCGGCAAACTCAGGTCGCCGCGCAGGCAAATTTGGGTTCTGGTTTCCTTGGGCAAAAGGTTTTACAGCTGTTGGGCGTGACTTAGGGGTAGGACCATCGTTAACGAGGGACTGTCCGAAGAGGTCTCGTGAAGGGGTTGGGCCGCGGTCATCTGAAACCAAGGCCTCGATGGTTCCCCGGAGATTGGTAACAATTGGGCGTAGCTTCGTGACTGTGGCTTCGGCCTCAGATAGCTTCGACTCGTACGCAGAGAGTCTATCCTGTAGCCAATTAACGTGGTCTTGTACAGCAACATCGTTCATTTTAAGTACCTCGCAAGGACAAGCATACAAGCACGCCCATTCGCTTGTCAATTAGTGGGAGGCGACAAGTTATGCCACGAAAACAGCAGAACAAGCGGCAACCGCCGGTTTCCTTGCACCCACTGGAGCCTGAGGACGCCTTGGCGGGACTGCTACGGGTGAAGCCGGAGAAAGCAGAAGAAGAACTAGAGGATGGTGAAAAGGATGGCACGCAAGAAGAAGACTCCGATAGAGGAAGCGGCGAGGAAGCTAGCCGGGAAGAAGGGTGATGACCGGCCTGTTGATTCATGGCAAGGTGTCGTAATTAAGACGAAACGAGACCAGGAAAAGACAAACGAGAGGGTGCGGCGCAGCTATAAACCTTGATTGGGTTTGCCAAGTCAACAATCACCTTTCGTAAAGGGGGCTAGGGGATTTCCCCCGCCTAAATCGGCAGCGGCGACTCTTTGAGAATGTCTGGCAGGCCGACATCGAAGGCGTTAATGTTGAACGCCAAGCACGAGTAATACCCCATCAGGTTGGTCAGTTCCACCAGCCCCCGGACGCCAAACTGTGCCATGGCGGCGTCGAAGGTGGGCTGACTAACCCGGTGCGTGCGGAAGAACTCGCGGCCATAGTCGATTACCGCCGACTCTTGGGCCGACAGGCTCGGTAGTTCCTTCTTGTCCCTCAGGTTGTCCACTAATGCGTCGCTAAGGCCTTCTTTGCGGCCAGAGGCGGCGTGGGCTTCCCAAATGAACTGGCAATCCAACTCCCGGGCAGTCACAATCATGGCCAGCTCTTGGACGTTGTTTGGCAAGCTGGAGCCATCGGCACGGATGTAGGCCCGCAGGTGCTCGCCCCGCTTGGCGAGTTCAGGAGCATTAAGTTGGATGGCGACGGGTCCGATGGTCGGCACGCTGCCGCGCGCTTTGACCAATTCGTCAAAGGCCGCCAATTGGTCTTGGGGCACGCTCTCTCGGCTAGCTGTAGGTATTCGAGCCATTTTGGCCTCCCATTATTCGCGGTAAAATACTCGCCGAAGCCCGGCGGGCACCACATGATACAACAGCCGCCTAGCCACGGGTACTATGCGATGAGCGCGACAGGCGAATCGTGTGACAAGCCTTCCAAAACTAAAGTAACCTTGACGAACATGTCTTCCATTGAGCAAAACGCCGGTGAACAAACCGCCGGTGAGCAAAACGCCGGTGAACAAACCGCCGGTGAACAAAACACGGGCAGCGGAAATTCCCTGGCCCGCAGTCCCAACTATAAATATTGGGTTTTTGGGGCTTTAGCCATCGGCACCTTCACCTCGGTGGTCGACCATGGCAGCGTCAACGTAGCCCTGCCCACCATCGCCACCAAATTCCAGACCGACCTGCCGACCATCCAGTGGGTGGTAATTACCTACGCCCTAACCATCAGCGCCCTGCTGCTGCCCATGGGGCGGCTTGCTGACATCATTGGCCGCAAGCAGGTCTATATCGCCGGAATGGTCGTCCTGGGTCTGGGAGCGGCGCTGTCTGGGCTGTCGCCCAATTTGGAAATGCTGTTCCCATCCCGTGTTTTGCAGGGAGTCGGTGCCGCCATGACCCAAGGCACCGCAATGGCGATAATTACGTCGGCTTTCCCCATCAACGAAAAGGGCCGGGCTATCGGCCTGATTATGACCATGGTGGGCGTAGGCGCTGTCGCCGGCCCGGCAATCGGAGGCCTCGCCGTAGACGCCTTTGGCTGGCGAGCGGTGTTCTTCCTGACGCTCCCGGTGGAAGTTATTGGTGTGGCCGCCACCCTCTGGGTAATGCGGGGTTGGCAGGAGGTCCGAGAAACCCAAAAAGCCGGATTCGACTGGCTAGGAGCGGTGTTATCCGCCGGGATTTTGGTCACCTTGCTGCTGGCCATGACCACCGGCAACAAGGTTGGCTGGTTATCAGCGCCAATATTGCTTGCCTTCGCAGGAGCGGCCGCAATGCTGGTCTCCTTTATCTGGTGGGAACTACAATCGACCGCGCCGATGCTCGACTTGAGGCTGTTCAAGGGAAGGACATTCTCGCTGGGGGTCTCAGCAGCCTTTTTCACGTTCTTGGGCTCTTCAGCAGTCTTGTTTCTGATGCCCTTTTACCTACAGAACGTCCTGGGCTACAGCCCCAAGGCGACGGGCTTTATCGTGGTGCCTGGTGCCCTCTGCATGGCGGTTTTTGGGTCAATTAGCGGCGTCCTTTCAGACCGGATTGGTTGGCGTCCCTTCACCGTTGGCGGCCTGTTGTCATCGGCCACAGGGTTGTTCATCCTATCGCGAGTCACCGAATCCTCGTCGATCTGGATGGTGGTCCCGGCATTGATGTTGATGAACAGCGGCATGGGAATCTTCTATTCGCCCAATTCCAGTTCGGTGATGAACGCCGTCAACCAGGCCAAGTATGGCGTAGTCTCTGGCTTCTTGAACCTGGTGCGCAATTCCGCCAACGTCGCCAGCATCGCCGTCGCAACCATCATTGTCACCACAACCATGGGGTCATTGGGCTTCGACCCCAGCCTAGAAGCGGTACGCGGCGACACCGAAGGCGTGGCCCATGCCTTTACTGTGGGACTGCGTTACGCCTTCCTAATCATGATGGGTATGCTTCTTTCGGCCATGACTATCTCTGCCCTGCAACGGGGACGCGCCGAAGACTAAACATGGTGAGCCTCGCAACCTGGGCCATACCGGGCCAAGGTCTCTTTGCCCGTAGCCAGCAATCCACCGCATTGTTGCCACCCACTCGTTGCCTCAACACGATAAAGGCGATACCATTCGCGTGCCTAAACGTGGAAATAAAATAATGGAATCAACTAACGGAGATTGAAAAGATGTACGTAGTAATCGTGCCCATCCAAATTGCTCCGGGACACCGGGACGAGTTCCTAGAAGCCCTGATGGTAGACGCCAAGGGAGCCAATAATGACGAGCCGGGGTGCCTGCGGTTCGACGCGGTTGAAGATGCCGACGACGACCATCGCATCTGGCTATACGAGGTCTACAAGGACGAGGACGCTTTCAAGGCCCACTTAGCGGCGCCCCACTTCGCTGTATTCAAGGCAGCGGCCGATAAGTGGCGTGTGGACGGGATTCAAGGTTCTGCCAGGGGCAGCAAAAACCTTTATCCCAGCGACCCCGAGTGGCGGTAGGCGGCTGGCTCTTAGACCCAACGGTGTTAAATTAAATAACAGAAAGTTTCGGGAGAACCACAATGCCGAAGACCGTCCTTCATAGCACAAGAATAGCCCCACCCGCTGGTGTTTTTTCCCACGGAGTGGCAGTCCCGCCCGGTAAGATGATTTTCGTTTCGGGCCAGGTGGCCCGCGACCTCGACGGCAGCATTGTCGGCCTGGGCGACATCACAGCCCAGACCCGCAAGGTGTTCCAAAACATCCAGGCAGTGTTGGCCGAAGCTGGGGCCACGATGGACGATGTGGTGAAACTCACGCTATTCGTCACCAACATTGAGCACCACTTCGCCGCAACCCAACAGGTGCGCGGCGAGTTCTTCACTGGCGATTACCCAGCCAGCACCCTGGTAGAAGTAAGGTCTCTGGTCCACGAGGACATGCTCGTCGAGATTGAGGCCATCGCGGTTACGCATTAACTAACAGCCGTAAAGAATATAAAAAGGGCTCCCCAATTAATTGGGGAGCCCTTTTTTTGCGTTTACCGGTATATCCAGGCTCGGTTTCTACGGCGTCGCCTCAAAACTGTCATTCTGAGGAGTGAAGTCCCGACGCATCGGGAAAGAATCTTCCAAGCAATACCTTGGCAGACCCTTCGCTGCGCTCAGGG
>JABMNL010000010.1 GCA_013204585.1 SAR202 cluster bacterium | reverse complement strand
CCTCTGTGTACCTCTTCCGAGCCATGAGTCCTCCTTCGATGTCCAATTGTAATGGAGGACTCTACTTGCCAGTGCTACTGTTTCCGGGGGTAAGGTCAGTCTCTACAACGAAGCCATCGTCGAATATGACTTGGCAATTTCCCTGGACTCCAGTTATGGCCCAGCCTATTTCGAGCGGGGCCATGCCCTGGTGGAAATAGAAGAGTTTCAACGGGCCATCGCAGATTTCGACGCTGCCATCCGTCTGGTGCCCAACGACCCAGCTTACTTTTACCACCGGGGGTACGCCCACATAGACCTGAACGAGTTCGGGCGGGCGGTTGAGGACTTTACCGAAGCTATTAACCTAGCGCCAGGCGTGGCCAGTTATTACTTTGAGCGGGGTTACAGCCACACCGAACTGGGCGACTATAAGCTGGCCGTCGCGGACTACAGCGAGGCAATTCGCCTGAACCCCGAGGACTCGGACAATTACTACGAGCGTGCCTACTCGTACACGGCCGACGGCGAGTACCAATTAGCCGTCGACGACTACGATGAGACCATTCGAATAGACCCGGAAATGATTGACGCCTATTGGAACCGGGCCATCCTACACACTCGGCTCAATGACGACCGGGCGGCGCTGATGGACGTTGCGGCCTTGGTGAATCTTGAAATCGGCGTAGTGGAACTGGAAGCGGAATTGGACACAATTAAGCTCCACCGCTAATAACCCGGGCCGGGGCAGCGGCTAGCCCAACTTTTCCAGCGGCGCAAAGCTTAGCAGCAACCGTTTCACTCCCACGCCGCCAGCGAATTCGATGGTTACTTCGGTGTCGGCGGCGGTGTGTTCTAGGTTCGTTACCACGCCCTCGCCGAACGAGTTGTGGCGGACGGAATCGCCGACGGTGAGGGTTGGTCTGGTCACGGCGGGTTCGTTGCGGTTGACGATCGGTGTCGGGGCCTGCCAGGTGTTCCAAGACGGACGCTTGGGTGGCATGTTTAGCTTGGATCGGTCGATGTTGCCGCTTCTTGACCCGTCCGACGCACTATCGCCCGAGGTAATCAGCTCGGCGGGTATGTCGCGGAGGAATCGGGAGGCGAGGCCAGACTGGGAGCTGCCAAACACCGTGCGGTGGAAGGCGCGGGTTAGGTACAAACGCTTTTCGGCGCGGGTCATGCCCACGTAGCAAAGTCGCCGTTCCTCTTCCAATTGCTCGTCGGACTCCATGGACCGGCTGTGGGGCAGCAGGTCCTCCTCCATCCCCACGATGAACACCACCGGGAACTCCAGCCCCTTGGCCTGGTGCAGGGTAATCAGCGTGATGGAGTCTTCGGTCTCGTCGTAGTTGTCCACGTCGGCCACCAACGCCAAGCGTTCTAGCAACGTGGCCAGACCGTCGGGCGGCGTCTCGGCGTTGAACTCCTGGGCCGTGTTGCGCAGCTCCAGGATGTTCTCCCAACGCTCCTGGGGCTTGTCGTCGCCGCCCTGGATGAAGCTCCGAAAGCCAGTGTCTTCGACCACGCGGTCAACCAAATCGACCACCGGGGCATTTTTGCTTAATTCAATCAGCTTTTCGATGGTCACGGCGAAGTCGGCGATGGACGTGGCGGCGCGGGGGGTGATGGCGATGGGACACGGCTCGCCAGCCAAACGGGCGGCGGCAAGTTCTTGCATGGCGGCAAACATGCCAAGGCCCTTAATCACGGCGAACTCGGAAAGTAGCTGCATGGACTTAGCCCCGATGCCCCTGGGCGGCACGGTGATTACCCGGCTCAGGTTAATGTCGTCCTGCGGGTTGTAAATCAGGTGCAGGTAGGCCATCAGGTCCTTGACCTCGCGGCGCTGGTAGAAGCGCACGCCGCCCACCAATCGGTACTTGGCGCCCCGGTGCAGACAGGCCTCTTCCAAGGCGCGCGACTGGGCGTTGATGCGGTACATGATGGCGCAATCGCCAGCCTTGAACCCTTCTTCGCGCACCAGGCGGCCAGCTTCGGCAATCACGAAAGCCGCTTCTTCACCCTCGTCGTAGGCCTCGCGCACCTGCACCAATTCGCCCTTGAGGTTATCGGTGAACAGGTCCTTTTGGATGCGCTGGCCGTTGACCGAAATCAGCTTTTTAGCGGCATCCAAGATGGTGGCCGTCGAGCGGTAGTTTTGGTCGAGGGTGATGGTCTGAGAACTGGGATAGTCGGACTGGAAGCTGAGAATGTTGCGAATGTCAGCGGCCCGCCACGAGTAAATCGACTGGTCGGGGTCGCCCACCACGCAGATGTTCTGGTGGGCCTGCCCCAGCAGCCGCGACAGGCGGTACTGGGCCAGGTTGGTGTCTTGGAACTCGTCCACCATGACGTACTGGTAGCGGTCTTGGTACTTCTTCCGGACATCGGGGAAATTCTCGAAGAGGTAGACCGCCTTCATCAACAGGTCGTCAAAGTCGAGGGCATTGTTGCGGGTCAGCAACTCCTCGTAGTGGCGGTAGACGCGGGCGGTGGTCTCCTCGAAGTAATTGTCGGTATTTTGGGTTTGCTTGGCGAAGGCCGCAGAATCCCAGAGTTGGCTTTTGGCCTTGGAAATCAGGCTAATCACAGCGCGGGGCGGGTTCTTCTTGGGGTCCAAATCCGCCAGTTCCATGGCCTGCTTGATGATGGTCGTCTGGTCGTCGCTGTCGTAGATCGAGTAGTTGTTGCCCAGGCCCATGACGTGGCCTTCCCAGCGCAACAGCTTGGCGCAGAAGGCGTGGAAGGTGCCCACGGTCAGAGAATCGCTGCGGGAGCCCACCAACCGGTCCAGCCGCTCGCGCATCTCCTTGGCGGCCTTGTTGGTAAAGGTCATGGCCAGGATGTTGTAGGGGCTAATGCCGTACTCGCGCACCAGGTAGGCGATGCGGTGGGTGATAACGCGAGTTTTGCCGCTGCCGGGCCCGGCGACAATCAGCAGAGGGCCATCGACAGTCACGACGGCTTCCTTCTGCGCGGGGTTCAGTCCTTCCAGTAGTTCTGTGCCTGTAGTCATGGGCCGATTATAGCATGACATAAGGCGGATTTAGCCTCAAAAACAGGCTATTAATGGCAAACCGAAACTTGATTAAAGATGGATTTTTAGTAACCCGCGCGCGTTAAAAGGGCCGCTTATTGCCCTGTTATTGCGTGGTTATTAACGAGTGCTGCCGTAACCTCTTCTAGGTCGGAGATGGTGGCGAGGAAGGGCAACGCTGTGTTCAATGAAGCATCATGGGCCTCTTGGTTCACCGAGGCACAGCAGTCTTTGACAATGATGGCGTTGTAGCCCATGTCGCTGGCCTGTCGGGCGGTGCCCTCAACGACGAAGTTGGTCGCCACTCCTGTCAGCAGCAAAGTGCCAATGCGCTGGGTGCGGAGAATCTGTTCCAAGTCGGACGCGGTGAAGGCGGAAACTCCGCGTTTGGTCACCACGGCCTCGTCGGCTCGGGGGGAAACCCGGTCGTGAATCTGCGCGCCCCAGGAGCCTTCGATCAGAGCGTTGGCCCCGTACAGTCCTTGCCAGAAAATTGTGTTGTTGGGACGTTCTGGATAGCCGGGCCGGAACTTCACCGAGACGTAAATTACGGTTATGCCGGTGCTGCGGGCCGTCTCGAGTAGTTGCGCAGTCTTGTCCAAAACGCTATTGTCGGCCACCATCGCGGCGAAGCCGAAGTCTTTGAAAGCGCCTTCGGGATGGACAATGTCATTTTCAAAGTCCATTACCAAGAGTGCCGTGTGTTGCCGGTCAATCGTTAAAGCCATGAAGGCCTCCTAAATCGCTGTTTTAGGTGGTCTGGTCCAACCTAGTACGCGGTCCCGGTGCATCGGGATGGCCCACGTTTAATTCTCGTGCGTAATTTCGATTATAACGGGGGAATTGTTTTATTCCGAGCCTAATAAGACGCCATGGGCTCTAGGCTCGACTCAGGGTTTCGCAGCGACTAGAAACGATGATTTCACGCGCTAAATAGCATGGTGACGTCATTGAAACTGACTAAAAATCCGGTCATATTACTATTTCAGCGCAAAACACGAGATTGTTGCAGGTAAATATTCCATGAACTGCTCCGTATGCCAACTGGAAAACGAACCCGGATATACGTTTTGCAGTAGGTGCGGCGCCCACGTAAATCGCAGCCTGCCACTGTTGTTGGTCATCGAGGCGGCATTTACCAGAGAGGTAATCTGGGGAGTGTCGCTTGCTGGCCTTATTTTGCCCTTGGGGGTATTGCTGGCTGGATTCTTGGTCGCTTGGGCGATTTGGGACGGTGTGGGATTTTCCAGCTATTGGTCTCTAGCGGGCTGCGCCGTGTTGCTGCCGGGCATTTTCTTAACGCTAACAATATTTCCGACGTTTCGCAGGGTCCGGTCACTATTGTTTAACCTTGGTGTGATGACTCTACTCGGCTTGATGGTAGGCGGCGTAATTGCGGTAGGGATAGGGATTCCCGGATTTTATTCGTCATTTGCGGGCAATGGATAATACTGCCGGGTCGCCAGCGCACCCGCCCAAATGACGGCCTGCGTTGACGGTGATATAATTCTTTCCCGTTCGAGTCGTCGATTAGTCATGCTTGCCCAAGCCTGATGCAGCGCAGCAAGATGACGGCTTCCGGGCGTAGAAATCAACAGCTTAAGTTGGACTTAAGTTCCCTTGGTCAACGGGCATATCCTACCCATTTGCCAAACGCTCGGCAGGTTCATGCTCCGTGACTAAACGAGCCCACAAAGACAAAGGGCCAACCGTGCCGCTGGACGGCCGCAAGACAGGAAGAAAAAACCGATGCAGAAAATGACGCCGCAGAACCTGAGAACCCCCGGACCCACGCCCATCCCCGACGATATTGTCGAGGCGATGACCAACCCGATGATTAACCACCGGGGGCCGGAGTTCCTCGCCCTTATTAACAAGACCACCGAACAGCTGAAGCAGGTGTTCATGACTAAGAACGACCTGTATATTCTGACGGCGTCTGGCACCGGCGCCCTTGAGGCGTCTGTGGTCAATACTCTTTCGCCCGGCGACCGAGTATTGGCGGCCACCGCCGGGTCGTTTGGAGACCGGTTCTGTGATTTGGCCGAGGCTTACGGCGCTGACCTAACGCGCATGGAGTTTGAATGGGGTCGCCCCATTGACCCCGACGCCATTCGCAAGGCCCTACAGGGCGACCCTAGCTACAAAGCCGTAATGGTCACCCACAACGAAACGTCCACCGGTGTGACCCATCCGGTGGAAGAGATTGCCAAAATTGTCAAAGGCGAGTTCGGCAAACTTCTTCTCGTCGACGCGGTGTCCAGTTTGGGCTGCCTTCCGCTGCCGGTGGACGCCTGGGACTGCGACCTGGTGGGCACAGCCTCCCAGAAGGGGTTCATGATTCCGCCTGGCCTGGCTTTCATCAGCATCAGTGAGGCGGGTTGGGAAGCCCAGCAGACCGCCAAGATGCCCCGCTTCTACTTCGACCTGGCATCGGCCAAGCGGACCCTGGCGCGAGGACAGACACCGTTCACGCCCAACGTGGCCTTGCTCTATGGTCTGAGCCTGGCTTTGGACAAGATGTTGGAAGAAGGGCTTGAGAACGTCTACGGACGTCACGCCAGCATCGGTCAATTTACCCGTGACAGCGTGTTGGACCTGGGCCTTGAGCTGCTCGTAGCAGACCAGTCTTACGCGTCTAACTCGGTGACCGCAGTTAAAATGCCTGCAAGCGTCGACGGCAAGAAATTCATGTCGATGATGCGCACCGACCAAAATGTGGTGCTGGCAGGTGGACAGGGGAAGCTGAGCGATGACATTTTCCGCATCGGCCACCTTGGCCACGTCGTTAAAGATGACATCAACGAAGTTATCGTGGCGCTGAAGAAAGTGCTGCCAGAAGTGGGCTTCAAGTCGTAGGAATATCCGCGTCCCAGTGGGATAATTAAGCCAACAGAAGATATCCGCCGGGGTAGCGTTAGCGTTACTCCGGCGTTATATTTCCGGACTCGTTTTTCCGGAGGTGCCCAAAATGGCTCTTTCTCAACTCGCACAGGCGATGGCCACCCTGCGGCTGGGCCTGGCCGAGATTCGCCACAAAGAAAATCAACTCGACGACCAGATTAACCAGTTTCAGACCCAGTTGCGTCGCGTGCCCCGTCAGGTTGTGTACGGCAACACGTCGCTGGACGCGTCATTGGCGGCAATGGGCGAAATCGAGGAACGACTTGAAGATGTGCTGGCCAAGCGCCGCAGGTTGCTGGAGATTAAGAAGACGGCAACCCAGGAACTTGAAGCCCTGGAACTACTGAAACGGGTGGACGAGACTCGGTCCAGATTGGCCGACCTGAAAACCAATGGGAATTCCGTTGGTGAAGACGCTCAGTCAGAAATCAAGCAGCTAGAAGATTTCATCGCCGCTAACAGCCGTCAGGCCGAGCAGGCAATCACCGAGCGTTTTAAGGAACGAACCGAAGGACAGCAGGCAGAGAATAATCGCCCTTAGATTCCACTACTAAAGCTTCTAAAGCGTCCCGTAAAGCTTTCCGTTAAAGCTCCCCGTCCAGCCGGTTAATCACCAGTCCGGTGGGCAGCTTGGGGAAGAAGAAAGTTGACTTTCTAGGTAGCCGTTGTCCGCCGCCCACGATGCTCTCGAAGGCATCCAACGGAAAGGGCTTCAGCAAAAACGACATCTGCAATTCGCCATTTTGGGCACGCTTAACGGCCTCATCGTGGTCATGGATGAAGCCCAGATGGTTCAGCGTGGCATCACCCAGTTCTGGCCGCAGGACTTGCTCCTCAAGCACCCAGGCTTCGGATGCTGCAAGGACGCCCCAATCTGGTTTAATGGCCGAATCTTTCAGCCTCAACAGCTTCGCGCCGTCTAAGTCCACCGACGCCAGCAATCGTCCATCTGCGCCCAACCTGGTCACTTGTTCCACCAGGGCGTCGGCGTCGCCAGCCAATGGCTCCGAATCGAATAGCTCGCCCAGCTTGGCTTTGATGTTGGCCAATTTGTCTTCTGCGACGCCGTTCAATGTACGGTGGTAGCCAAGCACGACCAGACCAGGATCGTCGAAGGCAATCAGGGTCATCATCACATAGTTGTGGGCCAGGTTGGCTGCCTTGGCTGCGTCACTCTCGGCGTGGCGATCCAACTGGTACTGTCTGGCCGCTTCATAGCGGTGGTGGCCATCGGCCAGGTAGATGGGCCGGTCGGCAAAAAACGCCTTAATCTGGCCTTGAATTCCAGAATCGGAGATGCGCCACAGAGCCGCTGCGCCGCCCGAATCGTCTTTGGCGTCCATTTCCGGCTTGTCGGTCATCACCTGCTTGAAGACTTGATCCAGCACTCCGTCTGCGTCGCGGTACATCGACATGACCGGGCTGATATTGGCGCTAAGGGACTCCATCAACATCACTCGGTCGCGGATCGCCGGGGCTTCGGTGAACTCGTGGGGCAGCACCTGCCGCGTTTGGTAGTCTTCCAGGCCCACCGAGGCAATGAGGCCTAGGCGCACCATGTTCTTGCCGCCCAGGGGAAAGCTATGGCGCATTAGGTAGTAACCGGGTTCTGAGTCTTGCTGCAATACCCCGTTGCTCATCCAAGTGTCGAACAGACTGGCGGTCGCGGCGTATTGTTCTTTCACCGAAGCATTCCAGTCCAGACCCTCACCAGCTTCCAGATGGATGACGTTGTACTGGTTCTGCCGCTTTAGCGCGTCCTGAATTTCAGGGGTAATCATGTCGTAGGGCGGACAGAGCACCGAAGCCATGTCTCCAACTTTGTCCGGGTTGTAGCGCCATCCTCTGAAAGGTGTTACCGCTGCCATGTTGACCGCCTACCTACGATGCTAAGAGTTACCGCTGCCATTTTCCCACCTGCTTACACGAGTTCTACTGGCCCGATTATAGGTGAACCCCTATTGCCAGTCCACCGAGCGGTAGCAGGCCGGAGCGTTCCTGTTTAAGGCGTGGAGTACTCGGGGTCTTGTGATATACTCTGTGCTTGCTCAGGCACGGATATAGACTAGACATAATTTGATGTAATGCATAGGTAATGCATAGAGGGAAGTAGCCGATGGCTGGCCAAATTACCCACGTAGCTGGCGGCACCATAACCACCGCCCGAGGCTTCAAAGCCGGGGGAACCTACGCGGGCATCAAAACCTACTCCGAAGACAAAATGGACGTGGGGATGCTTTTGTCCGACACGCCATGCACCGCGGCGGGCGTGTTTACCAAGAGCACTTTGGTGTCTCCGTCGGTGACCGTAAACCGTGAGACCTTGGCTGCGGGCGCGCCCATCAGGGGCCTGGTGGTCAACTCGGGCATTGCCAATGCCGGGGTGGGTGAGCAGGGCTACATTGACGCCAAAGCGATGGCTGCGGTGGCCGCCGCCGGACTTGGCATCAAGCCGGAAGAAGTATTGGTCTGTAGCACCGGCGTTATCGGTGTCGAATTACCCATGACGCTGATTCAAAAAGGCGTTGACCAGATAGAACTTTCAGATGACGGTGGCAACTCGCTGGCTAGGGCCATGATGACCACCGACACCCGCACCAAAGAAGCCAGCGTCACCATTAATTTGGGTGGCATCGAGATAAACATTGGCGGCGTGGCCAAGGGATCAGGGATGATTCACCCTAACATGGCAACCATGCTATGTTTTGTCGCCACCGATGCCGCCGTGGACCAAGACTTCTTGCGAACCGTGCTTCCTGAAGTTGCGGATATCACCCTGAACATGCTGACCATTGACGGCGACACCAGCACCAACGACAGTCTGCTAGTGTTGGCCAACGGGGCCGCTGGAAATGCGCCCATCTCCGCTGGCAGCGCGGACGCCCAAGCATTTAAGGATGCACTCACCGAGCTTTGCGTCCAGTTAACCCGGCAGTTGGCCCAAGATGGGGAGGGAGCCTCCCGCTTATTGGTGGCCGATGTTCGGGGCGCGAGAAATACCAACGACGCCCGGTTGGCGGCCAAGACCATCGCTTCGTCGTTATTGATTAAATCTGCTTTGTACGGTGCCGACCCCAATTGGGGCCGGATGATTATGGCGCTGGGTCGCAGCGGGGCCGAGACCGTTGAGTCGAAGATTGACCTGTACATCAACGGCGTTTGCATCATGGAAGCAGGCAGGCCAGTCCCATTCCACCGGGATGCCGTGGTCGCGTTGATGCGCAGCGACGAGGTCACTTTCGGAGTTAACTTGAACCTATCCGATGGTCAGGCCACTGCCTGGGGCTGCGACCTTACCGAAGAATACGTGGTTATCAATAGTGCCTACACCACATAGCCTCGCCCTGTTAATACGTACCTGCCCACATACTCGTAGGCTCCGTCTAATTTCGGAGTAAATATACGGGCGTGGGACGGGCGTCCCGATTTGCAGGGCCAACGGCAGTCTTATTTCCTTTCCAGCAGTTTCTATTGGTCCTCTCCGGTGGTTCCCTCTGGCAGCCAATTCCACACCCATTAGCCCATAGCTAGATTTGGATTTTGTTATTTGGAGGATGGAGTGCCGGGCCAGCCGATACCGGGGAGTTTGCCAAGACGCCCAATAGTAGTAAAAATCGGTGGCAGCACACTGGGAAATCACGACACCAGTCTTAGGGACTTGGTACAGCTGCAGGAAGAAGGCCAGGAAGTGGTGGTGGTCCACGGCGGCGGAAACGTGATTTCTCAATGGATGCAGCGCCAAGGTTTGGTGCCCAAATTTGTGGGCGGCCTGCGGGTTACCGACGCGCCCAGCCTAGAGATAGTTGTGGCCGTTCTCACCGGCCTAATTAACAAAGAACTGGTCTCGTTGGTGCACGAATTTGGCGGCAAGTCATTGGGACTGAGCGGCATCGACGGCGGCATGGTGGAGGCTAAAATCGGCAACCCGGAATTGGGGTTTGTGGGCGAGGTTACTGGTGTCAACACCGAGCCAATCAGGGCTATTTTGGATAGCGGGTATATTCCGATGATTGCCCCCCTTGGCGTCCATGTGCGCGACGGCTCTGAGAATGCTGGCAGTCCATTGAATATTAACGGCGACACCGTCGCTGGCGAACTGGCTTACGCGCTGGAGGCCGAGCAACTTGTGTTCTTAACCGACGTTCCTGGCGTCATGGACGGTGGTGGTCGGGTTATGCGGCGGCTGGACCGGCGGCGCGCCAACATACTTTTTAACTCCGGCGTAATTCAGGGCGGCATGATTCCCAAGCTTTCCGCATGCCTGCGTGCGTTGGAACGCTCACCAGTGGCCAATATAATTGATGGGCGGCAACCGAACGCGCTACTGGAATGTGTGCGGGGCAATTCGACCGGGACTACGATTGTTGCAGGGTCCGGTGTCGGTGGGTCCGGTGGCGGTTTGTCTGGCAAAGCGCGCAGGCCCTAACCCCAGGAAACAGCCTTTGAATCATCTATGAGCTACGAACTGACAAACGACGCTGACCAGCCGGAAGGCCCGGGTTTACCGGGAATCTCGGCAAATAATCTGCGACGGGTGCGTAACGGCTGCATCATCGCGGTGGGGTTGCTGTTCGCTTTCTTGATTCTGTGGTGGCTGCGTACGGTCTACACCGATTGGCTGTGGTACGGAGAACTGGGCCAACGGGATGTCTTTACCAAGATACTGACGACGAAGGTATGGCTCTTTGTCGGGGGTACCGTGGTTGCGGCGGCGGCCCTGGTCGTCAACTTCTACCTTACGTTTCGGTTCTCCCGAGGCCCGTCCACTCTTCCCGTACCCGAAGATGTTATGCGCTTGTTGCAGGCCCTACTGGCGGCTGCGGTGGTTATTACCGTCCTAACTGCCGCGCCTATCTTTGGGTCTGTTGCTGATGGCCGTTGGGAGACCTTCTTATTGTTTCTCAATAAGGTCTCCTTTGGTGTCACCGACGCCGAGTTTGGGCAAGACCTTTCGTTTTTTGTTGTGACGCTGCGGATGCTCCAGTTCATTCAGGGCTGGGTCATGGGCCTATTTATTGTCTGCGTGGTGATGTCGTTACTGCTCTATGCGGCAATCTACGGTCTCAGAGGGCTCAACTTTGTATTGGCACCGCGAATGCTCAAGCACATGGCAGTCCTCGGTGGCCTACTAATGTTGAGCATCGCCATCGCCCACGTTTTGGACGTCTACGAGATTGTTCTTTCCACCGGAGGTCTGGTGGCTGGGGCAGGCTATGCCGACATCCACGCTAGAATCCCGGTTTTATGGCTGATGACCGGAATTGCGACTCTGGGCGCTGGCGCATTCTTCATCAGCCACTACTACGGTGGGCTCCGGCTGATGGTGGGTTCCTTTAGTCTTTGGGTCATCATGGCGCTTTTGGCCAACTTGGCCTTCCCCGCGCTGTATCAGCGCTTTCAGGTGGACCCCAACGAATTTAATCGAGAAGAGGTCTACATCGCGCGGAACATCGAGGCCACCCGGGCCGCGTACCAACTGGATCAGGTGAAACAGGTTGCGTTACCAACGGTGGGAAATCTGGACGCTCAGACAGTGGCCGATAATATGGCAGTCATCGAAAACATCCGACTTTGGGACGTGGAGCCACTGCAAGACGCCTACAACCAACTTCAATTCATTGAGTTGTATTACAACTTCGTGAATATGGACTCGGACCGCTACATGCTGGACGGACGCTTGCGGCAGGTGCTGCTAGCGGCCCGTGAATTGGACCCAGGCAATCTGCCCTCGGACGCCGACAACTGGGTCAACCGCAGGCTTCAATACACCCATGGCTATGGTGTTGCCATGAGCCCGGCGAACACCTTCACCGTCGGTGAGGGTCGTCCCGAGTTCTTCATGGAAGACATCCCCATCCGGGGCAAATTCCCAATCAATCGTCCGGAACTGTATTACGGGGAATCTCCCGCGCCCTTTGCCTTGGTTAACAGCAAGGCTCCCGAGATTGACCCATCGAGCAATGATGTCCACTACGAAGGGACTGGCGGGGTAACGATCGGGTCGACATTCCGGCGTCTGGCCTACGCTTGGCAATTCGCCGATATCAACATTCTGCTTAGTGACCAGCTAGCATCCGACACTCGCATTCAATACCGGAGGCAGATCAGCCAACGGGTGCAAGCTTTGGTGCCTTTCTTGACCATGGATGATGACCCGTATCCGGTGGTAGATGAATCAGGCAAGCTGTGGTGGTTGCAAGACGCCTTCACAACCACCAACCGTTATCCCTACTCAACGATGTCGGAAGAGGGTTTTAATTACATTCGTAACAGCGTCAAGGCAGTTGTGGATGCCTACAACGGCGATGTGACCATCTACGTGATGGATCCCGACGACCCTTTGCTGAAAATGTATCGGCGGGCTTTCCCCGGTTTGTTCACAGATTTTGCCGAGATGCCGGCCGATTTGCAGGCCCACATCCGCTATCCAAACGGGTTGTTCTCGTCCCAGGCCGACTTGCTGTTGCGCTATCACATCACCGACCCCCAGGTGTTTTTCAACCAGGCGGAGCAGTGGGGAATCCCCCGGGACAGCCGCTTGGGCCAACGGGGAATTGAGGTTCATCCCTCATATCTGATATTGCAGATGCCCGGCGGCGATAGCGAAGAGTTTGTGTTAATGTTGCCGTTCACGCCCGCCGGGGAGAAGAAAAACTTGGTGGGTTGGCTTACGGCCCAAAACGACGGGGCCAACTACGGCCAACTCACAGCCTTCACTTTGCCCAACGACCCGCAGGTCAATGGGCCCAGTCAGGTGGAGGCCCGAATAGAGAACGACCAGACCATATCCCAGCAATTCACATTGTGGGATGGGCCTGACTCTCAGATCATTCGTGGTCAGCTACTAGTCATACCGGTGGGGGATGCGATAATCTATGTCGAACCTTTGTATCTCCAGTCGGAAGCGCTGGCATTTCCGGAGCTAAAAAAGGTAATCCTGGCTGACGGCGGTAACGTCGTTATGGCGGACAGCGTCAGCGAGGGATTGGCCATGTTGTTGGAGGGTGGTACTCCTCTCAAATCGGGAGTAGGTGTGGACGGCCAGGCAGCGCCGACCCTGGATGAGCTGCAGTTCATCGAAGATGCAGTATCCGGGATTGACGAGGCCATTAGAGAGCTTAAAGAGGCCGTAGAACGCCTACGAGAATCCCGAGAAAAAGACCCGCAATGACCGAGAGCATTGCCGAGAGCATTGAATAGAGAGGAGACCCGCGATGACCAAGAGCAGCGAGTGGATTGCCGTTGAAAAGAAGTATTACGCCCAGACGGTGCGCCGACAACCGGTGGTGCTGGTCAAGGGTGTAGGCACCCGCGCCTGGGACGCCGACGGCAAAGAGTATCTAGACTTTGTGGCCGGTTGGGCCGTAAACCAGTTGGGCCACTGTCACCCGGTGGTTACCAAGGCCATCGCCGATCAGGCTGCGACCTTGGTTCAGACCTCCAATCAGTTCTATAGCGTGCCCCAACTTCAATTGGCCGAGACGCTGATTGAAAATAGCGCGCTGGACCTGGTCTTCTTCGGCAACAGCGGTGCAGAGGCCAACGAAGGGGCCATGAAGCTGGCCCGGCGTTACGGCAAGCTCAACCGCGACGGCGCTTACGAGATTATCACGGCCTTGAACTCCTTCCACGGTCGTACCATGGGAACTTTGGCCGCCACCGGCCAGCCCCATTACCAAGAGAATTTCACTCCACTGCAACCTGGGTTCGTCCACGTTGACTACAACGACGTGGAAGCCATCATGAACGCCACCAACGAAAAAACGGCGGCAGTCATGATTGAGCCGGTGCAGGGTGAGGCTGGGGTAATCATCCCGGCTCCTGATTACCTGAAGCGGGTTAGGGAGTGGTGCGACAAACAGGGAATCTTGTTGATTCTGGACGAAGTGCAGACCGGCATGGGCCGCTTGGGCAGCTTGTTCGGGTATCAGGAATACGGTATCGAGCCGGATGTTATGACCTTGGCCAAAGGACTGGGCCACGGCGTTCCCATCGGAGCGTTCCTGTCCAAAGCGTACTGCATGGCCCTGGTTCCTGGCGACCACGGTTCAACCTTTGGCGGCAACATGCTGACCACCGCCGCTTCTTACGCCGGAACCAAGTTCCTTATCGACAATGACATTCCGGGTAAAGTAAAAGAAATGGAGCCCTACCTGCTGGGCCGATTGAACGACCTGAAGGGTCGTTTCTCCTTCATCACTGAGGTTCGCGGGAAGGGTCTGCTGGCGGCCATGGACTTTGAAAGCGATATTTCTGGCCAGGTGTTGACCGCAGCCAACGAAGCCGGTATTTTGCTGAACGGGCCCAGGCCAAACACCATCCGCTTTATGCCGCCCCTGAATATCACCAAAGAAGAGGTAGATGAGGGTGTGGAGCGTTTGGGTAACGCCCTGGCAACTATTTAAATCCCACCGGTTAATTCCCACCGGCAAATTCGAATCGGCTGATTTCAAACGGATAGAACCAAATAATGGCCAAACCTAAAATTGTGCTCGCTTACAGCGGGGGACTGGACACCACTGTGGCGGTTCCTTGGCTGCAAGAAAAGTACGACGCCGACATCGTCACCCTGACCATCGATTTGGGCATGGTGGATTTGGAGTCCATCCGACAGCGTGCGTTGAGTATCGGCGCCGCCGAAGCCCTCACCGTTGACGGCAAGGACACGCTGGTGAACGAATTCCTGTTCCCGTCGCTACAGGCTGGAACGATTTATGAGGAACAATACCCGCTGGCCACTGCTTTGGGTCGGCCCTTAATAGCCCGTTACCTAGTGGAAGCAGCGCGAGCCCACGGGGCCTACGCCATTGCCCACGGTTGCACCGGCAAGGGTAATGACCAGGTCCGAATCGAAGTTGGTATCGCCGCACTCGGGCCAGACATTCAGGTCATCGCCCCCATCCGCGACTGGGGCATGAGCCGGGAAGACGAGATTGAGTATGGTCAGGCGCGGAACCTGCCCATTAATGCCAACCGGAGTCGGTTTTCCACCGATGAGAACCTGTGGGGCCGGAGCGTCGAAGCCGGAGAACTAGAAGACCCGTGGCTGGAACCCCCCGAAGACGCCTATGATTGGACTAGTTCTGTATCTGACACTCCTGACGAACCGGCCTACGTTGAGATTCACTTCGAGTGCGGCATTCCCACCGCAGTGGACGGCGAGACCATGGCGGGGAAAGACCTGATTGGCCATCTGAACACGCTGACCGGAAAACACGGCGTTGGGCGGATAGACCACGTGGAAAACCGTCTGGTGGGCATCAAGTCTCGGGAGATTTACGAGTGCCCAGCGGCCACGTTGCTGCACACGGCCCATACGGCATTGGAAGCGATGACTTTGACCAAAGACCAAGCCCGCACCAAGGCCCGTATCGCCCTGGAATATGCTGACGTGGTTTACAACGGCCTCTGGTTCACCGCCCACCGGGCCGACCTGAACGCCTACGTGCAGAGTACCCAGCGGTTTGTCACCGGCGACATCAAGGTGCGGCTGCATAAAGGCACCTGCACGGTGGTGGGACGCCAGGCTCCCAAGGCTTTATACAATTATGGACTGGCCACCTATGACCGCGCCGACGAGTTCGACCACGGTTCGGCGGAGGGCTTCATCAAGATATACGGCCTTTCCGTACGCACCGAGAACCAAGTCCATTCGGACTGAGTGGGACTAGCGCCTGGTCTTAGAAATAGCCAATACAGTGAACCGTTCATCCTGAGCCGGTCGAAGAGCCTTGGCTTCAGCGTGGGTATGGTTCGACGGAGCTCACCACTAACGGTTGGTGGCTCGAATCACGGTTGGTAAATTGGATTATCGACAGGGGCGCTAACCCTCTATCACCGATGTCTGGAGGCCTAATGACAGTAGCTGCACGCATGAACGTTCTGGGCACCGAGTCGGCATTTGAAGTGCTGGCCAAGGCCCGGGCATTAGAAGCCCAGGGAAAAGAGATAATTCACCTCGAAATCGGCGAGCCCGACTTCGATACTCCCAAGCACATCGTCGAAGCTGGCATGAAGGCCATTAGCGACGGTTTCACCCATTACGGCCCCACGGCGGGCCTGCCCGTGTTGCGGGAGGCCATTGCCAGGAACAGCCGAGAAGTTCGGGGTACCGACACCGACCCGGCCAACGTGGTGGTAACGCCCGGCGCTAAACCCATCATGTTCTACGTGTTGCTGGCCTTGGCCGAGCCCGGCGTTGAAGTCATCTACCCTAATCCCGGCTTCCCCATCTACGAGTCCATGATCAAGTTCACCGGCGCCACCCCGGTACCCATGCAACTCCTAGAAGAAAAGGGCTATCACCCAGACCTGGACGCCTTGGCCGGTATGATTACCGACAAGACTCGTCTACTAATCATTAATTCGCCAGAGAACCCCTGCGGCTCGGCCCTCACCAGACAGGAATTGGAGAAAATTGCCACTCTGGTCATGCAACATCCGGGGCTGTACGTGATGTCCGATGAAATTTACAAGGACATCCTCTACACCGGCGAGCACTACAGCATCTCATCCATCCCCGGCATGCAAGAACGCACAATTATTCTCGACGGCATGTCCAAGAGCTATGCGATGACCGGTTGGCGCATGGGCTACGGGATTATGCCCGACGAACTGGTGCCTCATGTGGTGAAGTTGGCCGTGAACAGCGTTTCCTGCGCCGCGTCTTTCACGCAGATGGCCGCCGTGGCAGCGCTGGAAGGGCCGAGAGATGAAGTTGACGCGATGATTGCCGAGTTTGGCGTTCGCCGCAGGCTCATCACCGATGGGCTACGCAGCATACCTGGAATCAGGTGCCCGGAGCCGGAAGGAGCGTTCTATGCCTTCCCCAGTATTCAGGAGACCGGCCTGACCAGTAATGAATTTGAAGCACGGGCGATGAACGAAGCTGGCGTGGCCCTGCTGTCCGGTAGTGCGTTCGGCGAGTATGGCGAAGGGTACGTTCGCCTGTCCTACGCCAACTCTCAAGAGAATATCAAAAAGGCCATCAGCCAGTTGGACAGATTAGTCCGCAGTATCTAGCCGACAAGAATAGGGAGAACATCATGGCAGAGATAAAAGTGGTGCATCCAGACGGCTTGGAAGTAGAGATTCAGTCTGGGGCAATGACCCGCTTGGCCGGGGTGTCCGAAAAGTTGACCGGCTCCACCGGCATCCACCTAGCCATTGCCACAATCCCTCCCCACTGCGCATCCAGCCCCCACTACCACGTCAATTGTGAGTCCGCCATCTACGTGGTCAAAGGCCACGGACGGTTCGTGATTGGTGACAACCTAGAGACCGAAGTGGCCATCGGCCCTGGCGACTTCATCTACGTCCCCGCCGAGGCCGTCCACCAGCCCATCAACGACGGTTCCGAAGACATGGAGATAATCGTCGCTCGCAACACCCCGGTGGAAATTGTGGTTGAAGTCGAGCCGTCCAAGGCGTAAATTTTCCCGAACTAAGCAAAGGTTCACGTGAACCGTAGAGGCACCCCGATGCATCGGGACCGTGCCCCTACGTGCAAGGGTACGCCTGCCGCTCACCCTGAGCCAGTCGAAGGACCGTGATATCGCCGCAACCGTGGTTCGATAAGCTCACCATGAGCGGGGTCAGAGTGAGTGCATCCCTTTGCCCAGGCACCAACCAATGGGCTATACTAGCGGCGCTTTAGCCGCACCCGATAATTTGGCGAAAATGTCGAAAACTAGCGGAGGAAATAGATGGACCTGGGTCTAACCGAGATACAGCAGATGCTGAAGACCAGCGCCCAGGAGTTTTTGTCCCGAGAGTGCCCCCTCACCCTGGTTAGAGAGATGGAAGAGGACTCGCGCGGGTATACCGATGAACTTTGGCGGCAGATGGTCGCCCTCGGCTGGACTGGCGTGGCCTTTCCCGAGCAATACGGCGGCACCGGCGGCACTTTTGCCGACTTGGGCGTGCTGCTAGAAGAGATAGGCCGTACGCTCGCTCCGAGTCCTTTCTTCTCCACCGTGGTGCTAGGTGGTCTGACCGTGCTGGACGGCGGCTCCGACGCCCAGAAAGACGATGTGCTTAGCCGCATTTGTGCGGGAACAATGACGATGACCATGGCGGTCACTGAAGCCAGCGCCAGCTACGAACCCTGGGGCATTGAGACCAGCGCCCGCAAGCATGGCGGCAACTTCCAAATTACCGGAACCAAGTTGTTTGTGCCTGACGCGCATACTGCTCACACGATAATCGTCGCCGCTCGGACGTCTTCCGACCGAGACCCGGCCAAGGGTGTGACCCTGTTTATGGTGCCCGCTGGGACCGATGGGCTACAGATTACGCCCATGCGGTCTATTGGTCACGAACGGGTGTTTGAGGTCAACCTGGACGGGGTCAGGCTGTCTGAAGACGCGATAATTGGCAAGGTCGGCGAAGGCTGGCCCATCGTCGAGCGAGCGATTATGAGGGCCACTGCGGCCCAGTGCGTCGAGATGCTGGGCGGTGCCCAAGCGGTGCTGGACATGACCGTTGAGTACGCCAAGAGTCGTACCCAATTTGGCCGCCCCATTGGTACCTTCCAGGCCGTGCAACATCACTGCGCCCGCATGGCCACCGACGTTGAAGGCTCCAAGAACATCGCTTACCAGGCCGTGTGGCGGCTTGCAGAGGGTTTGCCTGCTCAGAAAGAGGTCGCTATGGCTAAAGCCTGGATTGGCCCCGCCTACCGCCGCGTGTGCGGCACGGCCCACCAATGTCATGGGGCCATCGGCTTCACCAAAGAACATGACCTACAGTTGTACACTCGTCGGGCTAAAGTCCACGAGTTGACCTACGGAGACGCCAACCACCACAAAGAGGTGGCCCTGCAACACCTGGACGACGAATAACCCGATTGAACTTAATAAGCCCCAATTAGCCCCAATTAGTCCCGAGTAGCCCCAATTAGTCCCGAGTAGCCCCAATTAGCATGGAGGCAAGCACGGCATGACCACCACCAAAGAATGCGTATTTTGTACTATGGTCCAAGACCCAACCCACGCCGCCCCGGTCTACCGCGATGGACAGGTCTTTGCTATTAAAGATGCAAACCCCAAGGCCCCGGTACACATGTTGATTATCCCCAACATGCACATCGCGTCGTTGGCCTACGTCGGCCCTGGACAGGTGTCCATAATGGGCCAGATGTTCGTTGTTGCCGAGGAAATTGCCCGCCGCGAGGGCATTACTCTCAGCGGCTACCGCTTGGTATTGAACCAAGGCGATGACTCAGGCCAGGAAATTGCCCACCCCCACATGCACCTTCTGGGCGGCAAGAAACTGGGAGCCATGGGCTAGAATCCTTGTGCCCTTAAGCCCCGATTTGCTCCAACGCCTTCAGGCACGCCTGGAATCCTTGCCCGACGGCCTGCAAGCCCACATCTACCGGGTGCGCGACGTGGCCTTGGAGCTTGCCGCCCCTCATGGTATCGACCTGCAACGGGCAGAACTTGGCACCTTGGCCCATGACGTGTGCCGGGCCGTCCCAGGTGGAGACCTCCTAAAGATGTCCGCCGAGCTTGGCGTTAGCGTCAGTGATGTGGAACTAGACTTTCCCCTTTTGCTGCACGGGCCAGTGGGCGCTGAATTGCTCCGCCGCGAAGACGACCTCACCGACCACGAACTCTACGAAGCGGTGCGCTGGCATTCTACCGCCCACGCATCTCTCGACCCCTTGGGCAAACTAGTGTTCTTGGCCGACAAGCTGGACCCGCAGAAAGCAGCCGTCTACTCCTATCAGTCCAAGTTGCACGATATGGCTCTGGAGAGTTTGGATCTGGCGCTCTTAGAGTTTCTATCCCGCGAGATGGCAGTCCGGTTCGAACGGGGCGAAACGGTCCATCCGGCCAGCGTGGATGCGCGGAACAGCCTCATATTGAAGCTCCGTAGCTAGCTCACGCGGCCTTGAACCCGAACGGAACCTGGCGCATCATAGTTTTTACAACAGAGTAATTAAGGGTAGCTATTTAGGTGATGCTGGCGGGGTGACCGGCCAGAAAGGTAAGTTGATGCAAATTAATCTGACGCCCGAGGCGGTTGAGCAGATACGGAACAAGGGCGGCCAAGCGGCCGTGGACTTGCTTTCATTCTCCTCTTGAGCCGGAAATTCCACTGAGGTATCGGTCGATACCCGAATCTCCCGCCGGGACACTTCCCAATACACCAAGATAGAACAGGACGGTGTGGAAATTTTCATATTGCCCCAACTGGCACAGCACACCAATGTCATAAACCTCGACTGCAAGAAATTCCTGTTCTTCCGCAATCTAAAGGCAGAACTGGAATTGGAAGACGGCATGGTACTGGGGCGACGTGAGTCCTGGGCCTCGTAACCAGCGCACTAAAACTAATTGACGGCGAAAACTAGGCCCCAGAGAATCATTCTCCGGGGCCTTTTGCCGTTTTCTTTACGCGGTTCTCAGTGGCCGGGAATGGAAGGCGACGTCATCATCGAATCGCTCCGCCTATTCGCCGAAACAGTCATGCCCCACTTCGTCTAGTAGTTCTGAACTTGTTCGACTCGATTAATGCACGGCTTACTGCACAAGCCATTTCAACATGAAAACGCAGTTGCACTGCTAGCGGGCGTGGTATTCGGGGGGGCGTTTTTCCACAAAGGATTTGCTGGCTTCTTTGAAGTCCTCGGTTAGGTGTAGCTTCAGTGGCAGCATCTGCATGTCGGCGTCAGTGCCCGGTTGAACCCATTGACGCCGGGTTAGCTTCACAGCGGCCCTGGCAGCCAGGGGCGGAGTTTTCAGTACCTTGTCCGCCAGTTCCTCGGCGGCGGATAAGTGCTCTCCGGTGGGCACCAGGCGGTTAATCAGCCCTAGCCGGTACAGCTCGGCGGCCTCGATTGGCTCTCCGGTAATCACCATTTCTGAAGCTATCTTGGAGGGCATGAAGGCGTTGACCTTGGCCCATATTCTGCCTCCAGCCAGTCCCCTCCGCGTCTCAGTAATGCCGAATTTGGCATCCTCAGAGGCCACAATCAAGTCTGACTCCACGGCGATGACTATGCCTGCGCCCAGGGCGTACCCGTGGACTGCGGCGATGATTGGCTTCCAGTTGATGGCCCGGCCCATGTAACCCTCGGGATTGGGGCCGCGCAGTCGCTTGGCGCTTTGCTCTGGTGTCATGGCCACAAAGCGTTGCTTGACGTCGGCCCCGGCGCAGAAACTTCGTCCGGCGCCGTGGATGATGGCCACCCAGGCTTCGTCGTCAATATCGAATTGCAGCAAGGCCGAGTGCAGGTCCTCCTCAAACTGGTCGTTGACCGCGTTCAGCGCTTGGGGCCGGTTGAACATGATGTAGGCAGTCTTCCCCCGCCTTTTGTACATCATTGTTTCGTATTCAGTGATTACTTGGGGCTCTTCGGTTTGCGTTTCGGGCACTGGGATTACCTCCGAGTTCTACTGATGGTGTTCCGATTTGCAGGCATGCCTGAGAGTGTTTAAGCGTGATAATCAAGAAAGTAGAAAATTTGTTTCAAAAACTATTGACATGTTAAGAACGGGTGTTCTATATTAATGGAGCAATATTAGAACGTTTGTTTTGGAGTCTTACTAATGACAACTGCAACTCGGCCAATTACTTCCAGTCCCATTCTCGACTCGATGCCCGAATTTTACCATTACGAAGATACCGGCTGTGAAGTCTCCGCATCTTGCCTGAATTGCCCGTTGCCCCAGTGCAAATACGACGACCCGGCCTGGTTCCAGCGCAACCGGCGTTTGGCCCGGGACTTCAAAATATGGTCAGCCATGCAGCAATACAATCTGACAGTTGAAGAGGCCGCAGAGCGGTTCTCCGTCACCGTGCGCACCGTCTTCCGAATCATGCGCCGCTGCCGCGACGCCGCCATGATTGACCAAGAAGACCTGGCAGTGTTTGCCGCCGACTAGGGTTTGCTGACTGAGGTGCGTGGTATGGGAAGCCGGAATCCAGATAGGCAGCCTTGCGTCTACTTACTCGCGAGCGGGCGCAATGGCACCTTGTACGTAGGCGTGACCTCAAATCTCGTCCAGCGTGTTTGGCAGCACAAGAATAACTTTGTAAAAGGGTTTACCAAGCGCTACGGAATACATACTCTGGTTTGGCATGAGGTACATGAGACCATGGAAAGTGCCATTGTTCGAGAGAAGGTTATTAAGGCTTGGAAGAGGTCTTGGAAAATTGCGCTGGTCGAGGAATTAAATTCCGGATGGCGAGATCTGTATGAGAAGTTGGGGTAACCTTTGCCAGAGCGAAGCAAAATGACCTCATCGTCATTCCAGCGAAGGCTGGAATCCAGGATACCTTGAGGCGATTGTGCTTGGCTGCTGCAGCCAATCTGGATTCCGGCTTTCGCTGGAATGACGGGAAAGCGAGACTGTCGACAGCTTATTGCGTATTCCCAGTCCACCGCAAATAAAAAAGGGCCCGCTTTAAGCGGACCCTTTTGCTTGTTCTGATTTGAGGCTGGAATATTAGCCGCGGGGTAGGCCTAGGCCTCTTCCGGCGATGATGTTGCGTTGGACCTCGGAGGTTCCTGCTGCGATGGTGCCAGCGAAGGCGTTCATCCAGTGTTCTTGGACTCGGCCTTTCAGGGGCGCCCATTTCTCTTCCCGGCCCAAAGTACCGTACATGCCGAGGATGTCTAAAGCAGCCTCGGTCACCCGCTGTACAGTCTCGCTGCCGAAGACCTTGCTCATGGACGCTTCTTTGGTGGGAATTAGCTCTTGCGACTGCATGTAGGCCACGTTGTAGGCCATCAGCCGGGCCACTTCGCAGTCGATGTACCGGTCAGCCAATAGGGTGCGTACCCAGGGAATCTCAATCAGGGGCTGGCCGTTACGTTTGGTCTCGGTGGCGAATTCCCGGGTATCGTCTAGCAACCGGCGGCCTGCAGCAGAATAATCGATGCCGGAGCGCTCGAAGTCCAGTAGGGTCACAGCTACGTACCAACCCCGGTCCTCATCGCCGACCACATTGGCTCTGGGTACTCGGACGTCGTCGAAGGTCACTTGGTTGAACTCGTGTCCACCAGCCATGTTGATGATGGGGCGGACGGTAACTCCAGGGCTCTTCATGTCCACTAGCACGAAGCTGATACCCCGGTGTTTGGGGGCGTCGGGGTCGGTGCGGGTCAGTAGCATAATCCAGTCGGCGCGGTGGGCCATGGTGGTCCACACCTTGCCGCCGTTAATCACCAGGTCGTCGCCATCACGCACGGCGCGGGTACTAAGGGATGCCAGGTCAGAGCCGGACTCAGGCTCGCTGTAACCCTGGCACCACTGGACTTCGCCCTTGGCCACTGATGGCAGGTGGGCCCGTTTTTGTTCTTCGGTGCCGTGAATCATCAGCGTGGGCCCAAGCATGCGGACACCAAAGATGTCTCGTCCGGGCGCTCTCAGGTAGGCAATCTCTTCGTTGTAGATGGCCGACTTCACCGGAGACGCATTTTGGCCGCCGTACTCTTCCGGCCAGTGCATGGTGAGCCAGCCCTTCGCCGCCATCTTTTGGCGAATGACTTTATTTAGATCCCAGTCGTCCTCTTCGGGGTAACGTCCAGCGCCTTCCCAGGTATCGGGAAGTTCAGCCTTCATGAATGCCCGTAGTTCTCTCCGGAACTCCTCGTCCTCGGCAGTGAACTTGAACTCCACTGTGAATCTCCTAGCTAAATAAAGGATTGCGCCTGGGGCCCCTTGGAACCTGAAACTAAATGGGGCGCTAGCTGCCCACTGCGACGCAGGTGACCGTGCGTACCACGCCAGGGACGGTGTGAATGTGGCCGGTAACCAGGTCACCAACAATAGTCATGTCTTCGCCGGACACCACTGCGATGATGTCGTAGGGGCCCGTGACCACGTCTACGGTGGTAATGCCAGGCAGGCCGGTTAAGGTGTTGGCCACCTCGCGGGTCTTCCCGACTGCAGTTTCAATCAACAGATATGCTTTGGTTGCCATGGTTCCCCCTTTCCAGTCTCGCTGCATCGCGCTCAGTATTGCAGGTCATTCTACGGCTCTGCTTCTGGCGGTGTCAATTTGGCGCGAACGTGGGCGGAGTTTACTTCGGCGCGGCTATAATGGGCCCATATGACCCAGAGAATGCAGCTTTTAGAAACAGGCGCGTCCCAATTGGGAATCGCGCTGTCCGACAGCCAACTAGACCAGTTTGAATCTTTCTTTCGTGAGCTTGCCGACTGGAACCAACGGGCCAATCTAACCGCCATCACCGAGTACGATGCCGTTCAGGTTAAACACTTTCTAGACTCGTTAACGGTTTATTTGGTCGCATCAGAAATATTGGATGGGGCTGGTACGGCTAGGGTGCCCGCCCGAGTAATAGACATTGGGGCTGGCGCGGGTCTGCCCGGCCTGGCGCTGAAACTAGCCTTTCCTGCGATACACGTCTCGCTAGTTGAGTCGGTTGGCAAAAAGACCGCGTTCATGGAGCACCTGGTGGCCGAGTTAGGGTTGGAGGATGTCACAGTCCATACGGGCCGCGCTGAGGACCTTGCCCGCGAAGAGGGTCTGAGGGACGCCTTTGACCTGGTGGTCGTCCGAGCGGTTGCCAGGCTGCCGCTGTTGCTGGAATATAGCTTGCCTTTCTGCAAGACCGGCGGCAAGGTGGTTGCATTGAAGCACGGCGGCGACGGGCAGGAGCTAGAGGATGCGGCCAACGCCTTGGCAAAACTTGGCGGTCGTATCGAAAAAGTAGTCCCGGTGGAATTGGAGGGGCTGACCGATGACCGGGTGGTCATCTCGGTCGAAAAATCCAAGCCAACCCCAGCGCGTTATCCCCGAACAGTTGGGATTCCGGCCAAGCGGCCATTGTGAAAATATTGTCTCAAATAACGTAGGGGCACGGCATTGCCGTGCCCCTACGTTATTTTGGTCGTTACCAGGTGCTGATTGGGAGTTTAGTTGGCCCAGAGTACGTGGGTGATCATCTTGTCGCCGTTGCGTAAGGTTAGCTCGAACTCGTTGGGTCGGCCATTGCCGTCGGTGCTGATGGCTTTGCCCCATTGGCTGATGTCGTCGCCGGGGACTTGGGCCGGCTTACCCTTGCCGCCGCCATTCCCGCCACCGGGTTTGTTTGTTCCGCCGCCGCCTTTCCCGTCGCTCACTCCGTTCAGATGACCGTACTTCTGATACAGGACATCAAAGTCATGTTGGTTCGGGTGTAGGTTGCTGGCCTGCCCATTTTCCGTGCCGTCGGGGTCGTTGGTGTAGTCCATGCAAGTGCCCAGGTTGGCCGTGTCAAAGGTCTCATCTTGGTGACCGAGCCCGAAGGTGTGACCGACTTCCTGACACATCACAAAGTCCCGCCATGCCGGGGTGTTATAGGTAGGGGTGTTGAAATAGGTGTCGTTAACCTTTACCAGGGCCTGGGCGATATGACCGTCTTTGCCCCGGTACACCCATATCTGGGCAAGGCCGAGCCAACCATTTTCACCATATTCGGAGTTGCAGGCCTCAACTCTTCCGATTATGGGGGAGCAATCCGTATTGGAGCCAGCTGCGATTCCGTTGAAGAGGACCGTCCGCACCGGGTCATTTCCCAAGTCGTTCCAATCGGCTGATGTAGCAATGAGGCTGCTATCCCAGACACCATTTAGTTGGTCTCCAATCTGCAATGGGCTGTCGATGGATTCATTGGTGGAAATATCCCAGTGATAGTTGCCCCAAGAGTGGTCCGCGCTGGCCATCAGTGGCAGGCTAAGGGCCACCACGGCTAGAACTAATAGTGCTAATGGAAAGCGAATTTTTTTCATCTTGTATACCCTCCAATTTGTTAATTCCGGCCAGGGTTTCGCCGCCGGTCGCACCCGTCTTAGAGATTTTACCGAATTGACAACGGCCATTGGTGTGAACCTAGTGTGAGACTGGGCCTATTTAACCGATTTATGAATCCTATCTTGAATTACCGGGTGTTTCGAGTCAAGGCAATCATTCAAATTTATGTAAACCCTAACGGGATTGCGGAGGCTTGCCCTCGCCTTTATGATTTACGAGGCCTGCGGCGACGGGTAATTTGAATCAGGAACAATACCGGAGGGGCGCACTATGTCCGTGATGGTCACTGGCGGCACAGGATTCATCGGCAACAGAATCATGCGTAAGCTCGTGGAACAGGGTGAAGAGGTGGTCTGTTTCGACCTTGCTCCGCCCCGGGCCAACCTGAATCCCTACCTGGACCGCATCAAGATGTACCGGGGCGACGTGACCCAGCTTCCGCACTTGTTGGAGGCCATCAACACCCACGGCGTACACAAGATTATCCACATGGCCGCGCTGTTGCCCCCCGACACCGAAGACCGGCACCACTACGCCATGCAGGTGAACATTGGCGGCACTAATAATGTTTTTGAAGCCGCCCGGTGGTCTGGAGTCGAGCGGGTGGTCTACGCCAGTTCCATCGCCGTCTATGGGGTTCAAGAGACATTTGGCGAACGCCCCATCAACGAAGACGACCTCAACGACCCCATCAACGTCTACGGCATGACCAAGTCGGTGAACGATTTCTCGGCCAAGCGTTATATCGACCGCCACGGCCTAGATTTGGTTGGCATCCGAATCTGCACCGTGTTCGGTCACGGAAGGGTCACGGGCGCGACGGGCATGATTGGCGGACTATTGATGTCTCTGCCAGCCATCGGCAAGCCGGTGAGCATGCCCTTCCATCAGGACGAGCAATCGCCCATGATTCACGCTGAGGACGCCGCCGAAATATTTGTGCGGGCAGCACTGGCCGGGAAGCTGAACCACCGGACATACATCAGTGGTGGCAGTATGTGCACCATCAAGGAAATGGCCGATATTGTGCGCAGCTACATTCCCGATGCCCAAATAACCACCGGCGACCAGTTGGTGCCCCACGTGTACAACGTGGACAATAGCCGAATGCTGGCCGACATTGGTTATGAGATTGCGCCCCTGGCGCAGCGGATACTGGAACACATAAATGACGCACGCAGGGAAGTGGAAATGGACGCGCTAAGCGGGTAATCGTCTTCTCAGATGTAGGGGCATCCCGATTCTCATCGGGACCGTGCCCCTACATCGTTGGTGCAGCGTGCTGGAACGACCGCAGACTTGCGTTATAATTGCGGACAATCACAGCCTTAGAGGAATTTTATGAGCATCGCCATCGGATACATGCCAGGAGCCTATGGAGAAGGGGGAGACGACCATAACTACCTTCGGGAGTTGGTGGAAGTCGGCGATAAACACGGCTACGACTCCCTGTGGCTTAGCGACCGTATTGTCGGCGAAAAGTTTAGCCTCGAACCGATGATGGCCTGCTCAATGGTTTTGGCCTACTCGGACCGCCTGAAGGTTGGCACCAGCGTACTGGCCATGCCCCTGCGCAACCCGGTAGTGTTGGCCAAGCAGATTGCTACTTTGGACTATCTGTCCCAGGGTCGTTTCTTCCCAGCGGTGGGACTAGGCCAGGAAGAGCCAGAGGAGTATGAAGCTTGCGGTGTCACCAAAGAACGCCGCGGCCCCCGGACCGACGAAGCGATTAACCTGATGCGCCGCTTGTGGCAGGAGGAAAATGTCACCCACGAGGGCGAATTCTTCAATTGCCACAACGTGACGGTCACTCCTAAGCCCTTTTTACAGCCCTCAACTCCCGTTTGGATTGGTGGACGCTCGACCGCCGCAGCTAGGCGCGTTGGGCGTGTGGGCGACGGCTGGCTGGTATCTAGCGCGACTCCCGAGGAAATCAAAGAGGGCTGTAGCGTTCTATTTGAAACAGCTAACGAGTGCAACCGGGAGATTGAAGACGATCATATAGGCGTCCTGATGGGTTACTACGTCACTGATGACGTGGAGAAAGGCACCGAGAAGGCTGGCAAGTTCGTTACTCGCCATCGCCCGGACGCCCATTTCACTGAGTTCACCGCAGTAGGCCCAGTTGAAAAGATTGCTGAGTACATCCAGAACTACATCGACGCCGGCGGCTCCAAGTTTGTGATGCGGCCCCTCTGTGCCGCTGAAGAGTCGATGGAACAACTGGAGATTCTTGGCGAAGAACTCCTGCCGCAGTTCCCCAAGAAGTAGGATTATTTAACTGCTCTGGCGCCAGGCCTACGGAAGTACTCAGCTACGCGAACTGCAGCGCGACCAAATTTGGTGGTTATTTAACCCCTCCGCAGCACCGCTGCATCTCTTTCCTCTGTCCACGGCACCCTGATTAATCCAATTGCGACTTCTCGGTGACATGCGCATCTAATTCATTAGATGGCGACGAATGTCGTTACTTAGGAGGAAATATGGACTATCCAGCAGCGATTGGAGCGGGATTAATCGGCGGGGCCACAATGACCGTCATTCTTTACATGGGAATCTTAACGATGCCCGGTCAAATGAAGATGAACTTGCTTTACATGCTCGGCAGCATGATGTTTGGGGGACGGTTGATGGCCTACATGTCGGGGGCCATGATTCACGCGATGATGAGCGTCGCATTCGCACTAGCCCACGTGGGACTCTACCAAGCATTCGATTTGGAAACTAATCTGGCTGCCTGGGGACTGGTATTCGGAGCAGCCCATTGGGTGATTGCAGGAATGGGTCTGGCTATGATGCCAATCATGCATCCCAGGATTAAGGACGGGACGCTGGATGCACCCGGTCCCTTCGCATTGGGTTATCCCATCGGAACAGCGATGGGTTTCTTGATGTTGCACCTAACGTTCGGGGTGTTGGTGGGAGTATTTTACGAGGTATCTGTCGGATAACCGCTACTGTTTAGCAGTATGACAAAGAAGCGCTCCGATAATTCGGAGCGCTTCTTTGTTTTAGGGTTTCCAGCCTTAGGTTTCGCCCTGATAACTCCTGTTGGTTATAATCACGACCGAGTTCTGATTAACCAACCACAATTTAACCAACCACCATGTAACCAACCACCATGCAATTTTCCAAACTCTACATAATCGCCGTTATTGCGGGAATCGGTGGAGCCATCGGCGGGGCTTTCGCCGGTGGGTTTATCGCCGCCTCCCGCTGCCACGGAGGGTTGGAGTGTTTGGGTACCGCTATTTTGGGCGTGGGACTGGGCGCAATATTGGTGGAATCGTTCGCCATGTCCCTGTCGGCCCATATCGCCAATCAAAGCCGGGGTAATCTGGCTCTAACCTTCTTTGCCACCTTGCTGCTGGCCGTGCCCATTCCGTTCGTGTTGCTGCCAGGCTTTACCGCCGTCTTGGCTTTGCCCGTGTTCCTGTTTCAGACCTGGGTCTGCGTGAAGGTACAGCTCGCTACGGTAGGCAGTAAAAAGAGGGGCCGCCGGGCTTAGGATTACTCCCTAACGGCGACCGCTGGAGCGGCCTCGCGGCCCGCCAGGCCCGCTGGGCCGGGATGGCCGGGTTTTGTGGGCGGCAACGGAACGCATGCGGGGTCTGTCCGGCCCGTTAGCGGAACTTGGCCGGGACTCTCCGCCTTCAAATTGGCGTCCACCAGTAGGCGTTGGGTTGGAAGACCCGCTCGCAAAGTGACGTCCGTTGGCTGAATTCGGCCTGGAATTTCCACCGTTGAATCGGCTGTCGTTGGACAGACTTGGCCGAGAAGCCGCACCTTCGAACCGGTTTTCATTGGTCGAGTTTGGCCGTGAATTTCCACCCTCGAACTGGCGTCTGTTATTAGAGGTACTTGGCCGAGAAGGACCACGTTCAAACCGGTTTCCATTGGCTGGATTTGGTTTGGAATCCCCGCCTTCAAACCTATTTCCATTGGCTGGATTTGGCCTGGAAGTACCACCTTCAAATCGGTTTCCATTCGGGGAGCTGGGCCGGGGAGTCCTGCCCTCAACGTGGGCCACACTTGGCGCAGGAGGGCCAGAAAATCCGGCTCGATTCGATGGCTTGGGCCAGGATTTTCCGTTTTCAAATTGGTTTTCGTTATTTGATGGGCCATTTGAGCGGTACTTTTTTGGGCCACCACCGGGTCCTCGACTTGGCGCATTACGGGCTGGGCCACTGCCATTGCCTCGTCCGGGGGTGCGCACCTCTTGAGTGGGCCGTCTTTCCGGGAACTGTAACTCCGGTGCGAAATCGCCGTAGTTGAAGCCAGGTAGACGCCGTCGCTCAATTCGCCGGCCTAATTCCTTCTCCACCTCGCGAACCATTGCGCCGTCAGCGGCAGCAGCCAGGGTGAAGGCCTCGCCGGTCTGCTCGGCCCTGCCGGTGCGGCCAATGCGGTGGGTGTAGGTGTCGGCGGTGTTGGGAAAGTCGAAGTTGATTACGTGGGAGACTTCGGGAACGTCGATGCCATGGGCGGCGATGTCGGTGGCCACCAGGATGTCGAATTTACCGTCGCGGAAGCCGTTCATGGCCTGCTGACGGGCGGTTTGGGACATATTGCCTTGGAGCGCGGCCACTCGGTATTGGCTCTTGGCCAGGTCGAAAGCCAAGGTTCGGGCCCGGTGTTTGGTGCGCGTGAATACTAATGCCCGACCAGTGGCAGTCTGTTCCAAAAGGGCAATCAACAAATCTTTTTTAAGTTTGTCTGGCACTGGGTAGAGTGCATGGGAAACGGTCTTGGCCGGAGCCATGGTTCCAATCTGGACCGTTGCGGGGTCTTTCAGGATGCTGACTGCCAAAGACCGAATCTCCTTGGGCATGGTGGCCGAGAGGAGAAGCGTCTGTCGTGTGTCGGGAATGCGACCCAAGATGCGGCGCACGTCGGGCAAGAATCCCATGTCGCACATGGTGTCGGCTTCGTCCAAGACCAGAATCTCAACCTGGGACAGGTCAATATCTTTCTGGCTTACGTGGTCTAGCAGGCGTCCGGGACAGGCGACCACAATCTGGGCGCCGCGCCGAACTCCGGACAATTGCGGGCCTTTGGCTACTCCACCGTAAATCGAGATTGCCCGAAACGGAAGCTGTGTGCCTAGGTCTCTAAAGGTCTCGCGAATCTGCTCGGCCAGCTCACGAGTCGGCGCGATGACCAAGGCTCGGATTCCCTTTTTGGGGGGTGTGGTCGCCAGATGATGGAGGATGGGGAGGACAAAGGCGGCGGTCTTGCCAGTGCCCGTTTGGGCCAGGCCTAGGACGTCGCGGCCTGCCATTGCATAGGGAATTGCTTGTTCTTGAATCGGCGTGGGATTGGTGAATCCTACCGATTCTACGCCAGCCATGACGTTAGGATGAAGGGAAAACTGTTCGAAACTCACTGAGAGGGCTTACTCCTTGACTAATTAACTGAGCCAAGTCGCATTCTTAGCCCCACGGTAACGGTCAATCCTGTCTCGGGCGACGTTGCGCCCGGAAATGTCACTTTCCAGTATAGCAGGCGACGAGGCATCCCAACATGTCCTAAAATCTTGCTGCTGCGCTGAGTCTGGGGAACATGACTGCGGCTCACGCACCTCAACGTGCCCTGCAAAAACCACCACTGTGGCGTTTTGGGACAAATTATCGGCGGCTCACACACTATAAATGCCGGTTCAGTGTTAATATCATTTCCGGCGACATTACCCTGGATTGCACCGGGGATTACACGGCCGGAGGCACCGCATTGGCTTATTACATGTACGTTTCCATTCAAGAAGAAGACCGAATTGCCATCTTCAACATGACACCGAAGACCGGCAAGTTGAAGCATCAAGGCGACGTTGAACTTAAGGGACGTCCCGCCCCCATGGCGGTGGATTCGGACCGAAAATACCTGTTTGCTGGCCGTCGCAAGGCTGACGAATACGGTATGACCAGTTTCAATATCGACCGCAAGACCGGCGGTCTTACGCCAATAGGGTCTATTCCCCTTCAGGGAGACCCGGTGCACATTTCTACGGACAAGACCGGAAAGTTCCTCTTGTCGGCCTACTACTATCAGAAGTCCGTTGCGGTGCACAGAATTGGGATTGACGGCGCACTGGCCGACCCGCCAGTGGTCTGGCGGGAGACTGATATTGGGGCCCACTTCATTCAGACCGACCCGGCCAACCGGTACGCATTTGTTCCCCATATCGCAAATGGTTCGATGAAGGGCGCCAACGCGATATTTCAGTTCAAGTTTGATGCTGAATCAGGGAGTCTCACCCCGTTATCTCCAACGAGAACCAATAACCGAGAAGAAGAGGGTCCGCGCCATCTTTGCTTCCATCCGAGCAAAGACATCGTCTACGCATCAAACGAACAGGGCAACAGCGTGACTGTCTACACCTTTGAATCTAACAAGGGCAACCTGCATCCCATACAAACCGTGTCCACGCTGCCCAGTGGGTACGATGAGAAGAATTCTTGCTCGCAGATTCAGATTACACCAGACGGCAAGTACCTATACGCGCCAAACCGGGGCCACAACACAATCGCCTGCTTCAAGGTGAACCCGAACAACGGCCATCTTGTGGCCAATGGACATGCGCCCACCGAGGCTATTCCTCGGGCCTTCAGCATCGATCCCCAGGGTAGTTTCCTTTACGCTGCTGGTCTGGGTACCGGGAAATTGGCTTCCTACCGTATCAACCAGGGTAGTGGCGAGTTGGAGCCCATGGACGTCTATGACGTGGGCAAAGGCCCGATGTGGGTGCTGATTACGGAGTTTTAGGGGCTGTTTCGGGGGCTGACCAGACTCTCAGAATCTTGTCGTCCCGGCCCACTCCGACGCTTAGGCTGCCATTGGAATCGATGGCGGTGGCCAGATTGGTAACGGCTTTTCCGTCCACTGGGGTTTGCCAGGCTAATTGCGCGCCGTTAGCGGTGCGGCGCAGTGCTGTAATCTCTGTGAATTGCTGATTAAAGACCACCAATTCCGGTTGGCCGTCGCCGTCCAAGTCTGCCGCTAACCCCATGTCTAAATTGCGGGATCCGATGCTATGGGAGGTCACCCCGCCTTCCTGGACCGAGAGGTCTAATGAGTCGTCATCTAGCCGGTAGAACCCAGCGATACCGCCGATGTGCGGGGTTAGAACTTCGGCCAATTCGAGTCCGCCGCCAGAGCCGAAGGGTGCTACAGCAATTTGGTGCCGCCACCGGTTGCCCCTGCCCACCGCCGGGCCAGTCGCCTGCAGTTTGCCCGATTCGGCGTAAACCACAACCTGCGCACCCTGTTCTGCATCGCTTATTGTAACGATAATTTCACGCTTGCCGTCGCCGTTTAAATCGGCCCAGATGGGCGCTATTCCCTCCACCACCGCCTGCCCTGGAATGGAGATTGTCTGGGCCACTTGGATGGAAGGCCGGGTCTCCACCAGAGTAAATTCCGTTGCTTCCCACCGGTCTCCGACAATTCCGTGGGGATAGCGGGTGGAGGGGGCGGTTAAGAGCAGTACTCGTTCATGTTCGTCCACCAACAGACGGGCATCGGGCAGGGCGTCCACCGCCAATCGTCCCATTTCTGACCCATCTTCCCAGATGACTAGATCTCCTCCGGTCTCGATGAATGCCAGGCGTCCTGAAGTACCCAGCGGGACGGGGTGGGTGAGCTGCGAGGCTGCGTCGTTTGGCCCGGCCACTAGGAAAGCCTCACCTCCTGTTATCGCTAGCAATGGTGGCGCGCCTATGGGGAGAGTCTCTGGCGTGATAGTAGTCTCTACCGCTTGTCCATCTTGGACCTGAAATGCCTGGGCTCTGCCGTCTTGTAGCGTTGCCACCCAGAGCGTCCCGGCCCCGAATGGCGCGGCTACCAACCAGCGTGGCGAGCCTGCTAGTTCGATGTCGATGAACGGTGCATCAGGGAATGTGCTTTTGCCCGGCACGTAGCGGTTACCGTCGGGTTGTTGGTGGGTGTAGGCGTAGGTGGTCTGCTTGGTTAGTTGCGCTGATCGGTTGGTGGTTGCTATTTCAGAGGTGGGTTGGGGTGGCGAAATGGAAGTGGACGTGCCGCTACAGGCAGTCAACGCCAGTAGCGGCACGATTGTTAGAGTGATGACAGTTCGGAAGTGCGAGGTCTTAACTTGCGTCACCAATATCGACTTGCAACTGGTACGAGCTCAGAGACACTATGCCCGCCACCGTTCCCGTGCCTGCGCCCAGTGCGGCTCCCTCTGCTAAGAATTGGGGGATTAGCGAGGTGATTATGGCCCCGGCGGCGGCCCCACCCGCAATGGCGATTACCAGTCCCGCGACCAGCCGGACGGGTGGACCGAGTTTCAGCCACCGCGCCAGGGTTAACGCGCCGATGGGAGCGCCCGCGCCAGCAATTCCGCCGACCACCGCTGGGATGATGGACACCACAGATGCGATTACGGGGGAGGCGGGGTTGAAGCTGATTGACGCCGAGTCCCCATAGATATCAATCGCGTCTAGCAACGCCGCGCCGACCTGGACCGAGTGGGTCAGGCCGAACAGAATACCGATGCTGACGCCAACGATGGCAGCGGAAATCAGGCCGGTGTGAACCGCGTGGTCGAGATGTTTCGGATTGATGGTGTTGGATTCCATGTGCTACCCCGGCGTTTACTCACTGAGTGGCATAACGGTGATTATACCGACCACCATAGCAATCATAGGAACGCGGGAACGCCCATCCAAACGGCAAATGCCCAAAAATTATAAAAGCCCCCAGAATTCTGGGGGCTTTTATAATGCGATATCGTTGGGCAAAAAAATAGCGGCCTCAGCAATTTGTGAGAATGCTCCGCTATCATAGCACGTGGAATAGGGTCTTGTCAAGTGTTTGTGCCTAGAATTGCTAAGTATGTCAAATTAGGTCACTGGCATTCACGGGCTATGGTGACCGCGCAGCTTTGGCGAAGGCGTCCCGAAAAGCATCCGGTGTCATGTTGGCCGACTTGGCCAGGGAGGCGCGTATCTGGTCGTTTGTTAGGTCTGATTCTTCCAACCTAATCATGTATTTTCGGGCAACCTGGTAGTACTCGGACTCGATGTCTACCGTGCGCACGCGGATGCGACCAGTGTTCGGGTCTCTAAGTTCATCAAAGGGCAGCACTTTTCGTCGGCCGTCGATCTGGCAGATTAGCCCACTGGAGTTGTTTGCGGCACCATCGTCATCGGACAAGAGGAATCGGACGGCGCTATACCCGAGCGTCCGCGTATAATCGATGTCGAAGGGAATTGGCGGCGCGGAGCGAAGTTGATAGCCGAGGGTAACGTCAACGATGGAGAGTTTCTCTCCCCTCTCCGCGAAGGCTCCCTGCACCTGCCGCCGCAAGATAATCGCCAGGGGTATGTCGCTTAGGCTGATATGGCCGTAAGCGTCCCGCTCCACTGTTACGCCGGGCAGCTTGGCCAATTCTTCTGGGGATATCTTTTCGGCGATTCCCTCGCCAATCACGGCCACACCATGGTCGTGACCCATCATCCGCCGTTTCAGAATTGCGCCTTCCAAGATCTTGGAGACGTCGTTCAGCCGAAGTTCCTCACCGGAGAATTCTTCCGGAATAACCACCAAAGTCGCACCGGCCGCCTTCCCCATGCCCAGGGCTAGGTGCCCCGCTTCTCGGCCCATGACCACAATGAAATACCATCGGTTGGTGGTGCGGGATTCCACCATCAGGTTAAGCACTGCCTCGGTGCCCACTTGCCGCACGGTCTCGAACCCAAAAGTCGGCATCCCACCGGGGAGTGGTAGGTCGTTATCAATGGTCTTGGGAATGTGGGCCACTCGTAGGTTGCCGCCGCCGGCTCTGGCAACCTCTGATGCCCCAAACGCGGTGTCGTCACCGCCAATGGTGATTAGGTAGTTAATGCCCAGCTTTTTGAGGCTGTCCACGGTCCGCAGGAGGTCTTCGTTGTTCCGCGCGGGGTTCGTTCGTGACGTGCGTAGTATTGAGCCGCCCTGGGAGTGGATACGGGAAACGTCGGCGATTCCCAGGGGTTGGACCATATCGGTACGGCCAGCGACCAGGTGTTTGTACCCGTCGAGAATACCAATCACTGAGAGACCAGAGTTTACGGCCTCGATGGTGGCTGCTCCGATGGCGCTGTTGATACCTGGGGCGGGTCCGCCCCCCACAAGAATGCCTAGTCGCTTTGCCTCGCTCATATTTCAATCGTCCCGCATAAACCGAGTTAGTAGCCAGCCGTTACCCCAATTCTACAGGGGTTACATCCAGTTTGATGCAAGAACACTTGAGGCGGTGACATCTGAACGGCAATTGGCGCGGGAGTTGAAACCCAGTTATGTAACAAAGATTTTACATCTTGGAAAAATGGCTGTAACAACTGGATGGCAAACTTAGGCTAATAAGAACGCGGAGGAAGGAACCGATGATTGCATTGTTGGCAGCGGGAGCATTTGTAGGACTCTTCGGGATGTGGGTAGTTTTGCCAAGGATGATTCTTCGCAAGTAAGACCCAAGTTGTCCTCTGGGGATGGGTATCAGCCCGGCGTCCCCGTAGCGGCGGACTCGGCGCATCTGAATACATAATTCAGAAAACCGAAATTATATTGCATGAGAAAAGCAAAAGGCCCTCGGCATTCGCCGAGGGCCTTTTTTGTTGCCTAAAAGAGTGGGCCGTGCGGGGGTCGAACCCGCGACACCCGGATTAAAAGTCCGGTGCTCTACCAACTGAGCTAACGGCCCATTGTTGAGGGGACGCCGAGGCTAGAGCCCCAGCGGGGAACATTGTATCATCCGCGCCTGGTTTGAGACACGGACTTGGGTGTTTGTGGCCTGAATATTTCAAAGCGGGTAATGCGGCAGAGCAGCCCATGAAAACCCGGCTGCGCAGGATAGTTGCGCGGGTTTTGGTGGTTGTGGTACTTTTGGCGACGTAAGCCGACTCTATATTTGGAGGAGAACGATGGGTTACACACCGAGTCACCTGGGTCATGTGAACATTTATGTTCGGAACGCAGAGGCTTCGCGCCAGTGGTACGAGGACGTTTTAGGTCTCCACACCTACGACTTCGTCGCTGGGCGAGCGGCATTCATGTCAGCCAACCTGGACGAGTCCCACGAGATTGCCCTGATGGAAGTGGGCGCCAACGCCGACGGCCCCCAACAAGGGCAGGTGGGCCTCAACCACATGGCTTGGCGCTTTGACACCCTGGCCGACCTGGAAGCCTTTTACAACAACATACATGCGAAGAAGGTGCCAATAAAACACATTACGAACCACGGACTGTCCCTGGGCATCTACTTCCAAGACCCCGACGGCAACGGCATCGAGTGCTACTACGAAGCGCCGCGCAGTGAGTGGTTCCGCCAGGAGAAGCTATTCATGCACCCAGACCGTCCCAGCATGGACTTCCCTGGCCCCTGGGAAAAGGAACTCCGCGAGCAAGAACTAGCAGCCAAGAGCTAGAAACCGGTGTTGCCTTAACAGTAGCGGAAGAACATAGTTTTCGGTTCGAACAGCCCTATCCACATGTCACCCTGAGCGCAGCGAAGGGTCTGCCAAGGTGGTGCTTGGAAGATTCTTCGTCGCTTCACTCCTCAGAATG
>JABMNL010000074.1 GCA_013204585.1 SAR202 cluster bacterium | reverse complement strand
GAGGACTCGAACCTCTGACCCCCTGCGTGTAAATTATACCAATCGTAGCTAGTTACGAAGAGAGGAGAAAACCCATGTAACGTACCGTTATCACGTCGATAGTCCTTATGTCCTCATAACAGCCCTCTTGACTACACGCCTGCATCACGACGAGTTCACGCTCTGTTCACGCAGGCTTCACCAAAATTAGGTCACGTCAACGGAGGGTTTTTATTATGGCTAAAAAGGCCGCGAGGTGGGACACCATGGACAAATCGAACGCCCCATTAGAAAAGTTGATACTGCAATTCCAGGCATTCAGTCGAAGTGAAGGCAAGACCCGCAAAACGATTCTGTGGTATGACACCAGCCTTCGCCTATTTGGGGACTATCTCAAGAAGATAAACGTCAACCCCGTCTTGGGCGAGGTTACATTGGAGTTAGTCCGCGAATACGTTCATCATCTCCAAACCAGACATAAATTTGAAGACCATCCTTCCACACCACGACAGGAGGAGATGCTCTCGCCGCAGACGATCCAATGCTACGTGAGAGGCGTTAAGGCATTCTTCAATTGGCTCTACAAAGAGGGTTACTCCGCGGAGTTCGTACTGGAAAGGCTGAAGCCGCCAAAGGCCCCAAAGAAGCTCGTCGACCCATTGGCCAACACCGAAATCTCCGCAATCCTCTATGCCATCGACGCCCAAACTTCCTGGAGAGCCCGAAACACCGCGATGGTGGTGCTTTTCCTGGATACCGGCCTAAGGCTGTCGGAGTTCTTGACGCTCCACATGCCGGAGTTTCACATGGAAGACAATTACGTGAAAGTTATGGGCAACTGCCAAAAGGAACGTATCGTTCCCTTCGGCAGTTCCGCTCCGTACCTCTTCCGAGCCATGAGCCCTCCTTCGATGTCCAATTGTAGCGAAGGACTCTACTTGCCAGTGCTACTGTTTTCGGGGGTAAGGTCACGAGGTCTGGTACGGCCCCGATGGTCTCCACGTCAAAGGCATCATTTCCGTCCCGGTCCCGTTCGACAACGTTGAAGACCAGGCATCATTTTCCACAAGCTCAACATGACCGAGTTCTCCGCCACGGGCCTGTCCCACCAATTTGAGCCGCTGCGTAACCCTTGGAATCAAGAACAGTCTACCGGAGGCTCCAGCAGCGGCTCAGGGGCCGCAACAGCCGCCTTCTTGTGCGGAACTGCACTTTGGGGGAGGACACCGGCGGTTCGGTGCGCTTTCCGGCCTCCTGGTGCGGCCTGGCGGGTATCCGTCCCATCTGGGGAAGGGTCAGCCGCTACGGAGTCATGCCCGGCGTCCGCTCCATGGACACCGTCGGCCCACTAGGGCGCACCGTCGAAGAATGTGCCTTAACCCTTGCCGCCATTGCGGGCCACGACCCCAAAGACAGAACGAGCAGTCAAGAACCGGTGCCCGATTACCGAAACGCCCCCACCGGGGATGTGAAAGGCCTAAAAATCGGAATCGTGAAAGAGCTTCTTTACACCAATCTGGTTGAAGAGGAAATCAGGCAATCGGTGCTGACCGCCGCCAATACGCTGAGAGAAATGGGTGCCCAGATAGAAGAGTTATCCGTGCCACTGGCGGCCACTGGCGGCCACTGGCGGCCAACGCCGGGACCATTTCCGGGGCAATCAGAGTGGAGGCCTCGGTCACCTATCGCGAGTTGCTGCGCGATAGGCCCAAAGACATTGCCCACGACAACCGCATCGGCTACCTGGTCGGCAGCATCATGCCCGCGCTGTATTACTACAAGGCCCTGCAACTTAGGTCTCTGCTCCGTGACCAGGTGCTAGAAACCCTTGGCCGGGTAGACCTCCTGTTGTCGCCGACCACCGGCGTCGCCGCCCAATTATTGGAACCAGACCCAATTATTGACGCCAAAGGAAAAGGCAACCACATTCCGTGGTTACTGGCCACCACCTTTAGTCTGGCCAATGTCCCGGCCCTAAGCGTGCCTTGCGGATTTACCGTAACCGGATTGCCAATTGGACTCCAAATCGCGGGACGGCCCTTTGACGAAAGCACTGAATTTCGCGCTGGCCATGCCTACGAACAAAATACCGACTGGCATACTCGCCATCCCAACATATGAAAACCCAGAATAATGGCTCGCAAAAAGCGGCATCTTCGGATTGCCCTTTGCCTGCCGTTATGAGAAATTTAACAGGTGCTCAGTAAGCTCGATTTAAAAGCATCGCTGGAAGGATTGGTAATCATCCGCGATGACCGATTACCGGTGCGGCGAATTCCCCTACGGGAGAAGCCGTTGCCGCGCTATGTGCTTCCTTACCGGGGCCTGTTAGGCCTGCTCATCGTCGCCATTGCCTGGCCCCTCTCGTGGGTGCTAGACGGAGAAGTTGGCCAGAACAGCACCTTCTTCCCTCTGTGGCTCGGCTTCATTCTCATCGCAGATGGGCTCGTGCTGCGCCGAACTGGAACCTCGCTCATCGTCCGTAGCCCCAAGATTGTGGCGGTCATGTTTGTTGCCGCCGTGCCCTATTGGTGGATGTTTGAGGGCATTAACCTGATAACTCAGAATTGGGTCTACATCGGGCCGGAGAACCGGACCCTGGTCAATTACCTAGATACGTCGTTGTCCTTCTCGGTGGTCATCGCTGCGGTTTTCGAGTTGTCCGAACTCGTTGGTTCCTTTGGCTTCATCCGGCGGTTCTCCCGGTTGCCAGCCTTGGTGTTGAGCCAGGCACAAATTCAGGCCGTGGCTATCCTCGGAATCTTGTCGTTCGCCGCACTGCTGCTGTGGCCAACTTATCTGTTCCCGCTCACCTGGTTGTCCCTGTTCTTCATATTCGACCCCATCAACCACCTAACTGGCCGACCTAGCATCATTTCTCAAGTCAAAAAAGGCGATTGGCGACTGGTCATTGCCTTTGCCTTGGGCGCATTGGCCTGCGGGTTCTTCTGGGAGATGTGGAACAACACGACATCCGTTAGTTGGAAATACGACTTTGCCTATCTGGACTTCGGCCGAGTCTTCCAGATGCCAATTATCGGGTACGGCGGCTACCTACCTTTCGGTCTTGAGACCTACGCTGTGTTCCACTTCGTCGCTGGCGTTTTTGGCTGGTCCTCAGACTCCCATGTTCCCATGAACGGGGACGCCCAAACCACCTCCGCCTAACTCCACCAGAGCCTTTTCAGTCTCGTTTTACCGTCGCCTGGCCGTGGGTCGCCATTCTTCTTGTCCCCTTGCCTACCCCGGTGTATGCTGGCTCCAACGATTTGAGTACCTGCCGCTCAGTCTCATTCAGACGATTATCGCGTAGCCAAAATAACGCCATTTAAGGAGTCCGACAGATGAAGTTTGGAATCTTCACCATCGTTCCCTGGCACGAGAGCAAAGGCCAACAGCAGTCTCTCGACGAAGCCCTAGAACAGATAGAACTGGCCGACAAGCTCGGTATCGACGAAGTCTGGCTCGGAGAGCACCGTTTCTCCCGTCATGGCCTGCTATCGGGCATTTGGTCCTTCGCTGGACTGGTCGCTGGACGGACCAAAAACATCCGCATCGGAACCGCCGTGGTGGTACTTCCGCTACACAACCCAATCATGGTCGCAGAAGAAGCTGCGATGATTGATGTCATGAGCGGCGGACGCCTGAACCTAGGCATCGGCTCCGGTTACCAACGCCAGGAGTTCGACGGCATAGGCGTCGATATAAACACGAGCCGAGAACGGTTCTATGAAGCTGTGGACGTCATCCGCAAAGCCTGGACCGAGGAGACCCTGACTTACAGCGGCAAGTTCACAAACGTGGAGAATCTATGGGTCTTGCCTAAGCCGCTCCAGCAGCCTCATCCGCCTCTATTCCAGGCGGTCAGCACATCACCGGCCAGCATCGACTTCGCCGCGAAGAACCAGATTCAGGTCATCGCTGGCGGCCCAACCGACATCTTGGGCCAAGCGCCCCAGGTAATTAAAGCCTGGCGTGCCAAAATGGAAGAGTACGGTCATCCCCACGAACACCTGGACCCGCCTATGTCCAAGGGTATCTACGTGGCACCAACCCAAGAAGAAGCGGAGCGCGATGCCGCAGAGTTGCAGAATTTCTCCTCGCGAATCCTGCGATCCGAGGGTAACAACGGTGCCATTGGGGCACCGACAGACAAAGACGGCAATGTGCCTCCGGGTTACGAGCACTGGGCCAATCGCCAGGCCGACCGAGACCGCCGGGACGATCCTGGCCACGCCGGTCTACCGCCGCTGGTGGGAACACCCGAAGTGGTTATCGAACGATTGAAAGCCACTCAGGCAGCTGGCATTAACCATGTGTTCGGCAACTTTGGATTCCCCGGACTACCCCACGAAAAGGTAATCCGGTCCATTGAATTGTTCGCAAAAGAGGTCATGCCCCACTTCCAAGAAGTTCCGGTGGCCTAGCAAACTCCCTAGCTAAAATCGCAAAAGAAAAAGGGGCGCAGTCACCATAGGTTGCGCCCCTTTTCCATTCCCCCGGTGACTAACATACCGATGGATGTTCGTTTGACGCCAAACCGCTGGATTTGAGGCGTTGGCCGCAATCTTATGCCTGATAAAATACAGTCTCACATTATGTTATTGGGAGGGTAGGCGCTCAACTTGCGGCTAAAACTCGTCTTCCTCTTGGTATCGGCTTTCCTTCTCGCGGGACTGGGGTCCTCTCCAACCATTGGATTGGCAGCTCCTAATCTTGCTCCGGTCCTCGCGGTCAGTCCAAACATCGCCGTACCCAACCAGACTGTCGTCTTGCTGGGAAACGGGTTCACCCCCGCCACGACCCCAGGTGGTTCAGCAGGCGCGGGTGTCCACCAAATTACCGGACTGGGCGCTAGTGTTGTTACCGTAGGGGACACTCTGCTAATTTGGCCCAATATTTCCTACCCCATCAACTTTGACTCCTTGGGGAATTGGGCTACTTCAATCACCATCCCAGTGACCGCCCAAATCGTCAGCGGAGGATCCATCGAGATTAAAGCGGTGGACGACCAAGGGTTAACTCAGTCCACCCAGGTCACAGTCGGAACTCCCAGCATCACCCTGGACCCAGCAGCCAGCAGCCGGAGTTCCGAAGTGACTTTAATTGGCGACGGGTTCCCGGCATCCAATCCAGCGACTACGGCAAGCGTCTATGTGTCTATTTCTTACGCTGGGTCTGCATTAAAGGTGGTCTCACCGAATATCAGCGGCGAGATTAATACCATTATTCAAGTTCCCTCCACCGCCGCCGTACCGTCAACCAACATTGTCCAAGCAACCATCCTGGGCTACAGCCAGTCTGCCATTGCCATCCACTCGGTGCCTGGAGCAAGCCTCACCGTTTCACCCACGTCTGGACGACCCGGCACCATCGTGACCGTGATCGGCGAAAACTATCCCGACAAAACTGTCGTCTCAAGCATCAGAGCAGGCAACATATCGGTGGCTAGCTCCCCCGCGCCGGTAACAGACACCACTGGAAAATTCGTCGCTTTGTTTACCCTGCCTTTGTTTGTGCCAGGGGTCCAAACCATCGCAGCCACGGCAGCGGGAATCACGGCAGTCACCAGTTTCACGGTGAACGACGGCCCGGCCATTCCCCAGCCAACACCCATTCCTACATCTTCCATTGGGGCAGCCCAAGCCCTGGAAACTCTGACTAAGGGCGACAATTTGGTGCGCGTTTGGAATTTCGATAACGGCACCAAGCGCTGGACGTTCTTCGATCCTCGTCCGGCTTTCAACAACGCCAATACCATCAAGACGATGGAAGCTGGAAAACTTTACTGGTTACAGGTCAATCACACTCAATCAGCGATGATTAGCGGCAGTTTGACGCTGATATACGAGGGCTGGAACCTAATCAATTGGTAAGCTGGCCGCAGACTGGCGCAGCAACAACCCCTATGGGATAATGTTTTCATCAAGGATAAATGCTGCCCGAAAGCAAATTGTGGCCCGGCAGGCTATGCCCGGGCTTTTTTATTAAGCGGCACGACTACTAGATTTAACGACGCTGCCGCCAGGCTGGGTGCCACACACATGGAACTCAATGTCAGATTATTCGCCCTGTACCGAGAGCGGGCCGGCGCTAACACCATTTCCGTAGCCGTCAATGACGGGGCCACGGTGGCAGATTTGACTGCCGAGGTGCGGCGACAACTACCGAACCTGGCACCACCAGAAGTTAACATTGTGGTGGCGGTGAATGCCGATTATGCAGCACCGGACGTCATCCTCAAACCTGGAGACGATGTCTGTCTCATTCCGCCTGTAAGCGGCGGCTAATTCAGGGAGCTACTCCATACAACAGGGGCTAATTCAATGATAGAACTGACCCACGACGCCCTAGACCCAGAGAAGATTACCGCCAAAGTCTACCGAGACACCAATGGCGCTGTCGTCACGTTTCTGGGCACCACGAGAGACAACTTCGAAGGCAAGCAAGTGCTTACTTTGGAGTATGAAGCCTTCGATGAGATGGCCATTAAAAAGCTGGAAGAGGTGCGTCAGGAAATGATGGCCGAATTCGGCTTAGAACAGGTGGCCATCAGTCACCGCGTTGGAACGGTCGGCATTGGGGAAATCAGCCTGGTTGTGGCAATCGGATCGCCCCACCGAAAAGAAGCCTTCTACGCCTGTCACAAGGCTGTAGACCGCATTAAAGAAGTGGTCCCCATCTGGAAGAAAGAGGTCTACCAGGACGGTTCGCGCTGGGTGGCCTGCGAAGACCACGAATTTTCACCCGCCGAATCCCACGGTCACGCCCACTAACAAGCCTTAGCCCAGTTCTAGCGCCGCCTCAGATTCACGGGTCCGGTCTTTGGTGAGGACTGCATTGACCGCTTGCCGCAGTGTTCTCACTCCAATGACCTTTATCCCATTTGGTACGGTCAGCCCTTCCAGACACGATTCAGGCAAGATGCACTTCTTCAGTCCCAATCGCGCGGCCTCCGCAACCCTGCGTTGCGCCTGCGAAACGGCCCGTATCTCCGCGCTCAAGCCAAGCTCTCCAAAGGCGAACAACTCGGGGTCGAGCGGGTAGTTGTAAAGACTGGAAGCCATCGCCAGCACCAACGGCAGGTCCGCCGCTGGCTCTCCAATCTTAAATCCGCCAGCCACGTTAACGATGATGTCCTGGCTGGACAATTCCAGTCCGGCGCGGCGTGACGCAACCGCTGCCAGCATCAGCAGCCGGTTGTAGTCCACACCGTTGGCGACCCGGCGCGGCGCAGGCAATTGGGAAGGACAGGTCAGGGCCTGAACTTCTAACAGCAGTGCCCGACTGCCCTCAACCACCGGCACAAGGGCCGCTCCGATTGAACCTTCTGCGCGTTGCGACAATAAAGCCTTGGACGGGTCGGACACGTCAGTAAGACCTTTTTCAGTCATCTCGAAGACGCCGACTTCGGTGGTGGCACCAAACCGGTTTTTGCCAGCCCTTAGCACCCGGTAGCCGCCGTCTTCCTGGGATTCCAGGTACATTACCACGTCTACCATATGCTCCAAGACCCTGGGCCCAGCCAGCGAACCATCCTTGGTCATGTGCCCAGAGACGAACACCGGCGTGTTACTGGCCTTGGCCCACCGAAGCAGACGCATACCCGCCTCGCGTACCTGCCCCACACTGCCGGGGCCGGAAGTTTCATCTTCGCTGTATAGCGTCTGTATGGAATCGACGATTGCCAGGTTGGGGCGAATGGAGTCGAGCTTTTCAAAAATCGCCCCTAAGTCGGTCTCAGCCAGCATCAAAATCCCTTCGCCCGCAAATCCTAGGCGGTCTGAACGCAGTTTTATTTGCTGGGGGGACTCTTCACCGCTGACATAAAGGACTTTTTGCCCCTTGGCGGCCGCAAATTGGGCCAATTGAAGCAGGAGGGTAGATTTGCCAACCCCGGGTTCTCCAGCAAGCAGGACCACCGAGCCGGGAACGACGCCACCGCCGAGCACGCGATTCAGTTCTAACGAGGGTAATGGGTCGCGCGGTTGAGAATCAGGGGAGATGCTGGATAGCTCAACGACATCGGCTGCCTTGGCAGCTAGCCAGCCGGGCCGCCCTTTGGCTTCCGGGGCCACAGCCATTTCCACCAGGGGACTCTGGGAACCGCATCCTTGTGCCGGACAGAACCCCATCCACTTGGGATTTTCGTTCCCGCAAGATGGACACATAAAGACTGTTCGCCGCCGTTCTTTTACTTTAGCCACCCTGCATCACCTCGACCACACTACTTCTATTGGAAACCCGTATGGAAACCCGTATGGAAACCCGTATGG
>JABMNL010000073.1 GCA_013204585.1 SAR202 cluster bacterium | reverse complement strand
ATTCTCCTACGTCGATGCCCATGCTGCGGGCGGTGCCAGCGATGATGGCCATAGCTTCGTTGACGGTGCTAGCGTTCAAATCGGACATCTTCGATTCGGCGATTTCTTGGAGTTGCCGCCGACTAACCTTGCCGACGCTCCCTTCGCGGAATTCAGATGCGCCTTTGTCTACTCCTGCTGCCTTGCGCAACATGTCCGACGCAGGGGGGGTGCGAGTTACGAAGGTGAAGGAACGGTCTTCGTACACAGTCAAATGCACCGGAATAATCGTTCCGGCTTGGCTGGCTGTTTTGGCGTTGTATTCCTTAACGAAGCCCATGATATTGACGCCGTGTTGGCCCAACGCGGGTCCGACCGGAGGGGCGGGTGTCGCCTTTCCGGCATCTAACTGCAGTTTTATGATGGCCCTAACTTTCTTCGCCAATGGGGGCTCCTAAGATTCTAATGTGATCTGGTATTGCGTGATTGAATTAGCCAGTAGCTAATTCAACTCGATTGCTAGATGCGTTCTACTTGAAGGAAATCCAACTCGACCGGCGTTTCACGCCCGAAGAAGGATACCATAACTCGGACCTTGCCTTTGCCTTCGTCCACGTCGTTGATAGACCCGATGAAGTCCACAAAGGGGCCTTCGTTGATGCGCACGGTCTCGCCGCGCTCTAGGCCAATATTCACGCGGGTAGGGTCTGAGTCCACCTGCTTCAGAATATCTTCCATCTGCTTGTCTTCTAGGGGAACGGGCTTGGGCCGTTTGTCGTGCTCGTCTTCACTGGACACGAATCCGGTAACGCCGGGGGTATTTCGAACGGCGTACCAGCTTTCGTCGTCCATTATCATCTGAACCAATATATAGCCGGGGAAGAGCTTTTTGCGTTCTGAACGCCTTTCGCCTTCCTTAAACACCACTTCTTCTTCAGTGGGAACCAAGACCTCGTTGATGCGGTCCTGCATGTCCAGGCTTTGAATACGCAAGCGGAGGTTCTTCTCCACCAGGTCTTCTTGCCCGGAGTAGGTATGGACGATGTACCAACGGGATACTTCGTTCTCTTCTGTTTCTGGTAGGTTTTTTGAAGTCATGATGCAAAATCCGATGCTGGTTCAAACAGAAGGAGGCGGTGTTAAGACGCGCCCCGCTCTTTGGCTAAATTAATGGTTTCCAGGTATGGAATCAGGGCCTTAAGCGAATATAATCCTGGTGAATACCTCGGAGAAGATACGGTCCAGTCCGCCTAGGAAGAATCCGGCGGCGATGGCCAATACGATGACCACCACAGTCAGCCGCGATGTTTCTTCCCGACTGGGCCAGACTGACTTGCGCAGTTCTGAGAAGGTCTCCTGAAGGAAACCTGCCGGATTGACTCGCCCGCCCCCGGTGGGAGTGGCGATACGTTGGCTGCGCGCTGATGCCCTAGCCATCGGGAGCTACCTCACTTCGCGGTGGGTCTTGTGGGAACGGCACCTTGAGCAGTACTTCTGCAACTCCATTCGGTTGGGGTCGTTGCGTCGGTTCTTCATCGTGGTGTAGTTACGCTCCCGGCAATCGCCGCATTGCAGGGTGATGATTTGCCTTACGTCGGCGGTCTTTCTAGCCATGGCCTATGACACCACCTTAGTGATTACGCCGGAGCCCACGGTCCGTCCGCCTTCGCGGATGGCGAAGCGCATTTGCTCTTCGATTGGCACCGGGCTGAGTAGTTCAATTTCCATTTTTACGTTGTCCCCAGGCATGACCATCTCGACGCCCTCGGGCAAGGTGCACTCGCCGGTGATGTCGCTGGTTCGGATGTAGAACTGGGGTTTGTAACCGGAGAAGAACGGGGTATGCCGTCCGCCTTCGTCACGGCTCAAGATGTAAACCTCGGCTTCTAACTTGGTGTAGGGTTTCATGGTACCGGGCGCTACGAGGACCTGCCCGCGCTCGACATCTTCCCGGTCAACACCACGGAGCAGAATGCCGACAGCGTCGCCTGCCTGGGTGACATCTAGGCTCTTGTGGAACATTTCCAGTCCGGTGGCCACGGTCTCGCGAACGCTGCCCCACTGAATGATTTCAACGGGTCCGCCTTGTTTCAAGGTGCCACGTTCCACACGACCAGTGACAACTGTGCCGCGGCCCTTAATGCCGAACACGTCTTCAATGGGCATTAGGAAGGGCCGGTCTATTACCCGCTCGGGTATCGGGATGTACTCATCCATGGTCTCAATCAGCTTAAGAAGCTGCTCGACATAATGAGGGTCACCTTCAATGGCCTTTAGGCCGCTGACGCGGATGATTGGAGTGTCGTCGCCTGGGAAGCCGTAGCGGTTCAGGAGGTCTCGGACCTCAAGCTCCACCAGCTCCAGCAGCTCTTCGTCGTCCATCATGTCGCATTTGTTCAGGGCCACCAGAATTTTGGGAACTTCAACTTGGCGGGCCAAGAGAATGTGCTCCCGGGTCTGGGGCATGGGGCCGTCTGGCGCGCTCACAACCAAAATTGCGCCGTCCATTTGGGCTGCGCCGGTAATCATGTT
>JABMNL010000072.1 GCA_013204585.1 SAR202 cluster bacterium | reverse complement strand
GACTTAAAATCCGCTGCCCTTGCGGGCGTGTGGGTTCGAGTCCCTCTCCCGGCACCAACTTTTTAGGCACTAAATGACCTTCATTCAAAGACGCGGACGATTTCCATTGCCCACATGGGTTTTTTGAAACAAGGTGGTGACAGCCTATCATCAGTAAGCTGCTGCCAACTCTTGTAAGTCCATCGTGAAATCAAATCTCATCTGAATAGGGTCAAGAGAGTTGCGATTATCATTGAAGCTGTCGACGTCGGATTTTAGCTGATTGCAATCTCCAACGATTTGTTGGCGCCGCTGCTGGAATGCGATACTCATGTGACCGCGCGAGGCGGTTCTAATGTCATCCCAGAGGACTAATTGTTCCCCTTCCTTCTCGATCCGAGCTGGATGTTTTGTGCGAACTCTACGCCCCTGGGGATCCGTAATGTATTCCTCACGCAATGCACGTGAAATTTGATCTGCACATTGGCTAATCAGGTCTGACCGTCGGGCCTGCCAGTGCCCATTCGCGATTGCCCAGGCAGCTAATTCCCTCGAAGTCGCTGGCCACGATTTCCCATCGCTGCGATACAGTATGACGATAGATTGTAGTTGCCTAGTAAATGAAAGCATCCGATGTCTCCTGAGGTTTGCCGTTTAATTTGAGGTAGTGGGCACATAATGACCCCAACCATCCGCCAGAGACGCATCAAGAACAAAATCCCGCACCGGAACTAAGAAGTTTCGGTGCCTGGAGTATGGTATTTCTTCGCGATGTTGGAGCTGACCGACAACTATCCCTGGATGAACTCCTATTCGTCCAGCAAATCCCCGTATCATTTTGGGCGAAAAAATTGGTCCTACCCGTTCGATGAAGTCCAATAATTCGTCTAAAGGAATCAAAGTTTCCAAAGCGCTCGAATCCGCTTCTTGTTCGTAAACTGGTTTTTCAAACGTGGGGTCGCCACTATCCATATCTATTGCTGCATTATTGTTCACGAACCCATCCTGGTTTTTTACATGGACTAGTTCATGCATCAGCGTATGCCAAAAATAGTCGATTCGGTCATATCGCATCGAGATTGCGATAACTGGAGCATCGTCAGCGATCCAGAAACATGCACCATCGATTCGAGATCCTTTTAGGGGTTCAACAACTAAAAATCGGATACCAGCATCGGATAAGACTCGTGGGACATGCCTAATCTCTTCTGGGTCAGAAGTTAGACAACGTAAAGATTCAATTAAGTTTGGGAAATTGATTGGAGAGTACTGATTTGCGTCTATTGCGTCCGCCATTTGGCCCAGTCGAAATAGCCAGGCGGTCTGTGCAGGCGTACTGGTTTGATAAGTAGTCGATTTCCTGGCAGCATGCGCATAGAACTTCGGGGCCGTATCTAAGTTATCGGAACCGATAAAATCCATGAGCCGCCTTTCAAGAACCTCGATGTTGTCAGAGGGTTCCAACCAATGACGTTTGGTCATCTCTTTGATAGGCGCAAGGGAATACAAACGAGCACGCCGTTCTACTGTGTTCACGTCTTTATTGCGAACTTGGGAGAGCCGGTACATTGATTCCAAGTTCATCCACAACTGTGCGCTGGTACCGAAAGCGGCTCCAAGAGCATTGGCTGTTCCCGGAGTGATTCCCCTTTTACCCATAATTATTTCATTGACAAGGCGAGGAGACCGACCCAAAATCTCGGACAGTTCCTCTTGGGTCCACCCGCGTTCCTCCAACTCTTCCCTAATGAACTCTCCAGGTGGAAATACTTCAGCTGGTCTTTGTGTCGTGTTCATCATTGTGACCTCGGCCATTAGTGGTAATCTTCAATCCCTAAGATAACGACCGTTTTCGTGTGCTCCTCAATCTCCAACTCGATAATCAACCTGAATTGGCCATTCAGCCTCATCGAGTGTTGTTCTGGCCTTGCTTCCAGTTTTTCAAAATGAAGTGATTTCCAAGCGTAAAAATCTCTTTCGTCTGGTGCCGCTCGGATAAATTGCATCCGTTTTCGAAATGCTTTCACTATGGCCGGTGAGAAACCACCAGTTGCCTCAGCGTCGCATTCAAGTTCTTCAAGATTTTTGCTGGCGAATCGAACTTCCATCCACAACCACACGATACTTGGATTTACCCATATTGTCAATTACAATTTGACGCATAGTGTAAAAGAGTCAAACCGATTATAGCATCATGGATGGCGATAAAGAAACCAGATTGTCGGCAATCAAAAAGTCGCCGGCCGGACCTGTTCGTCAGTCCGTCAACGGCTATGAGGGTAAGACCCCGGCGTTCTAGACTATGGACCGGTTTTCCGGCTCTTCCACCAGGGGCTAATCAATAGCTGAAGTGTCAGTTAATTGGTGAGATGCACACCATGACAGACTTAAAATCCGCTGCCCTTGCGGGCGTGTGGGTTCGAGTCCCTCTCCCGGCACCAAGTTTTTAGGCATCAAAAATGCCCCTGAAATGACTCAGGGGCCTTTTGTTTTGGTTCGACTTCCGTGTACGGAGTCACGTCTGTGCCAGGTTGCCGCCCCTTAAAAGCTGGGCTTGGTTGGGAATGGGGTCAATTGGATTTCGTGCGTCCAACAGGACTTGTCTTGGGTGTGTAGGTAATAGAAGGCCTCAGCAATCTTAACGGGATTCATGACCAAGTCGGGCTGCTGCTGGGCTTTCGGCAAGGCCCGGGTGCCTGGCGAGTCGATGGTGCCGTCGATCACAACGTTGGCTACGTGCACGCCATACTCGGAATATTCCTCCGTCAGCACCTGCGCCAGCGTGCGCATCATCACTCTCGGATAGTACAGCGACTGTCCGGTCTCCCGCTTTTTCCCGCGCAAGGACGACGAGTTATTGGAGATGAGGAAAGAGCCTTCGCCTCGCTTTCGCATGGCGGGCAACACTTCCTTGGCGACCAAGAACGGGCCACGGCTGGCGATGTGCTGCGCGGTCTCGAACATTTCGACCGGTATGTTTTCCAGCAATTCCTTCTCTGGCGGCAGATCACGCCCCTCCAGGTAGCCCGCGTTGTAGACTAAGACATCTGGGTCGCCCGCTTGGTTTCGAATCTGGGCGAACGCCTTTGATATGGAGTCGCTCGAGACCAGATCCAGCTCCACAATCATGCTTTCGCCACCTTGCTCTCGGATTGCAATCTCCAAGGCAGACGCATTGGCGGCATTGCGGGTCGTCAGCACGACGAAGAAGCCCTCATTGGCAAACTTTTGGGCAATGGCGCCCCCGATGCCCCAACGCATACCCACGGGCATGTCGCTGTCGTCGAGCGCCTTACCGTGGGCCAGTTTTGTGTTGCGGCCGTCTGACTGCCACTTGGATGTCGCCCCCACCACGACGGCGACCGGTTTACGGGTCGAGTTCATGTCGGGTTCCCTCCCTCTAGTACCAATACCGTTATTAGCTTGCGGTCCAGGCACGGTGTATTACATAAGGCCAATCGTTGACGGCGTTGCCATCGCACTGGCCTGGTTACCGCTCCATGGCAGGAAGATTATGCCATACCTGTCTTGTTGACGACTTGTCGTTCTCCATCCGCGTGAACGCCACATAAGTTTGGCCCATGCGTTTGGCCCATGCGATAGATGCGCAGACGCCGCGGTCGGGTGTTGATTACCACCGTCAAGTACGCTGACGAGTTGGCGAACGGGTGACACGTCATACTAGATACTAGGGTGCTGGTTACGGTGAGGTGGAACCAAGCCGGGTCTAATCGAAGGCAGAAGTGTCAGTTAATTGGTCAGATGCATACCATGACAGACTTAATATCCGCTGCCCCTACGAGCGTGTGGGTTCGAGTCCCCCTCCCGGCGCCAACTTTTTAGGCATCAAAAAGGCCCCTGAGTCATTTCAGGGGCCTTTTGTTTTCTTGCCAATTTGATTTTTCCGCCGCTAGAAGGCGGTTTTCCGCCGTAGATAGCCTGTTAGCTCAATTTTGCTTTAGCCATTCTTCTGCCTCTTTGGCAGTCGATTCCATGGCCGCTTTATCTTTATCGGTTGGCGGCTGAGGATCTAGAGCGTCGGCGTATCTTTCCAACGCTTCGGCGTACGAAGCGGTTGCTCGTTTCAATTCCTCAAGGGCTGCCAGGAGTTCCTTCATAACATCATTCTCCAGGGACGGACGCCAGCGCGCTATTTGGTTGCAAATTGTACTGCAATTAGCGGTGCCAATGCAAATGTTATGACAACTACCCATGCTCTTTAGTCACGAAAACTTCCACTATTACCAAAATAGCGAGTCCAAACGGGTGCGTTAGCGTGGCGGGCGAACAATCTTACTGAAGGTCTGAAAGGTCGTCTGAATGGCCGCCTCTTAAAGCGCAGTGGCCACACTTTCGGCAAACTGGGTGCAGATTGTTGTATTGAGGATGGCTCTGTTTGCAAAACCCAGCAGAGTCATCATTACACCTGGGACAGCCTTCACAAAAGCGTCCACCGGTGCCCTGGGATTGTTGGGTTTCTTTATCTGTAACTGTGACCAAGAATTGACCTACCGGAAGGACTTAACGGGTATATGGGATAGGTTGATTACACAACCGAACGGTAGCCCGAGAATATCACAATTAGGCTAATCAATCGCGATTTCTAGAATTAGGTGGGCGTTACAGAATATAACAAACGGCCCCGGACCAACTCCGGGGCCGTTTGTGTTGCGAGCTAGACAGCCATTGCAGTGGTGGTCTTCGCGGCCCTGTTCTTCTCCGCAGCTTCTTCCTCAGCGGTTACGAAGTAGAGCGCCGGCGCCACGAGCGCCAGAGTTCCAGCGCCCATCAGGATGATTACCACGCCGGTGCCGATGGCCAAGTCAGCCACACCGATGCCCATGACGGCCATGTTCAAAGCGTTCCGCAGGGCCAAACCCTTGATGTACTCGGCCCGGTTGGGGTCGTTCCGGTCCATGTCGGTGTAACGACCGTAGTTGTTAATGCTGTGCATCTTGATGACCTCGGACTCTGCTTCCGCGGTCTTAGCGTCGTTGACCAGCAGACCGGCCGGGACACCGAACTGCACCGCGTCGGCTCCGGTGGTAACGTTCTCGTCAGCGAGGGCGGTTCGTATCATGTCTTTGGCATCAAGACCCATTACGATGAAAAAGGCCCCAAATCCGACGAACACTAGCCCCAGCGCCAGCGCTCCCATCCACATATGTCGTCTCAGTGTCCTCATCGTTCCGCCTCCTTAGGGGAGTTTCCCTTCCTTTAAGAATTCCTCTTCTTTCGAGGGTTTCCCTTCTCTCTGTGATAATTTTCACACATTTGTTTTCCCAAAGTAATCTCCAATTAGGCCCTATTCGACCAGCACATGGCTCTTATTTCGTAAGGAACAAAACGATATAATTAGACATATACAAAAATTCCGGCTAATTTCGTATCGAACAACTCAATCGGCTAAGAATCCCTTACCCTGTCGGTGTACGAGTTCAACTCGATATTTCGGTACCAGCTTTTAGGGAAGCAAAAGGCCCCTGCGATTGCGCAGGGGCCTTTGTTTTGCCAGAGAATCCTGAGATTTCAACTAAAAACTATCCACTACAGGCGTCAAATGCGCTGGACGCGCTAAATACGCACGTTTTGACCTTATTCACGGTGCCAACTATGTCATCGACGATTTTCTTGATCTCGGTGATTACCGCCGTCAACGCATTCCGCGCATCGTCAAACGAAGCGCATATCGCATCCCCCACCGCACCCAACTGTTTGACAACACCAGCGGTGCCGCAGGGGTCTGTTACGTCCGCCACATTAAGCAAGCACAAAAAATCCCCACCGGAAACGGTGGGGATTCAAGTTCTCCGTGGTCCTTGGTTGCCAGTCTGGGTTTGGTTGGTCCCATGAAGGCGGAAGACGCAATCTCCGCTTCTTAACAATTGTTTAAAATTTCCAATTGCTGAACTCTCGGAAGCAAAAGGGCACCCTACAAAAGTTGGCGGCAGTCCGTACCTAGTTAAGACTGACGAGCTTAAACTTCGGCGTGGACGGCATTTATGGCCTCAGCGTAGCGTTGCCTGGCGTCGTGAACAATGCGGTCCAGGGTAGACAGTCCCTGAATCACTTTGGCAGTTAGGGGGTCTGGGAGTTGGACCGGGGCGTGCTCTGTCCTCCGTTCTCCAGGGGGCACAAATCGCTCTTGGGCCCGGACCTGCTGCTCCAAAGCATCGTAATATTGTCGCTGGGCATCGTTGAACTCATGCCAGGTATCGGTATGACCAGACATTATATCCACCTCCGACGTGCCTCTCATCCCAAAGAGGCTAAATCCCGCGAAGCCGCGATTTACCGTTAACGCTTAGGCGCAGGGCCCAAGCTGGGTGCATCCATGCAAGGCCTATCGCCATGGGCGGACGCAGTTTAAATCTAGCTCAAGCACCGGTGGTGATGCCCAAAATACATACTTGTTATTCGTAATTGTGCGGTATAAAAGCGGTTAATTGCAAGTACATGTACACTATTTAGCCAACTTATTGGCCAACAATGACACGTTTGGCCTATTCAGCCAGCCACAAACATGAACTGAACTCCCGATTCGCCGACTACAACGTCCTCAAAGTGAGTCTCCCCGTCTGCATCACCGTATATTCGCGTGTACTTCATCTGACCACCTCACAAACCAGCCTAGTCCTTTAGGATGACGTAGACAGCGGATGTCGCGCTAAGGTCACGGTGGGCATGACCGCGACCGGTCACATCTTCCATGAGTCTAATATCCCCAGCTCGAAACACCTGCTTTGACCCGTCGCTGGTCGTGATCTCGACTTCGCCAGAAAGATGGATTATTAACCGACGTTCGGGCAGCGGGTGGAAATCCATATCTCTCGTGCCATCAAACTCTTGAACCCGAGCCTCGGCTATATTCGTCAATGCACCCAATTCAGGATGCTCCTTTAATTGCAGTTCCTCGATGTGGCTTTCGCCGTCGCTCCCCGCGAAAACTCGAAATATTGCCATCTAATTCCTCCGTTAAACTCTCGCTGCTAATCTGTTGCATTATAATTTCAAAATACCGGACTGCGCCAACGGCGGCATTGGCTGCTAATGGATAGCCCGCGTCCTGCAATTCATTGCGAGGAGACCAGACCCTTTGGCGATTAAAATTGGCCTGCTGCTGGCGTCGGCCATCATACTAGCGTTGGCGGGAATATCACTCTTTCAGTCGAGCCCGGCATCGGCCCACGGCGAGACTGTACTCATCGTCGACGATGTGATTTCTGGTCCCTATCTCTTCCGAGTCGGCATAGTACCGACCAAACCCAAGGTAGGAACGCTACTCGTCAACACCTTGATTCAGCCTGCCGAAGGTGATGCACCAATCAACGGCGGCAAGATAGTAATATCAGCCATCGGCCCGGAAATCAGAACGGCAATCGGCCCGGTGCGAGCCTCGAATTCCCTTGATGCTCTCCAGTTGTTCCAGGCGAGCATCGACCTCACCGTCATCGGAACCTGGACTATGACAATATCCGCCGACAGTTCCCTTGGGAAGGCCACGTTGGATATTCCGTTGGAAGTGACCGAAAACACCGGCGGTGGGTTAAATTTTCTAATTATCATCGTCATCGCCGCCTTGGCCGTAATCATAGTGGCCCTGGCTTGGTCGCAGCTACAGCGGGGACGCGACTCTGCGTAGGTCGCTGTGCCGTGTTGATACTTCGTGCCTACGTCTAACATACATTCGCTAATCTGCTGCGACCTTGACGCTAATGTCGGCGTTCTTTAAACTTAACTCAGTCTAGGCATGAGTAACAAAGTAGTAGGTAGAATATGCGCAGGTATCTGATTCCCTTGGTGTTCGTAGTATTGTTGGCCCTTGCCGCAGTTGTGCCGGTCGCTGCCAGTGCGCCGGACCAAGCGCCCGCCCACACCGCGCAAGGTTGTAGTTCAATTTAATGTCGGCTGTCTGTACCTAAATAGACAGCACTAAAATCGGTAATTCGGCCCCGGTTCACCTATGTGGACCGGGTCTTTTTTTGGGTTTCTAAATCTTGGAAGAATTTATTCAAATAGCCGCCGTCATTGTCGCGGCGGCCGTTGGGTTTACCATCGCCGGGGTGGCCGGGTTCGGCGGCGGAGTGGTTGCCCTGCCAGTATTGGTCTGGGTGTTCGGCGTGCGGGAGGCAATCCCGATACTGACCATCTCCCAACTTATTAGCACCGCATCCAGAGTTTGGCTGCACCGTGATGCGGTCAATTGGCCGGTGGTCCGCAACTTCACCATTGGCTCCATGCCATTGGCAATAATCGGCAGCATAATCTTCGTTTCCATCGACACTACTATCTTGGTACGCATCCTGGGAGTGATGATGCTCCTCTTTGTGGTCTATACCAGACTGCCAATAGGACGCAATTTCACCATGAAGCTTTGGGCCTTCACTCCCTTGGGCGCGACCACCGGGTTTGGCTCCGCATTCTTGGGCATCCCTGGGCCGTTCGCCGCCGTCTT
>JABMNL010000071.1 GCA_013204585.1 SAR202 cluster bacterium | reverse complement strand
CTACCAGAGGGACTACCAGAGGGACTACCAGAGGGACTACCAGAGGGACTACCAGAGGGACTACCAGAGGGACTAAATGAACTACTTCGCACTTACAGATGACCAACAAGAATGGAAAGAGCGAACAGCCGCGATTGCCGAACGTGACATCGGGCCACGAGCGGCAGATTACGATCGCAACCGAGAGTTTCCGCAGGAGTCGCTAAATGCACTGCGCGACGCCGGTCTGTGGTCGATGCGGGTACCTCAGGAATATGGTGGCCCGGGACTGGATTTGGTTACAACCTGCCTTATCGTCGAGGAAATATCGAAAAAATGTCCTTCGACGGCGATGTGCTTCAAGATGCACCTAGAAGCGGTGGAGGCGATTAGCCACATTCCAACCGAGTACCAGCTTAAACGCTACATTGAACCGCTCTTGCGCGGCGAGATGTTCGCCGCCGCACCGGGTGGTGAACCGCACGGCAATTCTGGCGACGACTGGACGCCCGTGCCGCAAACGGTTACGACGTTGCCGAAAGTGGCGGGCGGCTTCAAGCTTGACCACCTTCGCAAGTCGTACGTGACGTCGGCCGGACACGCGACTCACTACATCATGTTCTGTCGGGTCGAAGGCGGCAAAACCGAAGGCCCGCCGGATCTCTTGATGTTCAAGAACGACGAGGTCGAGTGGGAGACTATTGGCGAGTGGAACGGCCTGGGCATGCGTGGCAATTGCAGTGTGCCGATGATTTTCAACGGCGTTGTGCCCGAAGAAAATCTGGTTGGCATCGAGCTAGAAGATAAAAGCATCTCCGTCATGGCGAAGTACATGACGCCTTGTTTGATTCTTACTTACGGAGCAGCCTATCTCGGCATCGCGTCGGGTGCGTTCGAAATTGCGTGCGCTGAAGGCGATAAGCGTTTCCCCAGTGGCGCGCGCCGGTTAGACAACCCAATCAACCAGCGCCGCATGGCCGAGATGAGCGCGCAAATAGAAGCAGCGAGGGCGCTATTGCACGTGGCGGCGGCGATGCAGGATTCGGGTAGGGCGACATCATTCCTCCCCCTCTTGCAGGCCAAGGTCCTCTGCTCCGAGGCCGCGGTACGGGTAACGACCGACTTGATGACCATGTTTGGCGGAACGGCTTTTGCCGGTCGCCTGCCGTTCGAGAGGTACTTTAGAGACGCCCGCGCGGGCCTTGTTATGGGACAAGCAAACGACGTGGCCTACGGCACCATCGGAACATTATTGTTTCCCCAGAGTTAACTGGAATCCCTAATCGGCATTGAGGTGAGTCATGGTTGCAGGCGCGAATACCGGAATCACGGACCAAATGCTGCCGAGTATTGTTGCCCGGCCGGTCGGTAAAGATGCAGGGCTCACGGTGGTTGGTACCGGGCCGGGGTCACGGGGGCCCTGGTCTTTCATAACCGGTATACCAAACTCCGACTCCGATATGATTGGGCCCCCGCCCCAGTACCTGGCGGTGGCGGCTTGGGCCGCTTGAACGGTAGTCACAGTGGTAGGCGTGGCCTACCGAGGGAAGATATCCCTGGAGGACATCAAGGTCGAATTTAAGGTGGAACCAATTGAGCTTCCACATTCCATCGGGTTTGGCGTTCGTGAGTTGGTTACTTTGAAAGGCCCGATTTCGGAATCGGAGCGGGTCCGGCTGGAACGGGCTTCTTCGTTCTGCCCGGTCGGACAAGCACTTACCAAAGGCTCGATGGAGGTTGATGATGAGGTGCGTTGGAGCTCCGGAGAGGTAATTGCAGCCTCCCCAGTTCCAGAGACCCTACAACCCTTAGAGGGTGTACTACCAATTCTGCCGCATGGAACAGTAAATGGCAGTTACCTGCTCGACACCAAAGAATATGACGAAACCGGAGCCATGGTGCATGAAGGCGAGGCCAAGGTTTCCGTTAGCTGCGAGAACCTGACGCATTTAAGCCGCTGGATTTTCCTCGGCGGCCACAGTTCCGACGGGTGGGTCTCGCCCCCATTCCCAATGGCCCACGGCGCATGGGCTGCATCGACTGCTTCTACTTTGAGTCGGCTATTGCCCCTGGGCGCAGAAGATGCCAGTGATATCAAGGTGGAGTTGGCAATATCCGCAGGTGGCGGCGTCGGTCAATCCCAGTCAAATGCTGCTGACGGCGTGGTGGGCCATCGTCGAATATTACGCCGAATAACTGTGCCTGGAACGCCAAAGACCACCCCACTGGAGGTCGTACAAGCAGCGCTACAACGCGACCCAATATCGCTAGCCTACCAACACGGCGGCATCCTGTTGGACCACCAAGTGGTTGTGGAGTAGCCTGCCCGAGTTCTTCGGGGCCCTTACGTGCCGATGCGGAAGGGCGGGTAACGGTCGGTAACCAGCAAGAAGGCATACGCTCCGACCCGGTTGGACCAGCGCATTACACCCACCACGTAGTCGAACAAACCCGCCGGGTAATTCCCAGTGAACAATATCGACAACCAAGCGATTAGCACTGCGCCGATTGCCAAGACCCACAAGACTGCCAGCACAATGTAATGGGGTATTGCCAGGAGCCACTTCACCAAAGGCAGCCAGCGGTTCAGGTCGTTTACCACATCTGGGTAGGGAAAATCTAAATGCACCGCCTGTTCTTCGTCAGTTGAGGGATACTCATCTCGCAACAGGAGCAAATAGGCAAACACCCGATTGCCGAATCTCGAGAGGGCCAAGTTCCAGTCGAACCACCACCTGGGGTACTTTTGGCGGAACAAAATCATAAGCAAAGGAGCGGCCATCAAAGTCCCTCCCGCCGCTGCAAACGACTCACCAGAAACCTGGCTGAGGACAATCCCAATCGGAATAATCCAAATTATGCGAAGGAACGTGGTGAGACGGTTCAGCGGAGCCTCGGGATAGTCCACTCCAAACTGGATTGGATAAGGAGTCTCGGATTGAATCATCTGATTACCTCCGTATTGGTCTATTTTCTCAGATGCCATCGACGGCGTACCCTGCCGGATGGCCCTAATTTGCTTTCCCATGCGTGACACGCCAAAGTCGCGATTACGATTGGTACAATTCACGACGGAATATACCGAATCAACCACAACAAGGAGTTTGACCGAATGACGACCGGACATGACGCCCCAAGGCCCTGCATGGCCATTGCCGAGCAAAATTTGAAGTTGGACCAAGTACAGGCAGCGATGAAGGCGATGATGGAGCAAGCCCAGGCGACATCAGACACGCCAGTGTGCATGGCGATTGTGGATGCCTCGGGGAATATGGAAGCCTTCGCGAAGATGGACAACGCTCGGGTGTTCACGCGCAGGCACGCCGTCCGCAAGGCCTACACCGCTGCCGTATTGGGCATTAACAGCGGTGACTGGGGAAAGAACATGAGCAACATCGGCCAGAGCGTCAGCGAGAACGGCGACCCGATGGTCACCTACGAGCAAGGCGGCGTCACCATCATCAAGGATGGCGCAATACTTGGTGGGATTGGCGTGGGCGGGTTACGCGGGCATAACCGCGACGAAGAACTGGCAAAGGTCGGCTTACAGGCAATGGGCCTGTAGGGTTATTCCCGGCTCCCGCCCCACGCGTTGTTTGGACTGTACCCGAAGTTTAGTCTGCGGCTTAGCGGCCCTTGAAGCTGGGCTGCCGCTTCTCCAAGAATGCCAGGCGCGCCTCTTCGGCGTCTTCCGAATTGCCCAGGATGCCGCCGGCGTTGGAGGTTAGCACCATGGTGTTCTCCAAGGTGGTGTCAATGGCCGTGCGCATGATTTTCTTGCTGACCCACTGCACCATGGGTGGCACGCGCATGATTCTGGCGCACAGGTCTCGAGTGGTCTGCTCCAATTCGCTGGAGTCAACCAGATAGTTGAGTAAGCCCCACTGGTAGGCGCGCTCGGCGTCCAGTTGTCCCGTGTAGGCGAATTCCAACGCTCGGCCCAGTCCGGCCATCTTGGGCAGGTAGTAGCTGCCGCCGTTCTCGACGATTTGGCCCAGTTGGTGGTAGCCGACGAAACGGGTGGCCTCGCAGCCAACACGGATATCGCAGTGCAGGGCCATATCCATGCCCGAGCCCACCGCCGCACCGTTAATCATGGCGATGGTGGGTTTGCGGATTAGCGAGATGTCTCGGTGCAACTGGGTGAACCCGTGGTAGAAGTGCTGGCGCACCAGGTCCGGCCCTTCGGTATGGTCACGGTTGCCGATGAAGTTCTCGCCCAATACGGAGGCGTCGTTATCGCGGCGCATGTCGGCACCGGAGCAGAAGCCCTGGCCTTCGCCAGTTAGCACGATGACTCGGATAGCAGGGTCGTCGTCGGCCGCCCGCATGTATTCGCCCACTTTGGCCACGGTGCCGTTCTCCTGGGAGTTTCCCATTAGGGCGTTCCGGCGCTCGGGCCGATTGAACTTAATCCAGGCGATTCCCGAGTCTTCAACTTCGTACTTCAGGTATTCCACCAGTTTGGGTCCCATGTATTGTCTCCTTAAGCACACCCTTCGGCGTGACGGGTTTTGTGGGACGTATTCTGGCAAGTAATGGTGGCCGCGTCTACCGGCTCAGCCGGGTTTTCATGGGGCCTGGGTCTATGAGGCATGGTGTAACTCGAATCATAAAACGGGCCGCCTTCGTGATGAAAGCGGCCCGTTTTGTTTGCCGCTAATTTTCTACGCGGTAGCGGTTTACCCTGCGGACGGTGCGTCTGCAGCTGCGTTCAGGTCGGTCTGGACTATGAACCAGACTATTGGCGGGAAGACTATGAACGCGAGGAATATCAGTAGGGCGGGATATTTTTCGTGGCTGAACTCGGCGTATTCCGAGGAGTAGTGCCAGTTGGAAAACCAACCTAGAATCGGAATGAAGAGAAAGACGATCCACATTACGGCTCCCTCATTCTTGCCGTTGGCTGTTTGCATCTCCTTGAGTGTGGAGTAATACCAATAGATGGCATAAATTCCCAGCGTGATGACGGCCAGGACGACCTGCATGATCATGTTTCGCTTTTTGATGTGGTCGGTTTTCATCGGAAATCCCCCTATTTCGACTATTTGCCTAACCCCATCCTAGCGATGTCGCCCGCAAAGCTCCTAGAGAAACGTCAAACACCTTTGGACTCGTTTTACGGCTGGAATCCCAGCAGGTGCATGCCTGAGTCAATCTTAATCATCTCGCCGGTAATGAAGCCAGCGTCTTCCAGCAGCCAGACCACGGTCTTGGCGACGGAATCCGGCGTTGCCACCGACTTAAGCGGGACTTGGTCGTTGAATTTCACGAACAGGGCCTTCGCAGCGTCCTGACCCAGGCCGTCGGCCCACCAGCGTGAGGGGAAGGCGCTAGGCAGCACGGCGTTGACCTTGATTTCGGGTGCCAACGAACGAGCCAGCGACAGGGTCATGGTGTTTAGTGCGCCCTTGGACGCCGCGTAGGCTATGGAACTGCCTGCGCCGGTGATGGCGGAGATGGACGACACGTTGACTATGGAACCGCCGCCTGAATCCTTCATGTGGGGCGCAACAGCCTTGGTCATCTGGTAAGCGCCAACCACGTTCACCGAGAAGACGTCCATGAACTGCTGGGCCGACAGAGCGTCCAGATCCTTGGAATTGGCGAAGACCGAGCGGGCGGCGTTATTGACCAGCCCGTCGATGCGACCCCACTTCGCCATGGCCTCGGCGGCCATCCGTTGGCAGTCTTCGTCCACCGACACATCAGCTTTACATAATATGGATTCCACGCCCAGATAGTCGCAAACCGCCTCGGTCTCGTGGGCTTCTTTCTCGCTCTTGGTGTAGTTGATGACCACCCGCGCGCCTTTGGCGGCCACCTGTTTCACCACGGCAGCGCCAAGCCCGGTGGCCGAGCCAGTGACGATGATTACCGAATCTCTGAGGTTCATGGTTCTCCTTTAGAGATGCTGTTTGTTGTTGATTGGTTGGTGCGAAAGCTAACCCCTAAAGCCCCAGCAATCTTTCCGCGTTGCCGTGGTTGATTAACTCGCGGTCGGACTCTGAGCAGTTCAGGTTATCGACCATTTCGTTGAATATTTCGAAGCTGACGAAGGGATGGTCAGTGCCGTAGAGCAGCCGCTCGGCCCCGTACATCTTGTAGCAGTACTCCAAGGCCGCCGGACTGTGGGCGACGGTGTCCACGTAGATTTTATCGAAGGACACTTCGGAGGCGTCGGACAGGTCGGCCCAGTCTTCCGGCGAAGTCCAGGCGTCAATCATCCGTTCCACGCGACCACGGATGAAGGGGACGAACCCGCCGGTGTGGGGGACGATCAATTTCAGGTTTGGGTATTCCTGGAATAGGCCGCTCATCACCATGCGCACCGTGGCCAGCGTGGTGTCGAACATGAAGGCCATGCCGGGGACCAGGGGGCGGTGGTCGATGCCGTTCATGTTGATGGGCGCGGTGGGGTGCATGTCCATGGGCACGTCCAGGCTTTCAATGTGCTTGAACACCGGCCAGAACTCCTTGCTGTCCAGGGTCTTCTGGTTGATGTTGGAGAAGAGATAAACGCCCTTGAAGCCTAACTGGTTCACGCAGCGGTCAATCTCGGCAATTGTTCTCTCGGCGCTGCCCCAGCCCAGGGTGGCCCAGGCTTGGAACTTGCCGGGGTGGGCCTGGATAACTTCGGCCAGGTAATCGTTGATGCGCGAGGCCCAGTCGTCGGCCTCGGAGCCGCCCAGCAACTCGGGGCCGGGCATGCCGTGGCTAAGCACGGAAGTGCCAATGTCCAGGTCTTCCATGTCCCGCAGCTTCTGGTCGACGTCGGCGTGGACCAGGGGCGAAGCATGTAGATAGCCGCCGGTGCAGCTGACAAAGTAGGTGCCGCCCCGCAGGACGCCCTGGGGCAGGGAGCTTCGTCCGCTCAGGTATTCCAGGTAGGGCAGGTAGACCAGGTGACTGTGGACGTCGATGCGCATGAATCCCCTTCGTTCCAGTCTTAGCGTATTCTCACGCCAGTCTTAGCGTATTCCCACGCCAGTCTTAGCATATTCCTACGCACTGTACGCGATGAAAATGGTTTCTGTAACCAATTTAGGATTATTGCGCGAATAAATCCCCCTCCTGAAAGCTAACTCCTAGAGCCCCAGCAAACTTTCGGCGTTGCCGTGGTAGATTCCCTCTCGTTCGGCGTCGGTGCATTCCAGGTCATCGAGCATCTCCCGGTAGAGTTCCCAGTGCATGAAGGGGTGGTCGGTGCCGAACATGATTTTCTCGGGGCCGAACATCTTGTAGCAATACTCCAGGGTTTCGGGACTGTGGGCGACGGTGTCCACGTAGATGCGATCCACCGATTCGGCCGATGGCCTGGTCAGTTTTGGCTGGCCTTCTGGGGGCGTGTAGATGTCAATCATGCGCTCCACCCGTCCGCGCAGGTAGGGCACCCAACCGCCGGTGTGGGGCACGATTAACTTGAAACCCGGCTCTTGCTCGAAGATGCCGCTCATGACCAGCCGCATGGTGGCCAATGTGGAGTCGAACATCAACGACATGCCGCGCACCAAGGGCTGTAGGTCCATGCCGTTTAGGTTCATGGGCGCGGTGGGGTGCAGGTTCAAGGGCACGCCCAGCTTGGCGATGTGCCGGAAAACCTGCATGTACTCTGGCGAGTCCAACACATTCTGATTGATGTTGGAGAAGAGCTGAACACCCTTGTAGTCAAGTTCGTTGATGCAGCGGTCAACCTCGGCGATGGAGCGTTCGGGACTGCCGAAACCGATGTTGGCCCAGCCCAAAAACTTGCCGGGGTATTGCTGAATGATGCCCGCCTGGAAGTCGTTCATCCGCGCCGCCCAATCGTCGGCTTCGGCTCCACCCAGCATTTCCGGGCCGGGGATGCCGTGGTTGATGATAGACACATCGGCGCCCATATCTTCCATGTCGCGTAGCTTTTGCTCGACGTCGGCATGAATCGCTGATGACGTTTGAGTGTAACCGCCGTTGCAACTGATGAAGTAGGCACCGCCGCGCAGGACGGCCTTGGGCAGGTTACTGCGGCCTACCAGGTGCTCCAGGTATTCGGGCATGACCAGGTGGCTGTGGATGTCGATGAGCATAAAAATTCCTTAAATCCCGAAATCCCCCTCACCCCCCTTCATGGGGAGTTTAGCGGTCAGCTTTGGGGGTTCTTGTTCCGGCGGCACTTATGGTACTCCAATAAATAGGGGAATGGACTATGGGTATTTAATACTGGCGTATTGTAATAATGCGGGTGCAATCCTATTATGGGAACAGTGTCTGCGTAACTTGGGCCCTTAATAGGAGAGTTTCCAGGCGCACCGTCATTTGTAATTCAGGGAATCGTTGATTCTTGATTGATAGAAAAGTCTTCCGCAGTCTAAACATACTTGCTACGTTCCACGACCTAGGCTCCACCCCGGAACGTAAGCGGGTCATGCTCTCCTTGGCCTGCACCCAGTTGTTGGTGCAGCTTTCGACCATCCCCTTGGCCCTTTCGGTGCCGTCGATGGCCGAGGACTTTGATGTCGACGTATCAATGGCCGCTTGGACGGTTATCGCCCGTCTGTTGGTGATTGGCAGCACGGTGTTCTTCTTCGCCCGCTTTGGCGAGAAGATTGGCCACGTTAGGGTGTACTTCACGGGCGCGATAATCATGGTTATCGCTTCAGGCATGGCCGCCACGTCCGCCAACATTTACCAGGCAGTGTTCTGGAGCGGCGGAGTGGGATTGGGGGCGTCAATGATTACCTCCAACTCCAATCCCATACTCTCGTTGATGTTCAATCCCACGGAGCGGGGCCGCGCCTATTCCATCGCCATCGTCTCGGCAAGAATCGGAACTCTAATTGGACTGGCCCTGTTCGGGGTTTTCCTACAGTTCTTCAGTTGGCGGTTTGTCGCCCTAACTTCGGTCCCAATTGGCCTGATTGCTATTAGTATCGGCCGCCCACTGCTGGCCTACGAATTCTTGAAGCCCACCGAGGCTGCCAAAAAGCTGCTGGTGTCGGTGCCTAGCGCACTGCTAATGATGACTGCGTTGGCGGTCTTCATTCTCTCGGGGCTCCACCTCCACGGCGGCGACGAGAGTTTCGTCAGCTCAGATGCGTTGCAATACCACCTGCCGACGCATGGCCTGTTCTTGGCGGTGGCGATTGTGTTCATCTTTGTCCAGTGGCGTTCGCGTCAGCCCTACCTGAACTTTAAGCACTTCAAGAACCGCGAATTCTCCATGGCCATGTTCAGCGACCACACGTTCCACATGTCGATGCTGGCCGTGATGACGCTGGTGCCGATATTGGTGGAGAACGGACTGGGCTACGACCCAATCGTCGCCTCATGGGTGCTCATTCCCGGCCAATTCCTGGGGATTTTCCTCCCGCTAATCGCCGGGTACTACTTCGATAAGTCCAAGCCGGCCTGGATACGGCCCGGTGGGTTGTTGTCCATTGCGTCCGGATTCTTGTTACTGGCCTTGTTTGCCGACCAGGTACCGATTGTGATGTTACCGGTTCTGCTCTTGCCCGCTTTCATCGGGACGCACGTCTTCAACGCGCCCAGCAACGCCTACATCATGAACAGTCTGCCCGAGGACCGGAGCTTTGCTTCGGGGGTGATGGAGACCAGCCGCCAGATGGGCCATACCATCGGGGCGACAATCGCTGCGACGATGCTGGGTCTAGCCCTGCCGGCGACAATCAGTTTCATGACTGCCGGAGAATCGGAGACCTACTACCGCACCGGATTCCAGTATGCCGCTACGTTGGTAATATTCACCATCTCGCTCGGCGCACTCGTCGCCGCCTACCAAGAGGGAATCATCGGCGGACGCCGCAAAGCCGTCCTGGTGGAAGTGCCAACCTCGGCGGACTAGCAACCCAGCGACTTAGCTAACAAATAAAGAGGCGGCCCGATTAGTCGGGCCGCCTCTTTTTATTTTCCTATCGGGTTTGCCGCTCATCCCGCGCCCATCAAAATAGCCGAATTGGTTTGACGTGCCCGGCTGCTGATTGCGCAGGCTTAACGGCTGGCTACAGCGGCCGCACCGAGTTCGCGGATGGCGGCCTGAGTCTCAGGAGTCTGCGGTTTGCCCATCTCCACGACTTGGGCCACTTCAAAGGACCGGTCGACCTCTGCCATGACCTTTTCGTCCGACTGGTCGATGTCAATGGGAATGCTAATCTGGGCCCATGAAGTATGGCCGGTCAGCCAGAACACTTCGACCGGGTTGTTCTCCGGGTCGCGGAAGTAGCATCCGATGGCGCTCGCATGGGTGACAATTTTGTCCAGCTTGTATTCTTTCTCTGCGATGCGTCGCGTAAAATCACGCAGGTCGTCAAGGGAATCTACACGCATCGAGATCTGTTGGATAAAGTGCGTGTCCTCGAGCGAAGACCGCCCTTTCATCAGCGCAATCTCGTGGTCACAGGCCTCCGGATCGGCGCTGAAGAATGCGCTATTTTGGCTTACCTTGGTCATCGTCATACCAATGAAATTCGCATAGAAATCCTTCATCAGTTCCAAGTCCTGAACGTAGAAACCGATGTGTCCGAGGCCGTTAACTTTCGCTGACATTTCTATCTCCTTCCCAATCTCTTCCGGATGCTAGCGTGGCCGATCGCGCCCTATCCCATGGCTCGAATTTGGAGCCAAACACATCTGTCACCACTGAGCTTTCTTGCCCGAAATGATAACCAAACCGATAAGGCCTGTCTACCGTGGACAGGGCGTCATTTGGTCGTCAAACGCCCACAATAAATTAGGCAAGTATTGGAAATGGTGGCCAACCCGGGTTACTATCCCGCTCATGGTGAGCTCCGACCAGAGGCCGAGAGTCTCGATGAAATCGGACCTGTCGAACCACGCGTTCGCCAACAGCCAAGTTAAACCCAAGCACGTCCTTCGACAGGCTCCGGATGAGCGGGTGATGCTTTGGCCATCATTGTGGAAGCTAGCGGCAATCCGTCATTCCAGCGAAAGCTGGAATCCAGGATGCTCTTAAGGGATGATGCTTGACTGCCGCAGCCAATCTGGATTCCGGCTTTCGCCGGAATGACGATTGGCGGTCAGCCATCAGTCCATCAAGAGCAAGGAAGTCTGGAGGGGAAGCCCTACGAACGGCTTCGAACTCCGGAACTTGCCCGCCGGCTAGTCCGCTGGGGCTGGGGCTGGCGCGGCGGCGGGGGTTCGGGCTTCTTCGGGTAGGGATTCTTCCCAATTGGAGATTAGCTCCCGCTTGGTGGACTCCATCGAGAATATCCCCACTACTCCGCCCAGGCTGGCGACGATCGACACTACCCAAGCCCAGTTGTAGGAACCAAAGGTGTCGTAGATGACGCTGCCGACCAGGCCACCCAAGGCCATGCCCAGTCCGGCGCCCATGCTCTGGATGCCGAAGACGGCCCGCACGGGGCCCATGCCGAAGTACTGCCGGTTGACCACCAAGAAGGCCGACATCTCGCCGCCAAACCCGATGCCGAAGACGGCAGCGAACAGGTAGAACTGCCAGGCTTCCTGAGTCCAGAACAGCATCAACACCGCTGCGCCCTGCAAGAAGTAGAAAAAGGCCATCACTCCCTTGGCTCCCAGTCGGTCGGCCAGGACGGGCACCATGAACCGGCTGGCAATGCTGGTGAAGGAGTAGATGCTGATGATGAAGGTGGCAGCCTCTAGGGAGACTCCCTGTTCGTGGGCGTAATTAACGCCGTGGACGATGACGATGGCGTGTCCGGCGCAGCCCAGGTGGTGCACCAAGGGCAGGAACCAGAAGGCCCTGGTCCCCTTGGCGTGTTTCATGAAGACCTGACTTCTAATCTTGGCGATGGTCCCGCTGAAGGCGGCCACCGGATTAGCGATGCTCAAGTCAGCGCCGTAGGGCTGTTTACCGCGGTCTGAGGGGTCGCCGTGGAAGAATGCCACCAGCAGGAAGACAAAGGCCCCTCCGACCCCTCCGATGAGCAAGAAGGCGGTCTCCCAGCTGGTCTGGGTCAATAGTATGGCCAGTCCGGGGGCCAGCACCGATGCGCCCATCCCGCCTGCGGACTGCTGGATGCCCACGGCCACGCCCAATTTAATCTTGAACCAAGCGGCGACGGTGGTGGGAATGTTGACCCGGAACATGGCCTGGGCAATACCCAAGATGAGGCTGTAATAAAGGAATAGCTGCCAGATCTCGTTGATGGTGCTGAGCAGCATCAGCCCGGCCATGAAGAACGCCGCGCCGACCAGCATGACTTTCTTGGCACCGTAGCGGTCGCCCATGGACCCGGCCCACGGTGACAGTAACGCGCCGATGATGTTGCGGATGGAGTAGGCGAGGACGATGGCGGTCAATGACCAGCCAAAGTTGTCGCGCATGACCACGAGCAGTATGGCAAAGGCCTGGCTGACAAAGTTGGTGGTCAACTGCAATGTCGTGCCCATGGCCACGATGTACCAGGCGTAATGGGCGTTAACGACGGAGTTTACGGTCCGGGAGGCAATGTTCTGTTCAGCCAAGGATAATCTCGGCGGTGGTTGTCATAATGTTGGTCAATTGGTGGGTGCCTGGGAGTGATTTTGCTTTGGGGTAATATAGCATATTGGTGGGGGGGTGGTAGAAACTTTGATGCCACTTCATCGGCTCCAAGTATAAATTGGCTGGTAAACAATCAGACAAGTGTTTGTTTACCAGCCGCAACCCTCAACTTCTACCATGTCAGCATTCTGTCGAATCAATTCCCTTCCTTTTGGTGGAGACGCTCAATCAAACTGGGTATAGGTTGAGGAGGACCCGATTCTGAGAAGAAAATCCCATCTCTAAGTACTGCTCGTGCACCTAGTTCGCCATCTGAGGTGGACCCGGAAATTCGGACAGGTAGCTAAGTGAGAGTTCCGCTCCTAAAATAGCCACAGCTGTTGCTGTGAGGAAGGAGTGGGACATGTCAAAAGAGCGGAGGAAGCACAGCCCATCATTCAAGGCCAAGGTGGCCTTGGAGGCGGTGAAGGGTGAGCAGACGGTGGCCCAGTTGGCCGCCCGGTACGAGGTCCATCCCGGCCAGATCCAGGCCTGGAAAAAAGCCCTGCTGGAGGGAGCGGCCGGCGTCTTTGGTGGGAACCAGGACAAACGGCAGAAAAGCGATGCGGCCCTCGCCGCTCGTCTCTATCAGCAGATCGGCCAGCTGAAGGTTGAGCGGGATTTCTTGGCGGAGAGGCTCGGTCCATGAGCCGGGAGCGGCGGCGGCGGATGGTGGACCGTAAGCACCCAGCATTGTCCACCGTTCGGCAATGCAAACTGTTGGGTGTCAGCAGATCCAGCCTGAACTACCGGCGTAAGGGGACTTGCCCGGAGGACCTGTTCGTGATGAAAGCAATCGACCAGCAGTACCTGAGCACTCCCTTCTACGGGTCGAGACGCATGAGGGTCTTGCTGGGCAGACAGGGCCAGCGTGTAAACCGGAAACGGGTCCAACGTCTGATGCGGACCATGGGGCTACGCGCCATCTACCGGCGGCCCCGGACCAGCAAGCCGGGACCGGGGCACAAGGTGTATCCCTATCTGCTGGGCGGAATGGAGGTCACCAGGCCCAACCAGGCGTGGGCGGCGGACATCACCTACATCCCCATGGCCAAAGGATTCCTTTACCTGGTGGCGATCATGGATTGGTACAGCCGTCACGTGGTGGCTTGGCGCTTGTCCAACACCCTGAACGCCGATTTCTGCGTCGAGGCTTTGGAGGAGGCGTTGGGCAAGGGAACGCCGGAGGTCTTCAACACCGACCAAGGGAGCCAGTTCACCGGCGAGGGCTTCACCGCTCTCCTACAGCGCCACGGAGTCAGGATTAGCATGGACGGTAAAGGAAGGTACAGAGACAATATCTTCGTGGAACGGCTGTGGCGAACGGTGAAGTACGAAGAGGTCTACTTGAAGGCCTACTCAGGCGGACATGAGGCCAAAACCGGACTCGACGCTTATTTCTGTTTCTACAACACCCAGAGGCCCCATCAGT
>JABMNL010000076.1 GCA_013204585.1 SAR202 cluster bacterium | reverse complement strand
GGATATGGAACTGATAAAGCAATCTTTGGGTATGGAAGTACTGGCGTAAATGTCTCCATAACTAACTTGGTTTCCAATACAGGCGTAGTTGCAACTGACACAACTGGTGTTGGAACTGCAAGGAATTACCTTGCCGCAGCAGGATACGCACAATTTTAAGGAATGATATATGGCAACAAAGTTAAACTCTGAATTTAATTATCGTTATTTAGTCATTGGTGAAACACCATGGGAAAAAATTAAAACACTCAAAGGTTTTTTGGAAGGAAGAATCCGTGCGTCTGCACTTGAAAAAGTAGCAGAACTAAAGTTTCAAGCAAAGTTAGAAGAACTTGAATACTTAAAAAAGAGCGGTGGACTATTACATGTAATCCTAAATTTACAAGCGGAAATTATTGAACTAGAATCACACATGCCAGCCCAGGTCGAGGCATTTTTATTAAACAAAGAAGAAATTAAAATAATTAAACGAGTGTTGAAAGACACATATGAAATAGCGGAGCCGACAAGAATTGCTGGGTACACGGACGAGCAAATGTTTGAAGCAAACGCAATGAATGAATACACAACTTTATTGTGCAGGGAAATACAGGCAGAACTTATTGCAAATGGAAGACCATCACCAGCCAAACTAAAAAACGCAATGGCTTGCCCTCAAACATTTGAAGCAGTCAAACTTCTTGGTTTAATGCCAAAAGAAACAACACTAATAGGAGATCAGAATGCCACTTTATATCTTGAACAAAAATAATTTTGAATCATTATTTGGAACGCCACAATTGCCAACACCAAAGCAAGACCTGACAATCATTGGGCAAAAGTCCGACTGTTCAGAGTTTCTTGTGTTGTCTGATACCGCATATCCACAACTTGAATTGCAGTCAATTGTTCCAAGTGGATTTGACTTTACTTATTGTCAATCATGGGGATTAACAATAAACGATGCTGTGATTCATCGAGTCAAGCAGGATATTAGGGCAAAGGCATACCCAAGTATTCCAGATCAACTTGACACACTTTTTTGGCATGGAATAGATGCGTGGAAAGAAACAATTCAAGCAATTAAAGACGCACATCCTAAATGATCAAGAACCTAGGCGGTGTATTCGGTCGCAACCCAACCTTCAACAATGTTGAGGTCGAGGGGGATCTCACGGTTGACGGCAACTATATTGTTGCTGGCGATATCGCAGTCACTGGCAACGCGACAATTACAGGAACGCTTGGTGTGACTGGCCAGATCACTGGCAATGTCACAGGCAATCTGACAGGCAATGCAAGCGGATCGTCTGGTTCATGTACTGGTAATGCTGCCACTGCAACAACCGCTGGAACCGTAACGACTGCGGCGCAACCAGCGATCACAAGCGTTGGAACGCTGACAGGCTTGACGGTCACAAATCCAATTGCTGGAAGCATTACAGGCAATGCTGCTACTGCTACCGCTCTAACTTCCACGCTAGCAATTGCTGCTGGAGGGACTGGTCAAACGACTGCAAACTCTGCGCTTAACGCGTTGTTGCCAAGCCAGGCTGGAAACGCTGGAAAGAATTTACAAACTGATGGAACAAACATTAGTTTTGTCGGCGTGCACGCGCAACTCGGTGGCGGTAGCGTCACAAGCGTAAGTGTTACTACCGCCAATGGAATTAGTGGAACGGTTGCGACATCTACAACTACTCCAGCGATTACGCTTGCCTTGGGTTCAATCACTCCGACAAGCGTGAACTCTGTAACTCTTTCAGGTTCATCAACACCCACACTTGCCGTAACTGGAACTTCTTCCATTAGTGGATCAAACACTGGCGACCAAATAAATATTAGTGGTAACGCGGCGACTGCCACAAATGTTGCCTATGCAGGTCTTACAGGAACAGTTCCAACTTGGAATCAGAACACAACAGGTAATGCTGCAACGGCAACAAGTGCGACAAGTGCGACAAGCGCGACAACGGCTGGAACTGTTACGACTGCGGCGCAACCAGCGATCACATCAGTAGGCACTTTGACAAGTCTCACCAGCGGCGCCATCAACGGTTTAACCGTCAGTCAAATGCTTGGCACAGGCAACACGGTCGTTGGCAATGCGGCTGGAACAACGCT
>JABMNL010000070.1 GCA_013204585.1 SAR202 cluster bacterium | reverse complement strand
GGGCCACACGATGCAATTCTTCCCGTACCTTTTTCGGGAATAAATGCTTCATCGCTTCTTCTTTTGTCCATTCAGCCGGTTGTTTCTTCGCTCGTGGCACAAGGAGCCTCCAATGCCTAAAACTCAGGATATGAATCTAATCAAACTGGTAGACCAATTCCACTCAGAAGATAGGTGCCGGAAATACCTGGAAACCCTCCGCTGGCCCGATGGTGTTGCCTGTCTCCGATGCGGGAGCGTCAAAATCTCCCGGAGTCACAAGCGCAACCAGTTCATCTGCGAGGATTGCAAATACAATTTCTCGGTCACTGCCGGGACCATCCTCCATGATACTCATCTGCCCCTTAACAAGTGGTTCATGGCCGCTTACCTGATGATTGAATCCAAAAAGGGCATATCTGCCAATCAATTGTCGCGGAAGCTCGATACTTCCTACAAGACCGCTTGGTATCTCTCCCACCGTATTCGGGCCGCAGTCGCTGATGCTTCTCCCATCAAACTCAAGGGCATCGTAGAGATGGACGAGACCTTTGTCGGTGGCGAAGTTAGGGGCAAAGGTCATGGGTACAAGGGCAACAAGGCCATCGTCGTTGGAGCCGTCCAGCGGGAAGGGAAAATCATTCTCCAGGTGGTTCCAGACCGGAGCCGTAAGACTCTCCATGCATTCGCTGGTGAAACCGTTCACGATGATTCTGAGGCCATTTACACCGACGACTGGCGTCCGTATCGGGGCATCGGAGACGACGATACTCGCCATGAGACGGTCAACCACTCCATCAAAGAGTATGTCCGTGGTAACGTTCACACCAACTCCGTCGAGGGTGTGTGGAGCCTTCTCAAACGGTCTATCATCGGTTCTTTTCATAAGGTCTCTATCAAACATCTGGATGCCTATCTGGACGAACTGGAATGGCGGTTTAACAACCGCGATAATCCTTTCCTTTTTCGAGATACCCTCATTCGTTTGCTACAGTCTGAGGCTTTGGAATACAAGGCTCTGACTGCTTAAATTCTAGGGGCCGATAAGTGGGCGGTGTTGAAGGGGCAATAAGGTATTTTGGCCCGGCGCGGTATAATGGAGCATCCTCCGAAGTCGGCCCGTCTCCGGTTCGCCCGTCTGTTCCAGACCTCCCGCCGATTTATTCCAAGTGTGCTAAGAATGCCCGATTCTACTGTCAAAATCGAAGGCGCCCGCTTCATCGTGACGATGGACCCCGAACGCCGCATCATCGGAGATGGGACGGTGGTCGTCCAAGGGCAACGTATACTTCACGTTGGGAAGGCGACCGAGTTGGCTGAATTTCAGGCGGACCGCGTGATTGACGCCCGGAACATGCTGTTGACGCCTGGGTTCTGCAACGGGCACATGCACATCAGCTACGCCCATGCCACCAGGGGAATATTTCCCGACGACCTGGGCTCGGACTACCTGCCCAATGTGTTCAAGCTCCAATCGGTGATGACTGCGGAGGAGGAGTACCACACCAGTCTTCTGGGCATCACAGAGCTGCTGAAGTACGGCACCACCACTTTCATGGATCCAGGCACGACCAAGTATCTCGACCGGTGTATGGATGCCTACGAGCAAGCGGGATGCCGGATTATTGTGGGCACCCAAGTGGTTGACCGGCCCAATCTGCTGAACTTGCCGGTGTCGTCCACAGCAGATGCAATTCAATCAGTGGAAACCACCATTCGGGAATTCGACGGAAGATTGGACGGCAGAGTCAGCGCTTGGGCCATGCCCTTCGCCCCCAACTTTGCCTCCGATGAATTGCTCACCGAGTGCAAGCGGCTAGCGAACGAATACGACACTGGGCTGACTCTGCACTACAACAATGGCCAACATTATGTCGAGAGCAGTCTCAAAGAAACTGGTATGCGCCCCACCCAATATTTGGAGAAGCTCGGCATCTTGGGCGGCAACGTAACCCTGGCCCATATGCTGGGTGTGGATGCGAGCGAAGTAGAAGTGTTGGCTCGTACCGGGACGAGAGCAGTGGTAGTTCCCACGGCGGCCGTTAAGGGTGGCGCTGGCATAACCCAATCCGGGCTGCTGCCCGAGATGCTGGACGCCGGTATGGTGGTGGGTCTGGGCACTGATGCTGGTAACAACTCGAACCTAATCGAAACCAACCGGGCAATGTACCTGATTGCGGTGCTGTACAAAGACGCTCGGCAGGACTCGCGGGCCATTCCCGCTGAAACAGCCTTGGAGATGGCGACCATCCAGGGGGCAGAGGCCTTGGGCCTGGATAGTGAAATTGGCTCTTTGGAGCCTGGAAAGAAGGCTGACTTGGTGATGTTCGACACCAGGAGCGCCGAATGGCAGACATTGTTCAACCCGATTAACAATCTGGTTTACAATGCTGATGGCCGTAGCGTTCATACTGTAATGGTGGACGGCAAGATAGTAGTAGAGAACCACAAACCGCAGTTTGTGGACGAATGGGAGCTAATTCAAAAGGTACAGGGCATCGGTGAGGACATGTTGGCCCGGACCGGCCTGTCATTCCCGCCCCGCTGGCCGGTGGTGTGATCCGGAAACCGATTCAAGAGATGCAAGGGAGACAATTATGTCCCAACTAGTTTTCATTCATGGACCTGGGGCCGGTGGCTGCGCTGAGGGGTACCATTATCAGTTGAAGCACTTTCCCGGTAGCCTAGCGCCGGATTTGCCGGGCCACCCGGAGGGCAAGTCCATGTCCACAGTGGCGGATTATACCGAGTGGTTGCGCGGCTGGCTGCACAAAGGCGGGCACAAACGTGACCTGGTGCTGGTAGGGTTTACTTTGGGAGCCTGTGTGGCGCTGCAATATGCGTTGGACTACCCCAAAGAGGTGTCAGGATTACTTTTGATGACCGTTGCCATGCGGCCCAAAGAGCGAGCCCCGGGCAGTTTGGAGTTTCGCCTCAACGCCGGCAAAGATGGGAAAACCCACCAGGAATGGTTGGACGCGATGCGCCACGCCATGATGTTCATCGACGATGACCTAACAGAGCAGCTAATCGAATGTCACCAGAAAGTTGGGCCAATCTCTCAATACAATGACTTGATGACCATCGATAACTTTGACGTTCGGGACCGTATCGGTGAATTGAAGGCACCCTTGACCTTGATTCGAGGAATGGACGATCCCGGCAAGCCAGCAGAGTACGAACTGGAGATACATCAGGCGGTGCCTGGCTCCAAGTACATCAAATTGCGCAAGGCCGGACATTTCCCGATGGCCGAGCGTCCCGATGACGTTAACAAGGCTATTGAAGAACTGATTACGCTGACCGCATCGGTGGAAGCCTAAGCGGGGGGTACGCCCTCATCTCCGACAATCTAGTAAGTTTCAGGAAACCCTGCCGACCCACGGGATACGCCCCCATCCTAACCTTCCCCAGCTCGGGGGCGTTGCCTCAAAACTGTCATTCTGAGGAGTAAAGTCCCGACGCATCGGGAAATGATCTTCCAAGAACCACCTTGGCAGACCCTTCGCTACGCTCAGGGTGACATGTGGATAGGGCTGTTCGAACCGAAAACTAGGTTCTTTCGCTACTTTTTAGGCAAAGCCCCGACGCGGGGGAAGGGACTTTTTGATTTCCGCTTCGCGGTCAAGAAGGTGTATTTAGCCTTTGGCGGGTAGGTATTTTTGATACCAGGCCAAGGTTTCTTTCATGACCTCAGAAAAGTGGGGCTCGGCGTAGACCTGGTAATGGCCAGCGCCATTTAGCACCACCAACTTTTTTGGCTCGCCCGCGTGGGCGTATAGCTGTTCCGACTCTTCCTGGGGCACCAACCGGTCATCGTTACTGGTGATGAACAAGATGGGCCTGGGGGATATCTGGCCCACAACCCACTCCGGGTTGAATCCAATCGTGTCGTCCACGTACTCAACTGGAATTGTGCCCACGGCGGCGGGGTTGTTCTTGCGGGCGGCGGCGGCCAGTTCCGCCGACTGACGATCCGGCAGCAAGATATCGGCGCGCTCTACCATCTCAGATTTTCCGGTCAGGGCGCGTTTTTCCCGATCGGCCTTGGAGTGTTCCAGCAGGTCGAACCACTCGTCCATGCGCCTGACTCGACTCATCCACCGCGCACCATGCCCGATGCCAACCACGCTGACGATGCACTTGGCCCGCTGGTCAATTGCTCCTACCCAAGAAACGGTGGCCCCGCCGTAGCTGGTGCCGTAGATGCCGATGCTGTCTTCGTTGACCTCGGGTTGGAGTCCCAGGTAGGTCATGGCGGCCTGGACGTCGGCCACCCGGCTGTATGGGGCCAACCGGTTGGGACTCACTCCCTCGCTATTGCCCCATCCTTTGTAGTCGAAGGTCATCACCACATACCCGGCCTCGTTGAGTACCCGCGCGTTGTCAGGAAGGTACAGGTCTTTGACCCCTGTGTAGCCGTGGCACAAGAGCACCGCGGAACGCTGCTCATCGGCGGCCAGTCCGTCGGGAACGTAGACATCGCCGACGAGCTTGAAACCCTCGCTATAAAACTCAACTGCGCGTTTCATCTGATGTACTCCTGCTAAAGGGATTTAAATGGTTATTCGTCGACGTCGAGGCCGGCGGTCTGGAAATCGGCTTGGGTCAGGCCTTCGAACCGAGCGGGCAAGAACATCTCAATGGAGTTTGGGACTTTCTTGCAGCCGCCCTTGATGTATTCGGTGACTGCCTTCGCGGTAATTGGGCCTAGATGGATGCCTTTGGTGGTGTGGCCGGTGGCTAGAACCACGCCTTCCTTTCCGGGTACCGGGCCGATTATGGGTTGCCGGTCGGGGCTTAAGGGTCGGGATCCGGCCAGTTGTTGCACCAATGATGCGTTTTCCAAGTCTGGGAAAACGTCGATGGCCCGCTGCATGATTTCCACTCTGGCTCGCTGGGTGGTTACGCGGTCCATGTCTTCGCCTTGGTAAAGCTGGTCTTCGTCGTAGTCTCGGCCTCCCGTGCTACCCACGCTGAGAAACCCGTCGAGTCGGCTAATCATGTGGCCGCGCCTGGGGGAGCTAATCAGGACCGGTAGCGGGTCGCCGTTGTACTTGAGCAGTAGCCGTTCACCCTTTAATGCTCCGACGGGAATGGGGAAATCCAAGTCCTGTTGGAAGAGTGGGCTCCAGAGTCCGGCCGCAATCACCACCGTGCCGCAGGAGATATCGCCGCCTTCAGTGCGCACGCCGGTAATTCGGTTGCCATCAGACAACAGGCCGGTGACCTTGCGCTGAATCGTCTGGGAGCCTTTGCGCTCGGCCCCGGCAGCCAAAGCCAGGTTCAGCCGGTAGCTGTCCAACTGGGCCGACTCGTCTTCGTAAACTGCGCCGAGGAGCGAAGGGGTTAGACGCGGTTCCAATTCGTGGACCTCTTCCGGAGTAATCCAATGCATGGCCACGTGTTCTTTCTGCCAGGTCATGAGGTCCTTAATCAGGTCCTCTTCGCTTTGCTCTAGGGCCAGGCGTAAAGACGGACGCCGCTGATAAAGCAGGTCCATGCCCGTTTCGCTTTCCAATTCTGCGACCAGCGCAGGGAACTCGCGGTAACTATCAAGTCCGAATTGGAAGGATGGGCCAGGGGCGAATTCGGTGCCGAGAAGGCTGATGAAGCCGGTGGCATGGGCGGATGACCCGCTGCCAATGGCCTCCCGTTCCAGTAGGGAGACCTTAATTCCTTCTCTCGCCAGGTAGTAGGCAACTGAAGCGCCGACTACGCCTGCACCGACTACGACTACATCAACCGTATCTGCCATCTGTGATTAGACTCCCGCTGGGCACTCTTGGGACTCGTTGAGTGGGTGGCAGGAATTATCGGAGGGATGCCCGTAGCTGTCAACAAGGGCTCAAAGCTAGGTGAGTTGTCGGGTTGTCTAGCTTTGGTAGCGAGGAAAGTGAGGTTTGAACTCGCGACTTCCTCCTTGGCAAGGAGGCGGGCAAGGGGGCACTCTACCGGCCACCTTCGCTGTGCCCAAAGAAAAACCCCGCTGGCGCTGCAGAACAGCCAGTGGGGCATTCGAAGGAAGATAAAGTACCTCACCATTACCGAACGTCTCCGGTATTGCGATGGCTAGAGATTTTTCTCTTTCCTCAATTGGGTTTTAACCAAATTGGTTTATTGTGTCCAGCCGCGACGCGTGTTTTAGACCCCGTGCCGTTGCTTTCGACCGGCGTTTGGCGGGGCTACACGCCCATGGTACCGGGAAGAGAGGGAGGGGACGCCCGCTTCTGACGCTATTCCGGTCAGGGTGGAGCTGAGATCCCAAAGACCAGCGGCCTTACACTCGTCATAAGTGCGCTTGGAAGAACGGACGATTTGTTTCTTGACCAAGTATTTGCCAGTAACGCCTTCCAGGTCAGGAGACGAAGCGGCGTACACTGATGTCATGGCCCCGGCTTCCTCGCTGATTCCCCGTATGCCGAGCATATAGTTTAGGAACCCGCCAAGGAACCCGTTGTTCTTCAGGAAGTTGGTGGCAACTAAACCGGGGTGCAAGGCGTTGGCAGATACTCCGGTGCCCTCTAAGCGGCGTGCCAATTCGTAGGTGAAAAGCACGTTGCATAGCTTGGATCGGGAATATGCTCGGAAGCCGAAATAACGGTGGGGGTTATCGATATCGGCCAATTCTAAGCGGGCTTCTTCATGGGCGCTGGAAGCAACATTGACGACTCTGGCTGGAGACGAAGCAACTAGAACATCCAACAACAGGTTGGTCAGCAGGAAATAGGAAAGGTGGTTGAGGGCAAAGGTCATCTCAATGTTGTCGGCGCTGAATTTTCGCCCCATGAAAAGCGCTCCAGCATTGTTAACCAAAACATCCAATCGTTGGTGGCGGTTCTTAAACTCGTCGGCCAGTCCACGGACTTGGTACTGAGATGATAGGTCGCCCACCAGGTATTCAATGGCCGGATTGCGGGTTTCTTCCCGAATCTCGATGGCGGTGACGGCACATTTCGCTGGGTTGCGCCCAGCTATCACGACGTTGGCACCCATATAGGCCAACTGAAGGGCGGTTACGCGCCCGATGCCCGCTGTTGCTCCGGTCACTAGGCAGGTTTTACCGGCCATTAAACCCGATGAGCCAGACGTGCCCGACAAGTTAAATTCTTCAATCGCCATTTAGGTCTCCAGATTGCCCGTGTATAGACACACAATTCCCCGTCACACCGGAATCCTATCCCAATCAATTCTTATTACCTAGTTACCAAAAGGCCCAATCTTGATGGCCTACATGGACCTACGCGGGCCTATTGGCTCGCAACCTGGCAACAACCCGGCAACAACCCGGCAACAAATTGATTCCCCTACGCCCAGGGAGTAATCTGTTGCCTTGTAAACCTGGAACTAAATTTGTGGCTTGCGGAGACTAGATAGATAGACCGCTGGGAGGAGCAATGGCCGGTACCAAGATTACCTTTGGTGTAAATCTTACGGTGGATAACTATTGGGACGTTCCCGAGTTTGCCCGCCAGGCCGAAGACATGGGCTACGGTCGGGTGACCATGGGTGAACACATAATGGACGGCAACCCGCCCCGGCCAACTCTACTCAATCTTCCGGCAATGGCTGCCGCTGCTGGCGCAACCAAAAGCATCCGGGTGATGACTGGAATTGTGATTGCGCCCTTGTACCATCCCGTTACCTTGGCCAAGATGGTCGCCAGCGTGGACCAGGTTTCCGGGGGGCGTTTGGACTTTGGCATCGGCATCAGCGGGCAACGGGGCACCAAGATAGAGTTTGATGCTGTGGGCGTGGATGTCCACACCAGGGGCAAACGCACCGACGAAATGCTCCAGGTGATGAAACGGCTGTGGACTGAGGAACACGTTTCCCACCACGGCAATTTCTTCGACTTTGACGATGTTACTTTGCTGCCCTTCCCGGCGCAGAAACCGAACCCGCCGGTCTGGGTATCGGGCCGCAGTGATGCGGCAATGCGGCGGGCGGCGCTGATGGGCGACGGCTGGTATCCCTATCTGTTCACCGCGCGTCGGATTAAGGCGAGCAACGAAATGGTACGCCAGTTCGCGGCCGAGGCCGGGCGCGACCTAAGCGGTTTCCACTGGGGACTAAATCAGCCCACTGCAATCTCTGCTGATGGTTCAGAGGCCATGGCGCTGGCCGTTTCCAACGTTGGGGAACGTTACGTGACCGCAGAACGGAGCGCGGAGGACATTGCCAAAGCGCTTTGCATCGCCGGAACCCCTCAAGATTGCATCAAGGCTGTGGAAGACCGTATCGCCGCGGGGGCCGAGCATATCAACCTGGGGTTTTTGGCCTCCGAACCCGACGCCTTTTACCGTCAGATGGAAATGTTCGCGGCCCAAGTGATGCCCCAATTCCAGGGTTAGGAATTTACTAATCAGGCCAAACAGGACAAGTGTCGAGCTATGCCAGACTCAATTTCTCTAAACATAAAAAGTAACATCGCCGTCCTGATGCGAGACGGCATCACCCTTTACGCCGACGTGTACCGGCCTGATGGCGATGGGCCATTCCCAACGATTCTGCAACGCACGCCCTATGACAAGAGTACTGCCCTGACCAGCACGATGTTGGACCCCGTTAAGGCGGCGCAGGCTGGGTTTGCGGTGGTGATTCAAGACACCCGAGGACGGCACACGTCGGAGGGTGAGTTCTACGCTTTTCGCGATGACATAAATGATGGGTACGACACCGTAGAATGGGCGGCGGCGCAGCCTTGGTCGAATGGGAAAGTCGGCATGTACGGCGCATCGTACGTGGGGGCGACTCAATGGCTGGCGGCCACCTCTCGCCCACCGCATCTGGTGACAATCGTGCCCAACGTGACCGCATCCAACTACCATAACGGCTGGACCTATCAGGGTGGGGCATTCGAGTTAGGGTTCAACTTGTCTTGGACCCTACTCCAATTGACCTTGGCCAATTATAAAAACCTTGTAACAGCCCAGAACGTTCCCTGGGAACGGCGCGCGGATTTGGTTAAAGCCGTGGACGGCATGACGCAGGGATTCAGACACCTGCCCACGAATAATTACCCGCACCTGGACTCTGGGTTGGCCAAGTATTACTACGACTGGTTGGCCCACCCGGACTACGACGATTACTGGAAGGAACTGTGCATCGAGGATCGCCACTCTGAGATTGATGTTCCTGCCCTGCACATTGGCGGTTGGTACGACATCTTCTTGGGCGGCACACTCCGCAACTTCATGGGGATGCAGAAATCGGGGGCCAACGAAACTGCTCGCAACGGCCAGAAGTTAATTATCGGGCCCTGGCAGCACGGCTCCCGTGGCTCCAGCATGGCTGGCCGTCATTACTTCGGCGTCCTAGCTGACGCAATGGCTATTAACCTGGATGGCACCCATTTGCGCTGGTTCGACCACTGGTTGAACGGCAAACAAAACGGGATTATGGACGACGCGCCGGTGCGAATTTTCGTTATGGGTGACGATGCCTGGCGCGACGAGCAAGAATGGCCGTTGGCCAGAGCTGTGGAAACTAAGTACTACCTCCACAGTGGCGGCAAGGCCAATTCAAAACATGGCGACGGCAGTCTCAATACAAACGCACCGGATGGCGAAGCGCCGGACGTGTTCTTGTACAACCCGGCTGACCCCGTGCCAACCACCGGCGGCGCGTTGTGTTGCAACCCGTACTTCGCCGCCAACGGCGCATTTGACCAGAACGAAGTTGAGGAGCGGTCGGACGTGTTGGTTTATTCCACTCCGCCACTAGACCGCAATGTGGAGGTCACCGGCCCGGTGACAGTAACGCTATGGGCAGCCACTTCGGCGACCGACACCGACTTTACTGCCAAGTTGGTGGACGTTTGCGAAGACGGATGCGCCCGTAACCTGACCGACGGAATAATCCGGGCACGCTACCGTGAGTCAATGTCCAATCCCAGTCTGCTTGAGCCGGGTATGGCCTATTGCTACGAGATTGACCTGTGGGCCACCAGTAATGTGTTCAAGGCCGGTCATTGCATACGTCTGGAGATATCGAGCAGCAATTTCCCTAGGTTCGATCGCAACACCAATACGGGGAACATCATTGCCGAGGACACGGAACTAAGGCCCGCGCTGCAGACCGTGTTCCATGATAGCCAGCAAGCGTCTTACATCAGCCTGCAACTTGTGCCTCGTTAAATTGGATTATCGCTAAAAGGGATACTAAGATGCCGGAAGAAACAACGGAAGCATGGGAAGCGTCGGAAAAAGTGTCGGGCGATCCGCTGCGTGAGTGGTACTCCAATGAAATTTGGGGTAAACGCGCCACTGAAGACGATGCATTATTCGAGATAATGAGCCTGCAGGTGTTTCAGGCGGGTCTTACCTGGCGGATGGTGCTCTCCCGGCGGGACAGTTTCCGGGCCGCGTTCGCCGATTGGAAAATCGATTCTGTGGCAGCGATGGGTCCCGCTGCGGTTGAGATACTAAGAGGGGACTCGGGAATAATTCGCAACCGCCAAAAAATACAGGCCGTGATTGCCAACGCGGGGGTCGTCCAGGGGCTGCAAAAAGAGCACGGCGCATTCTGCAATTGGTTCTACGATGTGCTGCCAGGCGCTGATTATCCGTCGCTGCAAAAGGAATTGCGCTCTACCTTTAAGTTCATGGGCCCGGAGATATCTAGAATGTGGCTCATGGCTTCTGGCCGCATCACTCGCGAAGAAGGCGACAAATACGACCCCACTGGCTAAGCCAGCCGGCTCGCCGGGTTTTCTACCGGGCTGAGGCGCGACTTACCAGCGAGCCTAGCAACTGCCGGGAGACGACGGCAATATCATCAACCGCTTTCTCGAACGCTTCTGTGTTGACCTGGGACGGGTGCCGGTAGCCGCTAATCTTCCTCACGAATTGCAGCGCGGCCTCGCGCACCTCGGTGTCTGACGCTTCCTGTTCAACGTTCCGCAGTGTTTTAATGCTCCGGCACATGAATGACCTCAACAAGACGTGGTTTACTTCTACGCTCTTACCCGCGCCTATGGGCAGTTATTGTGTTGCTGCCACATGGCGGCATCATGGTCTCCCGTTGGAACATTGGTGCAAGGGTCGCCACCAGAAGAATATCCTCGCAGAATATTGTACTGAATGACCTGTTCTGGATGCAGTATGTCAATCATGGACAGGTGGGTATTCAGATGGACTACTCGCAACTGGCCATACAGCTCAACGCTCGCTGCGATATTTTGTTGTAGGGAATTTTCGGTGACAGCGCTGCTGGAAAAACCAGTATCAATTGCTTCTTCGGCTTCAATGATGGCCTTGCCGAGTTTGATGGCATTAGAACGCATCTCTTCGTAAAGCGATTCGATTTGGACCAGCTGCTCGGATGTCACCTGGAATTCGCCCGATTCTACCGCATCTAAAACATGGCGCGGGCCCGGATAACCGTTCAATTCGGCAGGCTTGGCCAACCCACCAAATGGGGTTCCTGAACCGTTGAGCAACCCGTCGATATCGTCTTGTGACAAAGCCTTAATTTTTCGGGTCTCTTGTCCTTGGTATGGAGATTCGATGGAGCTTGAAGAAGCTTCTGTGGTTTCTACCGTAGAGGAAGTTGTCTGGGTTGCTTGAATATCCTCGGATGAACAGGCGGTCAACATGAGGATAGCCGCAACTAGAACCAAAAATACGAGCCGTTGGAGATGCTGCAAATTACCCTTACTCTGCTGGAACAAATTTCATAGAAAGTGAGTTGATGCAGTGCCGCGCATTGGTGGGGGTGAAGCCTTCCCCCATGAACACGTGGCCCAAGTGGCCGCCGCAGTTGGCGCATTCCACCTCAATCCGGTGTCCGTCGGGGTCGGGCAGGTGTTTAACCGCGCCTTCAACTTCTTTGTCGAAAGCAGGCCAGCCACAGTGGGCGTCGAATTTATCATCGGACCGGTAAAGCTCGGTGTTGCACTTGCGGCAGATGTAGACGCCAGACTCATAAAAGTCGTCGTACTCGCCAGTAAAAGGTCGCTCGGTGCCCTTGGATTCAATGACGTAGCGCTCTTCTGGTGTGAGCGGGTTGTAGCTTGGGGTAGTCATGTTAGGTAATTACCTACTTCCTTTTGACTATTGCGATGACGATTGCGCGTATTGCACGCTTTCGTTAACGAGTCTACGAAACTGATTATCGTCTTCTAGGATTCTAATTGGGAGTACTGCGTATTCTTTTTTGATATGTCCCTTGGGAAAATATCTTAGCCGCTCAACATCGGTGTCTTGGAAAAGAGCATCCAAAATATTTGGCGGGAGCTTGAGTGCAACTCCGAACTTGCCGCAGGAAATAAATATGCGGCCATCTACATAGCCGCTTACAGCGCCGAAGACATTTCTAAACTCAAGTTGATGAGTTATGGGAAGCTTGGGCTGAACTCGCTCTAATAACGTGGTGAGTCTGTCGAGGTTCGGGTTGTCCACAAATCACTAACTGGCGGAGGGAGTGGGATTCGAACCCACGATAGAGTTGCCCCTATAACAGTTTTCAAGACTGTCGCTTTCGTCCACTCAGCCATCCCTCCGTATATATGCCATGCGCTATCGGACGACCAGCGTGTGGACTCTCGCAGGCCGTCTGTATATTGTAACCACAACTGGGCCGCCATCCAAGATGCTTTCATACTTGGACAGAGAGACTCTAGAACTTCAAGTACGGCGGGCCAGGCGAAGGCTGCCGCCAGGCTTGTTTTAGCTTGACACCCCTATAGGGCAATGCTAAAATCAGGCACGATTTGAGGCCAGAGGTTTATGTAATACTGTGCCTCGGTTCCATTTATTTTCTCCCCTAAGAATTTCGTCAAAAATCGCTTAGGTGGACACGGCCGCAGACCCTGAAGGAAGGTGACCATGCCCCCAGAGATTATTAAAGGACTCAAGGATGTGTATTTCGACACAACTGAGTCCAGTTTCATCGATGGCGAAGTTGGTAAGCTGCTCTATCGCGGCTACAACATCCACGACCTCGCCGAAGAATCGACCTTCGAAGAAGTGGTCTATCTGCTTCTTTATGCCAAGCTTCCCAATAAGAAAGAGCTAGCCGATTTCGACGCGGTATTGCGGGCCAACCGGATTATTCCTAACGAGGTTATCCAGGTTCTGGACTTGGTTAAGGCCAGCCATCCCATGGATGCGCTCCGCACCGGTATCTCGGCCCTCAGCGCATTCGACCCCGAAGTAACTGACAACTCCGTGGAAGCCACCATCCGTAAGGGCATCCGCCTCACCGCCATGGGTCCGACCATCGTTGCCGCCCACCACCGTTTGAGGCATGGCCTGGAGCCGGTGGCACCCAACCCAGAGCTGAATCACGCTGGCAACTTCCTCTACATGCTCCTCGATGAACTCCCCGACCAGGAGACCACTGATTTGCTGGATGTGGACTTTATCTTACATGCGGAGCACGGCCCCAATGCCTCGGCCTTCGCTGCCAGGGTGACTGCCTCCACAATCTCGGACCTCCACTCTTGCATCGTCACCGGCGTGGGCACCTTGAAGGGTCCCGCCCACGGCGGAGCTGCTGAAGAGGTCATGAAGATGGCCTTGGATATCGGCAACCCAGAGAACGCCGCCGAGTACGCCAGCAACCTCCTGGACCGCGGCGACCGCATCATGGGATTCGGCCACCGCGTCTACCGCGCAGAAGACCCCCGGGCCCGTCACCTACGGGACCGCTCAAAGGTACTTGGCGAGAAGAGCGGCCACCCCGAGTGGTTCCAGATTCTCCAACACTTGGAAGAGAACACCATGGTTCCCTACCGGGCCAAGGGCATCTGCGTAAATGTGGACTTCTTCGCCGGGTCGATTTACTACCTGCTGGGCATCCCCGACGACCTGTTCATATCCATATTCGCTCTGGGACGCATTCCTGGCTGGACGTTGCAGTGCGTCGAGCAGTACAAAGATAACATCTTGCTCCGGCCGCTCACTGAGTACATCGGAGAGATGGATCTGAAGTACGTTCCCATCGAGCAGCGGACCTAACCCGGAACGCAATTGGCAAGAACCTAGAAAAAGGGGCCGTTACGGCCCCTTTTTCTTTTCCCCCAGATATATGACGATTGTTTTCTTAATAGTCCTTAGATAGTCCCTGAATTGCCGGAAGTTTTATGAACGTGGAATCAGAAGTTAGGCGACGCATCCAAGAGCGAGGCAAGATAACCTTTGCCGCGTTCATGGAAGTTGCCCTGTATTGGTCTCAGGGCGGCTATTACACAGGCCGGGAGCCGGTTGGGGCTGTTGGGGACTACTACACCAGCCCGGCAGTGCATCCGGCATTTGGTGCGTTGATGGCCGTGCAGCTGTATCAGATGTGGCAGGTGATGGATCGTCCGGCCATTTTTACAGCGCTTGAGCTTGGCGCCGGCAACGGGCTTCTGTGCCGGGACATCACCGACTATGCCGCCCAACTGCCCGACGGGTTTGCGAAGTCGCTGCACTACGTCTGTCTAGACCGCCGGTCAGTTACCCGTGTGGAACAGCGTGGTTCAAGTATTGGTAGGGTCTTATCAGACGTTGTGCCCTTTCGTGGCCTAGAAGGGTGTGTTCTGTCCAACGAATACCTGGATGCTTTCCCCGTGCATCAAGTAGTGATGACTAACGACGGGCTAAAAGAGGTCTACGTTGGGTTGGAAGGCGACAATCTGGTGGAACTGACCGATAAGTTGTCTAACCCGGCCTTGGAAAGCCGGTTAAAAGACCTCGGTATTACTCTTGTTGAGGGCCAGACGGCTGAGATTAATTTGAGGTTAGCTCCGTGGGCCAACGGTGTAGCGGGGGCGTTGGAACGGGGATTTGTTCTCACCATCGACTATGGCCGTACCGCACGGGATTTGTACCACGCGGAGCAACGGGCCAGAGGCACGCTGGTTACCTATCACCAACACGTCCAGACCGACTCCCCTCTGACCAGAATCGGTAGTCAGGACATTACGGCGCAAGTGGATTTCACATCGGTTGAGGCCGTTGGTAGGAGGGCTGGCCTGGGCACTTTAGGGCTGGTCACCCAACGAAAATTCTTGTCTCAACTCGGCTTGGGCTACTTACAGCAACATGTGATAAAGCAAAGCCCGACCCCACGCCAGGCACAGGCGAACATGGCTGGGATTTCGGATCTAGTGCGGCCGGGTGGCTTGGGCGACTTCAAAGTAATGATTCAAGCTAAGAATGTGGGAACTCCGGCGCTGTGGGGATTGGAACAGTCACCGGGCCCAATTGGCTTGGTGGAGGGTCTGCCGGTGCCCGTGTTGACTGACGACCATCTGTCATTGACGGACGCCAGATATCCCGGAGCCGAGACGGAATTCGAGGCTTTTTGGCAGGTTACTGAATCCGAGGGTTCAGATGAATCTGGAATCCCGCCGGTGGCCTAGCGTCGTGCTACTCGTCAGGACTATCTGAGGCGGGTTCCTCGGCCTCGTCGGTCGGTTCTTCGGTTGGCAATTCGCCGTTAACCGGCGCGGGTACGCCAGGCTTGGGTTCGCAGCGGACGGCGGTGGTTAAGAACCCGCTGTGGCCAATCATGCGGTGGTCGGGGCGGACGCTCCGTTCGGTGACGTGCCAGGTCCGCAACAATGTTTCAATCGACTCAATCAGTTGGAACCGGCCGTCTTCTTCTAGAGCCAGCACCAACTTCTGCACTTGGAGGATGGTGGGCACGAAACTGAGCAGTATCCCGCCCATTATCAAGGCGTCTCCGATTCCCGCCACCGCCTGCCACGGTTCTGGAACGTCCAAGACCACCCGGTCAACGTCCCGTTCGTCAATGCCTTCGTAGATGCTGCCAATCTTGATTTCAAGGTTAGAGGTGTCGGGAGTCACCCGTTCGATGTTCCGAATCGCCTTCGGCAGCACGGATTCGTTAATCTCGTAGTTGATAACCTTGCCGGTGTTGCCAACAGCCCGGAGCAGTGCCGAGGTCAATGCCCCAGAGCCCAAGCCACCCTCAATCACCGTTGCGCCGGGGAAAATATCGGCGAAATTAACTATGTTGCCCAGGTCTTTGGGGTAGATGATTTGAGGACCACGGGGCATCTCCCGCACAAAGTCGCCCAGGGTGGGGCGCACTGCCAACACAATGTGGCCTTTGTCGGTGCGGTACCATCCGCCAACGCTATGACCAATCATTTGGTCGTGCTGCAATCGTCCTAGGTGGCAGTGGTAGGTTTCGCCTTCGGCCAGGGTGACCATGTAGCGACGGGCCTTGCGGTCGGTGAGTAGTGCGAGGTCGCCGTCGTGGAACGAATTCTTGTCCGTTTGAGTCTGGTTCAAATTGTTTCTTTTGGGTTAAAACTTTGGTGGGGAAAGGGCAATTTAGTGCCCGGTGGCAGATATTGTACGTCATTTGGCGTTTTGGGTGGACAGTCGTAATACTCGCCCAACCAGGGTGGTGGCGCACTCGTCATGCCCGCCGCAATTTGGTCTAAAGTACCGTCCATAATGGAAACAGACCAATTTACGTTAGAAGAAGCAAACGCCCTTGTCCCGTGGCTTGCGGAGATATTTGACCGGTTGAGGCCAGGACGCCAAGAATATCTAGCCCTTCAGAACCGGCTCGACGAGTTGTTGCAGCATCCAAGTGAAACTGATGCGCCGACCAGCAATGAGGAACTGACCCAAGCCCGAGCGAGTGTTAACCGTTTGGCCCGGCAGATAGATGAAGGCGTGGAAGAGATATTGGATCGTGGAATCATCGTCCGAAACGTGGAGCAAGGGCTGGTCGATTTCCCGTCGCAACGCGATGGCCGCGAGATACATCTCTGCTGGATACGGGGCGAAGACCAGATAAGGTTCTGGCACGATACCGACCGGGGCTTCGCCCACCGGGAGCCGTTGTAGCTTGGCGTAAGTTGATAAAAGCTGAGGCTCCTCTAGCTATCAACTGATTCTCTAAATCTCGAACGCTCGTTATTATACTTTGTAGCCGGTTTGTATAATTACTTACCCGGCTTTATGAGTTAAGTATATTAACGAGCCAATCTAATTGGGGCCGTCACTGGTCTGTGTGGCGACTTGTTGGCACACAGCGCCATGTTATTATAGGTTTGGGCCATATAGTATAATAATGCTGGAACGAATTACTGTTAAGTGTAATAAGAAAGGCTATTAGATGAATCCGTCGGATTTTACAGACGGCGCGTCAGGTGAATTGGTTAAGACCGTCGAGGGTCTTTGGGCGTTTGTCCCCAACCCACTCCCGCCCCAGTTTGACATAAGCCCTATAACCATCAAGAAACTGTCTGTCGCCGACCTGGCATTGGGGGAATTGAAAGGAATTGGCCAGATGTTGCCGAATGCGCACTTACTGATTGCCCCTTTTCTGCGCCGGGAGGCAATCTTATCCAGCCGGATAGAAGGCACGATTGCAAGTCTTGACCAATTGATTCTGTTTGAAGTGGAACCTGCCCGTGACTCGGGTAACCCTGACGTAGGCGAAGTGGCAAACTATGTTTCTGCCATGGAGTATGGACTCGAAAGGCTCAAGGAATTACCGGTCTCGTTGCGCCTAATTAGAGGACTACACGAAAAACTGCTTACAGGGGTTAGAGGCAATGACCGGAGACCGGGGGAATTCCGGCAGACTCAGAACGCAATTGGCCAGCAAGGGCGGTCGCTGGAGGAAGCGAGGTACATACCGCCACCCGTAGCCCAGATGACACAGGCGTTATCTGATTTTGAATTATTTTTGCATCAACCCACAGAGCTTCCGTTTTTGCTCCAATTGGCGCTGGTTCACTACCAGTTTGAGGCAATCCACCCGTTTCTGGACGGGAACGGTCGTATTGGCCGATTGCTGCTGTCCCTTTTGTTGTGTGAAAACGGCTATTTAACCCAGCCGTTGCTCTATTTAAGCGGTTTCTTTGAAAAAAATCGGGACCGTTATATCGACTCGCTTCTGAGGGTGAGCCAAGAGGGAGATTGGGTCGGGTGGGTTGATTTTTTCCTTGAAGGCGTGGCCGAACAATCTAACGATGTGATTGAGCGGTCGGGCTTGTTGGTAAACCTTCGTCAGCAATACCGCGAAAGAGCGCAAACTGCTCGCGCTTCAGCCCTGCCGCTCCAGTTGGTCGACCAATTATTCCAAATTCCGGGACTGACAATATCAGGGGCGCAAGCGATGCTTGAAGTTACATACGTGAGCGCACAGCGTAGTGTTGAACGTCTCGTTGCTCTCGGAATACTTGTAGAGGTTACTGGCCAACAACGAAACCGGGTATACCTTGCACCCGAGATATTGAGCATAATCAACGCAGAGTAAGTACGGACGCTAGAAATCGCGGCAAAGGGCCGTTACGTACTAAGGAGAAAGGGATTGGACTAATAATTCAATAGGAGCGTACCGATTCATCGGTACGCCTCTACCTGTCTAATAACCAGCTAGTCGCCGCCCGAATACTCTAGGCCAACGCCAATTATCTCAATCTGCATCGACCTTACATCGGGGGCGTTTTCGTCGAAGCTGACGCCCAGGGTGATGTTGATACCCTTGTTAATCTCGGGTTTGCCTGGCACGTCGAATTTGGCGTCCAGATGGTCGCCACGCAAGTCCAAATCCATATGCTCGGCGATACGTGACTCGCCGTCGTAGACAATCACTTCGTGGATTTTGGCGTGGTCACGGGTGCGAAAGCTGACGTAAGTCCTTTCAATCTGCATCCTGACACCGTCCACCAGAGCGGGCGTGGGTAGGGGGAAGTGGAGCCAGGTGTTTTGACCCCTAGCCCCTTCGATGCGGGCAAATGGCCCCGTGGCGCGAACCGAGGTCAGCCGGTTGGGATATTCCACCTGCATGTTTGTGCCGTGCATCCAAATGGTGCGCTGCGGCATGGGTAGCCTCCGAATTGCTGTCAATTAAAGCCGCTGACCACTGCGGGCTAACGCTCCAAGTTGGAAAAATGAAGCGTCTGCCACGCCTGTCCGGGCCAAGGCTGGCAGGATTATAGCCGTTAAGCGCGTGGCGGTACAGCGGCAATGGGTTAGCGGGGATAAACAGTTCGTCTGGGGAGCAAGTTGACGCCGGTTTCCAGTCTCCATAGAATCCATCCGCTGTCCCAAGCGGGAATATAGTTAGATACAACAGTTACTGGGAGAGGAAGGCCGAGTCTTTGGATTGGATACTACTGTCCCTTTTCAGCGCCGCTCTGTTCGGTGTGGTCAATGCGGTGGAAAAACGGGTCATAGACCACCACCTGCCCAGTTTGGGCGTTTATTACGCCTCGATTTCGATTTCCCTGATGATTCCGGCGGCCATCGTCTTCTTAGCCACCGGAGTCCCTGACCAGACGACGACGTATAGCCTGGTAATGTCGGCCCTGTCTGGAAGCACCTGGGGCGTGGGCCTGGCGATGGTCTTCTGGGGCTTCAAGCTAGAGGAGGCGTCGCGGGCGTCGGCAATATTCCATACGTTCCCCGTGTTCGTGGCAATCATCGCGGTAGTTTGGCTGGGTGAGACACTGATACCCGGACAATGGGCGGCGATTATCGTAATAGTCGGCGGCGCCATTTTGGTCTCGGTTCGGCGCTCATCCAGGCCGGGGCTCTCACGGTTCTCGCGTGCCTTTCCCGTCTTAATCACCGCAAGTTTAATTACTGCGTTTTCTCACGCGTTCGCCAAGGCGGCGCTGGACGATGGGCTCACCGTTTGGATGACCTATTCGATTAGGACCGGTGCCATGTCGTTGGCCTTTGCCTTCCTGGCCAAGCCGGCCTCATTTCTGCGACTGTTGCCAGCGCTGCGCAATTGGCGGACGGTTGGATTGATAATTATCGGCGACTTTCTCATGGCCCCGGTGGCGTCCATATCCCTGAACTGGGCCACCAGCTTGGGAGCAGTGTCCCTGGTCGCGGCCCTGGCGGCCACCCGACCGTTCTTCGTGTTCTTGGTGAGCAGTCTCTTCAGCACACAGCGAATAAAGCTGCTGAACGAACCATTGGAGCGGGAGACCCTGGCCCTAAAGGCAGCGGCGTTGGCGATGATAGTGGGCGGGATTGCCGCGCTGTCGCTGTTGTAGCTGGGCAATAAAAAAGGCCCTGTTTCCGGGGCCTTTTTTATAATCACCGTAGCCTTTATTCTCAACGGTCTAGCAATGGCCTCTGGAAACAATCTCTTTGCAGGGGTTGGCCGGTTGTACCGAGACGCTTCCACCCTGAGCGAACGGCTCCATGAATTCTTGCACCTTAATCAATTCAGCAGCCTCGACAATCATACTCAGCGTGTGTTGACCGTCAATCATCGCTTCAGCGCGAATGGTTACGCCGAATCGCTCTGCTCCCTCTGAAGATAACCTTCGGAGGAGCATTGGGCCTTTGGCAGGGTCTCCGGCAGGACATCTTTCTGGAGTGTGTTGGTGAGTCACGACGAATACAGGCATCGTTTCTCCTCCGTGGTTGTTGGCTTGGGTTAGAAAAAAAATTGGAGCGGAAGACGAGATTCGAACTCGCGACCCTCTC
>JABMNL010000009.1 GCA_013204585.1 SAR202 cluster bacterium | reverse complement strand
TTGGCCCCCGCCTCAGCCTCATTCAGCACCGCTATGATCTGTTCCTCTGTGTACCTCTTCCGAGCCATGAGTCCTCCTTCGATGTCCAATTGTAATGGAGGACTCTACTTGCAAGTGCTACTGTTTCCGGGGGTAAGGTCAGCTAGCCTAGAAAAACGGAGTTACCCGCTTGAGCACGAGGGTTCAAACTCAAGCGGATTAACCCCGGTAGATTAATTAATGGAGACCCGGTGAACCCTTGAATGAATCTAACGAAACCAAGCAAGAATTTAACGCAGCAGTCCTATTGGTTGAAGACGACCGTCCACTGTTGGAATTCTTCTCTACGGTCCTGAAGCGCGACGGATACCAGGTTTTTCAAGCGGGAAACGGTGTTGAAGCTCTAGAGTTTATTAACAGCCACCCCGACCAAAGAATCGATATCTTACTCAGTGATGTGACGATGCCCTATATGGGCGGTATCCAATTATCGGAACATCTTAAAGAAGCCTGGCCAGACGTCCGAGTACTATTGACCTCTGCGCTCCCGCAGCAAGAGGTTAAAGATCGGTGTGGCCCAACTTTCACTCCCGACTTTCTGGCCAAGCCTTTCTCCGTATCCGATCTTTCCGGAAAACTTAAATTGCTTTCGGAGTCCGTCTAGCTCCATAAGACTCCGATTCCCGAATTGCTTCTCAACCAAGGCGGACAATCGCATCCTTGGGGCAAAGCAATGGGGGAAGTAAGTGAGCGGGGGTTTGTTAACGCTCTTTAAGGAGCAGGCAGCGGTTGCCCAGTACCCTAGCCGATATATTGTCGGCCGGGGTACCTTGTATTTCCGGCGGAGAACGCCCCGTAATTAACCTGCCAGTTGCCTTTATGCTTGCACCGGATACCCATTGAACGCCATGCCGAACAGTCCATACTAGCTGAACGCCGTTAGTTGACGGGTCCGCCGCATTGGCTATAATCGGGCCTGCCAAGGTAAAACAGCCTGTCCTCGATACGGCAGACAGGGTGGCGCTGATTGCTTCGTTCCTCGCATTGGAAGACGAGGTATTCATGGCATCGCAAATTAGTATTCAATCGGGCAAAGATTAGTATTAACGCGTCCCATTTCAGTAGATTTAGTGAGGGGTCGGTCCTATGCGGGTAATTTCCTGGAACGTAAACGGTCTCAGAGCGGTTCACAAAAAGGGTTTTCTTGATTGGTTCTCAGGCGAAAACCCAGACATCATGTGCCTTCAGGAGACCAAGGCCCATGAAGAGCAGCTTCCTGATGCGGTCAAATCGATAGCTGGCTACTCCTCCTATTTCTCCACACCGGAGAAAAAGGGTTATAGCGGGGTCGGTCTCTACAGCAAGCAAGAGCCTCAAAGTGTTCAGTTTGGGTTCGGCGACCGGTTCGACAGCGAAGGACGCACGATTATTGCCGACTACGGCGACTTTGTCTTGTTCAACATCTACTTCCCAAACGGGAAGCGGTCTGCCGAGCGGCTCCAATACAAAATGGACTTCTACGCTGCGTTCCTAAAGTATGCAGAGAACATCCGGAAGAGCGGTAAGCATGTGGTGGTCTGCGGCGATGTGAACACCGCCCATACGGAGATCGATTTGGCCCGACCCAAGGAGAATGCCAAAGTCTCCGGATTCCTCCCGACGGAACGCGCCTGGATGGACGAATTTCTGGCCTGCGGCTACGCGGATACCCTTAGACTGTTCAACCAAGACCCTGGCAACTATTCCTATTGGGACCAGATGACCAAGGCCAGAGACCGTAACGTGGGTTGGCGCATCGACTACTTTTTCGTGGACCAAGAATTCGCCAGCCGATTGACCAGCGCATTTATACTGTCGGATGTCTTCGGCTCCGATCACTGCCCCGTGGGCATCGAAATAGGCTAGCACTGCCCTAATTTAATTTAGCAGTCTCAAACCCAAAATAAAGGCGGCATCATGTCAGTCAACACAAAAATACAGCAAGCAGCCCAAACCCTTTCCGAGCAATTCAGGGCCAACCAATTATTCATGTTGGAAGACCAATTGATGCCCGTCGATTTGGACGAAGCTTATTTAATTCAACGGGAATTCCAATCGGTCATTTCGAAAGACCAAGGGCCGATAGCCGGTTATAAATTGGCGTACACCACAGCCGTGTTGCAACAGGCCAACGGTGTTAGCGACCCATGCATGGGAATAATGCTGGCAAACAATATCCGCCAGTCGCCGTGTACCCTGGCAGCAGCAGATTTTGTTCAGCTGGGTATTGAATGTGAAGTTGCGGCACGATTGGGCTCCGACCTACCAGCTTCGGGTGCTCCCTATGACCGAAATAAAGTGTCTAAAGCAGTGGAATCCCTGATGACCGCCTTTGAAGTAATCGATGCCCGGCGCACCCCAGGCCAGGAACAGAAAACCCAGTTCATCACTGCTGTGGCCGCCAACATTTCCAATGCCGGGGTTGTCTTGGGAGAGCCAGTATCTAACTGGCGAGACATCGACTTGGCTGCAGCTTATGGGTCAATGACCATCAACGGCGAGCTAGTCGGAGACGGCCACGGCTCGGACGTTATGGGCCATCCCTTGGAACCCTTAGCCTGGCTGGCAAACAAATTGTCGGAGCAGGGATTGGGACTAACTACTGGAATGGTGATAATAACCGGCAGCATCGTGTCTCCCAAATTCCTGAAGGCTGGCGACAAAGCCGCCATAATGATAGAGGGCCTGGGCGGGGCCGAAATAACCGTCATTTAATCCGGGTCAGATAATCGTAAGCCCGGAAGATAACGGCGTAATAAAATCGCGTAACAGGGAAGTAACGAAATGGTGGTAGCCGCAGAAAGCGCCCAGATGGATCCTCAAGGTCTCAACCGTGTTGAAGAGCTATTCAATCACCAGGTGGAGACCGGAGTGCACCCTGGGGCGGCTTTGGCAGTCTACCGGAATGGCAAGCCAGTACTAGACCTATTTGGCGGCCTTGCTGACCGGGAGACCGGCAAACCAGTTGCTTCGGACACCATTTTTGTTCTGTACTCTTCCACCAAAGGCGTGACTTCCGCTTGTCTGCACATCCTCTGGGAGCGTGGCAAGTTCGACTGGGACGACACCGTTGCATCCCATTGGCCCGGTTTTGCTCAGAAGGGTAAAGAAGAGGTAACCATCCGGCACGTGCTAACCCACCAATCGGGCTTCCCCGACACCCCCAGTCATATGACTTGGGACCGATGGCACGATTGGGACGCGGCGGTCAACGCCATGGAGCAGATACCGCTGGACTACCAACCAGGAAGGGTGATTGCCTACCATCCACGGAATTTCGGCTGGGTAGTGGGAGAATTGGTCCGCCGCATCGACGGGCGACCAATAGACCAATTCGTCCGGGAAGAGATTACCGGCCCTTTAAACATTGAGGAATTCCACCTGGGCATCAACCCTGACATGGAGGCGCGGGTGTCAAAACTGCACGCCATGGAAGACTGCGACCGGACCAGTCAGGTAACCATCTACAACCGTCCTGAGGTCCACACTGCGGTGTTACCGGCCGGTGGCGGTATCGCCACAGCCCGGGGCCTGGCGAGGTTCTACGCCATGATGGCCGGGGGAGGCACTTTGGATGGCGTGGTGACAATGAAACCGGAGACAGTGGCCGAGGTTACCAAGCAACAGTCCGAAGGTCTCGACCACACGCTGGACCGAAACGTGAAGCGCTCGCTGGGCCTTTCTCTGGGGGACCCCCGCTCCGCAAGCCCCGGCAACGAGAGTATACGTACCTTTGGGCATGCGGGTTCGGGTACGTCTATCGGGTGGGCAAACCCGGACTCCGGCCTGGCAATGGCTTACATAACCAATGGATTCCGGGCCGAAGCTAGCAACACACCCCGGTTGGCGGCGATCTCTCAAGCAGTCTTAGACGCCGCTTTATAACAGGCGGCTCCAGTAACCGGAATTCACTTTGGAAGTTCCGTGACCGCGCTCAATAGCCATTCATCGTCAGACTCAACCCAGGCCATACGAAAATTGCGCGTTCCAGTGGGCTCCATCATCAACAGCATCATTTCCCATTCGCCTTGGTCGTTCTTGACCGGCGCAACTTGCTCCTCCATCTCCACCTGGATGGCCAATTGTTTCAGCAAGTCTACAGCTCGGTAGAGCTCCCCTCCGTCCTCCAGCCAAAGGCCAGGTTCGTAGTAAGTCTTTAACGTTTCCAGGTCGTAAACGTTAAACGCCTTCCAATAGGCTACCGACTTCGCTCTAAATAATTCTGGGTCGCCTGCCAAGCCCGGCGACGGATTCGCTTCCCAGTAAGAGGCAGCCGTCGCTCTAAATAGGCTCGGGTTGCCCGCGAGGTCGGACGAAGACTGAGGGGCCGAAATAGGCACGGGGGTTTCCGAGCTACAAGCAGCGACCAATGCTGCAAACAGCAGGGCAAATAAAACCGTATTAAACACTTTCATACAACCAAATATTGTGGGTTGATGGTACGTTACAAGCCAGCCGATTGAAGGTCGAGGAGACAGCAGCATGGCCAGTCCCAAACAGTTCTACGAAATAGAACTAACCCCTGACCAGATGGCCTTCATGCGTTCCATGAAAGGGAATTTTAAGAGAACTTTAAGATAGTCGATGAAAGCAAAACATTCCGGGTGGTCATCGATTACTTGATGACCAACCGGAATGTTCATGACGATGTGTTCGCGAAGAACAGATGCTTTCGGTGCGATTAACCACACCATTCGCCTATAGCTGCTAGGCCATCTGCTTGACTGCTTCTAGGGCCAGCTTATAGCCGAAGACTCCAAACCCGTACACCGAACCTTTGCAGACCGGCAACACCTGGGACACAGTGCCCCGGGCGGTGGGATTGGAAGCATGCACCTCAATAACCGGGAACCCTACCTGGGATATAGCGCCCCTAAGCGGGCCGGCAACCGTGGTATAACCGGCAGGGTTAATCAATGCGGCATCAAAGTTCCGCTCGTGGGCGTCATACAAGGCGTTGACCACTTCACCCTCGATGTTGGAGTGGAACAACTCAATGTCCATCCCCAGACCCTCTGCGTACCCAAGAATTTGCTCGTTCATCTCATCCATGGTCATTGGCCCGAACGTCTCTACTTGGGCCTTGCCGCGCATGTTCATGCCTGCGCCCTGAATCACCAACACTTTACCCATGTTGTTCTCTCCTAATTAAAGTCGCTAAGACTATCTGATTTTTGACCGTTGCCCGGTTCTAATCGAAATCGGGCACGTCCGGGGCTTCGCCTGTCGCCTCAGTCGGGGTCTCGCTGACATAACCAGCCAGCAGGATGTCTAGCTGTACCATCAGCATTTTGTTCCAAGCCACCGACGCTCTCTGTGCCTCATTAGGGTCGGACATTTCGTCGTGCAGTATCTGCGCCAAAGCGGTCTGAACGAATGACATGGTGCCAATCATGAACCTGCTGGGAATGGACCCCATGTGGGCCCGGTGGGATGGAGGGTGACTGTGTACTATTCCCGTGGCCAGCAATCTAATCGGGTAGTCTTCGTCTATCTTGAAGTCTAAGGAACCCCTTAGCCACCGCATCAGGCTATGCTTGCGACGCTCAAGCCGTTCTTCGTTGACCTCGCCTTCCTCGGTGAGAAAGAACCGGCGGGACTCGGGGAACTTCAAGAAGTGGTCGTAGACGGCGGCGGTCAGTTCCTCGCCCTTTTCCAACACCAGTTCGCGGGTGGTCTGTATGATGTCCAGCGCTTCCTGGTCGAGGCCAACGAACTCGGCGACTTGTTGCATCCGGGCGGGCCAATCCACAATTCTGGGCATCTTTACTCCGGGTTTTTTCAGAAGGCCGAGAGTACGACTGCCCGGCCTACCAGAATATAACTGTTCCCAAGAAGGCGGGCAAGGCGCATGGGACGACGCCTAATTGGCCCCAGGTTCTGCAACTACTTCAGAATTCGGGATGGGGTCTGGTTCCACTTGGACCAGTGGTTTCCAGAGCAGTGGACTAAGGACCATTGCCGGTAGCAGAAGGAACAAACCAGCTAAGGCGTTCAGCGAAATGGCCACCTGAATAGAAACGGCCCCGGCCACAGCGCCCATCTCCGCAACACCCAAAGGTGTGCCAGCGCCGATGCATACACTTAGCAACCCCATCATCCGGCCCCGAATATCATGGGGGGTGGCCAACATGGTGACCGCGCTCTGCATGGTGGAAAATCCCGACTGGCCAATGCCGCTCAGCGTTAATAACCCAAAGGTCAGGGCATACCAAGGCGACCATGCGAAGAGCATGCCCATCAGCAAGACTCCCACCGAACCCAATACGAAGACTCTTCCGTGAAAACGCAAATCGCGGCTAACGGCCATGATTCCCGCACCGGCCAGTTGACCAAACCCATCAGCGGCGACCAGAAGGCCCACCATGGTGGCCCCCACACCCAAGTGGTCACGCCCGATGGCAGGTATGAACTGCTGGAAGGGGAAAGCAAGGGTGTTCATCACAATGGTGATATAGAACAACCCTACCAACGCCGGACTCCGCCAGGCGAACTTAACTGCCGTGCCCAAACTGCGCCAGACCGGTTCAATATTCGCTGGCCCCTGGTAGCCGGGAATTCGCAGCCGGGTCATCAGCACCAGATTATAGACATGGACCGATAGCAAGAAAGCGTAGGCCCCGGTGAATCCGGCAGTGTCTACCAGAATCCCACCGACCACCGGCCCGGCCATCTTCCCCAGGTTGTTGCTGACTACGTCCAGGGAGAGGGCGTTGACCAACTTCCGTGGCCCCACAATGTCGAAGATTGCCGTGCGGCGGGACGGGTCTTCAATAGCCTTGGTTAGTCCCTGGAGGAACATTGCCGCGAACAGGTACCACGGCTTTATCAGGTCGAAATCGTAGGCAATCACCGCCAACAAGGTGGTTGAGGTCAGAACGTTAATCGTCTGGCTCACCATCATGACCTTAGCCCTGGGGAATCGGTCCGCGATGTAGCCGGTGAACATTGAGACCATGGGTCGGGGCAGGTTGTTGAAGGCCAGCACCAGACCCAGTTGGAAGTAAGAGTCGGTCAACTGGAGCACCAGCCAGCTTACGACCAGCATTTCCATACGCCGACCAAACTCGCCCAGGCTACCCACATACCAGATAACGCGAAAGTCGGCGCTTTGCAGCACCGACCACAACGTTCCTCTAACCCCTGAAAATGGCCTCATGCCCCCACATTTACACAGACAATTGCGACTAATGCCCGGATAACCCCAGACTTGGATATTCTACGCCCCAATATCTGAGTATAGCTTGCCTATCCGCTAGTCCTAAAACGTTCCTTGACACTCAATAACTGGCATACGTATGGTGGTGACGCCCGGCTAGCAACCGGTACTGCGAGGCTCCAATTGGAATCAGAACCCACCCCCCAATCTACCAATCAACGTGTGACCCGCTGGGATTTCGCTCCCGGTTCCCAGTCTGTTCCACTCATCATTGCCCATCGTGGTGACACTACCAACGCCCCAGAGAACACTCTCTTCGCGTTCAAGCAGGCCTTGAACTTGGGGGCAGACGGCATTGAATTGGACGTCCGCCTCACCAAAGACGAGCAGTTGGTGGTGTTTCATGACCGATGCCTGGAGCGAACCTCAAACGGCAGCGGGCCGGTGAACCATTCCACTCTGGACGAGGTTCGCAGCCTGGATGCAGGATCTTGGTTCGGCTCGGGCTTTAACGGAGAGCAGACGCCGACCTTAGACGAAGTCTTTGAGACCCTTCCTTCCGACTTTCTGATTAACGTGGAGATGAAGGTCATCATGAAAGGCATGAGGCTCATTGCCCACAAAGTGGCGGAAGTGGTGCGGCGTCACTCACGGTGGGACAGCACCCTGGTTGCCAGTTTCAACCCAATTTCGCTCTACGAACTCAAGAAGATTGAGCCGCGAATCAGTCGCGGCTACATTTGGTCTCGCAATCATCCCTTTCCCATTCGGTCGCGTTGCTTCAGCCCGCTGGTACAGGCCAATTGGTACGACCCAGCCAACGACTCTTACAACCCCACGCTACATAGCAAATTCCACGCCCGAGGCTCCAAGGTGCTTGCCTGGGATTTGGATTTCGACCGCGACATGGAAAAGATGGCCGCCGCACGCCTGGATGCTACCGTCACCGACTCCCTCCAGGTGATGCTGGAGCGTAAAAATGCCCTAGCTAATCGCTTAAGCTAGGCATCTTTCTGGGCTCAACAGGCGTCGGATTCGGAACTATATCAAAATTCATTGCAAAACCCAAAATCTTATGAGCTTCAGATGCATCAATTATGGTGTTCTATTAGGTAGAAACGCCTGTCCAAAAGTCAATAGCTCATGGTAAACTGTAAGTTGGTATAATTGTGCGTAATGCACTTTATTAGACCTGGCCTGGACAAGAGCCCAGGCAATCCAGTTGTGGGGCGGTGCAGCTACGGAACACTCGAACGAATCAGACGTGCAGCCAACGGGTATCAGGCTCGCAGTTAACGAGGGAGGACTATGACCGTCGTTGACGACGTAAAGAGCCGCCTCGATATCGTTGAGGTTGTCTCCCAACGTGTGCCGCTGCAACGGTCTGGCCGCAGCTTTAAAGCCAACTGCCCTTTCCATCAGGAAAAGACGCCTTCATTCCACGTCTTTCCCGACCGGCAATCTTGGCGCTGCTTTGGCGCCTGTGCCACCGGGGGCGACGCGCTATCCTTCGTGATGCGTGCCGATAACCTAGAATTCGGCGAGGCGTTGCGTCAGTTAGCCCAACAAACCGGAGTGACCCTTCCTCAGCGAGGGCAGCGCCCCCGCGATGAAGCGGTCCAAAAGATAAATGAAGACACCCGCGCTTTCTTCCAGCGGACCTTGGCCTCGGCCCAGGGTGCGTCCGCAAGGGAATACTTGGAACAGCGCGGACTGGATAAGCTAGCCGTCGAAGCCTTTGAAATTGGTCTTAGCCCGTCAGACGGAGAATCACTCAAAAACCATCTGATTAGAGAAGGATATACACCCGAGCAACTGGCCAGCGCGGGTGTTGTGCGCACCGGGGATGACGGCGTTAACCACGACCTGTTCCGGGGACGCTTAATGTTCCCCATCCGAGACGCCCACGGGAATTTGGTTGGGTTCGGAGCCAGGTCTTTGGACGGTTCAGAGCCCAAGTACCTGAACTCGCCCCAGGGGCCAATGTTCGACAAGAGCAGGATTCTCTACGCCCTCGACCGAGCACGGACCGATGTGCGAAGAGACGGCGTGGTAATCGTAGAAGGTTACATGGACGCCATCGCGGCCCACCAGGCCGGGTTCAAGAACGTTGTGGCCCAGATGGGAACAGCGCTAACCGAATTTCAGGTTGACGCGCTGCGGCGTCTCACCGGAAAGATGACCATGGCGTTGGACCAAGACGCCGCCGGGCAAGCAGCCACGCTGCGCAGTCTCGATGTAATTCTGGAGAACTTCCGAACCAAGGTTGTTAAACACCAAGGCCCGGACGGCTCTCCTCAAGCATCCGATCCGGACCCAAGAATAATCGTCATGCCAGCGGGCCAAGACCCAGACGAGGTGATCCACCGTTCGCCAAGCGATTGGGCAAAATTGGTGGAATCGGCTATTCCGGCTATTACGTTCCGAATCAAAGCGGCCAAGAATAATGGCGATACCTCCAGTCCGCAGGGGAAAGCCCAGATAGTTGCCGAGGTCGCTCCGTCTATCCACTCTCTCGGGGAAGGTATCCAGCAGGCTAACGCCGTTGAGCTGTTGGCGCAGGAATTAGGTGTCCCAATTGACACCGTGAAAGCCGCTCTGAGCCGTCCTTCAGTGGCCCGACGGACTCGCCGCGTCGAGCAACGGCCTTCAGCGGCGGCGACTTCACCCTTTGCCAAGTTGGACCACGACCCAGTAGAGGAATACTGCCTGCAACTGTTGCTAAATTATCCAGAGTTGCGGGAGCAGGCAAACGGGCTAAAACCAGAGTTCTTCCGGCGTCACGAAAACCGGGAATTGTTTAGCCAGTGGTTGGACACAGGCCCTGGCCTGGATAAAGATGCAACAATCGAATTACTCAGGACAGACGACGGTGGCGAGCTAACCGGGCATCTCAACATGTTGCTGGAAAAGCAACAAATACCGTTGGATGTCAGCGTCCGTATGGCCGCGCTACTGGAAGTGGTCTCCCGACTTGAAGAAAGAAATCTTAGAGAATTAAAAGCAGAAGAGGGCATCCGTTTCACCGAATCGCCTCCTGACCTGGAGGACGGTGAGCATGACGATATTCTGCAATTGAACCAACGCATCAAGAACAACGAGGGCCTCCGGAGAGGTCAGATACAGGAAATCACCCGCTAAGGAGGCACCATGGTTAGAAGAAGAGACAGTTCAAGTGAATTAACGCCGGAGGACTTTTTAGAGTCCCAGCAGGATGATTCCGACACACCTAATCCTGTGCTAGACATAATTCGCAATGTCGACACAGCCGGCGATGATGAAGGATCCGACAACGACGGCCCGACCAACCTAGCAAATAGCCCCGGCGAGACAGCTTGGGACGGCACTGTGCAGTCCGAAGAAAAAGACGGGGATGCTGCCGAGACCACAACGACTGCGACGGCTACACCCGCCGACACCGATGCCGATGAGCCGGAATGGGAGCCCGAGACCGAATCTGTGGAAGTGCTCGACGACCCTGTTCGCATGTATCTGCGAGAAATCGGCCGTGTACGACTGCTGACCTCCGCTGATGAGCGCTCTTTGGCCAGGAAGATTGAAGGCGGCAAACATCTCGACGGCCTCAAAAAAGAGTTGACCGAATTAGAAGGACGGGATCCCCGACCTTGGGAGATTACCGCCGGTCTGCTGAAGCGGATGGTCGAACATGGACCGTTGGTTAACGCGCTTTCCAAGCAACTGGGACTGCCAACCAACCTGACCATTTCTCAGATAACCGACCATCAAAAGCTCCGGAACGCCATTGACGCCGAGGTCAACGTTGACATGATTGCGGCGGTGGCCGAAGAGCTCAACGACTACCCAGACAACGTCTACCAGCAGATTATTGGTCTCTCCCTTAGCTCCTGGCTAGTACCGCCCGACGCGGTGGACGTTCTAGAAGACTGCACCCTCGCCCAGCTCGACGCCAAACTGTCCGAGCTTAGCAGCTTCTCTGACCTGCAAGAGTTGGATCCCTTGTTCCGGGCTTATTTCCGCCGGATTGACGCCGAGAGCGAGCGGGCCCAAGCCCATTTGACCGAGGCCAACCTACGGTTGGTGGTCAGCGTAGCCAAGAAATACATTGGACGGGGCATGGCCCTGTTGGACATGATTCAAGAGGGCAACATCGGCCTGATTCGCGCCGTCGAAAAGTTCGACTACCGCAAGGGCTATAAGTTCAGCACCTACGCCACCTGGTGGATTAGGCAGGCCATCACCCGGGCCATCGCCGACCAGGCGCGGACCATCCGCATCCCGGTGCACATGGTTGAGACCATCAACAAGCTGATGCGCCAACACCGCCGGTTGCTTCAGGAGTATGGCCGCGAGCCGACCCCAGCAGAGATCGGCCTGGCCATGGAGATTGGGCCCGAGAAGGTTGAAGAGATTCTCAAGATTTCCCAGGAGCCCGTTTCACTGGAAACGCCAATCGGCGAGGAAGAAGACTCCCACTTGGGAGACTTCATCGAAGACCGAAACGCTCCGGCTCCCGCCGATGCGGCATCCTTCCAACTGTTGAAGGAACAGGTTAGCGAGGTACTGCACACGCTGACTGAGCGAGAGGCGCGAGTCCTCCAGCTCCGCTTTGGCCTGGAAGACGGTCGAAGCCGGACACTGGAAGAGGTCGGACGGGAGTTCGGGGTAACCCGCGAACGAATCCGTCAGATTGAAGCAAAGGCGTTACGGAAGCTGCGCCATCCCACCCGCTCTCGGAAGCTTAAAGACTTTTTGGAGTAGCTCTAGGCGTCAGTAATAGGAATACATCCAGGCGACATAATAACGAATACCATAATTATGTCGCCTGGACTCGTCAATATTAGTAATCATCGCTTCATATTCAGTTGTTCCCGGACAGTTGGCGGTGCTATACTCGGCACATTCCGAGTTGGGAGGAGGATTTCGTGGTAGAAACGGCTATGCCTAAATGCATGAAATGTGAGGTTGGGAGTCTCGTCCCTCTCTCGGACTACGGTGGACAAGGCGCTGCGGTCCACTACAAGGCCTGGGTCTGTATCAACCCCACCTGTGGGTTCAACATAAAGATACGCAACGGCGACATCTATCTCAACGAACCCATATCTCCTGGCGGCGCCAACACCCCTCGGGCCCGCTAGTCCTTCGTCAATAAAAAAGAGACGCCCAATGCTGGCGTCTCTTTTTACGTTCTCAATTCAGACCAATTATTTGATTTGTTCTACCGCTCCTTCATTGATGCGGTGAATCCTAAGTTTGCGTAGACGGCGGCCCATTATTGAGACCACCTCAATACGCAGATGGTCGGTTTCCACGATATCTCCGGCCTGGGGAATCCGGCCCAGGCGATGGTATACGTAACCACCCACGGTATCGACTTCGGAACCGTCTATGCTCGCCCCAAATATCTCTTCTACATGCTCCGTGGTGACCCCCGCGTCAACCAGTACAGTGCCGTCGGGCTGATGCATTACCTGAGGGTCGCGGGAACGAGAGAACTCATCTTCAATCTCCCCGACAATCTCCTCAAGCAAATCTTCCATCGTGACCAAGCCCTCAGTGCCGCCGTACTCGTCCACCACAATGGCAATCTGGGTACGGCGCTCTTGTAGTTCCTCCAGCAGTTCATCAACCCGCTTGGTCTCAGGGATGATAAACGCCGGGCGAAGTAAATTACGTAGCGAATTCTTCGGCTTGGGCCAGGCTAGGGCAGCCAGCACGTCACGGGCGTGAATGATACCCAGAATTTTATCGATGGTTTCTTCGTAGACCGGTAGTCGGCTGTGCCCTCGGCTGACCATGGTTTCGGCCACTAGCTCAAGGGAACAATCGGCCTCAACGGCGTCCATGTCCAAACGGGGAACCATGACTTCTCGCACGGTGGTTACGTCGAGACGCATGATGGACCGAAGCATCCCCCGGTCCCGGTCATCTAGGCTGGTCAGTTCCGCTTCGGTGATGGCCGGCTCTTCAAGGTCCGCCGCCGTATAGCCACTGGTAGAATGGCCGTTTCCGTTACCGTTGCTTGGTTGGCCATTGACGGCAAACGCTGCGTCCTGCCTGTTCGACGATGCAACACGGTTCCACGGTCGGGACAACCCGGGATAGCGTCTGGCCAGATAAAATGCAGCGCGGTCAATCGAAAATAGCCCGACGAGCAATCCCAAAGACATGAATGCAATGGGAAACCAATCGGTGGTCACAGTGCTTTGAATTAAGGCTAATCCGGAGAGTACAACCGCGAAGAAGCAGGCCGCTTTTAGCCAGAAGAGGAGCGATTCGAAGAGTGCCGAGTAAGTCTCATCTCTGCCGGGGAGACCGACGGAGCCACCCGAGCGCAATAAGCTCAAGTATGAGAACAAGAGAACGAAGCTGCTAAGAACTACCGTTTGTGGTAAATAATCTGTATCCAAACACCCCGTCCCCCCGGTCAACCTGCGTATCCATTGGAGTGGTAGTTATGCCTGCAGGAAGTGCCACCGGGAGGTCACTGGGAACCCTTTCATCTGTCTAATATTCTAGCAGGAACGCCGACAGCTAGTCTAGCCGGAGGGACGTCTTTTGTGACGACTGCACCCGCTCCCGTGACCGCGCCAGCGCCCACTGTGACCGGGGCCACCAGCATGGTGTCGCAGCCAATGAACGCATCTTTTTCCACTACCGAACGGTGTTTATTCTTGCCGTCATAGTTGCAAGTTACTGTTCCCGCACCCATGTTAACATTGGCCCCGATTGACGCGTCGCCCACATATCCAAAATGGCCCATGACCGAACCGGCGGCAAACCGGCTTTCTTTAACTTCCACAAAATTTCCGATGTGCACGTCGGACTCCAAATATGCGCCCGGCCTAAGATGGCTGAACGGCCCGATGTTGGCTCCGGCTTCCATGACTGCCTCTTCCAAAGCCGAGGACGTAACCCGGCAATTGTCACCGACGGTCGAGTCCTTAATCACCGAGCCGGGTCCGACCTCGCAGCCCGAGCCGATGACGGTATTTCCCAAAAGCATGGTATTGGGCAGAATCACGGTGTCTTGTCCAATTACGACGGCCGAGTCGATCATCACCGATGACGGATCTGAGATGGTAACGCCCTCCAGCATCCAGCTCTCTCGTATCCGCTGCCGCTCCACATCTTCAAGGCGGGCCAGTTCTACTCGATTGTTGATTCCACGGACCTCTATTGGGTCGCCCGACGGCTGAGCCGCAACAGACACTTGCTGTTCCGCTGCGATTGCCGCCAGGTTGGTTAGGTAGCGTTCTTGAGCGCCGCTGGCTTGCACCTGGCCCAGGTTTTCCCACAGCCAGTCGGCTTGGAAGCAGTAGACCCCGGAATTAACCTCGATCGGCTGGTCGTCTCTGGCAGTGTCTTGAGCATCCTCGACAATTCCCAGAACGTCGCGCTGGGAACCGTGGTGCCGGTCGATGCGGCCAAGGCCTTGGCCGTCCTGAACGATGCCGGAAAGAATGGACATCTGGTGGGCTGCCCCGAGATGCCCATCGATAAGACTGCGCACCGAAGCATCGCTCACAAGCGGAGAATCACCGCCAATAACCAAGACTTGCTGGGCCTTTCCTTGGACTAGTGAAGCAGCGGCTTCCACCGCCCCGGCAGTGCCTGACTTGGTCGTCTGCACGGCGTATTCCACTGTGTCACCAAGTAGTTCTTTGATGGCCTTTTGGTTGGCGGGAGATACCACGACGACTATTCGGTCCACGCCCAACCGGCCCAACAACTCCACCGGATACCGGATTAACTCCTTACCGCAAAGCCGGTGCAGCACCTTTGGAGTCCGGGATTTCATCCTGATCCCCTCTCCAGCGGCCAATATGATTCCTGCCAAGTTGTCCATGTTTCTACCCCTGCCGTTGAGCGTCGATCAAAGTTCTGAATACTTCTCGGATTATAGCAGCGAGACCCATATTTACCGTGCCTACCATATGGCCCCTTGCGCCCCGTCCCGCCTTACCTGCAGCCAGTAATTTCACGTTGACAACGGGAGTGGCCGGGGTCAAAATGGCCGTGTTTCAGCTTCGCCTGCCCATTCACCCATTCGTCGATTAATAAAAGGTCAACCAATGGACAAGTCCCAACTGCCATTTCTCTCCGCCACCGAATTGGCGTCCCTAATTAAGTCCCGCCAGGTTTCTCCCGTGGAAGTCACCGAGGCCTATCTCGAGCGAATTCCCCAGGTTGACGGCAAGCTCAACTCCTACATCACGGTAACCGCCGACCGGGCCATGGCCGATGCCCACGTGGCCGAACAAGAGATTATCTCCGGCAAGTATCGTGGCCCGATGCACGGCGTCCCAATAGCCGTCAAAGACCAGTTCCACACCAAGGGGATACTCACCACCGGCGGCTCCAACATTCTGAAGGACTTTGTGCCCACCGAGGATGCCACGGTGATGCACAAACTGGATCAGGCCGGTGCGGTGCTCCTGGGCAAGCTGAACATGAGCGAGTTCGCAATGGGCGACTCCTTCCACCATCCTTACGGCAGACCCCACAACCCCTGGGATTTATCGCGTAATCCGGGCACTTCCAGCAGCGGGTCCGGGGCCGCCACCGCCGCGTTCTTATGCGCCACGTCCCTAGGCGAAGACACCGCTGGTTCGATTCGCGGACCGGCTTCGTTCTGCGGACTGGTCGGCATTCGCCCGACCTGGGGACGAGTCAGCCGTCACGGAGTCCTGGGCGCGTCGTGGTCCATGGACCAGGTGGGGCCAATCTCCCGGACGGTGGCCGACTGCGCCATGACCCTGGCCGCCATCGCCGGTCACGACCCCAAGGACGGCTACACCTGGGACGTCCCGGTACCCGATTACTTGGCATCACTGGAAGGGGGAATTCAGGGCTTGAAGGTTGGAGTCATCACCGAGCGAGTACACTCCGACGTCGTTGAACCCCAGGTGCGCGACCTGGTGGTCAAAGCCATCAGCCAACTCGGAGAACTGGGCGCAGCAGTGGAAGAGATTGAGATTCCACTGATTGCACACTCAGCTGCCATTTCCACCGCGGTAGTCTTTGCTGATGCCTCTGCAGCCCACCGCGAAGGCATTGACCAACATCTGGACGAGTACGACCACAACATACGGCTGCGGCTGTTAACCGGGGCCATCATCCCGGCCCAGGCTCAAATGAAAGCGGTCCGACTGCGGCACATGCTTCGGCAGCAAATATTGGACGCCCTGGAGAAAGTCGACGTGTTGGTAATGCCAACCTCCTGCATCCCAGCATCTCTAATCCCCGCGAAAGCTGGTATCGACAGCAAAGAGGAAGTCCTAGAGATGCTGGGCGGACGGCGCAGTTTCACCGCCCCGTTTAACCTGGCCAGCGTACCGGCCTTGTCCATCAACTGCGGCTTCACCTCGGACAACCTACCCGTGGGCCTCCAAATCGCCGGTCGGCCCTTCGACGAAGCGACGGTCTTTCGCGTAGCCCATGCCTACGAACAGGCCACCGATTGGCACACCCGCCGTCCACCGGTATAAGCCCATCTCGAACATCTAGGAGCAGTCATGCCTCAGCCCTTTGAGCTATCGGCAGCGGAATTAGCGCGGCAAATCCGCGCGAAGAAAATCACCCCGGTTGAAGTAGTAGAGTCCCTGCTAGCGCGGATGGACGCCCTCGAACCCCAATTGAATGCCTGGGTCCGGGTTGACCGGGAGACTGTCCTAGCCGACGCCAAACAGCGTCAGCAAGAGTTGGATAGCGGAGCGAAAACTGGCCCCCTTCACGGGGTACCCATCGGTATTAAAGACATCTACAACATTGCCGGGGTGCCCACCAGCGCCGGGTCCAAGGTCTACGCGGACTATGTGCCCGACGAGACCGCGGTCACGATTGGACTGCTGCAAAATGCCGGGGCAATTATGTTGGGCAAAACGGTCACCACCGAATTCGCCTGCCTAGACCCGTCCCACACCAAGAACCCCTGGAACCCGGCCCACACACCCGGCGGTTCCAGCAGCGGTTCGGCAGTAGCTGTCGCCGCCCGATTGTGCCCGGTGGCAATGGGTTCCCAGACCGTCGGCTCCGTGCTACGACCTGCGTCGTATAACGGCATCGTCGGACTCAAGCCGACCTATGGACGCGTCAGCCGCCGTGGCGTCGTGCCAGTAAGTTGGTCCCTGGACACCGTGGGTTGGATGGGCCGCACGGTGGAAGACGTCGCCTTACTGTTGCAGGTGATGGCCGGGCCAGACGACCAGGATCCGGTCGCTTCTCGTTTAGCACCCGACGATTACCTGATCGGGCTGGAATCGGCGAAGCCCCCTCGGATTGGCCTCATCACTTCCTTCTTCATGGAAGAATCGGACCAAGAAACACAGCAACGCACCAGGGCCGTGGTTGAGCAGTTGATTTCTGCTGGCGCAACTGTCGAGGAACTAACCCTGCCGGAGAGCTTTGGCACTGCCATCCAGGACCAGCAAATAATCATGGGCGCCGAGGCTGCCGCCTTCCACAAACCCATGTACGAGAAGCAGTCCCAGGACTACCAACCCAAGTTGCGAGAGATGTTACGGCAGGGCCTGGAAATCGACGCCGTGACCTACTCAAGGGCCCTGGAACGAAGGCTCCGATTCACCGCCCATATGAAATTACTGGCTGAAAAGGCCGACATTCTGCTCACGCCATCAACCCCCAGCGCACCATTAGCCGACCTGACGAATACCGGAGACACCAGGTTCCAGGGGCCGTGGACTTCGTGCGGACTGCCCACAATAACCTTGCCCATCGGCCTCGCCGAATCAGGGTTACCGCTGGGTATCCAGCTCATCGCATCCCCGTTCGAAGAAGCCAGCCTGTTGGCGGCGGCCCGGTGGTGCGAAAAATTAATTGACGTTCAATTGTTCCCTCCGGTGGGAATTTAGCCGCCAGCAATCAGCATTTAGCTATTAGTAGGAGAAAAAATGCCGCAAGCAAACATTCCCAGCGAAGAAGAAGTCCTTAGTTATTTCGACAAGTTCTCCAATTGGGGTAAATGGGGCGATGACGATGAGTTGGGCGCGCCCAACTACATCACCCCCGCCAAGGTGAAGCAGGCCATCGCCACGGTGCAAGACGGCGTCCGCGTCTCCATGGCCCGAACCATCAGCTTCGAGTCCACTCCCGACGCACCGACCCCCCCAGTCCACTTCATGGTGGAAAGCGGCGAAGGCTGGGCCAGCGGTGACAAGGTAACCTCCCGCACCCACCAGGGCGCAACCGATTATTTCGGCATGATTTTCCACGGCGCCACCGTCACCCACGTTGACGCGCTCTCCCACTTCTTTTGGAAGGGGAAGACCTACAACGGCAAACCTGCCCACCTGGTCTCCACCAACCTCGGGGCCACCTTCGGCTCGGTGGAAGAAGCCAAAGACGGCATCATCTCCAGAGCGGTGCTGGTTGATGTGCCCATGATTCGGGGCATCGACTGGGTGGACCGTGGCGAAGGCGTCATGATTGACGACATTCTGGCCGCTGAGGAACGCTGCGGATTTAAGGTCGAAGAGGGCGACATCTTGCTGATTCGGACCGGCCAACTACACCGCCGCAACGTCGAGGGGCCCTGGGAGCGGTCCAAGGGTTCGACGGCTTGTCAGGCATCAGTGTTGCCTCTGTTCTACGAGCGGGGCATCGCCATGATGGGCTCGGACACGGGCAACGACGTGAACCCGCCTCAATACGAGAAGGTGGGCAGTCCAATTCACCAGGTGAGCATCACGGCCATGGGCATCTGGATTCTGGATAACGCTGACTTGGAAGGGGTGGCCCAGGCCTGCAAGGAGCGCAACCGCTGGGAGTTCATGGTCTCCATCGGCCCGCTTCGTTTACATAACACCACCGGCTCCCCAGTAAACCCCATAGCCATCTTCTAAGCATCCGGTGCAACCGGGTTAATACCTTCGGTGGCGGTGCGTACTAGTTATGCGCCGCCACTTTGTTTTTTGGCATTTGGTAGTCGGCGCACACCCGGTCATTCTGAGCCGCAGCGAAGAATCTACCAACTTGCCAGAAGCCGGGCAGTGCAACTGCGGCAGATGCCTTCGGTGGCGGTGCGTACTTGTTATGTACCGCCTTTAGCATTTGGTAGTCGGCGCACACCCGGTCATCCTGAGCCGCAGCGAAGAATCTACCAACTTGCCAGAAGCCAGGCAGTGCAACTGCGGCAGATGCCTTTGGTGGCGGTGCCTACTAGTTATGCGCCGCCGCTTTGTTTTTTGGCATTTGGTAGTTGGCGCACACCCGGTCATCCTGAGCCGCAGCGAAGAATCTACCAACTTGCCAGAAGCCGGCGAATCCAGTAGGCAGACTAGCCGAACATGCGGGCGAACTTACGCATTATCTTGCCCATCGCGCCACTCAGAAGTTTGTCCACCACCAGTTTTGACGCCAGTTGTTGCGATGCCAATGAGTAACTCGGGTAGATGTGCAAGAACTGGGCCATGTGGGAAAGCTTGAGTCTCTGATCCAAGGCCAAAGCCCACTCTTGAATCATATCGCCAGCCCTAGAAGCGACGATGGTCGCTCCGAGCAGCTTGCCGTTGGGTAGGTAGACGACCTTCAAAAAGCCCGCTGAATCGCCTTCTGTTAGCCATCGGTCAGTCTGGTCCATGGGCCAAGTGGCGGCCAAGACTTTGCTTCCGTGGCGTTCTCTTGCCTGAGATTCGATCAATCCCACGTGGGCCACTTCCGGTTCGGTAAACGTGGCCCAGGGCACCCGCTCCAATACGGACTTTTTATTGAAGGGCAAAAAGGCGTTTCGCACCGCCATGAATCCCTGGTACCCGGCGTAGTGGGTGAACTGGTAGCCACCCGTGCAGTCGCCAGCCGCGTAGATGTTGGCTTGGCTAGTCCGCAGGTTTTTGTTGACCTGTATGCCGCCGGTACTGTGGTTTACCTTGGCTTGTTCGAGACCCAGTCCGTCCAACAATGGCCTCCGCCCGACGGCAACCAGCACCGTATTAACCTCCAATTGTTGGCCACCACCAAGGAACAATCGGACGCCGCCAGCGGATTTCTCCACCCGCTCCACAGCCGCGCCAACCTTCAACATCACCCCGTCCCCGGTTAGTCGCTGGGCGAGAACTTCCGAGGCTTCCGGCTCGTCTTGAAGCATGATGCGAGGTGCGGCTTCGAGCAGAGTTACTGAAGAGCCGAGACGGCAGAAAGCCTGGGCCAGTTCACAGCCGATGGGACCGCCGCCAACTATTGCCAACCGCTGCGGCAGCGCTTCTAAACCCCAGACAGTTTCGTAGGTGAGAAAATCCACGTTCGCCAGGCCGTCAATGGGCGGCACAACTGGCCGAGCGCCGGTGCAAATGAGGAACCGTCTGGCAGTGATTTCTCTGCCAGCCACCGACACTGTCTGCCGGTTGGTGAAACTGGCCGCGCCGATAATCACGTCGATGCCTTCGGCTTGTAGGGTGTCTGGGGATTCGCTTTCAAATATTTGCTGCACCACAGAGTTGACCCGACTCATCACCGACTTGAAATCGATAACTGGTTCAGAAGAGATGATGCCGAAGCGTCCCGAATCTTTGATCGAGTGGGCGGACTTGGCAGCCCGGAGCAGTGTCTTGCTAGGGACGCAGCCGGTCCAAGTGCAGTCGCCGCCCAACCGGCCTTTCTCCACCAACGCAACGGACAAATCCAGTTGCCGGGCGAACCGGGCGGCGGTCAGACCCGCAGAACCGCCACCAATAATCAACAAGTCGTAGTCTTTATCCACCCATGCCCCCTAGCTAAAGGCCTGCATATCTCAGAATTCTAGACAATACTGTACCGGGTAATAGGATGCCGAGAGAAACGGCCTCAGCTAGGAATTTGGATGCTGGCAGGCGGCGAAAGGGTTTCTTGACTAGGGCGATTTAGCTGTAATTAGGCGGGGAAAGCTGCACGCCGAGGGCCGATTCGCACCATTTGGAGATTCCCAGCAACTTGCCCTCCTCGAAGGGCAGTCCGCCCAATTGCACCGCCATCGGCATGCCAGCTTCGCTTAAGCCCGAGGGCAGAGTAATCGTGGGCAGGCCGCTGGTGGTCCAGGGTACCTGGAAGGAAGCATCGCCCGTGGTGTTCCGGTCTTTGGGTGCCGGGGCCGGAGTCGCCGGAGTCATCACCGCGTCCACCTGCTGCACCATTTGCACCATGTCCTGGCGGAACTGGCGGCGGAGACGCTGGGCCTGCAGGTACTTGGTCGCCGGAACCAGCATGCCCATCTCCATACCGGAGCGAACCCTGGGGCCGTAGTCTTCCGCTTGGGTGGCGTGGAATTGTTCGTGAAACGCGGCGCACTCGACATTCATCACGATGCGTTGCCCGCTATGGACCGACCGGAAGCTGTCCGGGAGGGCTAGTTCGACTACCTCGGCGCCGGCAGCAGCTAACTTCTGGGCGACGTCCTGGGTGTGCGCCCAAACTTCCTTGGTGGACTTCTCAGAATAGTACTGGCTCACAATCCCGATGCGGGGTGGCCGATTGTGTTCGCTCATTTGTTTCATGAAGTCCGGCACCGGCTCACTGGCGGAACCAGGGTCGTTGGCGTCTTCACCGGACATAACCTGCAACATTAAAGCGGCGTCCTCCACGGTGCGCACCAAGATGCCCACATGGTCCAACGACCAACTGACCGGAACCACGCCGTAACGGCTGATGCGCCCGTAGGTGGCCTTGAGGCCAACAATACCGTTGTAGGCGGCGGGACGGCAGGTGGAGCCACCAGTTTGGGAGCCTAGGGCCGCTGCAACGGTCTTGGTGGCAACGGCGACTGATGATCCGCTGCTGGAACCGCCGGGGGTATGCTCGAAGTTCCACGGGTTGTAGGTGGGCGATGGGTCCGATGTGGCAAACTCGGTGGTGACCGCTTTGCCCAAGATAATGCCGCCAGCCGCTTTGATTTTGGCCACACAGGTAGCATCGAAGTCGGGCACGAAATCGGCATATACCTTTGACCCGGCGGCGGTCTTCATCCCAGCGGTATAGAAGATGTCCTTCAGGCCCACCGGCACACCGTGGAGCAACCCGAGCGTTTTCCCCTGTTTCGCCTCTTCTTCACGTTGTTTGGCAGTACCCAGCACCTCTTCTCGGTCTATTGTTACCCAAGCCTTAAGGTCTTTGTCAGTGGCGTCGATGCGCTCCAAAAGTGATTGGGCCAGGTCCACGGGGGATAGGCTTTTATCTTTAATCTGCTGCGCGGCCTGGGACACCGTTAGTTCATAGGGCTGGGGCATGATTCAACCTCATCCATAAATTAGACAAGTACAGACTCCGATATGCGCTCGATACGCGCTACTGATAAAAACCTGGCTCCAAGTCGCGGTGGGGAGTCTCTTGACCCAATTCCCAGAGTTGGAACGCGGTCGTCTGCAAGGCCGCTTCCAATTCAACGGCCCGCTGCTCGCCCCAAAGTCGGACGGCCTGCGCCCGAAGTTCCACGGCAATTTCTTCCACAGAATCGTTTGGTTTCATGTTGACCAAGATGTTCTCCTGCATGCATCTCTCGGGCAGTTGCCTGGCATTCTAATCAAGCCCCACTGGCTGGTCAATCAGACCTGTCTACCGGAGAGTGCGCCACGCACAACATACTGTTATAATCCCGCCTACTAATCAACGGACGGTCAACGGACGATAAACACCTATGCCTGACAGCCTCGCAGATATTTTAGAGTCACCCGAACACACCCGGTTAGCCACCGACCTGGGCAATACCGAGGGTCCCCTTTGGCACCCTGAAGGTTATTTGACCTTTGTCGACCTGGTTGGCAACCGGCTCTTGCGCTGGGACCCGACCGGAGGTGTTAGCGTGGTACGCGAAGGTACCGGCGAAGGCAACGGCTGCACCTTCGACCGCCAGGGCCGGTTGCTAATGTGCGAAGGCAACGACCACCGTCGCGTCACCCGCATGGACGCCGACGGCAAGGTCACACCCATCGCCGAACGCTGGGATGGCAAGCGGTTCCATAAGCCCAACGACGTGGTCTGCCGCTCTGACGGCAGTATCTACTTCACCGACCCAGCGCTCCGCCTACCCCCAGTCCAGCGTGAGTATGATTTCGCTGGGGTGTTCCGCATCGCGCCCGACGGCCAGATTTCGGTTGCCACCGACGGCTGCGAGTACCCCAACGGACTGGCCTTCTCCCCGGACGAGTCAGTTCTATACGTGGCCATCAGCCGAGAAAGTCAGGTCTGCTTCGAAGAAGCGGAAAAAGGCCTGGTCTGCAACCACCGTAAGATTAGAGCCTTCGACGTCGCTGCCGATGGCACCCTGAGCAACAACCGGATTTTCGCCAGCATGGCGTCTTCCGAGATTGGCGTGCCCGATGGCATGAAGGTCGACACTCTAGGCCGGGTTTTCTGTGTCGGCTCCGGCGGCATCTGGGTCTTCGACCCCGACGGGACTCATCTGGGCGTTATCAAGTGTCCCGAAGTCCCGCGCAATCTAGCCTTTGGCGGCCCCGACTTCCGAACTGTTTACACTACTCCCGGAGTGTCTTTGTACAGCTTCCGGGTCAAGACTCCAGGTATCCGCCCCTATTAAGCGCCCCACTTAACTCTGAGGAGAAAGAACAATGACTACAGCCAACACCGTGGGCACCGGGAAATACACCTACGAAGTAAATGAAGACTGGGCCAAGCTGCCCGACGGCTGGGCAATGCCGGCCGCGGCGGTCTACGGCGACTCCGAGGACCGCGTCTACTGCTTCAACCGGGACCCGGAACATCCGGTCTGCATCTTCGACCGGGAAGGCAACTTTGTGTCCTCCTGGGGCGCTGGTCTAATCGCCTTCGCCCACGCCATCTACCTAGACAAGAACGACAACGTTTGGCTGGTTGACCGCAACAAGCATCAGGTATTCAAGTTCACCAAAGACGGCGAGCACCTGTTGACCATCGGCGAAGAGGGATTCCGGTCAGACACTGGCGTGGCCAAAGACGACTATAGCTCTACCACTTGGTCCAGCGTGACCCACAGTGGCCCTCCCTTCAACATGCCGGCCGGTATTGCGGTAAACGACGCCGGTGAAATATTCATCGCCGACGGCTATGCCAACGCCCGTGTCCACAAGTTCACCCCCGAGGGCGAGCACATCATGTCCTGGGGCGACCCTGGATCCGGCGACGGTCAGTTCAACCTGCCCCACGGCGTTTGGATCGACCCCAAAGGACAGGTCTTGGTATCGGACCGGGAGAACGACCGCGTCCAGGCTTTCACTCAGGACGGCAAGTTCATCAAAGCCTGGCCCACCAAGCTGATTGGCCCGGCCTTGATGTTCGTTGACGATGAAGGCATCGTGTATATCCCAGAGCACAACGGCGGCATGGTCAGCGTATTGGACTTGGACGGCAATCGACTTGCCCAGTGGGGCGAAGAGCGGTACCGTTCCTGCCACGGAATTTGGGCCGATTCTCACAAAGACGTTTACGTGGTAACGCCCGGAGACTGGGGCAAAGGTCGCCGCGTAGTTAAGTACACTCGCAAGGGATAACCCTTGCGGGGCAATATAGCGATTTGCTATATTAGGAGAGTTGGCCGAGCGTCCCGATTGCCATCGGGAAGTAACCGAGCACGAGCGCCCATACTCGTCTTGGCTTCGGCCAGCTTCCACAGTGGGGCTGTAGCTCATCTGGGAGAGCGCTTCAATGGCATTGAAGAGGTACGGGGTTCGAGTCCCCGCAGCTCCACCATTCACAGGCAAAATGTAAAACCCACTCTATGACCTTTACTCTGAACCGTTGGTTCGAGTCTATGCGGGTGGGCCTCTATGTACACTCCAGGGGACATTGCTAGTTTTTTAATGGCCTGATTTGGTGGCCAGTTTAAGGCTGCCCCTCCGCCAAACACATCCGGATGCTGGACAACCTGCCCAGCCAGCGGCAAGTCATACCGGATAGTTACTACCTGACACTCTCTCTACCTCCCCCTCTTGTGGTCCTACCAATGCTCTATGGGTGGCCGTTCGGCAGCTGACATCGCCTCCCAAAAAAGGACATGCAGTCATGCGCGGAACTACTTCGCAGATCGCCTTCGCACTTCTAGAGATTATTGCAGCCTTTGTCCCGTTCGTAGCATTGGGGGCAGTTAGCTATGCAGCAGGCTTAGACTCAGCGCTTGGCCTTTCATCCGCGATTTTGGCTCCAGTACTGAGCGTCGGTGTAGCCACACTGGTGCTTCGGCGGAAAAACACGGGCTGGCGCGAAATCGGGCTGGCGCGACCGAAGAGTTGGCTAAGGACGACCGTCCTGGCGCTCGCCACATTCGTGGGGGCGGTTTTCGTCATTGTGCTTGTACAGGTAGTAGCGCAAAACATACCTGGACTTGTTGCAGAGTCGATTGATGAGAGCCGCTTCGACGCGCTCGAAGGAAGTGTCATATTCCTGGTCATCAGTTTGCTCGGCGCATGGACGACTATCTCCTTCGGTGAAGAGATGTTGTTCAGAGCTTTCCTGATATCTCGCGTCACAGGGATTTTTCAAAATTACCGCGTCGGGGCGATTGTTGCAGTAGGCATTGCCGGAGTTGTCTTCGGTGTAACGCACGTAATTGAAGGCCCGGTAGGAATACTAAGCAATGGTGCGTTTGGCGTCTTATTTGGTGTGATATATTTGCGAACCGGACGCAATCTGTGGGTCACAATCATCGCCCATGGGGGCCTGAACACGGTGAGGTTCGTTTTGGTGTTTGCTGGAGCGACGTAAGAATTCGTGGTAGATGTCGGTGTGCAAGTTGATGTGGCCCAACTTGGATCGGTACTGAGATTTTATTATGCCTGGGCGCAGTGGTATTCTCATCGTTGGTAATACTTCTAGCCATGCACGAACCGGAGACGCCAGCCTAGTTGAACCATAACCATAAGCCCACGCACCCATGAGCCAATTTCGCTTTATTGTGGCCGTGGCCGTCGCGTTATTTGTCACCCAGGCTGCATCGCTCATGGTGGCCCCTCTGTTGGTCGATATCGCCTTAGAGTTCGACACTTCGGTGGCCGTGGCCGGTCAGCTCGCTACCGCCACCTTTGCCGCCTGGGCGATCTCCGTGGTCACCGTCGGACCAATGTCCGACTCCTTTGGCCGCAGACCCGTGGCATTAACTGGCTTATCGTTGCTCTGCATCGGAACGTTAGCCTCGGCGTTCGCACCCAATCTTGGGACCTTGATGGCCTTCCGCGTATTGACCGGACTGGGCGGCGGCATGATTCCGCCCAACAGTTTGGCGGCAATCGCCGATGTTGTTGCACCCTCTCGCCGGGCCCAGGCAGTCGGCGGAATCATGGCATTCAACACCCTCTCATCGGTGATTGCCATACCCCTCTTGGCGGTGGCAGCCCAATGGGGCGGTTGGCGGTTACCCTTCGTGATAACGGGAGTTACGTTGGCGGCGTGCGTGGTGCTTAACTGGTTCTGGTTCCCCAAGAATGAGGGCTCGGGACTAAAGGACTTCACCTTCTTCTCGCGGTATCGGACGCTGTTGGCCATCCCAATATTTCGAGCGGCTATAGTCGTTAACTTCGCCCAGCGGATGGCCTTTTTCGGGTTGTTTAGCTACCTCGCAGCCTACTTGATTGACGCTTACGGCATGAGCGTCGGGGCGGTGGCGCTACCCCTGGCCTTCGCGGGCCTTGGGCGAGTTGTTGGCAGTTGGATGGCCGGGCCCGTAGCCATTCGAAAAAACCGGATGACCTTAGTCGCGCTGTTCTCCCTGGCCGGTGGAATTGCAGCGTTGCTATTGTTCTTGGTCGACTTTCCTATCTGGGCTGTTGTCGCCATCGCCTTCGTAGCGGTGACAATGTTGAGCATTGGTTGGCCGGTGTTGATAACTTTGAGCACCGAGGTATCCGGCCAGTCCAGGGCCACCGGCGTGGGGATGCTCGGCTTCAGTAACCAAACCGGTGGCGTCGGCGGCGCTGCTATCGGCGGGGTCGTCCTGGCAGCCAGCGGGTTTCCAGGAATTGGATATCTATGTCTTGGAGCCGCCATCTTTTCTTCGGTAGTAATCACGCTATTCATGCGTAAAGCAGTGCCTCAGAATTAGGCGCTATCTTGCCCTGGACTACGGGGTGGGATACGATTTTCAGTGGCCGCAAACAAAACCAAGCAATAACCAGGGAGTACTTCGACCCATATGATGGAACACAAGGGAGCACGGTGGGGCTACGTATTTCTACGGGCCTCGGCCTATCTCGAACAAGATGAATTTCGTGAACTGATGATTCAGGCAGTGGAAATGTACCTAGCCGGAGAAGCGAGTAGAAACGTGAAAAGCTCCGGGTACGAAGGTCGTCTCTTCACCGAGCAGCGGTATGAATTAATCGGCACCATGGGCGGCCAGCGATTCGACGCCGACTTGGAGACCACCCGAGGCCGTGACAGTGCCGCATTTCTCGTCAACGAACAGACCCAGGGCACCGGAGCGGCCATCTCATTAAATTAAGCGACGTCAAATTAAACGCAGTCCCGTAGATTACCCAGGCGCATACAATGGAAATTAGCCGCCTTCCCATCCAATACCCAGGCGTCTGCGTATTTATTATCAGTGCCGGCTTACTCTCAAAATACGCTTATGATACTCTGGCCTAACAAACGGGAAACCAAGTGAGGAAACAGATTGAACTGCCCACGTTGCGATGTCGCTCTGAACGAAAAATCCCTTAAGGGCATTGAGATTGACCATTGCCCCGAGTGCAAAGGCCTATGGTTGGACTTCCATGAGATGGATCAGCTTGAGGACCATTCCATGGACGATGACGAACGCAAGGGGTTAATGGAATACGCCCGCCGCGAGAGCGACATTTCCTGCCCCAATTGTTACGAGGTCATGGAGACGTTCAACTATCGGGCCAATAATCTGCCCATCGACCACTGCAAGAACCAGCATGGGTATTGGCTGGACGAGGGCGAGGAAAAGAAGATTCTAGAAATCATGAAGCAGCGTGTCCAAGACCTGGAGCGCTCCTCTTCCGCTGAAGAATCATGGTCTAAATTCCTAGAGCGCGGCGGGGCTCGCTCATTCCTAGCCAAGGTTAAAGACCTGTTCACTGGCTAACGACAAATAGGTCGGTCAAAATAAAACAGCAAAAAAGCTGACTCCACCAAAACGTGGAGTCAGCTTTTTAATTAATCGCTAAACGGTCAGCGGCTACTTGTATGGATTGTCCCAACGGTCTAAGCCACAGACCTCTTCTAAAGGTCTGCGGGTTACCGAACCAAATTCGCCGCGCGGGTAACCCAACGGCATGCAATAGATTATCTGGGCGGTATAGGGAATGTTGAGCAGCTTGTGAACCCGCTCTTCAACCACCGGGTGGAGTGTCGCAATGGTGCCGCCAATTCCGTGGGACCGGGCAGCCAGGAGTAAGTTCTGGGCCGACGGAATTATTCCTGCACCAGAGCCCTTGGACAGGCTGCAAATAAGGACCATCACCGGGGCGTCCCCGAATTCGTTGGCCAGCCGCATGGCCGACCGCTGCGAATTCTTGCCGGGGGGAATATCTTCGGGCCCCATGATGCCTTGATCCTTGCGCTTGGCCCACCAGGCCTCGTGATACAGTTCGCCAAGTTGCTTCCGGGTGTCGGCGTCTTTCACCACGATGAAGTGCCACTGCTGAGTATTGCCACCGTTGGGGGCGCGGATTGCCGCCTCCATTAGGTCTCGCATTACATCGTCGGGAATGGGGTCGGGCTTCAGTCTACGGATGGCCCGCTGGGTGAACATTGCTTCGCCAAGGGGCATAGTCAATCGGTCAGCGGTGGTCATCTTGCATTCTCCATTCACGTATTGCGGCTAGTAACGTGCCGCTAGGTTTCGGTTGGCAAATTCTACCACAACACCGAGGAGTAACAGCCTCGCGAGGCAAGCCGTTGACCCATGCCTCGAATTGCTATAATGTGGCCCATCTTTCAAATGAATTGTCCGGCTAAGGAGAAACACATGGCCATCAAGATTGACCTGAGAGTCCCACCCTGTAAGCCCGTTCCCGAGGTCACTGCATTTGTGAAAGAGTGCGAAGACGCCGGATTTGACGGCGTGGGCATGCTGGACTCCCAGTTGCTGGAGCGCGACGTATTTGTCTCGATGGCCCATGCGCTGCTGAATACCTCCACGATTCAGGTATCCTCGGCCGTCACCAATCCTGTAACCCGACACCCATCGGTGTTGGCCTCGGCAGCCCAGACCGTCTCCGAAATCGCACCAGGTAGGGCCAACATCTGGATTGGCCGTGGTTATAGCTCGGCCAACACCGTAGGCATTCCCCCGGCTACCGTGCGGCAGATGCGGGACGCGGTGGTCATGATGAAAGAACTCATGGCTGGCAACCAATTTGATTTTGGCAACATTACAACTCGGCTGCGGCACGGCGGTGGTGTAACAGCGCCGGTCTACATCGCGGCCACCGGCCCCAGGGTCATGAAGGTGGCTGGTGAAGTAGCCGACGGCGCGGTATTAATGACCGGCATCCACCCTGATGCGGTGGCCGAAGCGCGGAATCTGATTTTCGACGGTGCCAAAGCGGCTGGACGCAATCCCGATGACCTAGAAACCATTTTCACCTGCACCACCATCATCAGAGACGACCTGAAAGAGGCACGGGAGATGGCCCGCCCCTTGGCCGTGCAGAGATTAATGCAGCCCACATTCGCCCGCTGGCTAAAAGCCGCCGGCATGGATTTCTCAGACCTGGAACTGCCGCGTGGACTCTGGGAGTTGTACCCCGACGTTCCCCACGCCGAGGACTGGGAGAAAGCCAAAGAGCTGTGCGCATTCTTGCCTGACGACGCCTTGGCCCAACTCTGCGACAGCATGGGCTTAATTGGCACGCCGGAGCATGTCGCCGAGCGCATCAAGCAGGCGGAGAAGGCAGGACTGGAGCACCTCTACTTGATGACCGAACAGACCTACGAGTTCGCCACTGGCGAGTTGGCGGCCTTCCGGGACACGATATTCCCGGCGCTAGGCCGCACGAAACAGCCTGTTTAAGGCAATTTAGCCCACTCTTGGTGAGTTCCGGTCATAGGGGTCGCCGGTCATAGGGGTCGAGAGTTTCAATAAATCGGACCTGTCGAATGACTTGGTGGTGGTTCGACGGGCTCACCATGAACGGATGTCCGCGAAGGTTAATCTCGAAACCGGGCGCAATCTTAAGTCAACCAAGTCACAGCGTTTAGTCTGTGTTAACAACCGTTCGTCCTGAGCCCCGTCGAAGGGCGTGCAGCAGCCATGCTCTGATTTGGAAAACTCGGTTTATGCTTATGCACAGAGGTGGTTCGACGGGCTCACCACGAACGGGCTATGGCGTTTGTTCAATTGCCCACTTCTTAAAGGCAAGCTAAGTGGCTAGATTCCGGTTCTTGCCGGAATGACGGACTAAATCCATTCAGGCCAGAATCCCAAATTAGGTTTAGGCATCAAACTTTCTACAGGAGTTAACTTGATGCCAAACCTAAACGTTCTCGGACTACTCACAGGGGCCGTGGCCCTCGTAGCAATTGCCTGCGGCGGTGACGCCACTACGCCATTTGATGCTGAAGCAGCAGCCTCTGCTTTCATTGGAACCAGCCCTGCTCCAGCAGGCACTGTGTCGCCGACCACGACAGTCGTGAGAAGAATATTCATCGAAGGCATTGAACCAACGGGACTGGTGGAACCGGACCCCGAGTTCAAATCGGCTTTAAGCGATTCCAGCATATCGACTGGCCCTTGGAAGACTGATTTCCAATACCACACCGTGCCATTCACCGACATAATTTCAGGCGGGCCGCCTAGGGACGGAATCCCTCCGTTGGATAACCCTAGATTCGTTACCATCGAACAAGCAGATGAGTGGTTATCCGATTTGGAGCCGGTCATTTCCTTTGAAATAAACGGCGACCAACGGGCCTACCCGCTGCAAATATTGATGTGGCACGAAGTGGTGAACGACGAAGTGGGCGGCGTGCCGGTGGCCGTTACTTTCTGCCCCCTCTGCAACAGCGCCATCGTCTTCGAACGCACGGTAAACGACCTGGTCCTCGACTTCGGCACTTCAGGCAGCCTGCGGAACAGCGACCTGGTGATGTGGGACCGGCAGACTGAGTCCTGGTGGCAACAGCTTACCGGCGAAGCAATCATCGGTGTCATGGCCGGAACCAAGCTCAACTTCCTGGCGGCGCCCATCATTTCCTGGCAGGACTATATGACCCACCAGCCCGACGGGACTGTCCTTTCCAAAGACACTGGGTACAGTCGAAGTTACGGGCAAAACCCTTACGTCGGCTATGACCGGATTGATAATCCACCGTTCTTGTTCCAAGGCGATTTGGACGGGCGGCTAGAGCCCAAAGAGCGGGTCGCCGCAATTACCGTGGACGGCGTGGATGCCGCATTTCCGTTCTCCACTCTGGCCGAAGAAGGCGCAGTGAACTATGCCGTCAATGGGGTGGACGTGGCCGTGTTCTTCAAATCCGGGACACAGTCGGCTTTAGACCGCTCATCGATTGGGTCTTCCCGGGATGTTGGTTCAGCAGTCGTCTTCAACGCAGACTTGGCGGGGCAGATGCTGACCTTCATTCCTACCGATGGCGGATTTACCGACCGCGAAACTGGCTCTACTTGGAATATCCTGGGAGAGGCCATTGACGGCCCGTTGGCCGGGGAGCGATTAACCAAAATAGCCCACGGTGACCACTTTTGGTTTGCCTGGGGAGCGTTCAAGCCGGACACACTAATCTACCAAGGCAAGAGCTAGGGCCTTGGTATTCCTCTATGAACACCCCGCCATGTATTGCAGCCGGTCATGAGGTCGCCTAAACTTGATTGACACCCGCCCCGGCACTCCCCAGGAGACCTGGATGTCGACCCAAGGCGAGACCTCCTCTACTGATACTGATCTAGATCGCTCCTTCACCGAGATGGTGGAACAGTATTCCGACTTGGCCTATAGCGTGGCCTTCCGCATGCTCCGAAACGCCGAGGACGCAGAAGACGCAGTTCAAGAGGCGTACATCTCTGCCTACAAAGCATTGCCCAGATTCAAGGGCCAGTCTAAGTTGTCCACCTGGCTTTACCGTATCGTCGTGAACGCTTGCTTGATGAAAATCCGCAAGGACAAGTCCAGGGCCAAGTACATCGCAGAAAACCTCTTCGACGACGCCATCATCTACGACTTGAAAAACGACCCGGAGGACGCCGCAGTCAACAGCGAGCTCCGGTCCACCTTGGAAAACGGACTGGACTTCCTTTCTCCCGACCTCCGTGCTGCCGTGGTCTTGCGCGACATCCAGGGGTTCTCCACCGAAGAATCCGCCGAGGTTCTGAACATTTCTGTTGCCTCCCTCAAGTCCCGTCTGCACCGCGCCAGAGTCCTGCTGCGCAAGCACTTGGGCGAGTACGCACTCCTATCACAGCTGGGCGCTGCTGAAGGCCAACCCGAACCGGGCTCATGACTCAAACGACGCCGCCGCAATAATCCTCAATTCTCCAGACATAATCACTAGTGACAACCCGCCCTTGGTTCGCTAACATATCCTGGGGAATTTGATTCCCTCCGAATTTAGGCCGCACGAGTCGAAATACAATCCCTCTGGCATAGGGATATTTTGGCCGCTTCCCAGAGACGCTAGGGGGTTTCACTTTGGCAGACCAGGCCCTTGACCAGCTCTGTATAAACACCGTTCGATTTCTTGCTGTTGATACTGTGCAAAAGGCGAAATCGGGCCACCCTGGCACTCCCATGGGAGCCGCGCCCATGGCCTATGCCCTCTGGGACCGCTTTCTAAAGCACAACCCTGCCGACCCCACCTGGCCCAACCGAGACCGCTTTGTGCTCTCCCCCGGCCACGCGTCGGCTTTGTTATATTCCCTGCTCCACCTAACCGGGTACGACCTGCCGATGGATGAACTTAAGCAGTTCCGGCAATGGGGCAGCAAAACACCAGGGCATCCCGAGTTTGGTACGACTCCCGGCGTGGAAGTAACCACCGGGCCTTTGGGACAGGGGTTCGCCAACGCTGTTGGTATGGCCTTGGCTGAACGCTGGCTGGCTGGACGATACAACCGGCCCGGTCATGAAATCATTGACCACCACACCTACGCCATCGTATCCGACGGCGATCTTCAGGAAGGAATCTCTTCGGAAGCGGCATCCATGGCGGGAACTCTGGCCTTGGGCAAACTCGTCATGCTCTATGACGACAACGAAATTTCCATCGAGGGCAGCACCGACCTCACCTTTTGCGAGAGCGTGTCCCAACGGTTTGCTGCCTACGGATGGCACGTCGTCGGCCCCATCGACGGGATGAACGTCGAGGAAGTTTCAACTGCGCTGACCGCCGCCAAGGCCGAGACCGGAAAGCCCAGCATCATCGTTTGCCGCACTGTGATTGGGTACGGCAGCCCCAATAAGGCTGGCAAAGCGTCCGCCCATGGGGATCCGTTGGGCGAAGACGAAGTCGGCCTGGCCAAAGAAAATTTGAAATGGGGCTATGAAGGAACGTTCACCGTCCCAGCCGAAGTCGGCACCCACCTGGGATTGGCCGGTGAAAGAGGCAAATCCGTCCAGGCCGAATGGGCCGCCGCGTTCAGTGAATACCGAGAGGCCTTCCCAGCCGAGGCCCAGCAGCTAGATGACGCATTACGAGGAAAGCTTCCGCAGGGCTGGGACGCGGGCCTAGACGGCTTATTTGCGGACTCGAAACCCGTCGCCACTCGCGAGGCATCCGGCGTGGTGATGAACGCCATATCCAAAGGTTTGCCGTCGTTCCTTGGTGGGTCCGCCGACCTGGCCCCGTCCACTAAGACCGTCTTGAACGACCGTAGCTACATAGGCCCAGGCGATTTTTCCGGGCACAACATCCACTTCGGAGTGCGAGAGCACGCTATGGGTGCCGTGGCCAACGGCATGGCCCTGCACGGTGGCGCCATTCCCTACACCGCAACCTTCCTGGTCTTTTCCGACTACATGCGCCCTTCCATCCGACTTGGGTCTTTGATGGGCACGCAAGTGATTTACGTCTTCACCCACGATTCCATCGGCGTCGGCGAAGACGGCCCTACTCACCAACCTATTGAGCACATGATGGCGTTGCGGGATATTCCCGGCCTGGTGGTCTTTCGCCCGGCGGACGCCACCGAGACCGTTGAAGCATGGCGCGCAGCCGTGTTGCGACAAGATGGCCCCACTGCCATGGCATTCACCCGCCAGAACCTGCCGGTGTTGGACCGCTCAACCTTGAGCCCAGCATCCGGAGTTCACAAGGGCGGTTACACCCTCTGGGAGAGCAGTAATTCACCCCAGGTAATCATTATCGCCACCGGTTCAGAGGTCTACATCTCCTTGGAGGCCGCTCAGAAACTGGAGAGCGAAGGAATCGCCGCCAGGGTGGTATCCATGCCGTCCTGGGAACTATTCGACGACCAGCCCAAAGAATACCGCGACCAAGTCCTGCCGCCATCGTTGCGGGCCCGGGTTTCGGTTGAAGCAGGCTCCACCCAAGGATGGGAGCGGTACATTGGCCTGGACGGCGTAGCAGTGGGCATGACCACCTACGGGGCATCGGCCCCCGCCGGAGTGCTCTACGAAAAGTTCGGCATTACCGCCGAACGAATCGCTGAAGAGTCTCGAAAATTGGTCAAAGAGGCTAGTTAACGCCAGCCAATAAGAACAACTGGCGTGTCTAGCAGTCTGCAATTTTGTGTGGGGATGTGATTGGGTTGGGATGTAGCGCGGATGTTTGACCTACAGATTTGTCTGGCTGCGTCTGACTGATTTGCGGATGTACTCCCCCGGGAACGCTTGCCCACCTTCATCCAGGGACCCGTTAACGCTCTGCAGTCGCGTTCTAATCGTGCGCCCGTCGGTTCCCTTGTGACCAGACCGAAATCCGCGGCTCGTAATTGGCATCCCACTTTTGGCAACATGTAACTAACAGTCCTTTGTTGCAATTGATTAAAGAGAGTTGAACACATGGATTTGGGAATGATTGGCCTAGGCCGGATGGGCGGCAACATGGCCCAGCGGCTAATCGCTGGAGGACATCGGGTGGTCACCTACGACCGAGACCAAGAGGCCGTGGCGGCCAGCCAAGGGTTCGGCGGTGAAGGCGCGTCTTCGTTGGAAGACATTGTTGGTTGTCTTTCTGCTCCCAGAGCCTTGTGGCTAATGTTGCCAGATGGACAGCCAACCGAGGACACCATCGACGCCTTAGCCCCGTTGCTCAGTCAAGGTGACACCATATTGGACGGCGGCAACGCCAACTACAAAGACAGCATGCGCCGCGCCGCCAAGCTGGCCAGTCAAGGAATTGATTTCATAGATGTTGGCACCAGCGGCGGCATTTGGGGCCTGGCCGAGGGCTACTGCCTAATGGTCGGCGGTGACGAAGCTGCGGTGAAGCGTCTTGAGCCAATCTTTCACAGTCTTGCGCCCAGCGCTGAAGAGGGCTACAGCCGGGTCGGACCCAGTGGTTCGGGCCATTTCACCAAGATGGTGCATAACGGCGTGGAATACGGGTTAATGCAGGCCTATGCCGAAGGATTCGAGTTAATGGCGGCCAAAGAAGAGTTCGGCCTGGATTTACCGGCCATCGCCGAGACGTGGCGTTACGGCAGCGTGGTGCGTTCCTGGCTGTTAGACCTGGCGGCCAAAGCGTTGAAAGAAGACCCCGCCCTTGAGTCCCTAGACTCATATGTGGACGACTCGGGAGAGGGCCGTTGGACGGTCGAGGAATCTGTGGAGTTGGCCGTGCCAATCCCAGTGATAACCATGGCTTTGCAGGCCCGGTTCCGCTCCCGGCAAGCGCAGCCCTTCGGTGGCAGGTTACTAGCAGCATTGAGACAGCAGTTCGGCGGACACGCGGTTCGCAGGCCAGGCGAATGACCTCGAACTCCCCAGACCAAACAACCACGATAGTCATCTTTGGTGCGTCGGGCGACCTAACGCGGCGGAAGTTGATTCCTTCACTATGCAGTTTATTCGGAAAAGGGAAACTTGGTCCAGAAGTACGCATAGTGGGAATGGCCCGCGGTAACTTGACGGACCAGGAGTTTCGAGATTCCCTAGTCGAGGGAATGGACGCCTTCGAAGAATTCAATCCAACCACAGATGAGTGGAAGGAATTCGTGTCACGCATCAGTTATTACTGCGGAGACGTAACGTCTTCCGACGACATGAAAGGTCTGGAAGATACCCTTCTTGCAGTCGAAACTCACGGCAAGCCTGCCAATCGCTTGTACTACCTGGCACTGGCCCCTTCTCTCTATGGTACGGCTATTTTGAACCTGGGAGAATCGGGCATGGCCCGCCAAGTAGACTGCTGGCGGCGGTTGGTCGTCGAAAAGCCCTTCGGTACCGACCTTAGGTCGGCCCAAGAGCTCAACCAATTGGTGCACTCGGTGTTTGCCGAGGAGCAGGTTTTCCGCATCGACCATTATTTGGGCAAGGAAACGGTGCAAAACCTGATGGTGTTCCGGTTCGCGAACACCATATTTGAACCCATCTGGAACCGAAACTACATAGACAACGTCCAAATCACAGTGTCGGAGACCGTAACAGTCTCTGACCGTGCGGGTTATTACGACCAAGCCGGCGTCTTTCGGGATATGTTCCAGAACCATCTGCTCCAATTGTTGACAGTCGTCGCTATGGAACCACCTTCCAATTTCCAGGCCGACTTACTCAGAAATGAGAAGGTCAAAGTTCTAAATGCAGTGCGGCGCCTCCTTCCTGAATCGGCCCGGCAAGTTGCCGTCCATGCCCAATACAACGGGTATCTTGACGAGCCGAACGTCCCCGCAGGCTCAGATACACCAACCTACGCAGCGATACGGCTGAACGTGGACAATTGGCGGTGGCAGGGAGTGCCCTTTTATCTGCGTTCCGGCAAGGCTCTCGGTGAAAAGAGGACCGAGATTGCAATCCAGTTCCAAAAGCCTCCGCACATGATGTTCCACCAAGAGATTGGCCCAAACGTACTTGCCATCCAAGTCCAACCAGACGAGGGACTGCATCTGGAGTTCCAAGCCAAGTCGCCGGACGGGAAGATGGAACTACGTCCGGTAGACCTGGAATTTCATTACGATGATTCTTTCGGCGGGCGGGCCATCCCCGATGCCTACGAACGCCTGTTGCTGGACGCATTGAGCGGGGATGCCTCCCTTTTTACCCGCAGTGACGAAATCGAAGAGGCATGGGAAATTATCGACCCCATTATCCAAGGGTTGGGCGTATCTAGTGCGCCTCCTCCAGACGGTTATGCCATCGGGAGTAATGGCCCTGCGGCAATCAACCAATTATTGTCCAACGACGGCCGCCAGTGGTTGCGACTGCACGGTCGAAGCCAAAATTTATCACACGGTAACGATTCTTGAACAACAAGCCCATAAAAGATTACGGCCTAATTGGCGACATGCACGGATCAGCCTTGGTAGGTATAGACGGGTCCATTGACTGGTGCTGTATTCCTCGTTTCGACTCGCCGGCAATGTTCAGCAGTATCCTGGACTCTGACAAGGGCGGATTTTTCAAATTAGCGCCCAGCAACGTCGGCGAAGTTACCCGCCGTTACCGCGCCATGACCAACATTCTGGAGACGAGCTTTACGACACCCAGCGGTTCCGGAATACTCATCGACTTCATGCCGGTCCATCGCCATTCGGCGATGCCCCGCGAGCCCCTGGAAATTGCGAATGACCAGCGGGTCGTGCGCATCCTTCACTGCACCGATGGGCACTTGGACTTTGAACTCGACTGCTACCCAAGATTCGATTACGGGACAATTGTGCCCCATGCAGCGGTGAGCAGTCCCCATACCGGAATGGCTCACGGCGGGTCGGAGGCGGTGTCAATTTACTGCTCAGACTCACTAACGGTGGTGAATGACGGGTTCCGGTCCAGGGGAACTATTTTCGAAGGCGAAAAACTGTACGCCACCGTCTCGTACCAGCCCTCGTTTTCCCACCGGTCAGAACCCCTGAACCCGGAGACTCTGGACCGGGAACTGAAAGACACCGCAGCCTACTGGGAAGAATGGTCGGACCAGTGTACTTTCCAGGGCGAGAATCGGGATGCTGTGGTTCGCAGCGCATTGACGCTGAAGGCTCTCACCTATGCACCTTCTGGAGGGCTAGTTGCCGCGCCGACCTCGTCGCTGCCAGAGATTATCGGCGGGAATCGCAATTGGGACTACCGATACACCTGGATTAGAGACGCGACCTTCGCTCTGTATGCGCTTTCAATCATCGGATATACCGCAGAGGCTAGCGCGTTCAAAGAATGGCTGGAATGGAGCACATCTGGCCGCGCCCACGACTTGCAGGTGGTGTATGGACTCGGCGGAGAACGCCGGTTGACCGAAATTGAGATTCCGGAATTAGACGGCTACCAAGGGTCACGACCGGTTCGGATTGGAAACGCGGCCTACTCCCAGTTTCAGCTCGACATCTACGGCGAAATCATGGACTCGGCCCATACCTTCCGTAAGTTCGGCGGTGCCATTGATTCCGAGTACTGGGAACAACTACGGCGGGTGGTCAACTACGTGATTGACCACTGGAGAAGACCGGACGAGGGCATTTGGGAGACCCGGAACGGACGCCAGCATTTCGTATTCTCCAAGGTGATGTGCTGGGTGGCCATGGACCGGGCAATCAAGGCCGCAACCTCGCTGGGATTGCCCGGCGACGTCGAAACTTGGCGCACGGTGCGGGAAGAAATAAGGTCCGAGGTCATGGAAAAAGGCTATTCAACGGAACGCCAGGCCTTTGTTCAGTCTTACGGCAGCAACAACCTAGATGCCGCCAATCTGATGCTGCCCTTGGTCGGGTTCATCCCGGCCACCGACCCAAAGATGCGCTCCACCATTCGGGCCATTCAAGCAGAATTAACCAACCCTCAGGGTTTTGTTTACCGTTACAAAGATTTTGACGACGGGGTCGGTGAGGCCAGCGGGGTTGGCGGAACCGAAGGGACGTTCACCATTTGCACCTTCTGGTTGGCTGACAACCTAATCCATATGGGTGAATTTGAAGAAGCGCGCAAACTGTTCGACTCGGCAATGGGCTGCGCCAACGACCTTGGCCTGTTCAGTGAAGAATACGACTCGACCACCCAAACCATGCTGGGCAATTTTCCCCAGGCATTCTCGCATTTAGCGATGATTAACACGGCGGTGCTGCTACAGCAGGCTGCGGACGGCACCGGTCCCGGCTTTAAACGCACCTAGCGGCTTCTAGCTTCCCTTGCCTCCCGCTCAGGGCGCAAGTATGATTCCCCTGTTTGCGGATTCCGGCGCGTCCGGGTCCGAGTAGAATTTAAAGGGTGCGGAGGCCGCCGGTAAGTTGCCATCCGCCTCCAACGGATGCGTTCGGCCAGCCTTGCTGCATCTTGGTTGGCTACGCTTAATCATGGAAGAAAACCCCTCACCTGGACCGCAGAATGAGAGCCAGCGGCGGTATTTACTTGGGTCTCTCATCTTCGGACATACGGTCATCCATTGGTACCAACAGCTATTTCCGATAATACTGCCAAGTATTAAAGATTCGCTGGGACTCAATGACGTGGAAGTCGGCACACTTTCCGCCGTCCGAGAGGGAGCGGGAGGAATCCTGATTATGCCCTCGGGATACCTGGCCGACTCATTCGCCAAGCACCGGCGATGGATTCTGGCCTTCGCATTGGCCTGCTGTGGCCTGGCCTACTTCCTAATCGGGCTGTCCTTAAGCTACCTCTGGATATTTCCGGGGGTGGCCCTAATTGGGGTGGCATCTGCTGCTTGGCACCCCGCCTCCGTTGGATCAATTTCCACCCGCTTCCCAGAACGCCGTGGCACCGCCTTGGCCATGCATGGAATGGGGGCCAGCGTGGGCGATACCATCGCCCCGTTGTGTATTGGGGCATTGTTGTTGGTCGTGAGTTGGCAGACCCTCATGCAGTACCACCTGCTGCCCGCCCTGATTCTAGCCTTCATCCTTTGGCGCAGTCTGGGATCCTTCTACCGGGACGCGGCCCCCGGCCCAAGCATGAAGACCTACATCAGCGGCATTAAAGATATGCTCCGTGAGCGCAGTGTTCTGGCAATTATGGTCGCCGGTGTGTTCATGAGCATGGGGCGACTTAGCGTGCTAACCTTCTTGCCTTTATATCTAAGTGAAGACCTGGAATATTCTTCGCTGGGCTTGGGGTTTTACCTCATGCTTCTGTATCTCATGGGGATGGTTTCCCAGCCAGTCATGGGGATTGTGTCGGACAGATTTGGCCGCAAGGTCGTCCTGCTTCCCGCCTACGCCTCTTTAGGGGTGCTGTATCTGGTTTTACCGGCCGCCTCCACCGGCATCACACTGGGCTTGGTCATCGGGGCCATCGGGCTGTTCTTCTACGGAACGAACAACATTGCAACTGCCGCCGTAATGGACCTTTCATCGTCCCAAATTCAGGGCAGCACCATGAGCGTCATGAGCGTGTTCCGCCACGTATTCACGCTGCCATCGCCAATCATTGCCGGGGTGATAGTTACCCAATATGGAACGACGGCAGCATTCTTCTATGCGGCGGCGTTACTTGGCCTGGGAGCGCTGGTGATTGCTGCAATTAAGTTGCCGCGTAAACCCGCCGTGGCTTAAGGGCCAACCGTCCTAAAGATTTAGCATTCCTGGATTCCGGCTTTCGCCGGAATGACAAATGCCAGGTCTCCGTTCGACTTGTAAGTTTTCGGGCAGCAAAGATGGCTACCGACCGCTCGTGGTGAGCCCGTCGAACCACTTTCTCTGGACAAACATATTCCTGCCACAAACATGGAAACGGGGTCATTCGACACTCTCATGATGAGCGGACAAAAGAGATTATTCCTGCCGCCGTAGGGGCGGGTTTAAAACCCGCCCTGTCATACGTCCACCAAGTTTGACCAACCGACACCAAACCGACAAACGAAGATGTGCTTCCCTTTCGAAACCTGAGTTTCTGACAGCCAGGGCGGGTTACAAACCCGCCCCTACATTGGTTTCCCATCAGGCCGGTGCATTTCGTCGACATGGCAGGCGACCTAAATCCACAAAAAGCCCCGGCGTTTGCCGAGGGCTTTTTGTGTCGCGAAATCTAGGTTTTATACTAGAGACTAGCGGTCCATTACTATCATGGCGCCGGTCTCGACGTTGTACTGGAACCGGGTTACCCGGTCGAGCTTCTGGGACTCAAGACGAATCACCAACGACCGCCCCTCTTCAACGTTCAGCGTGTCATGAATCTCGCCGGGCATGAAATAGGCCGCGTCGCCGTCGGTCTGGATAAATCGACCGTGCTCGACAATCTGCGCCTTGTCCACTCCCTCGCCAGGGAAGGCCCAGCGCCACTTTCGCTGTTGGATGCTGCCCTTGTAGACGCCGTAAACCACCCAGGTGACGCCGTGGTCATGGGGCAGGTTGTCTTGGCCGGGCTTCTGCACCGAGGCCATCAGCCACCAGCCGTTGCCGGGATGACCAGACTCTTCGTCCAGATGGAGCGAGAAACGGCCGTACCCGCCCTCTGCTTCGAGTTCGAGCTTCTCTTCCAGCCAGCCTGGAACCGCCATCAATACCTTCAGGTGTTCCGTTACTGTTTTAGCTTGGACATGAGGGTCTATTTCATTCTTAAAGATGTTCCTAACATCTTCGATAAAGGCTTCCAAAGTGTAAGTCGTCGTTTGTACTTGAGCCATATCATTCCTCCCATCAACGTAGGCGATATTTAGTATCCATTCTGGGCCGATAAATGCATCGGTGTCAACGGGTTGATTGCCGATATTGATGCGGCGGAAAAATCGCTGAATCGTGGGCGCGACTACCCGGCCTCTGCCACTGGCGTTTTTGCCGGGCCGGGGCTATCATAGGCGCAACATTTTACCCGACCCAATCCCCAAATTTGCCCCCGAATTTAGGAGGAGACATCATGGCAAACGACTTTACTATATTGGTCGGCACCGTTGGCCAAGGAATGAACGTAAGCGGCGACGGCGGAGAGACTTGGTCCAAGATACGCAATCCCATACCTTCGGAGTGCAACATCAGGGCTCTGCGAACCTACCCAGACAATCCGCATCGGATTCTGGCCGGTTCCGACGGACTGGGCCTATTCCGCAGCGAAGACAATGGAGTTTCTTGGGAAAGCATCGAGTCCCCCATCGGCGACCTTCAAGTTTGGTCAGTCGCCGTTGACCCGGCCAACACCGACACGATATTTGCCGGTACACGGCCCGAGGGCTTCCGTTCCCGCGACGGTGGCAAGAGCTGGGATAAATTGACCATGGGCGTGGACATGAATTGCCCCGTCGGCACTCCCCGCACCACCAACATGATCGTCGATCCCAGAGACAGCAACACCATCTGGGCCGGCATCGAAGTGGACGGCGTCTACAAGAGCATGGACGGCGGCGACCAGTGGGTTCACCTACCAGAACTGGGACCCGACCCCTTCCACGGCGACATCCACGGCATGGCCCTCGCCAACAATTCGGTGTATTGCACCAGCCCCTTCGGCTTCGCAACCAGCACCGACGAGGGCGAAAGCTGGGATTATCATTATTTCCCCAAGTTCAACCCCACCGACGTACGGTCTTACTGCCGAGGCATGATTGTTAAACCCGACAACCCCGATGTCATGTTCGTCGGTAACGGCGACTTCATTCCCGGTGTCATCGGCTGCGTCCAGCGGACCAAAGACGCCGGCAAGACTTGGGCCCCGGTCGACCTTCCTGTGGTGCCCAACTCGGTGGTCTACTGGCTGGCCAACAACCCAGAGATACCCAACGTGGTCGCAGCGGCCACCCTCTTCGGCTACGTCTACGTGAGCACCGACGGCGGAGACACTTGGATCAAACTACAAAAAGAGTTCGGAGAAATTCGGTCTCTAGCGATTTCCCCTAACTAAGACATCGTCTAAAGGGGAGTGCACAGCAAACAAAAGAAGGGGGCGGACAATTGTCCGCCCCCTTCTTTTGTTCTCATACCTAGTTCTCCGCTCGTCCTGAGCCCGTCGAAGGATTCCAGCCATGGGCTACCTTACGCGGTATCCAATGCAAACGTTCGGTTGAGACGCGCCATCATCTCGTAGTAGCACGCCGTGGAGGCCAGGGCAACGGCCCCTTCATCCCCCACCAAGTGGGTTACAGCTTGCCAGGTTGAGTCGCGAACCTGGTCCCGGAGCACCTCCTGAGCGAAGTGCACCCAGATGCCGTCTTTGGGCAGCAACCCCCGTGGCGCAGTCCCGGCGGCAATGCCATCTATCACGGCACCGCTGACACCAGCCTCACGTGCCAACGGCTCGAACGAACCCCAGAGTGTTTCGCTGTTTCGCTCGTGGGCTACGGTGAGAGCGACAGTCAGGGTTATCCGTTGTTCTAAACCGATTTGGCCGACAAGTTCGTCCAGTCCGGCCAACCCCGACGCCACTTGGGGATTGGCGAATAGCGCCCGGAAGGTGTTCGCCAATCCTGTACTGTCACCGGTTACCCTTCCGTACTTGGACTGCATATCAGACGGGACCTGTGATTGAAGAGTTAGTGGCAGACGTGACATAACATGTCCTTATTCCAGTGTTGCGTTAACTCGAAGCTCATTCCAGTATTGGCCTTGCTTCGGGTTCCACCGTAACGTCATGGGCACCAAAAAGGTTCCACGGGCTGAAGGATTCCACAAACGTCTTGGCATCTTCGACGCTGGGAAATCCTTTTTGGGAGCGTTCCGGTTCGTAACCCATGGTTCTGGCGTAGGCATTAATGCCGCGCTTGTTTTCCCGGTAGCCACCAATGACTTCCTCGAGTTCTGAATCAACCTCAATGACCAGGTTTTGGCCACGTTTTACATTTCTCCAAAAAACACTCATACACACCCTCGCTATTCTTGGGGTAATTTTTTGATTAAGCCTTGCCAGCAATTTCCGCTGGCGGCTTGAGTGACCATTATAGACTGCGCGGCTGAGGGGTTTGTCTTACCAGGGGTGACGGTTCCGTGGGCTCTAGGAAGGGATGCGGAGAAAAGCGCCCCCATCTCCGACTCCGACTCCGTCGAGAGTCTCCCCGATGCATTGGGGGATCTAACCTTCCCCCACTCATAGGCTTTGTCTCAAAACTGTCATTCTGAGCGTACCGAGAACTAAATTCTGCTGATACTTTTGAGGCAACGCCCGTGCGTGGGGGAAGGAACATTTGGCTAATGCGCGGATTGGGTTGTAAAACCTTGTCCGTACGAGGCTTACAGCACGGCCAGGCCTACGCGGGCGCAGTCTTCGTCTTGCTGGGAGGTGCCGCCGCTGCCGCCAATTGCGCCGACTACTTCGTCGTTCTGGATTATTGGCAATGCGCCCTGGGCGGGGATGATGCGGCCTCCCTGGGTGGCCATGATGGCCTGGATTACCGGGGAGTCACCGGGAATGGCGCTGCTGTCACGACCGAACCCTACCGACCCAATGGCCTTGCCCTGGGCCGCAACGGCGCTAATGAAGATTGCTCCTTCCATTCGGTTGAAAGCCAGCAGATGCCCGCCAGCATCAACAACGGCCACACTCAATTTGATATTTATTTTCTCGGCCTCGGCTATCGCCGCTTGGACCATTCTGTTTGCATCGTTCAGCGTAAGTGCCATTATTTATTCCTCCTACGAACCATTGATTTGAATTGTTGATTGGAGCCCCCAATATTACATTTAGGACACCGTGCCCACAACACTCGACTAGTCTGCGGTTGCCACTGCTATTCTGAGTGCCTATAATGCCCGGTGTCAGTGGCAGAAGCCTCGATTTTCGAGTATGCCCTTAAATCGTAATTTCTGTCCTCGGATTTATCGAATCATGGACCAATGCCCCGGTATTCGGCAGCCGCACTGCTTTGTTAGTCCGGCGACCGGGAGCGCGAGGAGAAACAAATGGTTGACCAGCTAAAACGGCCTACAGAACACGCCGAGATCTACTGGTTCTCTGAACAGCCCTACGGACACGTAACCGAAGATGACTTGAAGAAGTACGACTCGGGCCGCCTCGGCTTTCCCAATTCCTACTTCAACCCCGAGAAGGCATCGGTTCTTTACAACCAGTACCACGAACAGTACCAACTGGCCGACGAAGTGGGCTTCGACGGCATCATGAGCAACGAGCATCACGCCTCGTACTGGTGTATGAAGCCAGCAGTCAACCTCGACGCCGCCGTCATCTCCAAGCTGACCAAGAAGGTCAAGATTGCCATCTTGGGCAACGTTATTTCGGTCAACGACCCCATCCGCATGGCCGAAGAAATCGCCATGCTGGACTGTTACTCCGGTGGCCGCATCATCTCCGGGTTTGTCCGTGGCACAGCGGTGGAGACCCTGCTATCGGGGAACGACCCGACAGAGAATTTCGCCAGGTTCCAGGAGGCCCACGACCTGATTATCAGGTGTTGGACCGAAGACGGCCCCTTCCGGCACGAAGGCAAGTATTACAAGTACCGGGTGGTTAATCCCTGGGTTAAGCCCATGCAGAACCCACGGCCCGACATCTGGTTCCCTGGCACCGGCAGTCCCGAGAGCGTCATCTGGGCCGCCCAACACGGCCATCCCTACATGAACCTAGGGGCACTGGTGGACACAACCGAGTGGCTAAAGCAGATCTACATCGACACCGCTAAAGAAACCGGCTACAAGGCCGGCCCCGAGCACTTCGGGTACCTGCTCCGCTGTGTGGTGGCAGATACCGACGAAAAGGCCATCGAGATTGGCCGCGAGTTCATGTGGACCGCTGACCACCGTCAGAAAGGCCCCAGAGAGCACAACGACCCGCCGGGTTACCAGTCACGCGCCGCAGTGGACGTGAAACGCGCACGGCCGGCTCTGGGAACCGGTACGTCCGAATTCGGCAACCCGACGACCTATGAAGAGCTCCAGGCGGTCAACAACATCATCGTCGGCAGCCCCGAGACGGTCACCAGGAAATTCAAGGAAATTATCGAGCGGTTGAGCCCTGGATACATCCACATCTACGGCAACGAAGGGGCCATGAAGAACGAGGACACCATGCGTTCTATTGAGTTGTTGGGTAAAGAGGTTATCCCAGCCCTCCACGAGGTCAAACTCAAGCCCTACGACGATTAGCGGCTAATCGTCCAATATCGGTAAACCAAAAAGGCCCCTTCCATTTGGAAGGGGCCTTTTTAATTGAATTCGGTTAACCGACTAGCTGCTGAACGAATCGGGGCTGGCCAGGAACTTGGTCCGGCAGTCCAGTCCGCAGAAGTACATCCACGAGCCGTTGTGGAAAATACGAGTCCCTTGAGTAGGGTCCACTTCAGACGCTCCGTGCATGGTTTGGGAAGTTTCGGCCCGTGCCTGGTCTTCGTTAATCTCTTTGCCGCATACGACATCTTTGGCCATTTGTTACTCTCCGCTCGGGACTTTTAATTTGTCGCCGCCACTCTAGGTGGCGGTTCTGATATTTGATTCTGGTGTCTTTAGACCGCTGTGGGCAGGGGCATTCCCAACCGTACTTTGCCGGGAACATCCAGCAGGGCGGCGGCAATCCTGGCCCGGTGGTCGTAGGTCGTACCCAAACGCATGGTCCAGGCAGTGACCCGTCGGAACCACAGGTGGAGGTCGAATTCCATCATGAAGCCGATGCCGCCGTGCACCACCTGAGAATGGCGAACCACAGACTCGCATTTCTCATTGCAGAAGGACTTGGCCTGGGACACTTCGACCGATGCAGGCAGGCCCTGGTCCATCTTCCACAGCGCTTCGTAGGTCAGCATCATGCCGCCGTCAACGTGAAGAATCATGTCGGCCAACAGATGTTGCACCGATTGGAACGACCCGATGGGCCGCCCAAAGGCTACCCGGTTCTTGGCGTACTCGATGGCCATCTCGGCGTCTTTGCGTGTCGCGCCAACCATCTGGCAGCACAACAGCGCCGTGGCCCGGTCTAGCATTCGCTCGACAATGGGCCAACCCTGGTCTACTTCTCCAATGAGAGCCGCACGTTCGATGCGGGCGTCTTTGAAGTCCAAGCGGCTCTGCTTATCCTTGGCTAGAGTAACCAAGGCAGTCTGTGAAACACCGGTGCCGTTGGGGTCAACGATGAACAGAGATATCCCTTCATTGGCATCGGATTTCGGGGACGTGCGGGTCGCAACCAAACAACGCTGGGCCACGACTGAGTTGTCGACAAACATCTTGGTGCCATTGAGCACCCAGCCGTCGCCGTCAGCGGTCGCCTGCAACTTCATGGCCTCGGGAATCAACCGTGGGTCGCGTTCATAAACGGCCCAGGTCAGAATCATATCGCCACTGCATACCGCAGGGAGCATGTCTTGCTTTTGTTGTTCGGTGCCGTCGCTGGCGATGGTAAGCGCCGCCACTGAGGTGCTGTGCAAGGGGACCGGAGCCATAACCCGTCCAACCTCTTCAAGCACCAGGCCCAAATAGGTCAGTGGTAATTCCTGGCCGCCATAGGCTTCCGGCAGCGCCAGCCCCAGCCAGCCCAAGTCCGCCATCTGCTTCCAGAGGGCGGGCGGGTAACCCAGACCGTCGAGTTCCATCTCGCGGACCATGGCCGTGGAGATTTCCGCTTCAAGGAACTCCCTGGCCCCATTCTTCAGCATTTGTTCTTCTTCGGAAGGCAATATATCCATGGTTTTCCTTTTGTATCTGTGTGATTACGCCTAATTGACGTAACACTTGAGTTCTACTCGGCGCGGCGCGCAGCGTATTAACGCGGTTGTACCGCCGCTTAACCCCTGGGCATTCCCAAGCCACGGCGGGCCATTTGGTCGCGCATAATTTGCACGCTGCCGTGGTTGATTCCCGACTGGAACGAACCCATCAGGTTGTGGGCAAACAGACCGTCTTCGACGGCCTCTTCTGACCCATTTAATAGTTGAGCGTAGGGTCCCAGCATTTGGGAGATGGCCTCGGTGGTGTGCACGCCGTGCTCTGGCGCCCAAACCTTTTCGGCTGAGCCTTCGTAGGTGAAGGTGCCACCCCGTTCAACCAAGGACATGCTGCGCATGGTCATTAGGCGGCAGACTTGGGCCTCGGTCCACAGTTCGGCCAACTTGTCTCGGACCGCCGGGTCTTCGGCTGGGGAGTGGCCGCCGAAGTCGTTTTCTTTGACCCAGTTGACGATGTCTTCGTCGCGGCGGACCGAAATCAGATACCGGCTGGCACCGACTCGGTCTAGGTTCAAGCCCATGGCGCCGACGTACCAACCGGTATTTTCTTCGCCGAGCATGCAGGAAGCTGGAACGCGCACGTTCTCGAAGAAGGTCTCGTTGGTGCGGGCCATGCCGTAGGTGGTACCAGGAGGGGCGGGCGGGTCGCTCTGGATTGTCCACAGTGGCCGCACGGTGATTCCTGGTGTATCCATTGGTATCAAGAAAATGGAGATGCCACGATGCCTGGGCGCGTCGGGGTCGGTGCGGCACATCATGTAGATGTGGGTGGCATAGTGGGCAGCCGATGTGTACATCTTCTGCCCGTTAATCACGAAGTCGTCGCCGTCGCGCACGGCCCGGCATTGCAGACCGGCTAAGTCGGCCCCGGCTTGAGGTTCAGTGAAGCCCAAGGCGAAAATAACCTCGCCACGAATCATCCCTGGGATGAATTGCTCTTTCTGTTCTTCGGTACCGGCAGCTAGAATGGCTGGCGCGCCGCTTCCTGCGCCGCCAACACCGATACCCAGGCGCATGAACTCTTCTTCAACGATATATTGGTCCAAACGGCTGCCGCTTTGGCCGCCGTATTCTTTGGGCCAGCTAATTCCAATCCAACCCAAATCGGCGACTTTCTTTACCAGGGCGCGGTATTCGGGGCCACGGCCCCCTTCCTCGCCGCTCTCCATCTCGTCAAGCAGGCTCTGATTAACGTTCTCAGCGATGAACGCGCGCACGTCCTGACGAAAGGTCTCTTGTTCTGCTGTGTAACCAAAATCCATTATGTGACTCTCCAATTCCAGGGTGGAAACTAGGCTGCCTAGACATGGCAACAGCCGCTCAGATTCACGCCTTTGCCATTTTGCTGTCCAGCGTAATTGGTGTCAAGTTGGGCCGCGCCGCGCACGACTAGGCGGACGGGCTAAGCTCCAACAAAATCGGTTGCAATTCTTCAATTATTAAGCCTCGCTTAGCTCCAACAAGATTGGCCGCAATTCTTCTAGTAGCGGCGGCAAAAATTCTTCCCAGGTGCCCACGATGCCAAAGTCAGAAGACCGGAACATCACGGCCCGGCGGTTCTGGTTAATTGCGATGATTACCCCTGACCGTTGCAGGCCCACCGTATGGTTGAACGCGCCGCGTATTCCCACCGCAATATAGACCATGGGCGCGATGGTGCGCCCGCTAATACCAACCTGCACCTGTTGCGGCAGCCAGCCCTCGTGGACCACGTCGCGAGTGGTGGCAATCGTCGCTCCAATCGAACGGGCCAGTTCCTGCACCTTGGCCAAGTTCACGGCGTCACCGATGCCCATGCCAACACCCACAACCACCTGAGCTCTGGCCAGAGTGTTGCCCATCTGGTCCTCTTGAAACTGCTCGTCCAATAGCCGTACGTCCGGGCCATCGAAAGCTGTGGCGGGAATCTGCTCTACAATGGCCGTTGCGGAGGGCTCAGGTGCAGCGGGTGTGAGCAGTCCCGGTCGAAGTGTTACCAGGTTCGGCAGAGTTTTGGACAAGATTGGGGCCATCACGTTGCCGCCTAACGCAGGTTTCAGTTGCACCAGCCGCCCTTCGGCATCAATCTCAAGGTCGATGGCATCGCCGGTTAGTCCCAATGCCAATCTTGCTGCCAAGCGGGACGCCAAATCGCGGCCATCGGCGGTGGCGGCAAAGAGTACTGCATAGGGCTGCTCTTTCTGGACAGCCTCAGCAAACGCCTGGCCGACCGCCCGGCCACAAACCGGCCCAACCTGAGAGTTGTCCAACACCAGCACCCGGTCAGCCCCCTGAGCAGCTAACTCAGCCACGGCGGCATCGTTTTGGGTTCCAACAAGAACCGCTACGACTTCGCTCTTGGTGAATTGGGTGAGTTCCCGCGCCTTGCCCAGCATCTCCATAGTTACGTGGGCCAAGCCGAACTGGGTGCTTTCGGTAATCACCCAGATGCTTTTATCTTTGCTGCCGGGATACCGAGGCAACATCGCCGAGCCGGCATCGCCAGATTCGGTTGCCAGTACCGCCAAGCGTTGACGCAGAGCTTCGGCCACCTGTTTGGCAGCGTCCGCTGGCGTAATCTCTTGTAGCAGGACGCCCAGCCGGTTGGGTTCCACCAAACGAATCTCATCGACCCAGGTTGGCGAACCCGCCGCCCCGAACTGGGTCAGGTCGGAAGATAAATCGGCGCAAGTGACTTGTTCGACGTGGATACCTTCGGCCCGCTCCATCTGCTCTTTGTCGGGATAAAGTTCCGGGGCCACGCCTTCGGTTACACAAATTACTGCAGGTAGGTCGCACTCCAGAACTTGAAACCCCTCGTCGGTCATGCGTTCGACAATTACTGCCTTGCCGTCGTCTCGCAGATTTAATTTCCGGACGCTGCTGACATGGGGCAGGCCCATAAGCTCGGCGATTTCGGGGCCGACCTGGCCCGTTTCGCCGTCGGTGCTGTTGCGACCACAGATAATCAGGTCGGGTTTCTCGCGCTGCAAAGCCAAAGACAACGCCCGGGACGTAGCCAATGTGTCGGACCCAGCGAGAGCGCGATCGGTGACCAGCACCGCGCGATCGGCGCCCAGGGCTACGCAGTTGGTCAGCCCTTCGCTGGCTCCGGGCGGACCCATGGAGATAACCACAACCTCGTCTTCTGCAGACTTCTTTAACTCGACGGCCCGAACCAGACCCAATAAATCGAAGGGGTTAACCTCGGACGGCACGCCGTCGCGGATGATGGTCTTGGCCTCGTAATCAAACTGGATACGCGCGATAACGGGCACGTACTTCATGCAAACGGCGGTCTTCATGGATTATCTGCGCCTCAATATTTTGTTTTTTAGGGGTTAGTCGGTGTCCGAAACGTTGATGCCCAGGGCTTCTTCGCGGACTTCAGAGGTTAGGCGCTCAAGGCGTCCACTAACACTAACGGGGTATCGGGGCGGTCTGTTCAGAGTCTTGAACCGGTCGTCTAGGGCTGCAAAATCCGCCTGGAACCGGCCTCTAATCTCTTCCAGAGTGGCTGCCGGCGCTGTCCTCTGCCCGCCTTTCATGACCTCTTCCAACACCGGTAGCCCGCCCGGCAGGTTTTCGTCTTCTAAGGCAATGATATCTATGGCAAAATTGCCGTCGACATCTTTAACTCGATACACCTGCTTCGCCCCCGGTAGGGACACTTTGTCCGGGCTAAGCTTCATCACTGGTCGGTTGTCGAAGGAGACCAGCTTATAGGCCATGTCTGTCCAAGGGGCGTCGGCGGAAACACCGGCCTTGGTGCCCACGCCGAAGAGGTTGATGGGGGCTCCTGCTTGGACCAGTGTTTCTATTTCGTATTCGTCCAGTCCGCCGCTGGCTAAAATTCTCACGTAGTCGAGGCCAGCATCGTCTAATATTTTGCGCACCTTACGGCTCAATTCATCGAAGTTGCCCGAGTCCAAGCGCACCCCGATTAACTTCCGCCCATCAGCTTCCATCTCTTTGGCAACCTGCACGGCGTTCCAGGCCCCCGCGATGGTGTCGTAAGTGTCTATCAGCAGGATGGTCCGGTCTGGAAATGATGCGGCATAGGCCCGGAAGGCTGCTATCTCCGAGGCAAAGGCTAATATGAAAGAATGGGCCATGGTGCCGGTTGGCGGCATACCGTAAATACTGGCAGCCAGCACGTTACTGGTGGAGCTATAGCCAGCGATGTAGCTGGCACGGGCCATCTTCAATGCAGCGTCGGTGCCTTGGGTGCGGCGGGACGCGAAATCGGTGATGCCCCGTCCCTGGGCAGCCCAAACGCAGCGAGCGGCTTTTGTCGCCAGCATGCTCTGAAGGTTAACCTGGTTGATGATAAAAGTTTCAGCAAGTTGGGCTTCAATAATCGGTGCGGTAACCTCCACCACTGGTTCGTCGGTGAAATACAGCCGCCCCTCGGGAATGGCCCGCACGCTACCGGTGAACCGCAATCCCCGCAGATACTCCAAGAACTCTTCGCTGAAGATGCCTGTGGCCTGCAAATAACCGATGGCCCGGTCGCTGAAACTCAGGTTGGATAGGTAGTCCAGCACATCTTCCAGCCCGGCCGCAATGAAATAGGCCCGGTTGGGCGGGTAGGTGCGGGTAAACAGGCTAAAAGTAGCCGTAGCCGACATCCCCTGATTGAAGAACGCCTGGGACATGGTCAGCTCATAAAGGTCGGTAAACAGGCCCAGGTCGTTATGGGGCAGCGGTTCCATCGGTGCAGTCATCGAATCCGTAATTGGATAGGGGATTTTAGATAGGTTGGCGCTTATTATGTTGGCGTTCCGAAGACGCTGTCAACCGAGTTTGAGCGTGATCCACGCTTGTCATTGAAGGGCATTCAAACGCGATTCTTCTTGACACGGTGCCTAGCCCTTAGTAATATCTAATCAACCCAGTACAGTCTTAAATAGACTGGCTTAAAAACCGAATAGCAATCCATAAACCCTTATCCAGAACGGCAGAGGGGACGGCCCTGTGAAGCCTAGCAACCGGTCTTAGTCCGCAACAGTGGGCGAGGATACGGTGCTAATTCCGGCGTCTGGCACTATCAGGCGAAAGATGAGGGAGGCTCAGTACGTCTGTGAGCTTCTCTGTAGAGAAGCTTTTTTTAATGCCTAAATCCTGCCTCTTATCTCCGGCCTGAATCTTCGGTTTATTTCTACGGTTTATTTCCCATGGAGCATACACGGTGAGCGAAATTCGACCCATTGAGTGGGCCAACGGCACTCTCAAATTCATTGACCAAACCCGTCTTCCCCTTGAAGAAGTGATTGTGGAAGCACACGGGTATCTGGAGGCTGTGGACGCCATCAAAACGATGCGCGTACGTGGCGCTCCAGCCATTGGTGTCACCGCTGCTTATGCCGTCGCCATGGCTGCCGCAGAACTGGATTCTTCCAACCGTGATTCCTTCCTACAGCAATTGAGTGCGGCTGGCGTAGAGATAAAGGCGGCCCGCCCCACTGCCGTGAACCTGATGTGGGCCGTGAACCGTATGATTGCCGTCGCGAGTTCCGAGACCGACACTAGTAGAATCAAGGACCGGCTGGTAACAGAGGCGGTCTTGATTGAACAAGAAGACGAAGCGATAAACCGTCTGATGGGCAGCCACGGCAAAGACCTGATTCCAGATGGCGGGTCAGTCCTGACCCATTGCAACGCCGGTGCATTGGCCACCGCTGCATTCGGCACCGCAGTGGGCGTCATCCGCGCCAGCTGGGAAGACGGCAAAAGGTTCAAGGTGTTCAACACCGAGACCCGTCCCTTCCTACAAGGCGCCAGGCTAACCGCCTGGGAGTTTAAGAAACTGGGCATTCCTTCCACCCTAGTGGTGGACTCGGCGGCGGGCATGCTGATGCACCGGGGTGAGATTGGTTGCGTTATTACCGGAGCCGACCGCATTGCGGCCAACGGTGACACCGCCAATAAGATAGGCACTTACACCCTGGCAGTGTTGGCCAAGGAGAATGGTATTCCGTTCTACATTGCCGCACCCACCAGCACAGTGGACTTGAGCCTAGCCACCGGGGACCAAATTGAGATTGAACAGCGCTCTCAGAGCGAAGTAACTGAATTCAGGGGCATACAAGTTGCCCCAGAAGGGGTCGAGGCCCTGAACCCTGGGTTCGATGTAACACCGGCGAAATACGTAACCGCCATAATTACCGAGGCTGGAGTAGCCCGACCGCCTTACACCGAAAGCCTAAACCTGGCTGTAAGGTCGGCCAACTACTAATGGGTACGAGCTAATGAGTACGACACAAGGAGCGACAGTAGGAGTCATCGGCGGCAGCGGTCTCTATGAGATGGACGGCATGACCAAAGTCGAATCCGTGAATGTGGATACTCCCTTCGGGCAGCCCAGTGATGCCATCATCGTGGGGGAATTGGACGGGGTTAGAGTCGCGTTTTTGCCGAGACACGGTCGCGGACATCGGTTCAACCCGTCCCACATACCCGCTCGGGCCAACATCTACGCCCTAAAGTCTTTGGGTGTGGAGCGGATTATATCTGTGAGCGCCGTTGGCAGCCTGAAGGAGGAGTTCGCCCCTCTGGATTTAGTGATACCAAACCAATTAATCGACCGAACCCGGCTGCGGGAGAGCACTTTCTTCGAGACAGATGTGGTGGTTCACGTGGCAATGGCAGACCCGTTCTGCGCCCCCACCAGTCAGGTGGTTCACCAGGCAGCCCAGAAGCTAGACATAACGGTTCACCCCGGCGGGACCATGGTGGTCATGGAAGGCCCTGCATTCTCCACCAGGGCCGAATCGTTCATGTACCGTTCCTGGGGAGCAGACATAATCGGCATGACTGCCCTTCCCGAGGCCAAACTGGCCAGAGAAGCGGAGATGTGTTACGCCACCATGGCCTGGATTACCGACTACGACTGTTGGCACCAGAGCTCAGAATCGGTCACGGTCGATATGGTAATCGCCAACCTTCAGAAGAATGTGGCGACATCAAAGGCATTACTGAGACAGGTGATTCCCGCCCTAGTTGGTGAGCGCACCTGCCCCTGCGAATCGGCCCTGCGGGACGCAATCATTACTCGTAAAGAGGAAATCCCGGAGGACCTAAAGCAAAAACTTACCCCGATTACGGGGAGATATTTAAGCTAAGGACCAAAAAGGTCCAGGAGGTTTCCCATGCCTAGACAAGACCCAGGCGAACCATATTTCCGCGTCGATTCAGCCGAAGGACATGCGATGCTAGACGCCGACCCCGATGGGACGGTGGTCATTGATGTCCGGCGGGACGACGAATGGGTCACCGGACACGTGACCGGAGCGATTCATATTCCGGTGGACGACCTCTCTGATCGGATTAACCAGATTCCCACCGATAAGAAAGTACTATTCATCTGCGCCGCCGGAGTGCGCAGCGGACTGGCCTGTGAGATGGCCGCTTCCATGGGTTATGAGGCTGCGAATCTCATCAACATAGAAGACGGGACTCCCGCTTGGATTGCGGGGGGGCATCCCACGTCCCACGGGGACTAATCCTAACTTAAGACGCCGAAACAACCCAGAAATTAAACAAGGGTTGTCACTCAAACGCGAGTCCGGTGAATCAGTCCGGACGCAAGGAGAACATCTTGGCATCACAACAAACCAAAGGGGACGTTGCGGACCTGTCCCTAGCCAAAGCTGGAGTCAACAAGATTGAATGGGCCGGAAGGGAAATGCCCGTGGTCAAAATAATCCGCGACCGCTTCATAAAAGAAAAGCCTTTGGCTGGCGTGCGCTTGTCCGCCTGCCTGCACGTAACCAGCGAAACGGCCAACTTGGCCATCGCACTGCGAGACGCTGGAGCCGAGCTAGTCCTCTGCGCCAGCAACCCCCTTAGCACTCAGGATGACGTCGCTGCGGCGTTGGTCCAAGAGTACGGAATCCCGACCTACGCAATCAAGGGCGAGAACGACGCGACCTATTACCAGCACTTGGAAGCGGCACTCGAAACCAAGCCGCAAATGACCATGGACGACGGCGCCGACCTGCTAACCCTGCTGCACACGAAGCATCCAGACTTGCTAACCGAAGTTCTGGGCGGCACTGAAGAGACCACCACCGGAGTTATTCGGCTGACCGCCATGGCCGCCGAAGGACAGCTCAAATATCCGGTCATCGCCGTTAATGACGCCGAGACCAAGCACTTTTTCGACAACCGCTACGGTACCGGCCAGAGCACTCTGGACGGCATCACCCGCGCCACCAACATCCTCTGGGCCGGACGCCGCACTGTGGTGTCGGGTTACGGCTGGTGTGGCCGTGGCGTCGCGTCGCGGGCGAAGGGCATGGGTGCCCACGTCATCGTCTGCGAGACCAATCCCGTACGTGCCCTGGAAGCAGTGATGGACGGCTTCCCGGTCATGCCGATGATTGAAGCCTCAAAAGTTGGCGAGGTTTTCATAACCGTTACCGGCGGACTGCACGCCGTCGGGCGAGAGCACATCGAAGTCATGGCCAGTGGTGCCATCCTCTCCAACAGCGGTCACTTCAACGACGAAATTGACATCGACTCTCTGAAAGAGATGTCCACCGCGAACCGCGAACTGCGGCCTTTCGTCCAAGAGTACACCATGAAAGACGGACGCCTGATTTATCTGCTGGCCGATGGCCGGTTGGTGAACCTGTCCGCCGCTGAGGGCCATCCCTCTGCCGTGATGGACATGAGCTTCGCGAACCAGGCTTTATCTGCTGAATATCTCTACCAGAACAAAGGCAAACTGGAGATTGGAGTACACGTCGTGCCGCCCGCCATGGACGCGGAGATTGGTCGACTCAAGCTTCATTCCATGGGCATCAACATCGACAAACTCTCCGCCGCCCAGCAGAAATACCAAGACAGTTGGCAAGAAGGCACCTAAGCCAGACCCAACCCTAAACCAATAAAACCCAGTAAAACCCGGCAAGAGGGCTTAAATTGCCCCGGCCGACAACAGGAGAAATAAAATGCCAATGCTCTTCCACGAGTCTCCCAGCTATCTGCTGACCTCCGAGTCAGTGACTGAGGGACACCCTGACAAACTATGCGACCAAATCTCAGACGGCGTTCTAGACGCAGTCCTGAAAGACGACCCAATGGGTCGTGTGGCCTGCGAGACCGCCATTACCAACGGACTAGTTGTCGTCATGGGTGAAATCACCACCACCTCCTACGTAGACGTGCCCACAATCGTCCGCACACTGCTGACCAAGGCTGGCTACACCAACTCTGATTATGGCATCGACGCTAAGAGTTGCGGCGTAATGGTCGCCATCCAAGAGCAGTCCCCAGACATCAGCAAGGGAGTCACCACGGCCTTAGAACAGCGTGATGGCGCTGCTGAAGAAGCCATGCTACAGACCGGCGCCGGCGACCAAGGCATGATGGTCGGATTCGCCTGTAACGAAACACCAGAGTTTTTGCCCCTGACGGTCAGCCTTTCCCAACGCTTGGTTGAACAGTTGGCCCTGGTTCGAAAAGAGGGGATCATCCCTTACCTCCGACCGGACGGCAAATCCCAGGTGACCGTTGAGTACCGCTACGGTGTCGCCGCCCGGGTTGATACGGTCGTCATCAGCGCCCAACACAACCCAGAAGCGACCAACGAACAGATTGAAAAGGACATCACCGAACACGTCATCAAGAAGATTGTCCCCGCCAACCTGATTGACGCCAACACCAAGATTCTCGTGAACCCCAGTGGTCGGTTCGTCACCGGCGGCCCAGCTGGCGACAGCGGACTGACTGGACGAAAGATTTTGGTCGACACCTACGGCGGCATCGCCCGTCACGGTGGCGGCGCTTTCTCAGGCAAAGACCCGACAAAAGTAGACCGCTCGGCGGCCTATGCGGCCCGCTACGTTGCCAAGAACCTGGTCGCGGCTGGCCTAGCCGACCGCGCCGAGGTGCTGGTGTCCTACGCCATTGGCGTAGCCACTCCCATCTCCGTGGCGGTAGAGACCTTCGACACCAACAAAGTCGATAGCGATACCATCCATGCCCTGGTGGCCAAGCACTTCGATCTCCGTCCCGCGGCCATCATCCGGGACCTGGATCTGCGAAGGCCCATCTACCAGCCCACGGCCGCCTACGGCCACTTTGGCCGAGATGGCCTTAACCTGTCCTGGGAACGGACCGACAAGGCAGAAGCCCTCCGCAAGGACGCCGGTCTCTAGCCTCAATACCCAGCACCGGACCCAGTACCGGACCCAGTACCGGTAAACAGCGCAACACAGGGGCCTCTGTCACTCGACCAGAGGCCCTTTTTTTCTTATCCTATTAGCATCCAACACTGCGACACTGAGGGAACCGGGCCATGACGGACATTAGATTCGGCACCGATGGTTGGCGCGCCCTAATCGCCGACGAGTTCACATTTGAAAACGTGGCCCGTTGCGCCCAGGGCCTCTGCGCCTACCTGAAAGATGTCGGCACCGCCAACCGGGGTCTGGTTGTGGGCTACGACACCAGGTTTCTATCTCCCGAGTTCGCCGAAACTGTGGCCGCCGTGTGCGCCTCCCAGGGCGTCAAAGTCTTTCTGGCCGATAAACCCGCCCCAACTCCGGTGCTCAGCTACAACGTTTTGCATCACCAAGCAGGCGGTGCGGCCATCATTACTGCCAGCCATAATCCGGCCCAGTGGAACGGGTTCAAGTTCAAACCTGAATACGCGGGTAGCGCGACCCAGGAGATAACCGACCAACTGGAAGTATTAATCGCAGGCGTCCAGGTTGCCACTACAGCAGCCTCTAGCGTCTCTGAAGGCCGCGATAACGGCCTTATCGTTGCTATAGACCCCTCAACACCTTATCTCGAACGAATCGCCGCTCTCGTGGATTTGGAGGCGATTAAAGCTGCGGGCCTTAACGTAGTTGTAGATTCCATGTACGGGGCCGGTGGCGGATACCTCCCTACCCTCCTGGCAGGCGGCAAGACCACCGTTAGGGAGCTCCACGGCCACCGTAACCCGGCATTTCCAGGCATGGAGCAGCCAGAACCCATCGCCCACAATTTAACCGAGATTTCGTCTCTCATTGCCCAAGAGAGCGTTAACGGCGCGGCATCGGTGGGGATTGCCCTGGACGGAGATGCCGACCGGGTGGGAATAATCGACGAACACGGCAAGTTCGTGACCACGCTGGACACCTTCTCGATTTTGGCCCAATACCTGTTGGAGCAAAAACAACTGCGGGGCGCGTTGGTCAAAGGCGTGACCTCTTCCATCGCCTTGAACAAGCTGGGCGAGGCCTACGGTGTCGATGTCCATGAAATGCGGGTAGGGTTCAAGAACATTGGCCCCAAGATGACCGAGGTTGACGCTCTCATGGGCGGCGAGGAGAGCGGCGGGTTTGCTTTCCGAGGCCATATCCCGGAGCGTGACGGCATACTCAGCGGGCTGTACTTCTTGGAGTACATGGCCACCACTGGAGACAGCCCGACCCAACTGCTGCAACGGCTAATTGACAAGGTTGGTCCCCATTCCTACCACCGAAGGGACATTGCATTTAACCCGGCAGACCGTGAGAGAATCCTCCAACGGCTGGGCGTCACGGCCCTAACCAACATCGGAGGAATCAAGGTTCTTGGTTCCGACACCATTGACGGCAGAAGGTTCCACGTAGAAGACGGTTGGCTGGCCGTGCGGTTCTCCGGGACCGAGCCTTTCCTGCGCATTTACGCCGAGGCCGCCACGCCAGAGCTGGTTAATACGCTGCTAGATGGGGCTATGGCTTATCTGGGAGTGTAGGTTTGGCGGCATCCGGTTTGGCTACAGACAGACTAGGGCGGGTTTCAAACCCGCCCCTACGGCCATAAAGAACGTCCCGGCGTCCTCGCCAATGTCCAATGACAGACAGCGGTACCTTCGTTATTCCGGCCTGCGCCGGAATCCAGTTTTCTAGCGCCAAGCCACCTTATTGCCCCCACTCACCACGCCTATGCCTATAGAGTTCAAATAAAAAAGGCCCCGGAATAATCCGGGGCCTTTTGGGTTTCCTATTAGGTGGGGGTCTCTAACGTTTGGTGTATTGCGGCGCTCGGCGGGCCCGCTTGAGACCATACTTCTTGCTTTCCTTAATACGAGCGTCCCGCGTAACCAAGCCCGCTTTGCGTAGGGCCGGTTTGAGGGTTTCGTCGGAGACAATCAAAGCGCGGGCGATTCCGTGACGAATGGCCTCGGCCTGGGAATTAACTCCACCACCGGCCACTTTGACTACCACACGGAACTTGTTGGTGGCGTTGCTGATGTGGAATGGCTCGTTGATTTTCTTCTGCCAAGGGGCCCAGTTGAAGAACTCGTCCATGGGCTTGCCGTTGACCAGGATGGGGCCGCCCTCGTCGGCGTATAGGCGCACTCTGGCAATCGAAGTCTTTCGCTTACCTGTGCCGTAGAAATAGGGCTGGTTGGATTCAGCTTGTACCAAGGTAAGTCTATCCTCCGTTCGCAACTAGGGATTCGGCCGCTACTGGGTGTCCGGTCACTTGGGCCTCATGGGGATGGTCTGGGCCATTGTAGACCTTGAGGCGGCGCAACATTTGCCGTCCAATGTGGTTCTTGGGCAACATGCCTTTTACGGCCAATTCCAGCACACGGTCAGGCTTGGACTCCATCAACTCCCTAAGACGGAAGGTCTTGAGGTTACCAACGTAGCCGCTGTGCCGGTAGTACATTTTCTGGTCTAGTTTATTGCCGGTAACCCGCATGTCAGCGGCGTTGGTCACCACCACATAATCTCCCGTGATAACGTGACGGGTGAATACGGTTTTATCTTTGCCTAATAGAGCGATGGCGACGTTACGGGCCAGACGACCCAGGGTTTGACCTTGAGCGTCAATCACCCGCCATCTTTCTGGCGTCTCGCCGGGTTTGGGAAAATATGTGCTAGTTCGTTTCATGTTTGTTTATAATTCCGTTTCTGTTATTCCAGTCATCGTCCCGAGCTTCCCGAAATTTGGTGGAACTCGGATATTTTACACTAATTAGGCAGAGGCCGTGTGCGGGAAGCAGTGGCGCTCCACTTGCGTCGCCCCCCAGAGCTTGGGACACCCTCTCTACCGGGTATTTCCCGCGTCCTATCTCAGTCAGTAATCCGTTGGTCTTCCTAATCTGCTGTTTCATGAAGCCATTGGCTTCACATTCAATAACTACGCTGTCTCCGACCCTTTCCACTTCCCAGCGCAGAACGCTTCTAACGGCGCTGCGATTTTCTGGGTGTCCCACGGCTAGGGCCCGGAAATCGTGGGTTCCCACCAAGAGTTGGGCCGCCTGAATCATCTTTTCGGTGTCCAGACCGTCTCTAATCCAGAAGTGGGAGTGCCGACGAAGTGGAGAAGGCGAGTGCCGGTTTAATATGCTGTACTGGTAGACCCTGCTCAGTGCCCACCGCCGGGAGTCAAAGCCTTCATCTACCTGGTAAGCCTCAAGGATTTTAATGTCCTCTGGGAGATGAAAATTCAACGCGGGAGCGAATCTTTCTAGTGGGTGTTGGGTGCTGGTGAGGAAGTCGACCATCTGACCCTTGGCATGGGCTCCAGAGTCGGTGCGGCTGGCTCCTCGAATTCTGATTTCCTGGCCGGTGAACTTGGCCAGGGCCTTTTCCAACTCTCCTTGGATGGTCGGATGACCGACTTGGAGTTGGAATCCGGCGTACCCGGTACCTTGGTATTCAACCAGCAGGGCGACCCGCCAAGACTGACCGCCCGTTCCACTTTCTGACTCGCCGTCTGAGTTATGGAGTCTACTTTCTTCTATTTAATTATTACTCCGGCTAATGTCTGCTCCGCTAGACCAGTTCGATAATCGCCATCTGGGCGGCGTCACCGTTCCGCGGTCCTAATTTCATTATTCTGGTGTAACCACCAGCCCGTTCAGCGTACCGAACGGCAACGTCGTCAAACACTTTTTTAACCACGCCGGTGTTGGGCACTTGGGCCAAGGCTAACCGACGGTGATGCAGACTACCCTTCTTTCCGTGGGTAATCAGTTTCTCTGCCATCACCCTGGTCTCCTTGGCCTTGGCCAACGTAGTAGTGATGCGTTCGTGATTGATAAGTTCCACAACCAAGCCTCGCAATAATGCGACGCGTTGGTCCCGGTATCGGCCTAATTTGCGGCCAGCAACTCTGTGGGAAGCCATGACTAGTCGTCGTCCTCTTGGTCTTCGTCGGTATCGTTAGTATCGTCGTCTGAATCGTCTTCGCCGCCAGCATCGTCAACGTTCTCTATAGACATGCCCGGAGCTTCTGCTGTTGAGTCAGACGGAACGTCGGCGCTGTCCATTAGTTCACCGAGGTCTTCCGCTGAAATGTCTACCACGGCGTCCGCGGCAGCGGCATTTACTGAAAAATCTGTTACCCCATTTTCGGCCAATTTCTCTTTCAATTCGACCAGTGACTTCTCACCGAAGTTGCGTATCTTGAGCAACTCATCGTCGGACATCTCGAGCACTTCTCCGACCTTGGAGATGTGAGACCGCTTCAAGCAATTGAGAGTTCGCGGAGAAAGCTCCAGCTTCTCGATGGGCGTCTGGTAAATCTCCGGAGAGACCACCAGTGGCGTCCGGTCCGCGCCTTCCTCAGCAACCCTGTTAAGATTGCTGAACAAGAAGAAGTGGTTCACCAGGTTTTCTGCCGCTTGTTGAATGGCTTCAACCGCTTTAATGGTGCCATCGGTCCAGACTTCAATTATCAGACGTTCATAGTCTGTAACCTGGCCGACCCTGGTGCGCTCAACGTTGTAGTTAACCTTACGCACTGGGCTAAAGACGGCGTCCACGGGTAGAACACCCACGGGCGGGTTACTGATGCCATCAGCTTGAGAAGCGGTTTGATAGCCCACGCCCTGTTCGACATTGAACTCAATGGACAGATGGGCATCGTTGGAATCGAGGGTTGCCAAGTGCAACTCGGGGTTCACAATCTCAAAGTCGCTAGACGTTGAGATGTCGCCCGCGCAGACCCGGCCTTCACCTTGGACATCCAAGCGCATTTTACCGGCCCGGTTCGATTGAGACCGAATCCGAATCCGCTTGATGTTGAGGAGGAGTTCCATTACCTCCTCTTTGACGCCTGGTACTGCGGTGTATTCGTGGACCACGTCCTCAATTTTCACCCACGTAATGGCGCTGCCTTTGGTCGAACTGAGGAGAATCCTCCGTAGAGGGTTCCCAATAGTCAGACCGAAACCGCGTTGCAGCGGCTCCACAGAAACCTTGCCGTAGGTGTCTTTTGATTCGATGACCCGTATGTCCGGTTTTAGTGCTTCCGCACCGGCCTCCGGCGTTCCCGGAGTTAGGATTAAGGTGTCCAACATGGACAATCTACCTCGAGTAAAACTCTACTATCAGCCTTGAATCTACTATCGTCTTTAAATCGTCATCAGCAGGTAATGACACGACAGTCCCGGCCATTTCACTTTGGTCTAGGCTCAACCACGCTGGTACGGGACGCTTGGGTATCCCTTCCGTCCTCGCAGCGTAGAAGTCGGTGCTCTTATCGGATTCCTTCCAGGTGATCACATCCCCAGGCGAGACCAAGAAAGAAGGCAGGTCCGTTTTGGTGCCGTTGACCCGGAAGTGACCGTGCATCACGATTTGCCGAGCCTGTTTCCTGGAATCCGAGAATCCCAATTTGTGCACCACATTGTCTAGTCGGCGTTCCAGGGTACGGAGCAGGTTTAAGCCCGATACCCCCGGAGCGTCGAACGCGTCGGCCATATAGCGGCGAAATTGGCCTTCCAGCACGCCATACATGTACTTTGCCTTCTGCTTCTCGAGCAGATGGACGGCATAGTCCGAAGGCCTTCTGCGGCGTCGGGATACATCGCCGGGTGGGCTGCGCCGCTTATCGAATGCGCAGCGCGGCGTCAGACATTTGTCGCCCTTAAGAAATAACTTTTCACCAGCCCGCCGACAAAGGCGGCAGGAGGGACCTGTATATCTACCCATGAGTTGGAGTTACACTCTCCTTCGTTTTCGCGGACGACAACCATTGTGGGGAATGGGAGTCACGTCCCGGATGCTTGTTACAAATAAACCTGCGCCCTGCAGCGAGCGTATGGCGGCTTCCCGCCCTGCGCCTGGCCCCTTTATGAGAACGTCAATCTGGCGTAGGCCAGAATCCATTCCTTTGCGGGCTACCTGCTCTGCGGCACGCTGGGCGGCAAAGGCGGTTCCCTTACGGGAGCCCTTGAAGCCGACAGTGCCGGCGCTAGCGGTGGCAAGCACGTTCCCCTGGGGGTCCGTGAGGCTCACCAATGTATTGTTGAACGTGGAGTATATATACGCCCGTCCATGTGGCACCGAACGGCGCTCGCGGCGCCTAGTCCTGGGTCTAGCCATAAAATATTCTCACTCAGCCTAAACTGCTTACTACTTGCCGCCGGTGCGCCTACCGCGACCAGCAACGGTGCGGCGGGGACCCTTGCGAGTACGGGCATTTGTCTTGGTTCGCTGGCCTGCCACCGGCAGATTCCGACGATGACGGGTACCCCGGTAAGAGCCAATCTCAATTAACCGGCGTATGTTCTGGTTTACTTCCCGGCGCAAATCGCCTTCGGAAATATAATCACGATCCACTAATTCCCTAATACGGTCGACCTGAGCTTCGCTCAGTTCATTCATCCGAGGGGGAATAACCGTGTCAAGATCGGCTTTGACCAAAATTTCATTTGCAATTTTTGGGCCAATTCCATAGATACTTTGGAGAGCTACATGAGCTCTTTTTCGGTCAGGAACGTCTACTCCGGCGATACGAACCACTCCGGGCCTCCTTTAACTGGACCTGCTTGCAGGTCTACCGTGCTGGTGGGCGCGGTCATATTGAATATTACTTTTTGTTAACCTTGGCGTTGGGAGTGCCTGGCGTTGCTACAGATAATTCTGACAACACCTTTGCGCTTAATCACGCGGCAATTGCTGCACCTGGGTTTTACTGACGCTGATACTTTCAAGACTACTGCCCTTTCTTTAATCTAACCGGAAAACAATCCGGCATGACTAATACTTTAATATTACTTAAATCGGTAGGTAATCCGGCCCCGGGTCAGGTCGTAAGGAGATAACTCCACCAACACCCGATCGCCCGGCAACACCCGGATAAAGTTCTTCCTAATTTTGCCGGACACATGGGCCAAGACCGCGTGGTCGTTGGGTAGTTCAACACGGAACATCCCATTAGGTAGGGCCTCTTTTACGCTGGCCTCCACCTCGATCGCCTGTTTCTTCGCCATAAGCCCTCTTTAGTTCGTATTTGCAATCCCGGTATTTTCAGTCCAGCCTAAGCCGGGCCCAACGCCGGAACTAACTGTGGACGGTCAGAATCTCCGGACCGTCCTCGGTAATCGCTATCGAGTGTTCGAAGTGGGCAGAAAGTTTACCGTCAGCGGTAATCACGGTCCACTCGTCATCCAATATTTTTGTATGCCAGTCGCCCATGTTGAACATCGGCTCGATGGCGATACACATACCAACACGTAGCAGCGGACCCATGCCCGCCTGCCCATAGTTGGGTACCTGGGGATCCTCATGTAGGAAGCGGCCTACGCCGTGCCCCACGAACTCCCGCACTACGCCGTACCCCCGGCTTTCACCGTAGGCCTGTACCGCAGCGCCTATATCTCCGACCCTACCACCTGGCTGGGCCGCTTTGATACCTTCTTCAAGACTGAGGCGCGTATCTTCCATCAAGGCTAGGGCTTCCGGGGACACTTCGCCCACGGCAAGGGAGACCGCTGCATCTCCGATAAAGCCCTCGATGGTCGCGCCCACGTCAACTTTGACGATATCGCCTTCACGAAGCACCCGTTTACCGGGTATTCCGTGGACAATTTCTTCGTTAACTGACGTGCAGATACTGGCAGGAAACCCATGGTAACCCATGAACGTGGGCTTGGCTCCCTGTCGCGTAATCTCTCTGTACGCAATTTTGTCCAAGTCTTTGGTGGTCATTCCAGGCTCCACCGCTGACTTCAACAAATCAATTGTTGCGCCTACAATCGCTCCCGCACGACGCATAGAGTCCAACTCTTGGGGCGATTTTATTGTAATCCCCCCCGAGTAGGTGGACGGCGAGTTAGAAGCGGTCTGTATTTTTCGGCCGCGATTCACTTGATTTATTCTACTCCCGAATGATTGCCTTGGGAACCCAACGGACTATATCTATTATTCGGCCCCGCCGCGGGGTAAATCTACGCGCCGAGGGCTGCCATGACCTGTTTGTTGACTTCATCCACGGTGTTGTCGCCTGAGATATCCGCTAAGACTCCCCGTTTTCGGTAGAAACCGAGTACAGGCATGGTTTCGTCGTTGTAGACCTGAATTCGTTTCTTAACCGCCTCGGGGCCATCATCGTCCCGTTGGTAGAGTTCACCGCCGCATTGATCGCATTTCTTGGTCGCCGCGTCCTCACCTTCACCGATGGAGTGGGGTGACTGGCAACCTCGGCAGACGTATCTGCCACCCAACCTGCGCAGCAGCTCAGGTTCGGAGACTTCGATATGCACCACTTTGTTCAAGATCCAGGACTTACCAGCCAAGGCCTTCTCCAGCGCTTCTGCCTGATGGGGATTCCTGGGAAACCCGTCCAGGATGAACCCATCGCCGTCCGCAACTGACATAACCTTGTCCAGAATGATGTCGATAGTTATTTCGTCGGGGACCAATTCCCCTTTGTTCATGTACTCCTTGGCCCGTAAGCCCAAAGGAGTACCTTGCCCCAAGTGGTGCCGAAACAGGTCGCCCGAACTAATGTGGGTGATTTTTAATCGGTCCCGAAGCAGTTGGGCCTGGGTGCCCTTTCCCGCACCGGGCGGGCCAAATAATACCAATCTAAGTCCCTGGGCCATGTTATTTCAGGAACCCTTCGTAATTTCTCATCATCAACTGCGCTTCAAGTTGACGCAATGTATCCAACCCAACTCCAACCATGATTAACAGGCTGGTACTGCTGAGGGATATGGCCTGAACGTCGGTAATGAGCGATGCAATATAAGGCATGATGGCAATCGTTCCCAAGAAGAGAGCGCCACCCAACGTTATCCGCACAATCACTCGGTTTAGATAATCCTGAGTTGGCTTGCCGGGCCTAATACCCAACACAAACCCGCCATTCTTCTGGAGGTTCTCGGCTAGCTGCTGTTGGTTGAAAACCACCAGCGTGTAGAAGAAGGTGAACATCACCACCAAGATAAACACCATCACCCAATACAGCGGGGAAGATGGAATCAGCAGGTCAGCGAAGAAATTGGCCACATCACCTATCCAAGTGGTATTGGCGGCGAAGTAAGTAGCGATGGTGCCGGGCAAGATTACAATGGAGAACGCAAAAATCAGAGGTATCATACCCGCTGAATTTATGCGCAATGGCAGATAGGTCGCCCCGCTTTGCCGGTACATTCTGCCGCCCCTAAAGATGCTACGGCCATATTGCACCGGTATCCGACGGTGGGCTTCATTGAACATCACGATGGCAGCAATGATTAACACGCCGATAATGGCGAAGAAGCCGATACCCAGCACGTTGTCCTTATCCAAGAACCCTCGGGTTAACAAGTTGGGGAAACCCGAGACGATACCTGCGAAAATAATCAGGGAAATACCGTTACCAATACCCCGCTCGGTAATCATTTCACCCAGCCACACCAAGAACATAGTTCCGGCGGCTATGGAGAACAGGGCGGCTATGGTGGGCAGCAAAGCTTCGCCGGAGAATCCAACATCAGCTATAACGTTGCTCTGCTCCAAGAGGACCAATTGACCGTACCCCTGAGCAAAGGCAATAGGAATGGTAATCCAGTGGGTGAGTTGGTTCATCTTGGCCCGGCCAGCTTCGCCTTCACGGGCCATTTCTTGCAACGACGGAATAACCGGGGTCAGCAACTGGATGATGATGGAGGAAGTTATATAGGGGAATACTCCCAGGGCCACGATGCTCATGCGGCTAAGGGCTCCGCCGCTAAACAGGTCTAAGAAGCCTAGAAGTTCATTGTTGCGGAAGAGGTTGTCTAGCTGTATCTGGTCAATACCCGGTAGGGGGATATGGGCGACAAAACGATACAGCGCCAGGATGGCTAAGGTAAACAGTATCTTGGCCCGTAAGTCGGGGAGGCTGAAAGCGTCAATCGCCGCCTGTATCAGCTTTGGAAATTTGCCGGCCTGAGCCTCGGCTGACATCATTAAGCCGAAATCTCCTCCGCCGTTCCCTTCGCCGCTTCTATTTTACCTTTAGCGGAGCGGGTAAACTTGGCAGCAACCACTGTCACGGCCTTACTAATCTCACCATCACCCACAACCTTCAGTGGCAGGTTGAGGTTCCGTAAATAACCGCGCTCTAAGAGGAGTTCCGCTGTAATACGGTCTCCATCGTCAAATTTCTCCAACGTTTCTAATTTAACCAGCGAGTAGTAGGTCTTGAATTTGTTGTGAAAGCCCCGCTTCATGGGCAATCCTTTAATCAAAGGCAACTGACCGCCTTCAAACCAAGGGGGTACTCCACCACCGGAACGGGAGTTTTGTCCCTTCATGCCCCGGCCTGCGGTGCTTCCTTGGCCAGCCGCGTCGCCGCGACCAACCCGTTTTCTGTTTTGCCTGGCTCCCTTGGGAGGGGCCAGTTGGTGTTCCATCATAAGCCGCGCCTCATTTGCGCTATTACGCTTGTAGAATTATTTTAACTGCGTGATGCTTGCCAATAAACGGTTTGTCAAGGGTTCTAATACCGGTTTGATGTAAATCTGTTAGCCGCACCGGTGAGAAATATCTGGATAAGAAGGGCGGTTAAGCCTCTTCTACCTTCACCAGGTGGCTCACTTTGTTAACCATGCCTAGTATGGTCGGTGAGTCATGATGAATCACGGTATGGTGCAAGCGCCGTAAACCAAGCGACTTAATAATCCGACGTTGACTCTCTGGGCGTCCAATCGTGCTTCTGGTCCAAGTAATTTTTATTTCCGCCATAATGTGTTGACCTGTCTTTTTATTGAAGAAGCCCAGTTTCCTGTCGGCTCAGGCAGATTGCCTTGGTCGAAGAGGACTGATTGTTATTGTACTTCCGGTTCCGTCTCGGGCTGTACCCTTGTCGGCATCGGACGACCGAGTCTCCGGGCCAGTTCGATTTCGGGATCCCGCAACTGTCGCAGGGCTTCGATTGTGGCGTACACGATGTTGATGGGATTCCGTGAGCCCATTGTCTTGCCAACAACGTCTTTCACGCCGCCCAGTTCTAAGATTGCGCGCATGGCAGCAGAAGCGATGACTCCCGTCCCTTCACGGGCCGGCTTAATCATCACAATGGTTGCGCCCTTTTTTACCGTAATTTGCTGAGGGATGGTGTTTCCCTTCATCGGAATAGTTACCACGTTCCGGCGGGCAACAGCGTTACCTTTTCTCACCGCATCGGGTATGACCAGGGACTTACCCAAGCCAACGCCCACCTGACCTTGACCGTCTCCCACTACCACCAACGCGTTGAAGCGGAGATTTCGGCCACCCTTCACAACCTTGGAAATACGGCGGGTGAAGACCACCCTTTCGGAGAAACCACCAGTGTCTTCGTCGCGGCCACGGCCACGATCGGAGAAGAACCTATTAGGGGCTTGGACCATTAGAGGACTAGACCTCCCAGTCTCTGCGGTAAATCAAAATTCATAACTAAAATTGCAGCCCGGCTTCCCGGGTTGCTTCGGCTAGGGCCTTGACCCTACCGTGATATTTACATCCGCCACGGTCAAATACCACCTTAGTGATACCTTCGGACATGGCTCTTTCAGCGACCAATCTCCCAACTGCGGTAGACACCGCAATCTTGGGGGTAATTGGAGCGCCAGCCTCTTTAACCGCATCGGAACTCGAAGCGGCCGCCAGAGTCCGCCCGGTTGTGTCATCGATTACCTGTGCGTAGATGTGCTGCAGGCTTCGGAACACGGAAAGCCTAGGGCGCTCGGGAGTACCGATAACCTTTTTCCGTAGCCTGATTTGGCGTACTTTTCGAAGACGTTTTGCGTTTTTATCTTTAGGCATATTTGTTTTTTTAACGCGGGACTTGGTTCAGACCGTTAAGCCTTTCTAGCCGCCGCCTTTCCAGGTTTAAAATGAAGAATTTCGTCGGAGTATTTAATGCCCTTTTCTTTGTAGGCGTTGGGCGGGCGAACCCTTCTAACCTGGGCCGCCAACTGCCCGACCTTTTGCTTATCGATACCGCGAACATGAACCCTATTGGTTCCTTCCACGTCCATAGTTACCCCTTCAGACGGGTGAATCTCCACGGGGTGGCTAAAACCAACGTTAAGCAGTATTCCATCGCCAGCCCCGGCAACCCTGTAACCGACGCCCATAATCTCTAGGGTACGAGTGTACCCTTCAGACACGCCAATCACGGCGTTGGCAATCAGGCTACGTGTGAGGCCGTGCAAGGAATGGTGGAACTTATTAGGCGATTGGCGCTCCACAATGACCTGGCCGCCTTCCACATTAACTACCACATCAGGATGGTATTTCTGTTCAACGGTACCTTTGGGTCCGGTAACTTTCACGCCGCCGTATAGCACCTCTACTTGGACGCCGTCCGGTAGGGGTATGGGCTTTCGGCCAATGCGGGAAAGGGTTTTTTCTGATTTATTATCTATCACAGCCGAATCACCAAATATAACAAAGTAGCTCTCCGCCGACACCTTCACGCCAAGCCTGTCGGCCGGCCATGATGCCTTTGGAGGTGGATACAATCGCCACACCAAGACCGCCGTAGACCCTGGGAATCTCTCCCTTGCCTACGTAAACTCTCAGTCCGGGTTTGCTAACGCGCTTGAGGCCAGCAATTGCAGGTTGTCTTCCCTCACGATAAGTAAGGTGCAGCCGCAATGTTGGATGGGCTTGAGCACGGGGCATATCAAAGTCCCGGATGAAGCCCTCATCCTTAAGAATCTTGGCAACGGCCAACTTCAATTTAGAATGTGGGAGACTGACCGACTCGTGGCGCACTTGTACAGCGTTACGAATCCTGGTTAACATGTCTGCCAATGGGTCGGTTACCGGCATTTTAGGTCTATCTCCCCTCTCTGCTTGAAACTAACAAAGTTTTGGTACCGATGTACCAAACTTAATTCTTGGTTAAAGGCTGGCTTTGCGCACGCCCGGCAATTCACCCGATAGGGCCAACTGCCGGAAACAAATGCGGCAAAGTCCGACGTGTCTAATATAGGCCCGCGGACGACCACACCGGCCGCACCGGTTATAAGCCCGTCCCGGAAATTTAGGCTCCCTGAGCCATTTTTGGATCATTGAAGTCTTTGCCAACGACGCCTCCGTTAGGCCTCAACCGTGTCTTTTATGAATGGCATGCCGTAGAGTTCCAACAGGCGGATGGCCTCGGTATCATTTTTGGCCGAAGTGGCAATCGTGACCTGGAGTCCTCTAATTTTATCTATATCGTTATAGTCGATTTCAGGGAAAATTATCTGCTCCCGAATACCGATGGAGAAGTTACCCCGCCCATCCAGGCCGCGCCTGGGCAACCCTCGAAAGTCGCGAATCCGGGGCAGAGCGGTGTTAACCAAGCGGTCCAAGAAGTGGTACATCCGTGCACCCCGAAGGGTCACTGCGGTACCTATGGGGTTTCCTTGGCGCACCTTGAAACCTGCTATCGATTGCCGCGCTTTGGTGACAATGGGTTTCTGACCGCTAATGGTGGTCAAATCCCGACTGGCGGCCTCAATGGCCCGTCCGTTGGTCAGGGCTTCCCCCACGCCAATGTTCAGAACTATTTTCTGGAGCCGTGGCACCTCCATGGAACTCTTGTAGCTAAACTCCCGAACCATGGTGGGAACAATCTCATTTTTGAACCGCTCATAGAGACGAGGAGTAGGTGGAGGCTCGGTCGGTGGCTCTAAAGCGGCCGTAGACGTTCTTCCGCCACCCGCACGGGCACCTGCACGCTCCCGTCGTTGCCGACGTGGGGCTTCCGGTTCTCCGCCTTCAGTCTTCTCTTCGCCGCCCTCAGTCTCCGGCGAATTTTCGGACTCGGAGAGTTCACCGACAGTCCCTTCAGACTCTTCGGTTTCTTCTAGGTCGTTAGGTTTTTCCGTTTCTTCATCGAGCATCGTCGATAACTTCCTGACACTTGGTACAACTCCGCACTCTAGAACCCGTGTCCAAGAAGATGGTCTTGGGCCTGGTGGGAGTGTTGCACTTATTACAAATTAGAACCACGTTTGACGCGTGGATAGAGCCTTCTTTTTGAATCCTTCCCGATTGACTAACACCGGGCCTGGCCTTCATATGCTTGGTGACCATGTTGACGCCTTCGACAATGACTCGGTCTTTGTCGAGAATCCTCCGTTCCACACGGCCAGTTTTGCCTTTCTCTTTACCGGCAATAACCAGTACGTTATCTCCAGTGCGAATGCGCATTAGACCACCTCTGGCGCAAGGGACACGATACGCATGAACCCCTTATCTCTTAACTCGCGGGCAACCGGACCAAAAATCCGGGTACCTCTGGGGAGTTGGTCGTCCCCGATTAACACCGCCGCGTTGTCGTCAAATTTAATATAGGTACCGTCGGGCCGGCGACGCGGTTGGGCCTGGCGAATTACCACGGCCTTAACCACCTCACCCTTGCGAACCGGTGAGTTAGGGGCGGCCTCTCTCACGTTGCAAACAATGATGTCACCAACGTGAGCGAATTTTCGCTTGCTGTTACCCGGAACGTTAATGAGGCGTATTATTTTGGCCCCACTATTATCGGCTACTGTCAGCCTGGTAAAGGTCTGAATCATTCCTTGTCTTCCTGTTCGTCTTCGCTGTCGGCTTCGTCAGCCGCAGGCTCTTCTTCTACCACTTCTTCCACTTCTTCCACTTCTTCCACGGTTTCTACTTCTACAACCGGTTCTTCTTCAACAACTACTGCTTCGGCAACTACTACTGCGGCAGCCTCGGCGGCTTCCGCTCTGGCTTCTGCAGCCAGAATGCGGGGTTGGGTCATCTCGGGAGCAATGTCGGTTTCGAGATCAATCGGCCGAACGTCGGCAATCTGCTTGCGATCCACAATTTCCAAGAGACGCCAATGTTTATTCTTGGAAATGGGCCTGGTCTCTTCAATACGAACCGTATCCCCCAGGCGGCATTGGCTTTCTGGGTCGTGGACGTAGAAGCGGGCCACCCGGCGCATCTGTTTCCGGTATAACCGGTGACGCTGTTTCCAAACCATCTCAACGATGGCAGTTTTATCTTGAGGGGTCCGCACAACGGCGCCGGTGCGGACTTTGCGCATAATCCTGGCCACTAACTAGCCTCCTGGGCTTGCCGCTCGTGTATCACTGTTTGGAGCCTAGCAATGGTTTTCTTAACCGCCTTGGGTTCATTGGTATCGGTCAATTGGTTGGTTGCGGCCCGGAACCGAAGGTTCATCAGCTCCCGACCGGACTTTTCCAGCTCTTCATACAACTGGTCGTTACCTAGTTCTCTTACTTCGTGAATACGCATAATTTAGAACGAACCGCCTGCCGCAGCTGCGGCCAACCGGTCTCTCACAACGGTTTTGGTTGGTATTGGAAGTTTATGGGCCGCCAAATTCAGAGCACGTACCGCCTCGTCATGGGGAACACCGGCTACCTCAAATAGTATCCGGCCTGGTTTTACCACGGCCACCCAGTAATCGCCCGCAGCTTTTCCGCCGCCCATCCGCGTTTCCGCCGGCTTTTTACTTACTGACTTGTCTGGGAATACACGTACCCAAACTTGACCGCCGCGCTTAAGGTGACGTGTCACGGCGACACGAGCAGCCTCAATTTGGCGTGCGGTTATCCAATGGGCTTCCATCGCCTTAAGGCCTATTTCTCCGAAGGAAACGGTGCTTCCTGTGGTAGCGGTCCCCCGCATTTTGCCACGGAAGTGCTTCCTATATTTTGTTCGTTTCGGTTGCAGCATGGATGGCCCTAGACCTCTTCCTATTCAGGGTTTTCCAGGACGATGGACTCGAGCGCATCCTCGATATCCTCGGCCTGGACAGTAACTTCAATATTATCCAGTTCTTCAACAATCTCCGGCTGAGGAGGCAGAATCTCTCCGTGGTAGACCCACGTCTTGACGCCGCAACGTCCCATAATCGTGTGCGCCTCGGCCAAAGCGTAGTCGATATCCGCCCGCAGGGTGTGCAGCGGAACTCGACCCATCATTAGTTTTTCAACCCGGGCTATCTCAGACCCTGAGATGCGGCCCTTTACAATAATCTTTATCCCTTGAGCCCCGGCCTGCATCGCCCTCTGGGCGGCTTGGCGCATGGCCCGACGATAGGCAACCCGGCGCTCCATTTGGTCGGCCACGTTACGTGCCACCAAGAAAGCGTTGGTCTCAGGCTGCTCAATCTCAACGATGTTAAGTTGAATCCGACCTTCGGTAATCGCCTCTAGTCTGGAGCGAAGATTCTTTACCCGCTCGCCATCACGGCCGATTAATATTCCAGGACGAGCTGAATGGATATTAATGACGCTATCTTGCGCGCCACGATCAATCTCAACTAGGGCTATCCCTGCGTCCGAGAACGCTTTGTACTCGTCTTTAATCGTGTCGCGTAAACGCAAATCCTGGGTTACCAGGTCGCGGTAGGAACGGCTGTTCGGCGCGTACCAGTGGGCTTTCCAGTCCTTGATGATACCTAACCGGAACCCGTATGGGTGGGTCTTGTGCCCCATGCCTAGCTCCTATTCCCGACTTCGTCTACAACCACCATGACGTGGCTGGAGCGTTTGGTTATCTTGCCGATCCGGCCCCTGGCCCGAGGCCGGAACCGCTTTAACGACTTAGCGTTGTCTGCCGATATATGGACAATCCGTAAGTTATCGCGGTTCATCAACATGTTGTTCTCGGCGTTGGCCGCAGCTGACGCCACCACTTTGGCCACTGTCTTGGCCCAAGGCGAAGGCAGCAAACTTAGATTATTGAGGGCGTCATCGACTCCCAGACCCCTTACGAGATCAAGAATCGGCTTGAGCCTCTTTTGCGAGGCACCTATTTGTTTGGCTAATGCTCTTACCGGCGGCAATTTGTTACCTCACCCGGCTGGTCCGTTCGGACCTTGAAATATGTCCACGGAAAGTCCTGGTAGGAGAAAATTCCCCCAGCCGGTGGCCCACCATGTTCTCAGTTATAAACACCGGCACGTGCCGGCGACCGTCATGAACTCCAATAGTCAGGCCCACCATTTCGGGCATAATCATGGAGGCGCGGGCCCAAGTCCGGATGACCGTATTGGCCCCGGAGTTTTGAACCGCTGTTACGTGCTTCATCAACTTGGGATGCACGTAAGGTCCTTTTTTAATGGAACGGGACATCCTAGCGTCTCCTGGTTCTGCGCATTATAAACTTGCTGGACCCTTTCTTTTTGCGGCGTGTCTTGTAACCCAATGTGGGTTTACCCCAAGGCGATTTAGGTCCCGGCATCCCGATGGGAGACCGGCCCTCGCCGCCGCCATGGGGGTGGTCGTTCGGGTTCATGGCCACACCGCGCACGTGGGGGCGGCGGCCTTTATGGCGGGAAGCACCCGCTTTGCCTAAACTTTCATTTTTGTGATCTGGATTGGAAAGCTGTCCGACACTAGCTCGGCAGCGAAGCAACACCCGGCGCATCTCACCCGATGGTAGCCGTACCAATACGTACTCGCCTTCCCTGGACAAGACCTGAGCGCCGGTTCCGGCTCCCCGCACCATCTGGCCACCCCGCCCCGGAGTCAACTCCAGGTTGTGAACCACCGTACCGGTGGGGATGTTCGTCAAAGGCAAGCAATTGCCTAAGCTGATTTCAGCATCGGGACCCGACTGGACAAAGGCGCCCACTTCTAAACCGTGGGGTGCCAGTATATAACTCTTCTCACCGTCGACGTAGTAAATCAGGGCAATACGTGTTGTTCGGTTCGGGTCGTACTCAATCGCCTTGACCCGGCCCGGAACACCATCCTTGATTCGCTTGAAGTCGACCAAACGGTACATGCGCTTTGACCCACCGCCCCTGGACCGCGTGGTAATGCGGCCCTGGTTATTGCGTCCGGCATGGTTTGGTTTGAATTCAATTAGCGACTTTTCCGGTTTTCGTGCGGTAATTTCCTCGAAGGACGGCCGCACCGCATTCCGGGTACCTGGGGTCATAGGTCTTAGTTTTTTTAGAGGCATGCTAAATCCCTACAATCCCTCTATCAGGTTAATGCGGTCACCCTCTTTAAGGGTCACAACCGCCTTTTTCGTATCCGGTTGCTTGGTGATACGAGGGCCGTAGCGCTTCATCTTGCCACGCAGTTTGCAGATGTTCACACCAACCACAGTCACATTGAAGTTCGACTCGACGGCCTGTTTAACTTCCACTTTGTTGGCCCGGGGAGCGATGTGGAAAGTGTATTTACCGGATTCCTGCAGAAGGGTACTCTTCTCAGTAATAGCAGGCTTGATGAGAACTCGATGATTATCCATCTAAGCCTCCTCCTCTGGGGTCTCCGCTTCTGGTGCCGCAGCCTCGGTGGTGGGTTCTTCAGCGGCGCTGGCGGTTGTCCGCCGTCTGCGGGCTCGGGGCTTCGGCGCTTCTTCTTCAGCCGTTGCATCAGCGGCGGCGTCCGGTGCGGCGGCGGTACTAGACCGTCGTCGGGGCCGGGGAGCCGGAGCTTCATCTTCAACCGCAGGAGCAGCTTCTTCCATTGCCGGTTCGGCTACTGCCACACCGCCCTTTGCTGAAGCCATGGTGACCCATTTGGTCCCGCGGCGACCGTGAGGCTCTGCTGCTAGAGTTTCTTCCAACCATCGGGCCGCTTCCACGGTCATAATCACCGTTTCTTTGGACAGCAACTCTAGGGCGTTCAATAGATTAACCGGTAGGGTCCAAACCTTATCTAGGTTATGGGCCGCTTGAACAACAATTTTGTCGGAACCCTTGGTGACAAACAAGGTCGAACGAGATACGGACAGATTCTCCAATAATTGAGCCATCGACTTCGTCTTGCCGTCTATCGTGTCGGTGGCGTCGAGGCAGAATAAACGGTCCTTGCGAGCCTTGTCCGATAGGACACAGCGCAGAGCCAGTCTCTTCATCCGCTTGGGCAAATCAGCCCGGTAACTGCGAGGATGGGGACCAAATACCACACCACCGTGACGCCATTGTGGCGACCTGATGCTGCCCTGTCGAGCTCGGCCAGTGTGCTTTTGAGTCCAAGGCTTCCGACCACCGCCGGATACCTGCGACTTGGTTTTGGTGTCAGCCGTGCCCTGGCGCTTGTTGCCCTGGTAGATAACCATGGCCTGGTGCACTAAGGTGGGGTTCATAGGCACGTTGAAGACGGCATCATCAAGCTCGATGCTCTCCAAGACGTCCCCATTTTGATTTCTCACTGCTATTTGCATTTGTGGTTTCTAACGTTCTTATTAACGAGTGGTGACTGGCTAAGCGCCGAGTCTTCGGATATGAATCAAGCTGTTGGGTGCTCCGGGTACGCCGCCCTTAATCATGAGCAGGTTGCGTTCGGCGTCCACTTCAATAATCTCCAGGCCTTTCACCGTAATCCGACGGTTACCCATGTGCCCGGGCATCTTCAGGCCTTTATAGACCTTGCCCGGAGTGGTACCACCGCCGATTGATCCCGGAGCCCTCGACCGGTCAGACTGACCATGAGTCTGCGGGCCGCCACGGAAATTCCAGCGTTTCATAACGCCAGCAAAGCCGCGGCCTTTGGACTGACCAATAACATCGACTTTCTCTCCGGCTTCAAAGATGTCCACACCAATGGTCTGGCCAACTTCAAACTCGCTGGAGTTGTCTGCGCTTACCTCACGGAGGTACCGGCTCAACCGGCTATCTTTTAGGTGGCCAGACAACGGCTTGTTCCGTTTCTTGACCTCATCAAAGCCCAGTTGAACCGCCTCATAGCCATCGGTTTCCTTGGTCTTCACCTGGGTGACGACGCATGGGCCGGCTTGGATGACGGTAACGGGAACCACTCTTCCGTCTTCACGGAAGATTTGGGTCATCCCTATTTTCTTTCCCAGGAATCCCTGGAGCATCTTAAGTCGCCTTTCCTATTTGATTGACTAGAATCATTAACTAACAGCTTTCGCGGTCCACTTAGAACCCCGCAAGCTCATTAGCTTAATTTCTTATTTACTGCCTAGAGCTTGTTTGCCTAAAGCTTGTTTGCCTAGAGCTTGATGGAAATATCAACGCCAGCTGGCAGGTTCAACCTGGTCAGCGAGTCGATGGTCTTGGAAGTGGGTTCCAAGATGTCGATTAGGCGCTTATGAGTCCGTATCTCGAAATGTTCGCGTGAGTCTTTGTCAACGTGCGGTCCACGAATAACACAGAACCGGCGGATATGGGTGGGCAGTGGCACCGGTCCGGCGACGCGAGCCCCAGTCCGCTCGGCCGTCTCCACAATCTGTCCGGTGGATAGGTCCAGCATCTTGTGGTCGAAGGCCTTCAAGATGATTCGTACTTTTTGCCGAGTTACCATAAATCTGCTTTTACCGTTGTCCTAACTCTAATTAGTTTTTCCGTTTTAACTAGCGTGACTACTAGAGAACCTAGGCCTGCACCAATGTCTTAGCGACATGATCCGGCACTGGCTCGTAATACTTGAACTCCATGGAGTACGAAGCGCGGCCCTGGCTCATGGAACGAAGCGCAGTCGTATAAGAGAAAGTCTCGCCCAATGGAAGAAGCGCCCGCACCGATTGGAGGTCGCCTTCACTTTCGATGCTTTGAATCTGTGCTCGCCGCGACCCTAAATCCCCGATGATGTCACCGAGGTATTCCCCAGGTGTAACCACTGAGAGGTCTGCAATGGGCTCAAGCAAGACAGGGGAGCATTTGGGAGCGCCCTCTCTGATGGCCAACATACCGGCGCTGCGGAAAGCCATCTCGGAGGAGTCCACTTGATGGAAGCTTCCATCCACCAGGGACACTTTTAAGTCCACCAGAGGATAACCGGCCAGAGGGCCGTTGTCTAGAGCGTCCATCACTCCTTTTTCAATTCCAGGAATAAATTCTCTGGGGATTGATCCCCTTGAGATATTATTTTCGAAAATAATACCCCCACCCCGTTCCAGTGGAATCAAGTCCAACACTACGTGTCCGAACTGGCCATGGCCGCCAGTCTGCCGGACAAATCTGCCTTCAACCCTGCGTTCCACAGTAAGCGTCTCACGGTAGGAGACTCTGGGCATACCAACCTGGGCGTCTACGCCGAACTCGCGACGCATTCGGTCAACCAACACCCCAAGGTGCAGCTCTCCCATACCAGACATAATCGTCTGGCCCGTTTCGTCATTGACAGAGACCACGAAAGTGGGATCTTCGTCGGCCAATTTTCTCAGCGAATCGGTCAGACGGTCTTGGTCGGCCCTAGTCTTCGGCTCAATGGCCACCGACACCACCGGCGTCGGGAATTTGGGCGGTTCCAGAATTACTGGCCGATCATCGGTCCCGATGGTATCGCCAGTGAAAGTGTCTTTCAATCCCACGGCGGCGCAAATGTTACCGGCCGTTACCTCGTCCAGTTCTTCCCTTGAGTTGGCGTGCATACGGAGCAGACGCCCCATTCGCTCGCGGCCCTTCTTCGTAACATTGTATACCTGGGCTCCGGCTTTAACCGTGCCGGAATATACCCGGAGAAACACCAGACGACCAACGTACGGGTCAGTGGCAATCTTGAACGCCAAAGCAGAAAGGGGAGCGTTCGCGTCAGGGTACCTTAGTTCAATCTCATCATTCTTGGGGTTGATACCCTCCACCGGCGGCACGTCGGCCGGGGACGGTAGATAGGCCACGATGGCATCAAGTAATGAATGTACGCCCTTAGCGAACATGGCGCTGCCGCACAATATCGGAACTATCTTCTGATTAATCGTGGCCTGCCTTAGGGCGTTGGTCAGTTCCTCTTGAGAAATCTCTTCGCCATCAAGGAATTTGGCAATCAGAAGATCATCCGTCTCAGCAATCTTCTCAATCATTACTGCGCGGTACTTCTCGTACTCGGCTTGTAGCTCGTCCGGGATCTCTATTTCATGCGGTCGGTCGGCGCTACCTTCATTAATTCTGCCGATGGGATACGACACAGCCCTGCCGGAGATTAAATCAATCATCCCAGCGAATTGGTCCTCAGCGCCCATGGGTATTTGAATCGCCACGGGGTTGCCGTTGAGGCGGCGGCGGATGGACTCGATGGTGCGCTCGAAGCTGGCACCGACCCGGTCCATTTTATTGACGAAGCAAAGGCGGGGGACTTTGTAGGTGTCGGCCTGCCGCCAAACGGTTTCCGACTGGGATTGAACACCGGCAACCGCATCTAGCACGACAACGCCTCCGTCCAATACGCGGAGACTGCGTTCTACTTCGGCAGTGAAATCGACGTGGCCTGGGGTGTCAATTACGTTAACGCGGCAGTCGTTCCAATAAGTGGTGGTTGCCGCTGCGGTGATGGTAATACCCCTTTCTTTTTCCTGGGGCATCCAGTCCATTGCGGTGTTACCTTCGTCTACACCGCCAGCGCGGTGAATACGACCGGTCGCAAAGAGAACTTGTTCAGTTACAGTGGTTTTACCAGCATCAATATGGGCGATAAACCCAATATTGCGGATATTCTCAATTGAGAAATTGCCTTCAGAATTCTTGGATACCATGAGGTTGGGCACAGGATACTGGACTATGAAGTCTGGGCTCTGGGGCCTACAGGGAATTAACTGGTCAGAAAATTACCGACGGTAGTGCACAAAGGCCCGGTTGGCTTCCGCCATCCGGTGCAACTCCTCCCTTCTACGGACTGCCGACCCTTCACCACGGGAAGCATCCATTAATTCTTGGGCCAGTCCTCTCCGCATAGGCATCCCATTCCGGGACCTGGCCCCTCTAATGAGCCAGCGCATGGCAAGCGCCTCGCTACGTGACGCACGGAGTTCCGTGGGCACTTGGATAGTAGACCCGCCAACACGCTTGGGGCGGACCTCCACCGCGGGGGTGGCATTTCTTAATGCTTGTTGGAAGACCTCGAGGGGTTCCCTGTTGGACTCTTCCTGAATAATGTCAAAGGCACCATACGTAATACGCTGAGCAATAGTCTTTTTGCCCTGCATCATCACTCTATTAATGAACCTGGCCAATTCCACATCGCCGAAGCGTGGGTCTGGCGCAATAATTCTTCGTACTGCTGGTCGTCTTCTCGACATGTATCTCTACACCTGCGTTTGGTACCAACCTTGGCCCAAGGGAAAACTCTAAGCCCGGGGTTTGATCGCCCCGTATTTACTGCGTCCTTGCCGACGGTCCGACACACCCTCACAGTCGAGAGCGGCGCGAACTATATGGTAACGGACACCAGGTAGGTCTTTCACACGGCCACCTCTAATCAACACTACTGAGTGTTCCTGGAGATTGTGGCCTTCACCGCCGATATATGCGGTAACTTCTACACCGTTGGTCAAGCGAACCCTGGCAATCTTCCGAAGCGCCGAGTTAGGCTTTTTCGGAGTCATGGTGCGTACTTGAATACAGACACCACGTCGTTGCGGACAGCCCGGTCCCCACTTCAATCTGTTGGTGAGTGAGTTCTGCACCCAGTGCATAGCCGGAGCCTTAGTCTTCTTATGAATCGGCTTTCGGCCTTTTCTTACTAATTGATTTACTGTTGGCATGAAAAATCCCCTCGCAGCAATGGGCGCGATATATAACTCTATCCGCCGATACTAAGAATGTCAACAGAATTTACGCGTGATTCGCACATAACCTGACTTGACAATGACCTGGACGAATCCCGGCCTTTCAGGTCGCCAAAACCGACCCTTCTTGACAACCAGTTCGGCCAATCATAAAGTAGCCCGTGATTCCAGTTTGCCGATTTGATTCCTCGGCGTCGTCGATGCCGGGGGTTTTTAACGTCTATGACTCATCATAGTAACCCGCTACAATCCCTATTAATTAGCAACGGATTAGGGAATAACCTCTCTGTAACCGTCCTAACCCTATCTATTACTGTAGGTGCCAGATGACCTCCGCCCAACACGGCACCCGGGTCACTATTGTGGCTGTGGGCCCAGGGGACAACGGATTCTTAACCCTGAAGGGCAAACAAGCCATCGAAGAAGCAGACCTGGTTGCCGGATTTGAAACCGTCCTCAATGTAATCCGCCCCTTTGCTGGCAAGGCCGAGCTCTGTCCCATGGCTTACCGGGACCAAGAGGAGGTTCTGGACTATGCTGTGGGCAAGGTCAAAGAAGGCAAGAGTCTGGTGGTTTGCGCCTGGGGAGACCTTAACGTCTCGGCCAAGGAACTGCTAGACCGAGTGAGGCGACGTGTAGACCACGTTGACCTGATACCAGGAATCAGCTCGGTCCAGATTGCTTTATCCCGTTCCGGCATATCCCTGGAACACGCTGTCTTCGTTACCCTGCACGTTAGAGACGGCGCTGGCTCCGCCCTTGAGGAGTTGGTCCACTATCTAAAGGAAGAACGTCGTAACGTCATTCTTCTGCCCCGCCCGTACGACCTAATGCCGGCTGGCATCGCAGCCGACGTGATTAAAGCGGGGGTGTCGGGAGACCGGCAGATGACCGTCTTCCAGCGCCTTACCCACGACGACGAACAGTCTTGGAGCGGCACCGTCAGCGAGTGTGCCGCCATCACCACTGAGTTTAGCGACCTATCACTAATGATTTTTCACCGGCCTCCTTCCGACCAATAGCAAACGGATCGGAGAGACCGGAAGGGACCGGTCATAATTTGATCCTTTTCGTTACCACCGCCGATACCGATTTACTTACCGCCGACCGGGCTGTCGAAAGCCTGCCGGATGATTTTCCTGAGGTAAAGGCTTACAACCCCGCCAACCTATCTGGCGACGCAGAACAGCAAGAGATACTAGACGCCGCTGCCAACGCAGACGTTGTTGTGCTTCGGCTGCTGGGCGGAAAACGGGCCATGCCTGAGACCTTCGACCCCCTCGTCCGAATCTGCCACGAGAAAGGGATTCCGCTCATTGCTTGCCCCGGACATCAGGAGTGGGACCAAGATTTGGTCTCCGCCTGCACTGTTCCTCCTTCAGAGCTCGACGCCGTCTTCTCCTACCTTATTAGGGGTGGCGTGCCAAATTTCGAGAATCTGTTTCTCTTCCTGAGCGATTCATACCTCGGTTCAAACTATGGTCACGAAGCCCCTGCCGAAGTGCCTTGGGAGGGCGTGTACCACCCCGACGAAGCCGACGGCATGAACGCCAAAGATTTCATCGAGCGCCGGTTCCAACCGGGCCGGCCCAGTGTGGCGATTCTCTTCTACCGGGCTCACTGGATGAGCGGAAATCTCCTGACCATCGACGCCTTAGTCCGTCGTTTTGAGGAGCTGGGCGCCAACGTTCTGCCCGTCTACTCCTTTAGCCTCAAACACAACCCAGAGGGAGACGGTCAGGCTAACCGGACGTTCTCCGAGATTCTCTGCGACCCGAGCGGCGAATCTCGGGTCCACTGCATCGTCAACACCATGGGCATGTCCATGACCGACCTGAACCAGGACGGCGCAACATTTGCCGCCGGGCCCCAGGTCGACTATCTCGACAAGCTAAACGTCCCCATCATTCAAGGCATATTCAGCACCGGCAGCGAAGCCGATTGGCAAGAAAGCTCCCTGGGTCTTGGCCCCATCGACACCGCAATGAGCGTGGCCCTACCCGAGTTCGACGGTCGGATTATCACCGTCCCTATTTCTTTTAAAGAGGAGGTTGCATCCGGCGTCACTGCGAGAACTGGTAAAGAAGAGGCTGCATCCGACTCCACTGCGAGAACCGGAGTGCGACACGGCAAGATGGACGCCCGGCTGCAACGGAACCTGCCCCGGCCCGACCGCATCGACTTCCTTGCCCGGCTAACCGTGAAATGGGCCGGACTCCGTCTCAAGCCGAACTCGGAAAAGCGCATCGCCATCATCCTTAGCAACTACCCCACCAAGAACGCCAGGGTCGGCAACGCGGTGGGTCTCGACACCCCGGCCTCGGTGGTCAATGTTCTAAATGCCATGAAAGCCGACGGTTACCACGTGACCAATATTCCGGCCGATGGCGACGAGTTAGTCCACCGGATTATCGAACGTTGCAGCAACGACACCGACACCTTGACCGAAGAGCAACTGCGGTTGGCGGCCGGCCACGTCGGAGCCAAACAATATAAAGAATGGTTCAGCGCCATGCCCCAGAAAGTCCAATATGAATTGACCGAGGCTTGGGGTGAACCGCCAGGGCAGGTCTACCGCACCGGAGACGACCTGGCCATCGCAGGCATCGACCTAGGTAATATATTTGTCGGAGTGCAGCCGCCTAGGGGATTTGGTGAGAACCCCATTGCCATCTACCACAGCCCCGACCTGGCACCCACCCACCACTACGTGGCCTATTACCGATGGGTTAGAGACGTCTTCAAGGCCGATGCCATGATTCACGTTGGCAAACACGGCACCATGGAATGGCTGCCGGGCAAAGGAATTGGTCTTTCCAATACCTGTTACCCGGAAGTGACGCTGGAAGACGTGCCCCTGTTCTATCCATTTATCATCAACAACCCTGGCGAAGGCGCCCAGGCGAAACGCCGCGCCCATGCGACCATCGTCGACCATCTAATACCCGCCATGACCACCGCTGATAGCTACGGCGATATTGCCCGACTGGAACAGTTGATGGACGAGCATTACCAATGCCAGACCCTGGACCCGGCCAAGTTGCCTTTATTGGAAGGCCAGATTTGGGACATGGTGCGGCAGGCCGACCTGGACCGGGATTTGGGAGTGGACGAACTTCCCGACGATTTCGGCGACTTTCTGCTCCACATTGATGGGTATCTCTGTGAGTTAAAAGACGCCCAGATTAGAGACGGACTACATACGCTCGGACAAGTTCCCCAGGACGAACAAATGACGGGGCTTTTGTCTGCCCTGACACGGCTGGATACCAGTGGGATACCCAGCCTGAGACGGTCTCTGGCCGAAGCAATGGGCCTGGATTACACCAGCCTGTTGGACGAGCCAGCCTTGCCCGCCCCAATCCCGGTGCCCGCGCCGTTGGCCCAAGGCGACGGAACTCCAATTCGTACCCAAGGCGACCTACTGGAAAGAATTGAAGAGCTATCCAGGTCGGCATACACGTTGCTCGACGCCGGAGGCTTCAACCGCCAAGACGTGGCCGGAACCGTTGAGCAACTGCTGGGCACAGCCGATGCCCAGACCAGCCAGGTTTTGAACTATGTGACCGACATCTTGCATCCGGCCCTGCTGCGGACGACCGATGAGATTGGCAACCTGCTACGCGGGTTGAACGGCCAGTATGTCCCCGCCGGACCCAGCGGAGCGCCGACCAGGGGAATGGCCAACATTCTCCCCACCGGGCGCAATTTCTACTCGGTGGATCCCAAGACCATCCCTTCACCCACCGCGTGGGAAATGGGCACCGGCCTGGCCAACGCCCTGCTCCAGGTCTATCTGGAAGAAGAGGGTGGCTACCCAGAAATGGTGGGTCTCGTAATCTGGGGAACATCCGCCATGCGCACCCACGGCGACGACATCGCCCAGGTCTTTAGCCTGCTGGGAGTGAAGCCGGTCTGGCAGCAAGAAAGCCGCCGCATCACCGGACTTGAAGTGATACCCCTTGCCGAACTGGGCCGCCCCCGCATCGACGTCACCGTGCGAATTAGCGGGTTCTTCCGGGACGCTTTCCCCAACCTGATTGATCTCATCGACCAGGCGGTCGAGTTGGTGGCCTCGCTGGACGAATCGCCAGAAGACAACATGATTGTTAAGCACCTGCAAGAGGATCGCGCCAATCAAGAAGCTGAAACCGAAGCCGGAAAATATGAAAAAGACGGAAGCGAGCAACCGGCATCAGAAGGCAACCCAGCGTTGTACCGGATTTTCGGCAGCAAGCCGGGAACCTACGGTGCTGGGATTTTAGGCGCGATTGACGAGCGCAACTGGGAGACCGTACAAGACTTGGCGGAGGTCTATACCGCATGGGGCGGTTATGCCTACACGCGCCAAGACTTTGGAGTCCATGCCAGGGACCAGTTCCGGCGTCGTTTCAGCCAGATTGTGGTGGCCGCCAAGAACCAGGACAACCGCGAACACGACATCTTCGACAGCGACGATTACATGCAGTACCACGGCGGCATGATTGCCACCGTGCGGGCGTTAACCGGCAAGAACCCCCAGCAGTTCTTTGGCGACAGTTCGGATCCAACCAGGGCCAGGGTTCGCAAGTTGGAGGACGAAGCGCGGCGGGTCTTCCGTACCAGGGTGGTTAACCCAAAGTGGATTGATTCCATGAAACGCCACGGTTATAAGGGGGCGTTCGAGATGGCCGCCACCGTAGACTACATGTTTGGCTACGACGCCACCGCCCAGGTTATTGAAGACTGGATGTACGAGAACGTCACCGAGTCCTACGTGATGAACCCCGAGACCCAAGAGTTCTTCCACCAGAGCAACCCTTGGGCGCTGAGAGACATCGTAGAACGCCTGTTAGAAGCCATCGAGCGGGGTATGTGGGAGAACCCCCCACCCGACATGAAAGAAAAACTACAGCAGATGTTCCTAGACTTGGAAGCTGACCTAGAAGCCCGCCAAGAAGGCCCACAGGCTTAAATCTTAGCTGCCGTGTATTAAGTTATCCCCCTCTCCCGACGCGGGAGATGGTTGGGGTGAGGGCAATCCTGCTGCGGCGTACCGTTTTTACCAGAAACAAACCGCTCCCTCTCTAACTCGTTGGGTCTTGCCTTAATACTGTCATTCTGAGGAGTGGAGTCCCGACGCATCGGAAAATAATCTGCTAATCATGGCATTGGTAGACCCTTCGCTACGCTCAGGGTGACAGGTGGGTAGTTCCGTTCAAGCCGAAAACTAGATTCTGCTGATATTTTTCAGGCAACGCCCCTTAGCAAGGTGGAGAGGACTAATGGATAGAACCAAGCCATTTCCACAAATTTGATACTAATTATTGCAAATCTCAGTCATAAAACCCTATTGACCATCCCTGTTAAAGGGGCTATTGTTTGCCTCGAAGAGCAGTCTTGAGGCTGTCACTTCTTTAACAATCCTAATTTGTCCATAGGTGGTTCCGAGTAATCGGGACTGAAAAGGGAAGCCGGTGAGATACCGGCGCGGTCGCGCCACTGTAACTGGTGTAATCCGCCCCACTATTGTATTGCCACTGACCCGATTCATCGGGATGGGAAGGCAGGGGTATGGATCAGAGCCAGAAGCCAGGAGACCTGCCTATGACTTGACTTGATGCGCTTCGCGGGAAGGGGTATGGGTCGTTCTATCTCTATATAACCTGACTTTCGAAGTCGGGTTTTTTTTTGCTCAACTTTGACCAATAGGAGGTCTATAAATGAGGCTCGCTATACCGTGTTTTGGGCTGATCTTGACAATTCTAATGTTGGCAATCACCGCATGCGGTGCTGCAGCCACCGCAACTCCCGATGGAGCGGCCGTACCCTCCACGGCCGCTCCATCGAGCGGACAACGCGTTCTTAAAGTTGCTATGACCTTCCTAGATGAGCCGCCCGACCCTTATCAGGCTGGCTGGCTAGCGGTTCCCGTCGGGTTGGCCGAGACATTGTTTCGGCTGGGAGATAACCTAAAGCCGGAACCGTGGCTGGCTACGGGTGGGACTCAGATTGCGCCGACCAAGTGGGAAATCACCCTGCGCGACGGTGTCAAGTTCCACAACGGCGCGGTGATGGACGCCACCAAGGTTAAAGGCTCGCTCGATCTGGCCTTGGCACGTCGGCCCGGCACCAGAATCCTGCTGGACATCGACCGGGTTGAGGTCAAGGACTCGTCGACGGTAATCATCGTCACCAATTCGCCGAATCCGACCCTGCTTGGCCTATTGACCAACCAGAACACCAGCATCGCCGATCCGGACACTGTGCCAACCTCGCTCGAAGATTCCGCAGAGCGTGCTGCGATGACCGGCCCGTATAAGCTGGAGTCTTTCACCACCGACCGAGAGATGAGAGTAGCGGCCCATACCGAATACTGGCAAGGGCGGCCTGCCATGGAAGGGATTGAATACGTCGCATTCGCCGAGGCTAATACCCGGCTGATTGCCCTGCAAAGCGGCGACGTGGACATCGCGGTCAATCTCTCGCCTCAAGGGGCGGTCGTCGTCGGGAACGATTCCTCCCTAGATGTAAGAACAGCTCCTCCCTCAGGAATGTTGTTCCTTTTTGTTAATCACGAGAGCCCGGCGATGCAGGACAAACTGGTTCGTAGAGCTCTGGCCCTGGCGATAAACCGCGACGCGATGTCAAGCGGAGTGGCCGACGGCAGAGCCGTTCCTGCCGGGTCCATGTTTCCGCCCGGATTCATCTCCTGCCAGGACTCATCTGGGTATACCTACGACCCCGACGCGGCCCGGCAACTTTTGGCCGATGCCGGTTACCAAGATTCCGATGGCGACGGTGTAGTGGAAAGGGACGGCAAGGCTTTGGAGCTGGTTCTGCAGACCTATCCAGAGCAGCCGCTATTGCCGCCAATGCTTGAGGCGCTACAGTCTATGTTGGGTGACATAGGCGTTGGCGCCAAGGTCCAGATCGTGGAGTGGACCTTGGCCAGCCAGGGAGGGTACGACCTCTTTGGGTACAGCAACGGAACGATTACCACTGGCGACTCGCAGTGGGCGCTGACCCGGCAGTATATGACCGGCGGCGACGAAAACCGGGGGAATTTTAGCAATGCCAAGGTGGACGAGCTGATTGGCCAGTTGTCTGCTGTCGCGGATCCTGCCGAACGAGAGCTGGTCGCCTGCGAAGCGCTCCAGGAAGGTCAGGATAACGTTGCTCTGATTCCCGTAATGTTCCCGAACCGGCTCTACGGCATCTCAAATTCAGTTAACTGGCCTGTAGGGCCGCACGCCGCCCAAATCTATTTCATTGACCATCTTATCGGCCTGAAATAACATGCGCGGCTACCTGGCGCGACGCCTAATTACACTGCCGCTGTTGTTAGTGGGGATATCGCTCGTCAGCTTCATGCTGTTGAACTTCGCACCCGGCGATGCGGCGGAGATAACTCTGCGTCGCCAGAACGGCGGCGTTACACCGCCCCGCGAGGCCGTGGTGGAGTTGCGCCAGGACCTGGGGTTAGACGATTCGTTGCCGATACGCTACATAAGATGGGTGTCCAGCGCTGTGCAAGGAGACCTGGGCGTCTCCTACCGCTCGGGCAACTCCATCGCCGTAGAACTTTTCCGCCGGTTGCCCGCCACGCTTTTATTAGCATCCACCGCCCTAGCCTTAGCGGTGGCAGCGGGCATCCCTCTCGGCGTATTGGCCGCCGTGAAGCATGGGTCGTGGCTGGACACCGCTTGCCGCCTGCTGGCCTTGGTGGGCGCGGCAGTGCCCAGCTACATGCTGGCTCCAGCTTTAATGTTACTCTTCGCCGTTAAACTGGACTGGCTGCCGGCCATCGGATACGGCTCGCCCAGCAACTTGGTGTTGCCGGCTGTAGTCCTATCACTGGGAACAATGGCCCAACTGATGCGGCTGTCCCGGGCCACATTACTAGACGTTCTGAACCAAGACCATGTTCGCACGGCCCGGGCTAAGGGACTGTCCGAGGGTATGGTAGTCTGGCGTCATGCTCTTAAGAACGCACTTTTGCCGATAGCGACAGTCCTAGGCACCAGCACCGGGTATCTGCTTGGCGGCGCAGTCATCATCGAGACTATCTTCGGGTGGCCCGGCGTCGGCCAGTTTGTGGTCGTCGGCATTTCCCAACGGGACTACCCGGTGGTGCAAGGGTTTGTGCTGTATATGGCCGTAATATTTCTGGTGGTAAATCTAGCCGTCGATGTCTCTTACCACTGGCTGGACCCACGGCTCCATTTCGGGGGGCAATTCAACTGAAGACGATGAGGTCGGAAAGGGCACTCCAGCGTCCTTGGCCACGTCTGGCAATTCTCCGCCTCCTGCGCGCCGACCCAGGGTCCGCTTTGGGGTTTGCCATCGTGGCTGGGATTATTTTGGTGGCGGTTCTGGCCCCCTTGCTTCCTTTGCAAGACCCCGCCGAATTGGACCTTCAGAAACGCTTAATTCCACCGGGCAACGAGTATTTTTTGGGCACCGACCACCTAGGCCGAGACGAACTGAGCCGTCTCATCTATGGGGCTAGGACCACCCTGATGATGTCCAGCGTGTCGCTGCTAATCATCATGGGCATCGCCTCGATTGTGGGCGCGTTAGCGGGCTACTACGGTGCCTGGATTGATACTGGGCTCATGACGGTGGTGGACTTGTTGTTGGCTTTCCCTTCCCTAATCCTGGGAATAGCCGTGGCCGGGATTTTAGGACCGAGCTTAATCAACGTTATGATTGCCGTTTCGGTAGTATGGTGGGCCAGCCATGCGCGGGTTATTCGCGGCATGGTTTTGTCAGCGCGGCGCCGCGATTACGTCGAGGCGGCCCGGTCCATTGGCGCGAGTGATGGAAGAATCATTGCATTTCATATCGCCCGCAATATTATGGGGCCGTTTGTGGTGCTAGCGACCCTGGATATGGGATGGATTATCCTGGGCATTGCCGGGCTAAGCTTCCTGGGGCTGGGAGCCCAGCCGCCAACTCCAGAATGGGGGGCCATGCTCAACGACTCGCGTTCCTATATGCAGACATCACCGGGGTTGTTGCTGGCCCCCGGCGTGGCCATCTTCCTGCTGGTGTTGGGCTTTAACCTGCTGGGCGATGGGCTGAGGGATATGCTTGACCCGACTACTTACCGGCGTTAGCGTCTTGGCGTAGACATCGCAGGAAGAGACCGCGCCGCCCCTCACGGTAGGCAGAAACTATGAAGATTTGGGAAACTCAATAAACTATTGACCATCCCTGTTAAAGGGGCTATTATTTGCCTCGAAGGGCAGTCTTGAGGCTGACTCTTCTTTAACAACCTGTATTAGCCGTTTGGTTGTCCCGAGATTTCGGGACTGAAAAGGGAAGCCGGTGAGAGTCCGGCGCGGTCCCGCCACTGTAACTGGTAACCCCATCTCCCACCGGGAGTGGAGCCACTGTTCCGAGCCTTCGGGATGGGAAGGCAAAATGGGGTGTAAAAGCCAGGAGCCAGGAGACCTGCCTTCGGCTGACTTGAAGACCTTCGTGGAAGGGGGTATGAGTCACTATGATGATTCCGCCTGACCCTACCCGTCGGGCATTTTTTTTGCTCGATTGGACGGCCAGTTGGGCAATTTACGAAAAATCGAATATATAGGTTGTTTGGGGCGATAGTCCAATGGGCTATAATCCTGGTGGAAAATTAAGCAAACTCAGCCAGATGGTTTCGTCCACTGGCCCGTTACCCCTGAAATCTGAATTAGATTCTGAGAAAACCCTGAGGAGGATGAAATGGTAGAAGTGATTAGGCAGTCCGTAGGTAACCGAGAGATTTCCCGATGGCTACCCGCAATTGCGGTGGCAACCGTCGCGTTGTATTTTGTTGGGTTCGTTGACGGCGCAGCCCAGGGTTCATTCTTGGGCACCAAGATGGCCTTCGCTCATGAGGTCTTCCACCACGCCCGTCACGTTGCCCTGATGTGCCACTAAGCTAGGAGTTCTCTCCTGGTAGGCACTCCTAAGATCCACAAAAAAGAGCAGATTCCCGCAGTCTCCACCCCGGAGACTGCGGGGCTACTCAACCCACCAGCCTCTAGCCCCACCAAAACAACCGGGTCGATTTTCGCCTGGTGCCTCACTGTATAACCTTATGTTGCGCAATTTCCAATTATTTACTCATACTGTATTCGATTGGGAATCAGCCTTCCGCAACATTCCTCAACATCAAGTTGTTCCATAGACCTATATAGAGAGGTTCATTCATGCCTAGAATATTAATTGTCGGACTGTTGGTCGGCCTGCTCGCCGGTCTGTTGGTGGGCGGTTTCCATAATCTGTTTACCGTGCCGGTCATCGAACGGGCAATCGACATTGAAGAAGCACGCTCCGCGCTGGAGAACCCCAACGCGCCCGAAGAAGATCCACTGGTGTCTCTGCGTACCCAACGCTGGGGAATGGCCCTTGGCACCGGAATCTATGGCGCTATTCTCGGTATAGTTTTCGCCGCCGGTTATTCCGCGCTGCGCCGGGTGGCGCCAGACTGGAAACCCCTGGCTCTCGCAATAACTGCGGCGACTCTTGGGTTCTGGGCGTTGTCACTATTTCCGTTCATTCGCTACCCGCTGGTTCCACCTGGGGTCGGCGAACCAGACACCCTAACCTACCGGCAGGGTCTGCAAATAACGTTCATGATTCTGTCTGTGGTCGGAGTAGGTGTATTACTCTACGGGTTGCGTGAAATTAACCAACGCTTCCAAGAGACCAGAATCAGGCTCAAGATGTACAGCGGCGCAGCGTTGGCGTATGTGGTATTTGCCGTCATCATGTTCTTTGCCTATCCGCCAAATCCCGACCCAGTGCCAGTGCCCATCGACCTTTTGGAATTGTTCCGCACGCTAAGCATGATTGGCCAGTTTCTAATTTGGGCATTAATGGCCGCCGGAGCCGTCGCCGGTATTCAGTGGTACGAACGACGCGACGCAAAGACGGGCAACCACTTTGATTCGGTAACCGGAGCGCGAGTCAACTAGTGACCCAACATAACGCATCGACCCCCAGTACTGAGTCCCGGTTCCCATTTACGGCCATCGTCGGTCAAACGGCCATGAAACGGGCATTGCTGCTGAACGCCGTCAATCCCAAGATTGGCGGCGTCTTGGTGCGCGGCAAAAAAGGCACCGCCAAGTCAACTGCGGTCCGTTCGCTCGCCGCGTTGCTTCCCGAAGTTACAGTGGTGCAGGGCTGCCCCTACAACTGCAGCCCTGAAGAACGACAAGGGCTGTGCAGCCGGTGCGAGCCCAAGAATGACGGCGCGCCGATTGTGTCACGCCAAATACCCATAGTGGACCTGCCCGTGGGTGCCACCGAGGATCGGCTGGTGGGCTCTCTAGACATTGAACAAGCCATCAAGACCGGCAACCGGGTTTTTGAACCCGGACTGATTGCCGCCACCCACCGGGGCATCCTCTACATCGACGAAGTGAACCTGCTGAACGACCACCTGGTGGATATTCTGCTAGACGCCGCCGCCATGGGCCGTAACTATGTCGAACGCGAGGGCATCTCGGTCACCCATAAGTCTGAGTTCATCCTCGTTGGCACCATGAACCCAGAGGAAGGCGACCTTCGACCCCAACTCCTAGACCGGTTCGGCCTGGCCGTGGAAGTGGACGGACGGTTCTCACCGGAAGAACGCCAGGAAGTGGTCAAGCGCCGCATATCCTACGAAGCCGACCCACAATCGTTCATGGCGCAGTGGCAAGATGCCGAGCAAGAAGAGCGCGAGCGAGTGCTGCGCAGTCAGCAATTGCTGCCCCAGGTAAAGGTATCCGACGACATTTTGGCGCTCATCACCGGCATCTGCGCCGAGTACGACATCGACGGCATGCGCGGCGACATTGTGATGTACAAGACTGCCAGCACCATCGCGGCCTATGAGAGCCGAACTGAGGTCAATGCCGAGGATGTACGCGAGGCCGCCAACTTGACCCTGCTACACCGGCAGCGGCGTCAGCCCTTCCAGCAGCCCAACCTGGCCACCGACCAACTGGACTCGATGGTTGACGACTTTCAAAGCCAGGACAACAATCGCGACCCCCAAGACCAACCCAGTGACAATAACCAAGGAGAGGGTGATTCCGAGCCCCCGCCCCCCCCGGAGCCATCAGATGTATCGCCGCAAGACGACGAATTAGAAACCCCGGAGCCGGACGATGAGTCTGAAACTCCCGGCCCTCCATCCCTGGGGCAGGAACAACAATTTGAAGTTGGCGACCCCTTCTCCGTGCGGTCGTTAGACCTAAAGCCACCCGACCAGCGTTCCCGGCACGCTTCCGGAAGACGCAGCACCACCATCACCGACTCATCGGCTGGCCGCTACGTGCGTTCAAGCATGCCCCAAGGCAAATCGACCGGGCTGGCCCTTGACGCCACTTTACGCGCCGCAGCTCCCCATCAAGAAAGCCGCAGGGCCGCGTCCGACTCGACCAATGCCGTGTTGATTGAACCGTGGGACATCCGCGACAAGGTCAGGGAAAGCAAGGCTGGCAGCCTGGTGTTGTTCGTGGTGGATGCCAGCGGCTCCATGGGCGCTCAGCGCCGGATGGTGGCGGTAAAAGGGGCCATCATGTCCCTGCTATTGGACGCCTACCAGCGGCGCGACCGTGTTGGACTGATTTCATTTAGGGGCACCAGCGCATCGTTGCTGCTGCCGCCCACCAACAGCGTTGATTTGGCCCAGGTGCACCTGCAAGACATGCCCACCGGCGGACGAACGCCGCTGAGCGCCGGTCTCTTCAAAGCATTAGAAATTATTGAGTTCGAGCGCATGAAGGATCGGGACGTATTGCCCTTATTGGTATTGCTTTCAGACGGTCGAGGTAACGTGGCACTAGGGCACGGTTCGCCGTTGGACGAATCAGCCGCCGCCGCCGGAATTATTGGCGAGAGCAAGATACCTTCCGTGGTGGTGGACACCGAGTCTGGCTTCGTCAGATTAGGGATGATTCAACCCATCGCCGAAGCCATGGGCGCTCAATACCTCAAGTTGGAAGACCTGCGGGCCGACAACCTGGCGGAAGCCGTACGTCTATCAATGCCCATCGTCGGTGAAGTCCCTCCCCACATAAATTAGTCTGCCACTTAAACCCCCTACGGCCCGTTTACATCCCCAACGGTAATTGGTAACCTCGACTGTGGCTCTCTCAAGGGCTACTGAAACGAAAAATCATTTCTTAATGCGGTTGCACCGCAACCCAGGAGGTACCCCATTGGTCCGCTATATGCCCTACGCCGACATGGACAAGATGATGTCTCTGTCCAAGCGCCGGGGTTTCATGTTCCAAAGCTCAGAAATCTACGGCGGACTCGCTTCCACCTGGGATTACGGCCCCTTGGGCGTCGAACTCAAGCGCAACGTTAAAGACGCCTGGTGGCGTTCGGTAATCAGCGACCGGGACGATATGGTGGGCCTGGACGCCGCCATCCTAATGCACCCTCAAACCTGGATTGCCAGCGGCCACGTGGAGAACTTCTCCGACCCGCTGGTCGAGTGCAAAGAATGCAACTCCCGGTTCCGCCAAGACCATCTGCTAGAAGCCATTGGCATCGACCCAGAGTCAGCTGAAGCGGCGGCCGCCATGAAAACGCTGCGCTGCCCAGACTGCAAGGGCGAACTGACCGAACCCCGCCGCTTCAACCTGATGTTCAAGACCTTCATGGGGCCAGTGGAAGATACGGCTAACGAGGTGTTTCTACGGCCCGAAACTGCCCAAGGCATCTTCGTCAATTTCGCCAACGTATTGAACTCGACACGCAAGAAGCTGCCCTTCGGCATCGGCCAGATTGGCAAATCCTTCCGCAATGAGATTACTCCCGGCAACTTCACCTTCCGCACCAGGGAATTCGAGCAGATGGAAGCGGAGTTCTTCGTGAAGCCTGGCACCGACGATCAATGGCTGGATAAGTGGGTCACGGCACGCTTCCAATGGTATGTGAAATTGGGAATTCGCCCAGGGAATCTGCGGCTGCGCCGCCACGGCCCCGACGAACTGGCCCATTACGCCAAGGCCTGTTACGACATTGAGTACCGTTTCCCCTGGGGCTGGGCTGAACTCGAGGGCATCGCCAACCGCGCCGACTTCGACCTCCGCCAGCACATGGAATCCAGCGGCCAAGACTTGACCTATTTCGAGGAAATAGTCGAGGAAGGCGAAGAGCAACGTTACCTGCCCTACGTGATTGAACCGTCCGGCGGCGTGGATCGCGCAACTCTGGCCTTCTGGTTAGACGCCTACGACGAGGAGCCCGACGGAGACGCCGTGCGCGTGGTCTCCCACATCCACCGCGACCTAGCGCCGGTCACCGTGGCCGCCCTGCCGCTGAGCAGGAACGATAAACTGCTGCCCACCGCCCGCAGGGTCTATGACCTGCTGCGCAAGCACTTCCGCACTCAATATGACGACGCCCAGAGCATCGGTCGCCGCTACCGTCGCCAGGACGAGATTGGCACTCCTTACTGCGTGACGATCGATTTCGATACCATCGACGATAACCAAGTGACGATCCGCGACCGCGACTCAATGTTCCAAGCACGGGTGCCAGTCTCAGAACTAGTAGACACCCTAAAAGACAAAATCGAACACAACTGGTAACCGGCTCGCCGGGTTTTCATGAATCGTTATGGCGTTTAGTTAACCATGCCTCCTAATCTTGTTGCGGCTACTGTTCGTCAGGGGTTGTTCACCCGCATAGTTGGGCGGCGGCTACTCTACTTCCCTGAGCTTTCTTCCACCATGGACGAGGCCGCCAAGTTGGGCGAAGGGGACGCCGAAGAGGGCGCAGTGGTGGTGGCCGAGGTACAGAGTGAGGGCCGAGGACGCCAAGGCCGCAGTTGGGTATCCCAACCCGGCAATCTGCTTGTGTCGGTGCTCTTTCGTCCCACCCTAGAAACCCTGCCGTTCATCAGCATCATCGGCGGGATAGCTGCGGCCAGGGCCGTTCGCAAGGTCACTGGACTGGAACCAAAGATTAAGTGGCCCAACGACCTGCTTATCGACGGACGCAAGGCTGCTGGCATCCTGGCCGAGAGCGCAATCGTTGGGGATACCGTATGGTATGCTGTGCTCGGCGTAGGCATGAACGTGAGCCTGGACACCGGTGAGAACGAAGACATCTCCGCCTTCGCTACGAGCGTTAACGCCGCCGCCGGACAGGATGTCCCACGAGAAGATTTACTCAGGCAATTCCTCATGGACTTGGACGCCCTTTACCTGGCGCTACGTTCGGGAAAATCGCCCATCGCCGAGTGGCAAGACCTACTGGAAACCACCGGCCAACGACTGGTAGCCACCTGCGGTGACGATACCTACACTGGCGTGGCTGAGGGTACAGATGAGTTGGGTAACCTGCTCCTTCGTCAAGATGACGGTACTCTGTTAACCTTGACCGCCGGGGACGTAACGCTGAGCGATCATTAACCGGTTTTAGCTATCCCAAGTCTTTGTTAAAAGCCGAACATAACGCAAACGAAAATCCCTTCCCCCGCGTCGGGGGAAGGTTAGGATGGGGGCCATTTCTATGCTGGAATCACTAAGCCTGGAAGGAAAAACGGTTGTCGTCACCGGCGGAGGGACTGGACTGGGCCGAGCAATGGTCCGCGACATGGCCCGCGCCGGGGCCGACTTGGTCATCGCCGGACGTCGCACTGGCCCCATCGAAGAGGCCGCTGCCGAGGCTGAGAGCCTGGGCGTCAAGGCTATTTCCGTGGCCACCGACGTTACCGACTCAGCCCAAGTTGCCAACCTGATGAAAACCTGCTTGCAGCAGTTCGGCAAGATTGACGTGCTGCTGAATAATGCCGGAGCCGTATCCGACAACGTCCGCAAGCCCATCTGGGACCTGACCGACGAAGAATGGGACCGGATAATGAGGGTGAACCTCACCGGCGCGTTCTACTGCTCCCGTGAAGTCTCCCAGACCATGGTCGCCCAGGAACACGGCAAGATTATCAACGTGGCTTCCGGGTTCGGTCTGCGGGGTGGCCGCGAGATTTATATGTACTGCGTCAGCAAGGGCGGCATGATACAGCTCTCTAGGGTGCTGTCCTTCAACCTGGCCCGCTACGGCATCACCGCCAATACCATCGTGCCCGGATTTGTGCCCACCGGCGCAACCGATTCCATGGCCGCCAGTCTGCCCAGGGGCGGCGAGTTCCTGCCCAACGGCAAGCTTGGCAAGTCCGAAGACTTTGGGCCACTGGCCGTCTATCTGGCCTCCGCAGCCTCAGATTATATGACCGGCGAGATGTTCATCGCCGATGGTGGCGGGTTGGCCGCCGGTATCACGCCCACCGGCCACGCTCCGGTCGTAGCTCTAGAAGCGTAATTATTAAACGCCCAGGGCCTCGGCCCTGGCTTCAGGAGAACTTGAATGCCGGTCCTACCCGAATATGACCTCTCCGGCAAAACAGCAATACTGGCAACCTCTGGCGGCAAAGAAGCCCCATTTTGGGGACAGGCCCTAGTCGAGGCTGGCGCCAGTGTGTTCGCCGTGGCCCGCACCCAGGCGTTGCTGGACGCGGTATTGAAATCGCTGCCCTCAAGTTCCAATGGGGCCGTGATGGACGCCAATCTGCCCGATAGCGCGAAGCACGTCATGGCCCAGTTCGACCAGTCCCATGACAAGGTGGACATCCTGGTCAACGACGCACGGAGCATGTACGCCCAGCCCTTGGAAGAAATCAGCGCCGACGATTGGGACGCAGTCCAGACCCGCAACGCCAAAGCGCCGTTCCTACTCTCCCAGCAGGTATTGCCCCGCATGGCCAAGGCGGAATTTGGCCGCGTGGTTAACATGATTTCAGAACTGGCCGAAAGGGGCATGATTAACGGCTCAGCCTTTGCCGCCAGCCAGGCCGCTGTCCTGGCCCTAACCAGGTCCTTCGCTGTGGAGTGGAGCCGGTTTAACATCCGAATCAACGCCATCGGCACCGGGTTAATCGACACTGAGGGCCAGTCGTTGGAAACCCAGCAAGAAGAACTGCTCGTCCGCTATACGCCCCTCCGGCGCAAGGGCAATCCCAGCGACATCGGCCCGCTGCTGGTCTACCTCTGCTCCGAATCCTGCGATTACTCCACCGGGCAGCCCGTCTATATTGACGGCGGCCTTAACGCCCACCCCTAGGCCCAACCGAGCTAGGAACCACGTCTAGCAGCACGCTCACCGTTCTTGGAAGTAACGCCTGGGCTGATGTACAATACCCAGAGTCACCAGACGTCTCAAATTATTCGAGACGTCCTTATTTATTTGACCTGAATTTTGGCCTTTTAAGATGTATCGCCAACCCTCCCAAGCCACCAAAATTATCTCCCGGCTTCAGGGTATGAACGACCTGTCTGAAGAGTCCTGGCGCAGCAAGCTAGAACTCCAAAACCGGTTGGCTCAGCTACTGAGCGGCTTCGGGTATAGCTTGTTGGAGACTCCCGTTTTGGAGTCCACCGAGTTATTCCTAAGGAAATCGGGCGGCGAAATGGCCTCCCAGTTATACAGTTTCATCGACTCTGGTAGTAACGCAGTGAGCCTACGCCCAGAGTTTACGTCGCCCATCATGCGGCACTACTTGGAGAACTCATCGAGCATCAGTCTACCGGCGCGGTGGCAGTATTGCGGGCCGGTGTTCCGGTTCGATGCGTCCCACCCAGAGGCCAGCGGCCAGTTCACCCAGGTGGGTGGCGAGCTAATCGGCTCATCGGAAGTCACCGCCGACGTTGAACTCCTGAACCTAGCCATGGCGGTGCCAACCAAGTTGGGACTGGGCGGCTGGAGCCTGCGTTTGGCCGACCTGGACATACTCAACAGTCTGCTGGATCCGGTTGGCGTCTCCGACCGTGCCCGGTCGTTCATAATCCAGAGCATGCCCAAGCTGAGCGAGGGCAGGTCAGCAGTGGCCAAAATTCTGGAAGAAGGCCGGCACCTCCACTTGGTCGGCGGAACCAATGGCGCGATTAATGCGACTAACGGTAACCCAGGTAATGGTGACTCCGAAGACGCCGCGCTGCGCCAAGCGGTACAGGGCCTGGACGATACGCAGGCCCGGTCAGTGCTGCTCGGCTTGCTCAAGTGGAACTCGGCTGACCAATTGGGGCAACGCACCCCCGAAGAAGTCGTCGAACGTTTGCTCCACAAGATTAGGGGTACTGACAGCGAAGACAAACTCCGCCAGGGTCTGGAATTAGCCAGCGACCTAGCAGTGATTAATGGCGAGCCCAAACAGGCATTGGAGTCGGTCAAAAAAGCCTTGTCGTCAGCCGGGGCCAACCAAAACGCTGCTAACCGCCTAGCCGAAATCATCGGCCTAATGTCCAACGGGTCAGACACCAAGGGACAGGTCGTCTTGGACTTTGGATTGGTACGCGGACTCGCCTACTACAACGGGGTAATATTCGAAGTCAGCCATCCCGACCAATCGGGGCCATTGGGCGGCGGCGGGAGATACGACACTCTATCCCGGGCATTGGGCGGCAGCGATGCAGTCCCGGCCCTGGGTTTTGCCTACAACCTAGACTCGCTTATTACTCTCGGAGCAAGTTAGGCAGAACTTTGACCAACCAAGACCAAAATAACGGACAGAGCCCGCTGCGCATAGTTCTGCCCAGCGACGGCGAATTGTACGACTCGACCCTCAGTTTCATGAGGGCCTGCGGCATGCCAGTCTCCCGACCCAACGCCCGTCGCTATACCGGCTCGGTTCCCGCCATCCCCGGAGTTGAGGTGCTGTTTCAGCGCTCCGGCGACGTTACTCAGAAGGTGGAAGAAGGCAGCGCGGAATTGGGCGTGACGGGCCTGGACCGAGTTCTGGAATACCGCAACGACGAATCGCGGGCGGCGGTGCTGATTGAAGACCTAAAGTTTGGCCGGTGTGAGTTCGTCATGGCCGTGCCAAATTCTTGGATGGACGTAACGTCGTTGTCCGACTTGGCCGACCTGGCCTTGGAGTTCAGACAAGAAGGCAAACAACTCCGCATCGCCACCAAGTATCCCCGCCTGCTGCGTAGTTACCTGTACGAGCGGGGCATCAACTACTTTACCCTGGTTCCCGCCAGTGGAGCCATGGAGGCTGCCCCCGCCGCCGGTTACGCTGACCTGATTGCTGACCTAACCGCAACCGGAGTTACGCTGCGGGAGAACGAACTCAAGACCCTGGACGAAGGCACAATATTGGCCTCCCAGGCGTGTTTAATCGCCAATCCAACATCGCTTTCAGCGTCCCGAAAAGCCCTGGCTTTGGCCCGTTCCATCATCGACTTAATGGAAGGCCATCTGAGGGCTGAGCCGTACTACCGAGTCACTGCCAACGTACGCGGGACTTCACCAGAAGACGTCAGCTCTACGGTGCTGGCCCGTCCCGACCTGGCCGGATTACGTGGCCCCACCGTCGCCAGGGTCTACAACGTCCAGGAGCAGGACTGGTACAACGTGAGCCTGCTAATCAAGAAGGCCCAACTGCTGGAAGCCGTCGACCACCTGCGCGGCTGCGGCGCCATCGACGTGGCCGCTTCCCAGTTGAGTTACCTCTTCAATGGTCACTCCAAGACCTACACAGCTCTTTTCGGAGATGATCGGACCACCTAGACCTAAAGGGAGCGAGACCCTTTCAAGATAATGCCAAATCTACCAATGCACATACACCTGGCCAACGCGGTTGCCGAGCAGCTGGACCGAAGCTACGTCTTCGACCACCTGGGTAGCTTCTTCCTTGGTTCCACCGCCCCAGACATCAGGGCCATGACCAAAATGCCCAGGGAGCAGACCCACTTTGCCCCCCTTTCGGTGGAGGAGGTCGGCACTGGCACCAGGACTATGTTCCAGATGCATCCCGAATTAAGTGAGGCTATGTCGCCCGCCTCTCGGGCCTTTCTGGCTGGCTACGTATGCCACCTGGCGGCGGATGAGGTCTGGATTACCAGCGTATTCCGCCCCCACTTCGACACCTCCCAAGAAGAAAGTCGATTAACCGACAACCAAGTCGAAGCCAACATCTGGGACCGGGCGATGCAACTGGACTTGGACCGGCAGGCCTTGCCCCAGATTAGCGGCGATACCCACCCTGAAAAGTGGTTGGCCTGCTCAGAGCACGACGTGTCCATGCCCTTCTTTAAAGACGGGCTGCTCACAGAGTGGAAGGACCGCGTTGGACGGTTCCAGGTCTGGGAATTTACCTGGGAGCGGTTGAAAGGTGCCCTGAACCGGCTGTATCGTGATGATGAAGATGTCCAGAAGACCGTAGGCCGTTTTCTGGAAGGGATGCCCCGCAGCCTGGAGCAGGTCTATGAAAAAGTCCCAGAGGGTGAAGTGTCGGCCTACCAAAAGCGCGCCCTGGCCGCAACCATCGCTCAAGTCCGGGAATTTGTACTGGACTAGGTCCGGGGATTTCTAACATTTCTAACAACGGAATAAACGGAGAAACCTTTTGCCCCTTAACGTAATACATGGAGTCCAGAACGCCGAGAACGTTCTGGTTCGCATCGACCCGCTAGACCTGGACTCGCTGCCCGAGTCAGTGCTGGCCCGCACCGAAGAGGCATTCGGCAAGGGAGTGACTGCCGAGCAGTCGATACTCCAAATGCTGGGTGACGTGCGCCGTGAAGGCGACGCCGCAGTGCTGCGCTACGCCAAGCTTCTGGACGGCTCGGACCTGGAAGATTTCCGGGTAACCGCAAAGCAGATGAAGGAAGCCCGAGATTCCATCAGCAAAGATTTGCATGAAGCCCTGGAATTAGCCGCCCAACGAGTGCGCAGTTTCCACGAGTCCACCATGCCCAACGAATGGGTAGACCGAAAACAGGGCCTCGGCGAACTGATACGACCTCTAGACCGAGTGGGGCTTTACGCGCCCGGCGGCACGGCCGCTTATCCTTCGACCGTGTTGATGACCGCCGTTCCTGCCAGGGTAGCCGGCGTCCGCGAGGTTATCCTCTGCACACCACCATTGCGCGGAGAGGCGCTGAACCCGGCGGTAATCGTCGCCGCCGAGATTGCCGGTGTGGACGCCCTCTATCAAGTGGGCGGCGTTCCCGCCATCGCGGCCATGGCCTATGGCACCAAGTCGATTCCCAAAGTAGACAAGATTTGCGGCCCCGGCAACGTCTTCGTGGCCTACGCCAAGAAACTGGTGCAAGGCCAGGTCGACATCGACGGGGTATTCGGCCCCACTGAGACCATTGTGCTGGCCGACAAGACCGCCAACGCCAGCTTCTGCGCCGCCGACCTCATTGCCCAGGCAGAGCATGACCCCCTGGCCACCGCGATTTTGATAACCGATAGCCAAGACCTGATTAACCGAGTAGAGTCCGAGGTCGACCGGATGCTGCTGACCCAATCTCGGGGCGATGTCGCCAAGGCCGCCCTCGACCGGCAAGGAAAGGTGGTGTTGGTCGATTCCCTGGAAGAAGCAATAGACCTGGTGAACCACATAGCGCCGGAACACCTTTGCCTACTGCTGGATGACCCCTGGTCATGGGCCGACAAGATTAAGCACGCTGGTGGGCTGTTCCTGGGTGAGTTCTCCCCTGAGGTCATGGGCGACTACATCGCAGGACCCAGCCACGTCATGCCCACCGGAGGCACCGCCCGGTTCGGCTCCGCCCTCAGCGTGCACCATTTCCTGCGGACAATGCCGGTGGTCGGCCTCAGCCCCGCTGAGTTCCAGAAGCTTGGCAAAGCCGCCGTACACATCGCGAATGCCGAGGGTCTAACCGGACACGCCAGCGCCATTCAGGTGCGGCTGGATTCCATCGCCAAGAGCGCCTAAACCTTTTCTGATTAGGCTTTAGAAATGACACAAAGTAAGACAACCCAAAACATGCCGTCAATGCTGCCCCACATCCAGGCTCTGGATACCTACGAGGGTGTCGACCCCATGGAGGTCATGGCCGAGCGGGCGGGGATTTCTCCCGACAAAATTATCCGCCTGAACGGCAACGAGAACCCCTACGGTCCGTCGCCCAAAGTAGCCGGCGCCTTGGGCAGTTACCAAAATTTCAATTACTATCCCGACCCTGGACAGCGGAGCCTGCGCCGGGTGCTTTCGGGCTATTTGAACGTCGACCAAGAAATGATTGTGGCTGGCAACGGCAGCGACGAGCTAATCGACCTGCTCCTGCGCATGTACGTCGGTGTCGGCGATAACGTAATCATCCCGACGCCAACCTTCGGCATGTATTCGTTCTCGGCAGGCATCTGCGGCGGCGAGGCTATACCCGTCGAACGGGACGAGAACTTCGAGATTGACCTAGAGGCCATGAAAGCGGCCATTACGCCCAAGAGCAAGATCATATTTTTGACCTCGCCCAACAACCCCACCGGCAACATAGTTCCCGAGTCCCAGACCCGGGCATTATTGGACACCGGTATGATTGTGGTGATGGACGAAGCCTATTTCGAGTTCTGCGGCGAGACGGCCATTCCCCTGCTGTCCGAGTACAAAAACCTGGTGGTGCTGCGAACGTTCAGCAAATGGGCCGGACTGGCTGGACTGCGAATTGGTGTGGGTGCCATGGACCCAGAACTGGCCGCCACCATGATGGCCATGAAACCGCCCTACAACGTGAACCTGGCTGCCGAGGTGGCTTTAATTACCTCGTTGGAAGACACCCCCGGCCTGTTAGTTCGAGTGAAGCAGATAGTGGCCGAGCGAGACCGGATGATGGAGCTGTTGGGCAAAATACCCAACCTAACTCCCTGGCCGTCGCGGGCCAACTTTATCCTCTGTCAGGTACCGGAAGGACAGGGGCAAGCAATTTTTGACGGGCTATGCAGCAGAGGAATATTCCTGCGCTACTGGAGTAGTGGGAGAATGAAGGACTTCATCAGGACTAGCATCGGCCTACCCAGCGAGACCGACGCCGTGGTGCAGGCTTTCTCGGAGTTGTGTGGAGGAAATAATGCCGCCTAAAAAACCGGCGACAGCCAATGCTAAGGGCCGAACGGCAACCATTGAGCGCAAGACCGGCGAGACCGATATCGAACTAACCATGAACCTGGACGGCACCGGCGTCTATGACGTCGACACCGGAAACGGGTTCCTAGACCACATGGTCAGCCAGATATCCAGGCACGGGTTAATTGACATAACACTGAAGGCCAAGGGAGACATTCACGTCGGTTGGCACCACTTGGTGGAAGACGTGGCCATCACCCTGGGCCGGGCGTTCAACGAGGCTCTAGGCGATGCCAGGGGCATCCGCCGCATGGGCCACGCCATGGTTCCATTGGACGAGACGCTGGCAATGGTGTCCCTGGATTGCAGTGGCCGTGGTTACGCAGTTATCGAAACGACCTTGGACGACACGATGGTGGAGACGCTGCCCGGCGCGTTGGTGAAGCACTTTTTCGAGTCCTTCGCTTTGGAAGGCAAGATAAACCTGCACGCCAAAATCATGACCGGCATCAGCCCCCACCACAAAGCCGAGGCGCTCTGCAAAGCCCTGGCCCGGTCCCTGCGTGACGCCCTAGAGCCAGACCCCCGCGCCCCCTCGTCCATCCCCAGCACCAAGGGGACTCTCAGCGGCTAGGTACGGGTGGCAACCCAGACGAAATAGTGTCCGCCGCCTTTACGCCCACCACGGGCTCGCGCCTTAACTTCATCGACTTTGAATCCGGTCTTGCGCAGCCGCTTGGTAAATGCTGCATCGGGGTCGGTGGACCAGATGGACAACACGCCTTTTGGCCGTAGGGCGGCAAATGATGATTCCAGCCCGTTATCGCCATAGATCCAATCGTTCCCCTCAGACATCATCGCCTGGGGGCCATTGTCGACATCGAGCATGATTGCGTTGTAGCGACCCCTGCCAGCCCTGATCATTTGCGCCACGTCGGTCAATTGGACCGTGACTCGGTCGTCGTCGAGGGGATGATCGGCGAGATGACCAAGGAATTCACGGTTCCACTGCAGAACGTCGGGCACTATCTCAGCAACGATAACTTCCGCGTCAGCTTTAAGTTCGTTTAAGGCCGCCCGCAAGGTATAACCCAGGCCCAGCCCGCCAATCAGCACCCGGGCTTCCGGTCGGTCCGAAATCTTCTCACAGGCAAGTTTGGCCAGAACTTCTTCCGATCCATGCACCTGACTGTTCATGAGTTCCTGATTGTCCGCTTTGATGGAGAACTCAGTGTCCCGTTGGTACAGTCGAAGCTCAGACCCGTTCTTGGATGTTTCCGCTTTGCCCAGCAGTTTCCATGGAATCATAGGTGGCTCATGTAAGTCATTATCGTGTCCCACGCGCGGGAATATTTAGCTGCTCTTGTGTTGGAAATCGGCTGACGGAATCCCTACCGGCCTTTCCTGGATAGGAACTCGGGGAAGGCTTCTTCGACGCCAAAGCCTCTGGCTACGTTGGTGGTGTAGTCCCTTTCGTTCTCCCACATGCCCCTTAGGTCGGCGGTCATGTCTTTGAGCAGTAACCCTTTAATGGCGATTACCGAACTCCGGTGGTTCTTGGCAATCATGGTCGCCATCTCCATGGTCTTGGCCCGCAGTTGGTCGGCAGGCACCAGGTCGTTCAGCAGACCGATGCGATAGGCCTCCTCGGCTTCTACAATCCGGGCGGTGAACAGCAATTCCTTGGCCTTGGGCCAGCCCACTTGGTTGGTCAAAGTCCAGGTGCAGTTAATCCGACCGTAGGCCGCAGCCAAGAACCGAAACTTGGTGTTTTCGCAGCCAACCCGAATGTCTAAGCAGGATGCCAGCACCGCACCACCGCCGTAGGCCAGACCGTTCATCATGCCGATGACCGGCTTGGGCGAAGCGGATATGTCGTACATCCATTGTTGGTGCTCGGCGGAACGAACGTCCCGCTCCTCTTGGGTACGGTCCCTGGCATCGACCCGCTGCTCGTGAATATCTCCGCCAGCGGAAAAGGCCTTATTACCGGTACCGGTGATTACGATGCAGCCGATATTTTCGTCGGCGTTCGCCGCAATCACCGCGTCGTGGAGTTCCATGTCCAGTTGGTGGTTCATCGCATTGAGAACCTCGACACGGTTCAAAGTTATTACTGCCACGCCTTCTTCGTTCTCCACCACTATGTGTTCGTTAGCCATCGGTGCTCCTTCATCTCCGACTCCGTCGAGAGTCTCGACTTCGTCGGACCTAACCTTCCCTCGGCGCGAGGGAAGGGACTTCTTAGATTTGTATTGCACTCCGATTTTACGGTCGAGGTGCCAGTCAGTCAATTTGAGCAGGATTCGCCCTCAATTATGGTAAACTTCGACTCGACGTAATAAGGCGGACGCAATGGGCTCCGCACTAACAATTGACTTGAAACACCACTGGACATTGGAGGTAACTGGATTGGCGCAGAAGATGAAAGCTGGAACCGCGGTAATTGAGATGCTACGGCAAGAAGGGGTATCCCACATTTTCGGGATTGTTGGATCGTCCTTCTTGGACATCTTGGACCCCCTTTACGACCGCGACGACATCCAGTTCATCGGAGTCCGACACGAGCAAGGCGCGGCCCTAATGGCCGACGGGTACAGCAGAATTTCCGGCAAACCCAGCGTTTGTTTGGTGACCAACGGCCCCGGAGTCTTGAACCTGACCTACGGTATCGGCTCAGCCTTTGTGGCCCACTCTCCGGTGGTAGTGCTGGCACCCTCCGCTTCACGGAGCCACCAGAACCGCGCCTCCACCCAGGAGTTCGACCAAGTAGCCCTCTTCAAGCCAATCACCAAGGCAGCCTTCGCAATCAACAAGATTGAGGTGCTGCCCGAAGCCTTGCGCCACGCCTTCCGCGTCGCCACCTCCGGCAAGATGGGCCCAGTGATGATTGATATCCCCAGGGATTTGCTGCCCGGCGCTGAGATTGAGTTGGACCTGCTGGCCCCCGACGCCTATCGTCCCGGCCAGACCCGCTCTAGAGGCGACCAACGATTGATTAACAAAGCTGCTGAGGTTGTATCCGCAGGCCAGCGCCCGGTCATCGTGGCTGGCGGCGGAGTTCAATGGAGTGAGGCCGCCGACGAAGTCTGCCGCATGGCCGAACTGACCGGCGCAGCAATCGTCACTTCCTATGGCCGGGCCGACGCTGTCCCCAACGACCACCCCAACTATCTCGGTCACCTGGGTCGATTGGGTTCCCTTGAAGCCATTGAAGCCATCCAACAAGCCGACGTCATCCTGGCCGTGGGCACCCGCCTCAGCCAGTCCACCACCTTCTACGACAACCGGTTCATCCCCGAAGACGTCAAGATTGTCCAGATTGAAATTGACCCCCAGGAGATTGGCCGCAACTATCCCGTCGCCGTCGGAATCGAAGGCGACGCCAAAGCGGTGATGGAAGGACTACTGGAAAAAGTTCGCGAGCAAGAGCCAAAACCCAACCAGCAGTGGGTCACTGAGATTGGCGCATTGGCTAGCCGTCGCGCCTCCCGATTGGGAGACGAAGGAAACCTCTCCGACTCGCCCATTAAACCCCAACGGGTCTACGCTGAAATGCGAAAGGTCATGCCCCGTGACGCCATAATCGCCTTGGACGCTGGCTTGGCCCCCAACTATGGGCAGGACCGTCTGAACTACTACGAACCCCGAAGCCTGATAACCTCGCTGGATTTGGGCGGTCTGGGGTTCAGCTTCCCCGCTGCCATTGGGGCCAAGTTCGCTGCGCCCGACCGGCCAGTGGTCAACTTCAACGGCGACGGCGGTTTCCTGTTCAACGCCCAGGAGTTCTCGACGGCGGTGCACTACAACCTACCGCTGGTTACCGTCATCATGAACAACGGCATCTGGGGTTCGGAGAAGGCCTACCAACGTTATGCCTTCGACGAGCGTTACGTCGGCGCCGACGTCACCAATCCCCGATTCGACAAATACGCGGAAATCTTCGGCGGCGCTGGTTTCTACGTTGACCGGCCCGAAGACATTGGCAACGCCCTAACCGAGGCCCTCAATTGCGGCAAGCCCAGCATCATCGAGATACCCACCGACCCCGATGAAATGCCGCGTCCCGCGCGTTTGAACGAGGTACAGGGTCCTCCCCAATCCTAAGAACTTTCAGCGGCCACCCCGCTTTGAAGATAATAAAGATAACCACATGGAACAAATAGTTAAGCCCGACGCCATAAATCTGGAAGACGATGCCGTGGTGATTCTGTGGGAGGACGCCCACCGCAGTCCCTTCCCCCACCGTTTTCTACGCCTCCGCTGTCCCTGCGCCAGTTGCGTAGACGAAATGAGCGGAAAGCGGACATTGGACCCGGACACCGTGCCCCAGGACGTGAAAGCGGTAGACCAGATGCCCGTTGGGGCCTACGGAGTGCAGTTCCTATGGAGCGATACTCACTACACCGGCATTTACACCTATAAGGTGTTGCGGGCGGCGTGCATATGCATCATCTGTGCTGAAGCCAGAGCCCAGGCTGAGAAAAAGGCCGGAAGCTAAACGCTCCCGTGCCTAGTCGGCGTCTTTGGCTGGCTGGCTATCCCTGGCACGCAAGGGCTTTTCTAGGGAAGCCTTGAACTTCGGGGCCGTAAAGGTGTTGGACTTAAAGGCAAAGTTGGAGAGCTGACGCTCACCCGGTTTCCCGCAGGTCGCACAATTGGCTGGCGCGTCCGACTGGGAAACCGGTCGCATTACGTTGTAGTCCTGGCCGCAATCGGCACAGTAATATTCATAGATGGGCATTGGAACCTCCTGAATCTCCCCGCATTTTAGACCTCCCGACAACATGACACCACGGAAAAGGAAAACCAAAAGTCACTTCCCCGCGTCCGGGGGAAGGCTAGGTCCGACTAAGTCGAGACTCTCGACGGAGTCGGAGATGGGGGCGGTTGCTTTGGTAAAGCTTAGGTTCTGCAATCCAGGGCACGCCCCCACCCTAACCCTCCTCCATGCGTGGGTGAGGGGATTCTAGGCGCAATAATCCACGCACAGGTGAAACCATCATGGCTGAAACCACAGACGTTGCAATCATTGGCGGCGGCGCAGCAGGCTGCGCAGTAGCCTTCTACCTGGCCCAAGCGGGAGTGAAGTCGACGATTATCGAGCGCGATGGCCTCGGTAATCAAGCGTCGGGAAACGCTGCGGGAGGACTTAACCCTTTGACCGGCATCGGTATTCCCGGCCCCCTGGGTAGCTTCGCCTGGGAATGCTACCAGCTTCACGCCGAAATGTACGAAGGCTTGAAGGAACAGTCGGGCATCGACTACCAACACCGAACGGTAACCAAGATTGACCTGGCCTTGGAAGAGTCCGAGATTGTCGGCCTGAAAGCGTCAGCTGACCGGATTAATGGGGTAGAGGGATTCCAAGCCCATTGGATAGAACCCGACGAGATTGCCAAGTTGGAGCCACGAATCGCTCCCGGCGTCTTGGGTGGCCTTTATGACCACGGAAACACTGCGGTGGCCAGCCACGAATTCACCCACGCCCTCGCCGCAGTGGCAGGGAAGATGGGCTCTACCGTGCGCGCCGGTAATGTCCGTAGCCTGGAAAGCACCGGCGGCAGGGTCGACCGAGTTGTCTTGGCCGACGGAGAAGTTTCCTGCGGTCAGGTCGTCATGGCCATGGGGCCGTGGTCGCGCCGGGCCGAGTCTTGGCTGGGCGTCTACATCCCGGTTGACCCTCTAAAAGGGGAGATTCTCCGGCTGGAGCTTGAGGGAGCGCCAATCAAGTACGACATCACTGGCGCCGGGGCCGCGATCTACCCCAAGCTGGACGGCCTGAACTGGTGCGGCACCACCGAGGACTGGAAGGGCTTCGACCTTGAACCATCAGAAGAAGTGGCGCAGGAGATTCGACGGCGATTGGCCCGTGTATTCCCTGAATTGGCCAATGCCAAGGTGGCGAAACATACCGCCTGCCTGCGTCCGGTCACTCCCGACTGGCTGCCAGTATTGGGGCGAGCACCCGGCTGGGAGAACGTCTATCTGGCGACCGGTGCGGGCAAGAAAGGTATCCTGCTGGCCCCTGGCATCGGCAAGTCCGTTGCAGACTTAATGACATCTGGCCAGACCGCCCTATCCATCCAGGGCTACTTCCCAGAACGCTTCGCGACCCAGCTAGACTAATGGTTAACAATAATAATGCCTAGAAAGATACGCATCACTGCTGGCAGCGTTGTTGTCGATGCCGATTTGAACGACACTGAGACCGCCAGCGCCGTCTGGGACGCTCTACCAATTCAGGCCAACGGCAACACCTGGGGCGACGAGATATATTTCAAAATCCCAGTGGAATCCGAATTGGAAGACGGGCAAGAAGTGGTGGAGCTGGGCGACCTTGGCTATTGGCCGCCTGGGCAAGCGTTCTGCCTGTTCTACGGGCTCACTCCCGCCAGCCAGGGCGACGAGATTATACCGGCAAGCGCTGTCACGGTGATTGGCAAAATTTCCGGCGACACTTCACCGCTGAAGGGCGTCGCATCCGGCAGTACGGTGGTCATCGAGGCAGTCTAGATTTAGACCAACAAGGAGTCCAACATGGCGCTAGGTTGGGCAATAATCGGCGCGGGCATGCACCCGCAGCAAAAACTGGCCCCGGCTATCGGGCTTACTCCAGACGCTGAACTGATTGGCGTGTTGAGCCGCGACCAGGGAAGGGCTGACGCATTTGCCGAAGCCCACGGTGCAAAAGTCGGGTACTCCAACTTAGACGACCTGCTAGCCGACTCACGCATCGACGCGGTGTTTGTGGCATCACCCAATGCTGCCCACGTCGGCCATACCGTGCAGGCTGCCAAAGCTGGCAAGCATGTGCTCTCAGAAAAACCCATGGCCACCTCGGTGCCTGACGCGCTCGCCATGGTCGAAGCATGCAAAGCCAACGGCGTGAAATTGGGACTGGGCTTTGAGCTGCGCTTCCATCCCGCCCACCTACTGGCCCGCGACCTGGTTTCACAAGGCAAACTGGGCCGAGTCCGGCTGCTACAGGGACACTGGGGCCGTGGCGAAAGAGGAGAACCCGAGCATCTGCCCCGGTCCGGACTCCGCGGCTGGTGGGAAGACCCGGCAGCAATGGGCGGCGGCTCGGTCATCATGGGCCTGGGCGTCCACGTTTTCGACCTAATGCGCTTCATCATGCAGCAGGAAATTACCGAGGTTTCGGCCATGACCGACGGCCAGACCGACGCCCAACCGCTGGAACACATCGCCACCATGGCGCTGCGTCTGGAAGACGGCACCATCGCCAACGTTAGCTGCGGTAGAATGCTGCCCGATACCCTAAACGACTTCACCGTCTACGGCACCGACGGTCGCATCACCGGCCACGCCACCATCTGGGAAGCGCGCATGGGTGACGTTGAGGTGGTCAGCGAGACGGTCAATCAGAAAGAAAGTTGGGAGTACGACTACCTGGCCAACTTCGTCGCCGAGCTAGAAGATTTCCATGCGGCCTTGAAAGAAGACCGCGAACCGGCGGCCACTGGCACCGACGGCCTCAGGTCAACGGAGATAAACGTAGCGGTCATCGAGTCAGCCAGGACAGGCCGGGCGGTGAAGATTCAGCACCGCCAAGTTTAGTTGACGGCCTAAACGCACGTTGCTACTATTCCCCCAATTCCAGAGCGGCCACTAAATTTACGGCCATTAATTTTATCGAGGGCTATTTGCTATGACAACCACAGAGCGGACCCAGGCGCAAGGCGCGCTTCGCGGCGTACAGGTCTTGGATTTCGGGCAGTACATTCCCGGTCCGATGCTGGGCATGTTATTAAGCGACCAGGGGGCCGATGTCATCAAGGTTGAACGCCCTGGCGGCGACCCTGCCCGGAGCGAGCCTGCCTTCGCCACCTGGAACCGGGGCAAACGCTCGGTGGTGCTAGACCTAAAGACACCCGAGGGACAGGCCGCCGCGGTAGCGCTCGCCAAGAAAGCCGACATCGTCATCGAAAATTACCGGCCTGGGGTGGCCGACCGGCTGGGTATCGGCTACGAAACCCTGGCCAAAGACAACCCCGGACTGCTCTACTGCTCCATCCCGGGCTTCGGAGAAGAGAACCCCCACCGCAACGAACGCGGCTGGGAGAGCATCGTTGCCGCCGCCACCGGCGTCTACCAGCATATTGATGGCGCAGCCGAGCCGCTTTTCCTACCATTGCCTGCGGCCAGCACCTTTGCCGCCCTGGTGGCCTCGGTATCGGTGACCATGGCCATGGTGGCCCGCGACCGTACTGGCAAGGGCCAACGTATCGAAGTGCCGATGCACAGCGCCATGTTCTCGGCCATCGGACGCCACCTGGTCAAGTTGTACGACATCAACCCGCCAGACCTCTTCAACCTGCCCCGTAACGTGATGTCTCACCAATATAAGTGCGCCGACGGACGTTACTTTCAGTCACATGGCATGTATCAGCGTTTCGTCAGTCAGTTGATGGCCGCCGCCAATAAACCCGAATGGATTGAAGAACTGCAGGGCCTATACGGTGCCGAGGTCGCGCCCGAGACCGTGGCCATGTGGCAAGACCGGTTCGAAAAGATGTATCTGGAACGGACCGCCAAGGAATGGGAGGACGCCATCGCCGAGGCCAAGGGCGTGGGCACCATCTGCAAGACGATTGACGAATGGCTGGTCCACGAGCACGCCATCGCCGGCAAGTCGGTCGTTGAGATTGACGACGCTCAATACGGAAAGATGAAGCAGCCGGGCGTCCAGGTACGCCTGCGCGGGACCCCCGGAGCAATTCAGGGACGGGCCCCCAAGTTGGGCGAGCACACATCTGAAATTTTGGCCGATCTAAAGAACGGTTCTGCGCCAGCCGCCACTCCCAAGGGCAACAGCGAAAACATCATGCATGCTCTGGATGGTATCCGGGTGCTGGACCTGTGTATCGTCCTGGCCGGGCCAACCTGCGGACGGACTCTGGGCGAGTTCGGTGCCGACGTCATCAAGATTGACGACCCGTCACGCCCCTACGACGTAGCGGGAAACACCGACGTAAACCGGGGCAAACGCAGCATCCAAATTAACCTCAAGACCAAGGAAGGCCTGGAAGTCTTCTACAAGCTTCTCGAGTCCGCCGACGTAGTGGTGGAGAACAACCGGAAGAGCAGCCTGGCCCGATTGGGCATTAGCTACGCAGAAATGAGCAAGCGAAAGCCGGACATCATCCACGCGTCGTTGAACGCCTTTGGCTACGACGGCCCCTGGAGCGAGCGGCCCGGTTGGGAGCAATTGGCCCAGGCCACCAGCGGCATCCAAGTACGGCGGGGTGGACGCGACGCAGCCCCCAAGCTGCTGCCCTATCCCATGAACGACTACGGCACCGGGTTGATGGGCGCTTACGCCGTGGCCTTGGCCGTCCACGAGCGCAATATCACCGGCAAGGGACAATCGGTGGACAGCGGGTTGGCCCTGACCGCTGCCCTACTCCAGTCGCCTTACTTCCTGGACTACGAAGGCTACAAACGAGACGAACCAGAGGGTTTGGACGTCCGTGGTTTCTCCGCCAAATCCCGCCTCTACAGGGCAGCCGACGGCTGGGTGTTCTTGCACTGTCCCAATGACGGCGCTTGGCAGAAATTAGCCCAGCTAGCCGATTTCTCTGGGCTGGCCTCAGATAGCAATGGTGATTCCCTAACCAAGTCCTTGGCAGCTGTTCTGGCTGGCAAGACGCGGTCTGAGTGGGAGAAGCTCATCAACCCAACCGGGGTCAGCGTAATCGCCAACCGCATGGTCAGCGATTTCCGGGATGACGCGGACATCCGGAAAGCCGGTCTAATCGTGGAGCGTGACCATCCAGGCATGGGACGGGCGGACCACCTAGGCTCTGTAGCCAAGCTGTCCGAAACCCCTATGCGGGTCGGCCGACCAACCCCCCTACTTGGCGCAGAGACCGATGAGATTCTCAGCGAGGCTGGCTACACCGGAGAACAAATCGAATCTATGAAGTTGTCTGGCGCGGTCGTTCAGCACCAGGCTTAAAGCCAAACTTTTTAGAAGCTATCTTCAGTGTGGCGTCCATTCTGCGAAGCGACATAACAATCTCCGCTTTTTTAGCTAGCAGTCACGATTCGAACGTGCTAAACTGCCCCATCGCGTTCGTGCGTAACCTCAGGTAGAAGAGGTCCCTTTGCTCCGCATCTACAACACTCTGGCCAAACGGGTCGAAGAAATTCGCCCGGCCACGCCAGGGGTTATCCAAATGTACACCTGCGGCCCCACTGTGTACCGCGACGCCCACATCGGTAACATGCGTACTTATCTCATGGCCGACTGGGTGCGCCGTTCATTGATACACAGCGGCCTTGAAGTAACCCACATCAAGAACATCACCGACGTCGGTCATATGCGCCAAGAATTGGTCGAGGCCGGCGGCGACAAGATGTTGATGGCAGCCCTTGCCGAGGGCAAAACCGTCCAAGAAATCGCCGACATGTATGCTGGCCGGTTCTTCCAGGATGAGGCCCGCCTCAACATCATGGAGGCGACGGTGTTCCCCTGGGCCAGCCACCACATCCCCGAAATGATTTCCATCGTGGTGTCACTGGTGGCCAAAGGGCATGCCTACGAGAAGGGCGGCAACCTGTACTTCGACGTTCCGGCGTTCGGCGGTTACGGCAAACTGTCCAATAACATTGGCGCAGATTTGCTGGAGGGCGTCCGTTCCGAGGCCGACCCATTGAAGCGCGACCCCCGGGACTTCACCCTTTGGAAGGCCGCCGAACCAGGTCGAGATTTGAAATGGGACAGCCCTTGGGGCCCTGGTTTCCCTGGCTGGCATATCGAATGCTCGGCCATGGCTTCCAAGTACCTGGGAGAGAGTTTCGACATCCACACCGGGGGGGTCGACAATATATTCCCCCACCACGAAGACGAGATTGCCCAAAGCGAAGCGGCCTTCGGGCACCAACACGTAAACTACTGGATTCACGCCCAACATCTACTGGCCGATGGCGCCAAGATGGCCAAATCGGGCGGCAACGTATTCCTGATAGAAGAACTAATCGAACGAGGATTCTCGGCCCTTTCGTTCCGGTATCTTTGCATGACGGTCAGATACCGCCACCGTATGAACTTCACCTTCACGTCGTTGAAGGCTGCGGAAAAAGCTCTAACCGGCCTGCGGCAGCGGATATGGCTTTGGAGTCAAGAACCGCAAGTTGCTGGTTACGAAGCAGAGACCGAGGAGTACCGGAAACGGTTCTGGGACACAGTGGAGACCGACCTAGACCTACCGGGCGCTCTCGCCCTGACCTGGGAGATGGTTCGCTCAGAACTGCCTGGCCGCGCCAAGATGGACCTACTTCTAGAGTTTGACCAACTGTTCGGACTGGACCTGGACAAAGCCCCCACTGAGCTGGCCTTAGCCGCTGACGTTACCGCCGCTCTAAGAACCAGGGATGGCCACCGAGAAAATTCCGATTATTCAAAATCAGACTCAATTAGAGGCCAGATTTCGTCCGATGGCTACGTGGTCCAAGACACTCCCGACGGCACTCGGGCTCGGCCCAAGACACCGTTGGAGCTGCGGCAAGAGAAATGGTCTTCGGTCTCATCTGCGCGAGAGGTAGATTCCTACCTAGACCAACCCTCAGAAGTGGACTTCACGTTCATCTTGAACGCCTACGGATACCCCAGCGACGTTAAACGCTGCATAGAAGGAATGCTTCGCCACTCGGGCGACCATTCGGTTGAAGCAATCGTCATTGACAACGGCTCAACCGACGGCACCGGAGAGATGTTGGAGGAGATGCAGGGTGAAAATCCGGCGATTAAGGTAATTCACTGCGATCACGTCATTGGCGACGCCGCCAGCAAGAATATTGGACTAATGCAGAGCCGTGGCCGAAACATCGTGGTCATGGACGGCTCGGCTGAAATCACCGGAAATATCCTAGATCCCATTTCCCAAATTCTGGCCGATCCCACGGTGGGCATATTTGGCCCGTGGGGGCTAAGCACTCCGGACATGCAGCACTTCCACGAAGAGGTTGAAGACGGCGAAGCTGACGCCATGCAGGCCTATTGCATGGCTTTCCGTCGCGACGCGGTAGACACCGTTGGGCTGATGCGCGAGTGCTTCCGGTTTTACCGTAACTTGGACATCGATTATTGCTTCCAGTTCAAAGATAAGGGGTTCCGTGTAGTGGCTGACTCCTCCCTGTCCTTAGTCCGTCACGAGCACCGCCAATGGACCGAATTGGACGACAATCAGCGCGATGAGCTGAGCCGAAAGAACTTCGGACGATTCCTAAAACGCTGGGGCAACCGGCCAGACCTGCTAATTGCCGCCGACGCCGTGGGATTTGAGAACCAGCAACGGTTCCATCATTAACTTGGTCGGAACTTGGTCGGAACTTGGCCGGAACTTGGCCGGAACCTGGCCGGGTCTACACTTGCTCGCAAGTCCGGCATAAAACTGGCTGAGTATATACCGTTCAATAAGATTGGCTCCCCATCTCGGTATTAAACTGCACACTACCTCGGGGCTTTTCGGTTAGAATTTCCCTAAATTCGTATGTTATTTCAAGTCGAGACCTTGGTTATTTTCGCCAAATTGGGAACTCCAGCCACTGATTAACCCGGATATAGACCAATTTATATGCTAACCAAACTAGGCCCAATTTACCTAACCGAATCCATAATACGCTCGTAATATCTTATTTATTATTTCTTTTTATGGAGAAACCACATCATTTTGTATGGTTTTAGTTGCATATGTGTCATAAGATATTCATTACCGTTTATTATCCTGGTTTTCGTCTTGACTCCGTGCCTAGCTGATGCTAGATTTCGTTCAAGTTCACTAATGAATTTCCTGATTCCCCGCACCGTCCTGCGGATCGCCTGACAATGTCCGAGATAGCTCAAAGACTATTAGCAGGCGAACAAAGGGCTCTATCACGGTTGATCACCATGTTGGAGCGGGGAGACCCGGCAGCCGCCGACGCAATGAAGGTGGTTGACGGGCATACCGGTAGGGCATACACGGTGGGAATCACCGGTCCTCCTGGTGCAGGTAAGAGCACCATTGTGGACCAACTAACACAGTTGGTAAGGAAGACAGGCTCCAAAGTGGGCATCATTGCTGTTGACCCTACCAGTCCCTTTAGCGGTGGTGCCATATTGGGCGACCGCATAAGGATGCAACGCCACTATCTCGACTCTGGGGTTTTCATTCGCAGCGTGGCCACGCGGGGCCAAACTGGTGGGTTACCTCGGGTTGTTAAAAGCATGGTTCGGGCACTTGATGCCGCCGGTACCGACCTAATATTGGTTGAGACCGTTGGTGTCGGACAGACCGAACTAGGCATTATTAGTGTGGCGGACACAGTGTTGGTTGCGTTAAACCCCGAGTCGGGAGACGCAATTCAAACGCTGAAAGCGGGGGTGATGGAGATCGCCGATGTTTACTTAGTAAACAAGGCGGACCGGGACGGTGCAGACCAGATGGCGACGGCCATCATCGGGATGCTCCATATGTCCACTATTACTCCCGAGTGGAGCCCGCCTGTATTACTGACGAATGCTCAAACAGGCCAGGGAATTGAAGAACTCTGGGTGAAAATACAAGATCACCGGGAGTTTCTCACCACCAGCGGCGGCCTGAAGGACCGCCGGGAAACGCAGCGCAAACGGGAATTCTTGGAGGCGGTGGAAGAAGTGTTGTCGCAGCGTCTTCGCAACTTGGTGGAAAACGACCCTGACCTAATTGCCACTTTGGAAAAAGTGGCGGGGAAAGAGACAGACCCATACTCAGCGGCATTGGAGTATCTGGACTCTTCTCGATTTTCGTCAGACTGGCTTAACGCACAGTAGGCGTACCTTATCGGTACATCAATGCGGCGGGCGAATCCACAAAACCTTCCCAGGGGCGAAAGGCCCCTTTAGCGCGGACGGGGAGACTACTTTATCCGATTCACGGAGGTGGCGATTCGTAATGTCAGTTTTAGGAATAGATTTAAGGGCTTCTAGCAAAAAGCCCTCTGCGGTTGCCATATTAGATTCAAATTCTCGATTAACCCAACTAGGAAGTTTCTATGAAGACTCGGAATTAAGCGAGCTGGTCGCAAAGGTCCAGCCCGACCTTATTGCAATAGGCGCTCCATTGAACCTGCCTTCAGGTTTTTGCTGCTTGGACCAGTCCTGTGATTGCCGGTTTTCGGTACCAGACAGGAAAGGCCGACTGCTTGAGCTTGAGTTAGCCAAGATGGGGATTAGCTGTTTTTATACCAATAAAGGTTCCATCATTAGGGACCTGATTTACCGGGGGATTCGTTTGAGCCACGGCCTTAGGGACGCTGGTTACAAAGTTATCGAGGTATATCCCCACGCAACTAAGATGCTGCTCTTTGGCGACAAAGTGCCGCCGAAGAATAGCTCAACCAGTGTCGGCTATATGATTGGCCATCTGGCACCCCTGGTCTCAGGTATGGAGCAACATGCCGACGACCTGGACCGGAACGCCTGTGACGCCATCATTAACGCTTACACCGGCCAACTCCACGCACATTCGGACACGGATACACTGGGAGACCCTGATGAGGGCATCCTGGTACTACCCAAATTGCCAAACTAACCCAGCTAACAGCACTCTATACAACGAATACAATGTGCCCATGACCGGACTAATATTTCGGTCATGGGCTTATTTTTTATCCGACTCATTTGGCGGTAAGGATTTTCGATTAGGAATTGGGGGCCGGATGGCCCTCTACTTGGGGGTGCATTGTGGCTTGTCTCTCCTGATGCACACGCCTATTGTGGGGTTAGAGGAGACTCTTAGACCAAGCCAGAGCCATTAAATCCGCGAACCCGTTACGCGAACCCGTTAGAGGAGGTGTGGAAATTGGATTTGCACGTACACGGACGTAACTTGGAAATCAGCGATAAGACCCAGGAGCATATTGAGAGCAAGCTAGAACCGATAAACCGCCGCCTGCCTGGAATCTCGGATGCAAACGTAGAGTTGGCGTACGAACCTACCCGGTCGAGCAATGACCGTATCATGGCCCAAGTCACCCTGCATGTCGGCGGGACATTGCTCCGAGCACAACAGCGAGCTGCCAATACCAAGTCAGCGATAAACTCGGTGGCCAAGGCACTGGACCAGCAGATTAAGCGGTACAAGAGCCACACGTACCGCAGCGAACGCAAGCGCCAGACGGTCCGCGGCGCTAACGAGGAATCTGCGGCATGGTATACCAACGGCACCGGGCCAGCCAAAAATTCTGGAGCAAACATCGAAGAGGCTGACGATGACTACGTCGATGGCCAAGTGGTACGAGTGAAAGAGTTTGACATGGAGCCAATGAGCATGGAAGAGGCCGCTGCTAGAATGCAGTTTCTGGGCCATTCGTTCTACATGTTCTTGGACTCAGAATCAGACAAACTCGGCGTCCTGTATGTACGGGGAGACGGAAATTACGGACTGATACAACCCAAGGACGTTTAGACGCAAAAAGGCCATCCTTCCTGCGGTTCCGCCGCAGGAAGGATGGCCTTTAACTATTCCTGTGTCGGCCAGGTGTTTAGCCGGGATTTAGTTGGACTTGCCATCTCCGTTTCCTTGGCTGGCGCCCATGCCCAAGAAATTGCCCAACATGGAGGTAAACTCCATTGGGAATATCCACTTGGTTGACGGACTTTCGCCCAGCGATTTCAAGGTCTCGAAGTACTGAAGACTCATGGTGCGCCCGTCGGCTGTGCTCGCAACACTATTGATGCGTTCCAAGGCTTCGCTGAAACCCTGGGCCCGGAGCACCGCCGCCTGCTGATCGCCCTCAGCCTGGAGAATGTTCGACTGACGTTCGCCCTCTGCGGTTAGAATTGCCGACTGTTTCTCGCCTTCGGCGCGGTTAATCTGAGACTGTCTGGCCCCCTCGGACTCAGTAATCTCAGCGGTCTTGATGGCTTCGGCCGATTTCTCCCGCTCCATGGCCGCTTTTACACCGGGAGGCGGGTCAATCTCATTTATTTCTACCTGGGATATCTTCACTCCCCAGCGTTCAGTTACTTCGTCCATCCGAACCTGGAGCGCGTCCCGAATACGCTCCCTTTCCGCCAATGCATCCGACAAAGTCGTCGCGCCAATCACGGCCCTCAACGTCGCGAAAGCCAAGTTCACCACTGCCAACTCAAAGTTCTGAACCTCCAGCACCGCCCGTTCGGCCATTGCCTCCATCACCCGGTAGTAGATGACAAAGTCCATGTCCACCACCACGTTGTCGGCGGTGATGTATTTCTGGGTTGGCACCCGGGTCACCCGCTCTCGCAGGTCAACCTTGATGCCGTGGAAAACGAAGGGAATTAGGAAGTGCAAGCCAGAACCTTTGGTTCCCACAAATGTGCCAAATTTCTGTACTACTATCCGTTGGTACTGCTGTACCAAAACCAGTCCCATTGCCATAAGATTCTCCCTATAGAGCGGGTATTAAATGAGTTACGTGTTAACTAGTTGTATTACGAGATATCTTGATAATATGAATCAGTATGCCGGAATACAGTCACGACCAGGCCATTCACACTCTTTACTTCGACCTGCTCGCCAATTGAAATCACACTACCATCTTCACTTATGGCTGTCCATGTTTCATTTCCTACTAGAACAATCCCTGTGGGAGCCAGTTCTCCGGTTACCGTACCGATGGCGCCGATGAGGGCCGCAGCCTTCTGCGGAAGCCCTTCTTTCCGTGACTGGTAGGCCATTCGCATCACATACCCCAGGGAGACGGCAGCCGTGCCACCGGTACCGGCCAATAACCACCTATTCACCGAGATTGAAGGCAGTGTTGGTGAGACGTCACCGAACTGCGTGAATAGCAGGAGACCGCCAACGATAAGACTTACGACTGCGCCCACGCCCAATATTCCAAAGCCCGCCACCACTACTTCCAGTCCAATTAGGGCCATAGCCAGCAGAATGAACACCACACCGGCCCAGTTGACTGGGAGGTTTCCCAGTGCCAAGAAGGCCAACAAGAGGCAGATTACCCCCACGACTCCGGGAGCGACGAGTCCGGGGTTGTACATCTCGACCATAACCCCCAGGCCGCCAACGGTCAGCAAGATGAAGGAAACGTTGGGATCGGAAATGAACTCCAAGAAGTGCTCTAGCACACTCTTCCCGAGTGAACGAATTTCCAAACCCTGGGTCTCTAGCACCACTGTCCCCAATGAAGTTTCCGCCGTTTGGCCGTTGAGTTGCGACAAAAGGTCGTCCAGGTTATTGGCGATGAAATCAACCACGTTGTCCGCCACCGCTTCCTGGGCTGAGTATGAAGCCGCCGACCGGACGGTTTCCTCTAGCTTGTCTTCGTTGCGTCCCCGCTCCTGGGCGATGCTCCTTATTAGAGCGGCGGTGTCATTCTCAACCTTGGTTGCCAGAGTCTCTTCCAGGTCTTGCCCGGTGCTGGAAATGGGAGTGGCCGCTCCAATGTTGGTTCCCGGGGCCATGACCGCGAAGTTGCCTGCCGCCGTGATAAAGGTTCCAGCTGAACCGGCCCTGGCACCCCTTGGCGAGACGAACACCGCCACTGGAACCGGCGACTCAAGCAGCAATTCAACTATCTCCCTGGTGGCACCCAACAGACCCCCAGGGGTGTCCAGTTGAATTACCAGAAGCGTGGCTCCGTCTTCGTGGGCTTGTTCAATGGCGCGGGAAATGAACCGCTCTTTAACGGAGTTGATAATGCCGTCAACGGTGATTACCAAGGCATTAGGGGGAGTTGGAGCTTGGGCGTGGGCCAAAATCGGACCCAGCAGTCCGGTAAACACCAGACTTAACGAGAGAGCGACGAAGAAGAGACGGACGATACGGAGCCGCTGGGTCATACGGTCCACCGCCTTAGTTGGGGGCTTAGTCTTTAATTATAGTCTGCTATGGGCGACTATTAGACCCGAGACATGGACTCCGCCATTACCTCTTCCGAAGGGTACATATCTGCTGGTTCAGGAACTTTTGCCATCCTCGCCAGGAACGGGTTCACCATTTTCAGGACGCCGCCCAAAGTTGGGTGGCCCATAATCTTGCCAATCATCGAACTGTGCCAGTCAAAGGAAACCTCTGGAGAATTGGCCAACTCGGCAACAAATCCATTTTTGCTAGCTTGTTGGATGAGGGAGCTGATATGGCTGTCTCCCAAGTACTCAAACAGGCGGCGGGCCGAGTAGCCGACTTCCAACTCCTTTGATAGCAAGCCCTTCCACTCTCTCTGATATGAGCTCAAACGGTTGGCAGACAACCGGTCCTCTTGGAGAGCTTCATCCAACGCTTTGGAGGCGAACTCGCTGGCCATGAGGGAGTAGAAGATGCCGCCGCCGGTGGTTGGTTTTACCTGACCGGCCGCGTCTCCGACCACCAAAACCCGGTCCGAGTAAGTCTTGCGCAACGGACGCAGGGGAATTCCCCAGCAGGTGGCCTTGGATACCGAGCCCTTAATCTTTCCTTCCGCCTTCCGGGCAGATATGAATTGGGCAAACCGCTCCGGGGCATCCTTTCGCACCAGGAGACCAGCTAGAGCATAACCAGGCTGGGTCGGTACCAACCAGGCGAAGAACCCAGGGGCCACGTTTCGGCCCACGTACACTTCAACTTCGTCCAGTCCTTCGGTTTCCACCAGGGCTTGCACCCCGACCACGTAGTCTGAGGCTTCACCCAGTCCCAACTGACGATTCAATTGGGAGCCAAATCCAGCGGCCAATACCAATGCCCTGGCCTCTAAAGTCCCATCATTGGTAACAACCGACACCCGGTCCTTTTGCTGTTCTACCTGTGATACACGCGGCCCCAATAAATATTGGGCTCCGGCTTCTTTAGCCCGCTCGGCAAATGAAGCGACATAGGCCACGCGATTTACGACACGGGCCACCGGCCGCGGGGTCTCAAATCTGACACCTTCAGATGAAGGGGCGACAATGCTGGCAGAGTTTATTTCACGATAGACCAGGGAAGGGTCTATGGGGTAACGGCGAAAACATTCCTCACCAACCAGTCCGGTACAGAGTTTGTCGCCGATATTTTCTCTTGAATCGATGACGGTAACGCCGTAGCCTTTCGAGGCCAATGTCAGGGCAGCGTTGTTGCCAGCAGGGCCGGCTCCCACCACAATCACATCTTCCAAATTGAGCGCACCTCAAGAAGCCCCGAGACTCGAAGCTGGGTTATCACGCGGCGATTATACTCCCAGGTAGTGCTGTCGGCCAGGCAGTAAAGCCAACCAATTCCGCCGTTATTGTCCACTTGCCGACCGCGAATCGTTGTTCCGATTCTCCCAAATTCCCATTGAATTCGGCCTGAATTCGGCCTGAATCCGGCCTGAATTCGGCCTGCTGCGCCACGCCTTGACAACGCCTAGGGGGAGTGTATAATTCTGCGGAACCTGCAAGTGGTCTGACCACTTTATATCTATGCAAATTAACCATGCAAATTAACCATGCATAACCATGCAAATGCAATCCGAATTACATAACCTTCAGGGCCAGCGGCTTCATGAGTCCATTGTGCAGCGATTCCATGCGCTGATACAGCAAGGGACACTGGAACACGGCGCCAAACTTCCGTCGGAGCGAGTGCTGGCGGAGCAGTTAAAGGTAAGTCGCAGTTCGGTCAGAGAAGCAATCAGGACTCTGGAACTGCAGGGCTTGGTGGTTAGCAAGCATGGTTCGGGAACCTTCATCAATACCCAAAGCCTGAACGCTGTGGCAGCCTTGATGACATCAAGTCTAGACACTGAACTGGGCGCGGGCGAGAACCAGCTTCGCGACATCTTCGAAGTGCGCCACCTTCTTGAGCCCCAGTTGGCTGCTTTGGCAGCGCAGAAGGCAACCCCAGAAGACGTGGAACGTTTGGCTCTCATTTTGGAAGAGCAACAGCGACAGATAATGGAGGGCGAAACCGGCGTGGACGCAGACACTAAGTTCCACTTTGCCCTGGCCACTGCCACCCACAACGCGGCCCTAGTTAAGGTAGTAAGCGCGGTGGAAGACGTGTTGCAGAAGTCCCGTGACCAGTCGCTGCAACTGCCGGGCCGGGCGGAACGGTCGCTTGCTTCCCATCACCACATCCTAGAGATGATTCAAGCTAAAGATTACGTTGGCGCACGGGATGCCATGGAGCATCATTTGACCGCAGTGGAGCCTTCTGCGGTCTTTCCGTCCACCGTCATAAATCAATAACGGCATCCATACGTCTCGGCACGAGTGCCAGACGTCAAAGCATAAAACAGAAACTAAAATCTGAGGAGGAGACCTATGGCCACCCGAGCTGTTGAGGTGGTGTACCGGGGCATTTTCCAGCGGACTCTGGCCCGGAACATCGTTCGAAACATTGTTTTCGCCGCCCGCAAAGACGGCAAGATTGGCACTGCCTTTGGCCGGTACAGCGACTCTCCCGAAAGGAACGGCATTCCGGCTAAGCAATTCGCCATTGTTGCCGATACTGCCTTGGAACTGGAAGAGAGCCTAGCTGTCTATGAGGCGACCGCAGTGGATGTCACCATTAACGTTGACGACACTCTCTGTAAGGGCCTTGAATCCTGGGCCTGGTACGGCCTACAGCCGATTAACGAGCTGACCAAACCCGGCGGCACGCTTATTGTGACCTCCCGCCAGGATGCCGACTCCCTAATCGAGGATATCCATCAGAAGGACACTGCCTACGATTTGGCCATCATTCCCAGCACCGTGAGCTTCTCCGGTCTCTGGGTTTACAAAGACGACCACACCGACATGCGGGTCTTGGGCGCACTTTGCAAGGTCTGTCCCGAGCTGGTAAGTCTGGAAGCCATGCTAGAGACCATTCAAGAACAGACCGGCAGCGACACCAAAGTCGCCTCGCTCCAGCGGGCCCACGACCGCACCGCCACCCGTCCCGTTGAACCCGGCGAGGGCAACTCCGAAACCCCGTTCAGCTTCGACATGCCCGGTTGGAAGACAATGGAAGAAGGCCTAGTAATTCGCGCCATCGGCGAAGGTGGTGGGTTCAGAGGCGGCGAAACGGGTTACACACCCACCCGCAACGAAACTTTCAAGAAGTGGAGTACCCGGTCCATGCGGCCGGTAATCAACTTCGACACCTGCATTAAATGCACACTCTGCTGGCTCCAGTGCCCCGACACCTGCTTCGACGTTACTCCCGACGGTCTTTATGACGCCAACATGGAAGCGTGCTGCGGTTGCGGTGTCTGCGAGTCTGTTTGCCCGGTTCCCGACTGCGTAACCATGGTGGGCGAACCCGAGTTCAACGACAACAACAGCCAATGGGACGCTTGGACCGCCGACAAAGATGGCTATAAAAAATGGATGACGGTTCTAGTGGAGAAGCAGAAGTCCGAGACTAGGACCCATGGTTTCCACCACGTCGGCGGATACGCTGAAGAGATTAATACGACGGAGGAAGCCTAATGGCCACCGTACAGTCAGGGCTCTATCAAGAGGCCAAAGAGGAGCTAATCAGCGGCAGTGAAGCCGTGGGCATCGCCTGCGCCCTCGCCGACGTTGACGTTATCACCGCCTACCCCATCCGACCCTACGACACCGTGATGCAATACGTGTCCCGTCTTAAGGCCGACGGCGCTTTCGACTGCGATTTCATTGTTGCCGAGAGCGAGCATTCCCAGTTCGAGATTGTGAAGCACGCCTCCGCCGTGGGTGCCCGGACGTTCTCCGGGTCCAGCGGTGTGGGTTGGTTCTACGCTTTCGAAGCCATCACTGTCACCGCCGGGCTGCGGATGCCCGTGGTAGCAATGGTGGGCAACCGGGCGCTTGATGACCCCGGCGCCTTCGGAGTGGAGCACAACGACGCCATGGCCGTGCGCGACCTGGGCTGGCACCTATATTGGGTTGCCACCGCTCAAGAGGCGCTGGATATGGCCCTGATGGCGTGGCGAGTCGCCGAAGACCCACGGGTGCTACTGCCCTTTGCCCTTAGCTGCGACGGGTCGTTCCTAACTCACTCCCAGGCCATTGTGCAGGTTCCCTCGCAGGACCAAGTGAAAAAGTTCCTGCCTCCTTACACCCGAGGCGAACTACAGTTACACCCAAACAACCCCATTACCATCGCCCCTCAGGTTAACGAGGACTGGTTGATGGAGATTCGCCGCCAGACCGACGAAGCCATGCGCCGCACTTCGGCAGTGATTATCGAGGCCTACGACGAGTTCAAAGAGATCTTTGGCCGCGGCGACCCCAGCCCGTTCATCGAAGAGTACATGTGCGAGGACGCCGAGATTATCCTGGTGGGAATGGGCACCCTTGCCATGCCGACCAGGGTGGCGGTTCGCCGCATGCGGGAAGCTGGCAAAAAGGTTGGATTCCTGCGAATAAAATTCTTTAGGCCCTTCGCCACTGAAGAGATTCAGAACGCGTTGCGCGGCGCCAAAGGCGTGGCGGTCATCGACCGCGACTATTCTTACGGCTCACCGCAGTACGGAGGAGTCCTATTCCACGAACTACGTTCAGCCCTTTACCCCCTGGAAGAACGTCCCCTGATGTTGAACTTCATCGCGGGTCTGGGCGGCCGGGAAGTTAAGGTCACCGACGTAAATGACATGGTAGACACCACTCAAAAAGCCATCGACACTGGTAAAATTGAACAAACGACTACCTGGGTATCGGTAAGGGAGTAATAAAAATGGCAACTGTGCAAGATCTTCCCCAGATAAGGGGAGTTAAGGATATCCCTCTAGAAGAGTTCTATACCTCTGGTCACCGGACCTGCCAGGGCTGCGAATCAGCTCTGGTAATGCGGCTAATGATTAAGGCCGCCGGTCAACGTACCATCGTACTCGGCAGCACCGGCTGCATGTACGTGGCCAACACCACTTACTACAGCACCCCGTGGGTAGTGCCGTGGATGCATACTCAGCTCGGCTCAGCGGGTTCCGCTGCCATCGGCACCGCCGCTGGCCTGTCTTCTATGATGCGCAAGGGCAAGATGCAAGATGAACCCATCAACGTCATTGCCTTCTGCGGCGACGGCGGCGGTGTGGACATGGGGCTATCCGCCATATCGGCGGCCCTACAGCACCAAGAATACAACCTGCTCATCGTGTGTTACGACAACGAGTCCTACGCCAACACCGATATCCAGGTGTCGGGTAGCACTCCTTGGGGCGCCAACACCACGTTCAGTCCTCCGGGCAAAGAAACCCGGATAATGAACACCAAGTGGAAGAAGAACATGGCCCCCATGATGGCAGTCGGCCACCCCGACATGAAGTACGTGGCCACGGCCTGCGCGTCCTATGGCTTGGACTTCAACAACAAGGTGCGCCGCGCCTTAACTGTCGGCGGTCCTACGTTCCTCCACTGCTTCGACCCCTGCCCCAAGGGCTGGGACTACGACCCCAAGTACTCCCACGAGTTGGGGATGCTGGCCATCGAGACCGGCCTGTGGATTCAGTACGAAATTACCGACGGCGAGTTGATTCTCAACGGCCCCAGCCGGGCCATCGCCAAGGGTATCCGTAAGCGAAAGCCGGTGGAAGAATACCTGATGCGTCAGGGTCGGTTCGCCCACTTCCTCCCGGAAGACATCAAATACTTCCAGGAAAGGGTAGACGAGCAATGGGAGAAATGGTGGATACCAGGCTTGGTCCCCATCACCCCCGGCCAAGACGACGCCTAGACGGTACTGCGTACGCTAAATACCTTTGGTTGCAAGCGTAAATAATAAAAAGGGGCCTGACTTTGTCAGGCCCTTTTTTGTTTCGTCTATGATGTCCTCTTGCCAGCGCGCCCGGTTCGGGTTAGAGTAATTTCGATTTTGACCTCGCGGTGAATGGTCCTTTATTGACATAACTGGCCGGGCTGGCCGCTGTTCACCGAGAGCGTATCGCATCCACTCACACAAGCAGGAGGACCCAATGGCAAACGACCCCATAAATCTTTACGACTACGAGGCCCGGGCGAAGCTGGCAATGCCCCACGACAACTGGGACTTTGTTGACGCCGGAGCCATGGACGAAATCACCACCAAGCGCAACCGCACCGCCTTCGACCAACTGTCGATTCGCCCCCGGTTCATGCGCAGTGTGGAAGAGCGCAAGATTGCGACCACCATGCTCGGCCAAGACATTAGCATGCCGGTCTTTGTCTGCCCCGCTGGCAGCCACGGCATCGCCCATCCTGACGCCGAAGTAGCCACCGCCAGGGCCGCTGGCCGATCGAATACCCTGATGATGCTCAGCACCTCGTCCAACTGCAGTATGGAAGAGGTTGCCGCCGCCGCCACCGGACCCCTCTGGTTCCAGCTCTACCATCGGGGTAAGGCCCTGACCGAAATGCTGGTGCACCGCGCCGAGGCAGCGGGATTCAAGGCCATTGTGCTGACCATTGATACTCCGGTACCGAGTCCCAAGGAACGGGATCTGCGCAACAAGTTTGAGCGCACCCTGGAGTTGGGTAACTTCCGCGATTTGGGCCTGCCCCGCAATGAAATCAGCGGCACCGACGAGACCCCCGGTTGGGACGTCTCCCGGGCCGACCCCATCACCTGGAAGGACCTGGAATGGCTTCGCAGCATATCTTCCCTGCCCCTAGTGCTCAAGGGAGTCCGGGTCGGCGAGGACGCCAAGATTGCCGCAGAAAGCGGTTGTGAAGGCGTTCTGGTCTCCACTCACGGTGGACGGCAGCTAGACCAGACCCTTAGCTCCATCGAGACGGTGCCCGAGATAGTCGAGGCCGTGAAGGGCAACTGCGAAGTCTACCTCGACTCCGGCGTCCGCCGTGGCAGCGACGTGCTCAAGGCTTTGGCCATGGGCGTCAAGGCAGTCGGAATTGGCCGTCCCCTGTACTGGGGTCTGGCGACTCAAGGCGAAGACGGCGTCCACAACGTTCTGGAATTACTGCGCGAAGAAGTTGGCCGGGTCATGGACTTCTGCGGCCAGGGCGACGTCGGCAACCTGGAAAAGAACCTGATTAATATCCCCCACAACTGGGGTCCTGGTTCAACCGCACCGTAAATCGTTTCTAAACCAAGTCCCGACGCATCGGGACCGTGCCTCTACGTTTTTGGTACGGTAATCCTAGCAATCAAAAAGGCGGCTCTCGTTTAATACGAGAGCCGCCTTTTCTTTTAGTCTATGGAGACTGGTTAGTCTGCTACCGCTCCAGCGGCGCTGCCCGAACGCGCCCCGGTGAACATTTCTGCAAGCAGCTTGTTGAAGATCGCCGCCTGTTCGAAGTGGGCTGAGTGAGCCGCGCCGGGAATCACTTCCATCCGAGAGCCGGGTATCACCTTCTGAACCTCGGCGATGACCTCCGGCGGGAAGATGGCGTCCTCTTTGCCGACAATCAACAGAGTAGGTATCTGCCAACCGGCGAAGGCCTCGGCCTGAGGGCCGTCCTTCAGGCGGAATCCGGAGATTACTCCGTCCTCGCCCCTGGGCGGATTCAGTCCCCCAATCTGCTGATACAAGAAGGTCAGGGCTGGGTTCTCTTTGATGAAGCTGGCCGAAAGCGAGCGGTTGGGGCCGTCGGGCGCCGGGGTGGTGTTATGGAGAGCCGCCAAGGTTCCTTCGGTGGCCACACCACCAGTTGTATCGCCCAAAACCAAGCCCAGGGTGCGCTCTGGATGGGCCAACGCGAATCCCAAGCAGGCAAACCCGCCCATGGACTGCGCCACCACAAACGCCTGGTCGATTTTCAGGTAGTCCAGTAGTCCCGTCAGGTCGTCGATAAAGTTTTCTCGCAGTGGCGAACCGTGTTCAGCGATGGACGCTCCCCAGCCGCGATGGTCGAAGGTGATGCAACGGTATTCGCCAGAGAAAGCGGCCACCTGCTGCCACCAGCTCAGGTGGTTGCCGCCGCGCCCGTGGGCGAAGACTATCGCCGGGGCCGATTCGTCGCCGTGGGACTCGTAGTAGAGATCAATTCCGTTTATCGGTGCTTTGGGCACGGTTGGCCTCCATATAACTTCGAATTTGCCAGACTATTTAATCTGACGCCCAGTATACCGCATGACATAATTTGGGGCCTTTTGGCCGGTTTTGAAGGGCCGGTTGGCCCTGATGCTCGATACAGACTCCGAGGAAGATGATACTGACTTGAAGTGCCCAGGCGGCGGGCCCATTGATTGCCGGATTTATTAAGCAAGCATGACCCGCCGACTCAGGGAAGGAGGCGGAGGTATGGCTACAACCACATTACCCGAGCGAGTCAGAGAGTCTGAAATTGATGTTCGCCCGGTTCCCAAACATCTCCTCAAAGAATTGGAGGAGATTGTCGAACACTCGGTGGCCAAGCCTGAGACGGTTCACTGGTACCATTTTATCCCCTGCCCTGGCGTCCGCTACTACTCCTACCACAGGACACCATCCCCAGTGGAGCCATTGGTTCGTAGAAAAATTTAGGCCTCTTTTCTAGGCTCTGCGCCTGGTATCCACAGGCGGTGCCCACAGCAACCCGGCCCAGCCGTAAATTAAGCGGCTGGGTTTTGGTGTTTCGTATGAAATTCCCATGAGCGATTCGCGGCGGTGGATTATGGGACTTGAACAAGCCATGATGAAGAAATGGATGGGTCGAAAGAGCCCCGAGGGCATAGCGGGCATGATGAAAGAAATGATGCCCCTGATGATGGAGAATTTGGGGCCGGACGGCATGGCCAGCATGATGCCAGACATGATGGAAGGGATGATGGCCCAAATGGGCCCGGACAAAATGGCGAACATGATGCCGGACATGATGGAGGGCTTCTTCGACATGATGAAGCCCGAAGACATGGAACGGATGATGCATGACGTCATGCCCAAAATGATGGACCACTGCTTCTCCATTATGGAAGACAGTCAACGCCGAAGCGTGCTCTCGATGTGCCGAGAATCCCTCGACCGCATGGAAGACAAATTTCTGGCAGCCGCCTCTGCCACGACCTAGTTACCCGGATAACATAACTGTAAGTTCTCCAAAAAAATACGGTGGACTCAAATTAGAGTCCACCGTACCTTGGCGTTTATTAAACCGGCATCTTCAGTTACCCGCCTTCTTCAACTCCCGCTCTCGTAACTCCACCCGCCGTATCTTACCGCTGACGGTCTTGGGTAGTTCGGTGACGAACTCAATGGCGCGGGGGTACTTGTAGGGCGCGGTGCTGGTGCGCACGTGGTTCTGCAGGCTCACCACCAACTCATCGGACGCCACGTAGCCAGGGGCTAGGATTACAAAGGCTTTGACGATGTCGCCGCGCACCGGGTCGGGACTGGCCACCACGGCTGACTCGGCCACTGCGGGGTGTTCGATGAGGGCGCTCTCGACTTCGAAGGGACCAATCCGATAGCCGGCGGAAATAATCACATCGTCGGCCCGACCCACAAACCAAAAATATCCGTCCTCGTCCTTGTAGGCTTTGTCGCCGGTAAGGTACCAGTCACCGAGAAATGACCGCGCCATCGCTTCGTCGTCACGCCAGTATTCTTGAAACAAACCCACCGGACGTTCGGGCTTAATCTTGACCGCAATCTGACCCTCTTCGCCAGTCGGCACCTCGTTGCCCTGCTCGTCCACCACGCCGATGATGAAGCCGGGAGTGGGCTTGCCCATGGAACCGGGCCGAACCTTGTTACAGCGGAAGTTACCCACCAGCAAAACAGTTTCGGTCTGGCCGTAGCCGTCGTAGATGACTAGGCCGGTGCCGTCCTCCCACTGCTTCATTACCTCGGGGTTCAGCGGCTCTCCCGCCCCGGTGCAGTGGCGCAGGTTGTCCAAGTGGTAATTGCTCAAGTCTTCCAACACCAGCATGCGGTAAGCCGTAGGCGGAGCGCAGAACGATGTCACGCCGTGCTTCTCCAGCAGACTTAGGGTCAACTTTGCATCGAACCGGCCCTTGGCGTCATGCTGCATCACCGCTGCGCCAAGGGTCCATTGGCCGAACAGCTTGCCGTAGGCGGCTTTGGCCCAGCCGGTGTCGGACAGTGTCCACATCAGGTCGGTTTCTTTCAGGTCGTGCCAATACTTGGCCGTAATAACGTGCCCAATGGCACACGAGGCCTGGGTGTGGAGCACCATTTTGGGGTAGCCCACCGTGCCGGAGGTGAAGTAAATCAGCAACGGGTCGTCACTGCGGGTACGCTCCACATCATCTAGAATCGGCGACGCACCAGCCATTTCTTGGCTGTAAGACACCCAACCGCGCTTTTCGCCGCCCACCATCAGCAGGTGCTTCAGGGTTGGGCAGCCGCCAGCCGCTTCTTCAATCTTCCCGGCATTCTCTTCATCGGTGATGGCCATCACGGCTTCCGCGGTGTTGACCCGGTACTCGATGTCCTTGGGTGTTAGCAGGGTGGTGCCGGGCATGGGCAAAGCCCCCAGCTTCATCAGGCCCAACATCGCCACGTACCACTCGGGTATCCGAGGCAGCATGATGAATACGCGGTCACCCTTCTGGATACCCCTGGCGCGAAGCACGTTGGCGAACCGATTAGACAAAACCTTTAAATCCCAGAAGGTATGGTGTTGAACGTTCTCCCCGCTGGAATCAACCGAGATTAGGGCCAGCTTGGTGTGGTCGTCGGCCCATTTATCCACCACGTCAAAGCCAAAATTGAAATACTCTGGCACTTCCAAACGGTCGTTTTGGTAGGCCGATTCATAGTCCAGCATGTTGGGAGCAACGTCTCTCATAAACCCTTTTTCGCAAGCCATTTTGGGTCGTGCTTTTTTGGTCGACTAGAAGTGCTGGGTTATTTTACACGCTGAATTGAACGCGGGAAAGGCTAATTTTTCTTTGTCAGTCTGGTGCGCGTCGGTATAATTTCATTAATTCATTAATGCAGGGGAGAAGAGCATGGCCGGACAATTGAACGGCGGTTACGTGGCCAAGTAATCATGTACCAAGCTGCGGTAATCATCCACGTAATCTCGGCCATCACCTGGCTCGGCGGCATGCTATTCCTGGTCTTGGTCATGCTGTCTCTAGCAAGGAAGGACATGGCTTCAGAGCAACCGGGGCCTGGCCTAGCCATGCTGAAGGACGCAGCCAACCGCTTCTTGCCGGTGGCCTGGAGTGCCATGATGCTCTTGGCGGTAACCGGTGCCTATCTGGCCTGGGAACACTGGGGAATCCGCCCCGGCGTGTTCTTCACCAACGACAGCCGCTTCATGCACATCTTGCAGATTAAAAGCGGCTTGTTCCTGTTCGTGTTGGTGTCCAGCCTGCTCCACGATTTCTGGCTGGGGCCGAAGATTTTGGAGCGCCTACAGCGAGCCCGCGCCGCCGGACTACCCCCACCCCAAAGCCTAGGCAGACGATTAGTGTTAATGACCGCCAGGGTGAACCTGCTGGTGGTGCTGACAATCGTAGTGTTGGCGGTGTTGTTGATTCGGCCGTAGGGCCTGCGGCGTGAAATGGTCTGTCTAAGTAACCATGTTTACGTCAGGCAGGGCGGGTTTGAAACCCGCCCCTACGATTACATCATGACCGGGTTCTAGGTTACTGACAGTGGCTGGGCGCGCAAATTTTAATCTTGTGCGCATAATCGGGGTCTATTCATAACGATTGGTTCCACAATGACTTACGACCCGGAGAGATATACCCGGGGGCGGTAGGGTGGTTGCAGTGGATTTGGATTGCAATTCGCGATGGGTTTGAGGCGAGCAGGGCGGGTTTGAAACCCGGCCCTACGATTACGTCGTGACCTCGGTCTGGGCTAACCCACAAACTTCGCCCAGGCTTGGGGTAGGCGGGCTAACGCGTCTGCGGGTAGCGGGCCTTTGGCTGCGTACTGGACCGATTTTTCTAGGTGGTCCATGTCGGAGTAGCCGACTAGGACGGTTGAGACGCCGGGGTTGCTGAGGGCGAAGCGGATTGACGCCTCGGGCATGTCGTCCGCGAATCCTTCATCTACAAGAAAGGCGAATGCACCGGCCCTGGTCATGTCTTGGTTGTAGTCTTTGCCCGAACCGATGGGCGCAACCGTTGGCACGGCTACCGGATGGCGTTCCGGCGTTCCGGTGAGAGCGCCCGCCGCCAAGACCCGGATGACGAGCACCCCAACTTGCTTCTCGGCGGCCAGGTCGATGAGACCAGCATAGTCTGGCATATCGAACCCTGGCGGGGCCTCTGCTCCAGCGCTGGCGTTGACCAGGTTGTAGACCGCCTGCACGGTGTTGACTACGCCAGACGCCACTACTTCATGAATACCCATCGGTTCGCCCACGCCGGTCAATCCGCAGAACCGTACCTTGCCGTGGGACTTCAGCACTTGGATTGCCTCCTGTACCTCTCCTAATACATCGGAGACGGTGATGGCCCGTGATTTCAAATCGGTCTGGGAGTTAATGCGGTCATGCAGCTGGATCAGATCGACCGACTCGCGGTTTAACCGTTTCAAGCTGGCATCCACCGACGCAATTACCCCCGCCTTCAGGTCGGATGGGTCGGCCTCGCCCAGGCTGTACTTGGTGCCGACAAAGACATCGGCCGATAGTTCGTTCAACACCCGGCCCAGGTTGGTCTCGGACTGGCCCGCGCCATAGCGTGACGCGGTGTCGAAGTAGTTGATGCCCAGTTCAATGGCCCTGACCACGGCCCGCACCTGGTCGCCGTGTTCGCCCCGGACCATCAGCCCGCCCACGTCGCCGCAGCCAAACCCTATCTCCGAAATGCTGATGCCGGTATTGCCTAATTTTCTATGGTTCATACGTCTCTCAGGCTACTGTTGTTAGTCCGACGGGTATTGGGCCGACGGGAATTTCGGGTCGCGCTTTTCCTTGACCGAATCGAGACCCTCCCGGACATCTTCCCCAAAGAAACCCAGCATTTCCAGAGCCAGGGAATAGTCGAAAGCGGTGTGCTCGGCCATCCGTAGCCACTGGTTCATCGAGCGCTTGGTGTATCGCAGCGCGGTTTGGGAACCCGCCGCCAGCCGCCGGGCCACATCCATGGCCTTGTCCATCAATTCTTCATGGGGCACCACCTGGCTGACCAGACCCAACCGCTCGGCCTCGGTGCCGTCTAGAAAATCGCAGGTCAGCAGGTAGTACTTGGCCTTGGCCATCCCAATGAGCAGCGGCCAAATCACCGCCGCGTGGTCTCCGGCAGCCACTCCCAGCCGCACATGGCCGTCGGTGAAGCGGGCCCGGTCCGATGCTATCGATATGTCGGCCAGCAATGCCACGGCCAGACCCGCGCCCACCGCCACACCGTTGATGGCGGAAATCACGGGTTTGTCCAGGTTAATCATGTTGTGGACAATGTCCCGCGCCTCTTCCATGGTCCCAGCGATGACCTTGGCGTTTCCGATTGACGCCTCGATTAAGTCGAAGTCGCCCCCAGCGGAGAACGCAGTGCCTGCGCCGGTTATCACCGCCACTCGCACATCGTCGTCCTTGCCTAGGTCGAGCCAAATTCGGCTCAGTTCGTTGTGCAGTTTAAAGTTGGTGGCGTTGTAGACCTCGGGACGGTTGATGGTCAAGAGGGCGATGCCGTCATTGATTTCGATGATGATATGTTCGTAGCTGCTGTAGTCGGTCATGTTTCCTCGCGTGCTGAAAGCTGTTGGCTTTCAGCCATTTGGTTTAGTACAGGGACTGGTTCTCGGTAAACTTGGTTACATCGGCGTCGGACATCCCCAGGAGTTCTTTGAACACATAATCATTGTCCTCGCCGATGTTGCTGTAGCTCCCGAACTCCATGGGAGACACGGACAGCTTCGGCGGCACGGCTGAGGCTATTCCTTCGCCGCCGTCCCATTCGTAGGCAGGCTTAGAGCGGTCGGCTAGGTAGAAAGGCGTGGGCCGGTAGAATTCCCTCGCTTTCAGGTGGGCGCTATCGTGCAAGTCCTGACCCTGGGACACCACGCTGGCTGGCACCCCAGCATCCTGAAGCAGTGTCATTACAGCCTCGGCGGTCTGGTCGGCGGTCCACTGGCCAACAAGCTCATCCAGCCGCTCTTGGTTGGCCAGCCTGGAATCTAGGGACGAGAACGTATCTTCCTGGCACCAGTCCGGGCTGCCAATCACCCGGCAGAAGGCAGACCACTGTTCTTCAGTTTGCACAGCGATGGCGCACCAGCGGTCGTCTCCCTGGCACTGGTAGACCCCGTGGGGTGCGGCAAACGGGTCGCGGTTGCCGATACGCTGGGGCATCCGACCGTTGGATTGGTAGTCCAATATGGCTGGCCCTGCGGTCAGTGCGCCCGACTTGAAGATGGACGATTCCATGGTGGCGGGCTGACCCGTGAGCTTGCGCCGTAGTAATGCGCCCATGATGGCCACGGGCTGAAACACCCCAGTGTGATAGTCGGAGTAGGAGGTATTGATGGTGGCCGGTGGCTCACCTTCTTCACCCGACATTAGAGACACCCCGCCCATGTGCTGCACCAATATTCCATAGGACTTGTAGGTGTAGTAGGGGCCAATGCCGCCTAGACCGGTCTGCCACATGAGGATGATGTCGGGGCGCAGACGCCGCAGTTCAGGAAAGTCGATACCCCAGCGGTCGAGAATATTACGCCGGAAATTGGTCATGAACACATCGCTGACTTTGACCAACTCTTTGAAAACTTCCAGCCCGTCCGGGGTCCGAACGTCAATGGTAATCCGCTTCTTGGCCCGCTGAAATTCGGGTTGCCCCCCGCCCCTGGACCAGGCGGGAATGAAGTTCATCTCGTCCAGCACTTTGTTGGTCTCGACCTTGATAACTTCTGCGCCCAGCGACGCCAGAATCCGGCCAGTCAGGGGTAGGGCCACGTATGGGCCAAGCTCCAGGACACGGATTCCTGACAGGGGTTTCTTGGGAGCGGATTGGCTGGTCATCCCTAAATCACCCCCTGGGCACGAAGGGACGAGAGCTCGGTTTCGCTAAGGCCCAATTCTCCGCCGTAGATATCGCCGTTGTCTTGGCCCAGGTGCGGGGCAGCCTTGGTTACGGGGGACACGTCTTCACTGTCGAACACGCCAAGGGGGTATTTCAGTGTGCCAGCCTCGGCGTGGTCTAAGTCGAACCAGAAGTTGCTGGCCTCAAGCTGCGGGTCTGCCAGCAGGTCAGACACGGTGTTGACTGGTATGAAGACTAGGTTCCGCTCCTGGCCTTGGTGGAATAGCTCTTCCGAAGTGAACCGGGTGGTGAAGTCCATGACCAACGCCGTGATGATGTCGTTGTAGGGTGCCCGGTCCTGATTGCCGCCTTTGTAGTCGTCATTCAAGATTTCTTCGTTGCCCGTGACCTCGTACATCCACTGGGACAGGTTTTCCCATTCGCGGGGGGTGATGATGCCAGCGGATATCCAGCCGTCCTCACAGGGGTACGCCCCCAATGGGATTACCAAGGTCGAATTGGTGCCGACCCTGGTCACGTTCTCGCCGCGCTGCATCCAGGCCAACGCCGGGTGGGCGTCGGTGTAGTAGGTAATCATCGCCTCTTGCATGGAAACATCAATGTATTGGCCCGCGCCGTCTTGCATGTCACGGTAAAACAACGCACCCATAATTGCCGCAGCGGCGTATTGGGAGCCGGGAAAGTGGGATTGCTCGTTGCCTTGACGCAGCGGAGGGCCGTCGGGGTCGCCTGTAATCTGCATGAAACCGCTGGCAGCCAGGGAAATCAAATCAGATGACTTGTAGTCCTTCCAGGGCCCGGTCTGACCAAAGGGCGTCACCGAGGCCATCACCAGGCCGGGGTTGTCTGCTTTTAGAGTGTCGAAGTCCAGACCCAACGACTTCATGTGGCCGACTGGGAAGCTTTCGACAATCACATCGGCAGAAGTCGCCAACTTCTTGAAAAGCTCCCTTCCCCTGGGCGTCTCCAGGTCCAACGTAACTGACCGTTTGTTGGTGTTATAAAAGAGGAAATAAGCGCTGCGCTCCGGGCCAGGTTGGTCGCCTACGAATGGGGCCCTTTGCCTGGTGGTGTCTCCGGCGGGAGGTTCCACCTTAATCACGTCCGCCCCGTAGTCGGCCAACAGCTTGCCGCAAAACACGCCTTCGGGACCGGTCAGGTCGAGAACGCGGTAGGGGGGCAAAAGGACGCCCTCGGCAGGAGCTTGGAAGGGCATATAATTCCTTAAATAACGGTGGCGATATGGTCTTGGAAGCGACTTTGGCGATTGTAGTTAGCCCCGTAGGCGCAGTCAAGGCAGAGTTGGACGCCCCACGGCATTCGACTATTACCATAGCGTCGATTTCGCCGTTCGTCCTGAGGCTCTCGAAGGACGCGCGCCAGCCAAGTTCCTGGCTATGGGCAATTGGGTCAACCAGCAGTGGTGGTTCGACAAGTCCGATTTTATCCCCCGACGCATCGGGGTCGACCCCGGTCGGAGCTCACCATGAGCGGTCTACCTCACTACGGTTCACAATGTCGGACAGTCTCTGGGCCGCCCGAAATCCAGCAAAACGAGCTTGAACCAACTGTTATAATCATCCCGGTTAAAAAAGTATCAATGCCTCCGTAACGATGGGATCGATATGCGCACATTACTAGGAACGACACGAGACCGGTTTCTCCTGGCCCTGCAATACCAGGACTACCGGAATCTATGGATCGCCACCACCTTCTCCGCCTCCGCTGCGTGGGCGCTGATTATCGCGCGTGGTTGGCTGGCATTCGAACTCACAGACGGCTCGCTCTGGGTAGGAATCGTCACCTTTGCGGCGATTGTGCCGAGGGTGTTTTCCACCCCAATAGCAGGGTTTCTAGCTGATAAGTTCGACCGGCAAAGACTACTAAAGTGGATATTTGCCCTGAACATGGGCAACAACATATTGCTGGCCGTGCTGGTCATGAACGGGCTAGCCGGGCCTTGGGTGCTCACGTTCTTGGCCCTGGCCAACGGCACGCTGCGGGCCAGTCAGATGACCACGGCCAGCGCCCTGATACCCAACCTGGTGTCCAAAGAACACCTGATGAACGCCATCGCCCTGAACCAGGCCACCCAGCAGGGCGCGCGGATGGTCGGTGCTTTGGCCATCATTCCTTTGCTTGGCTTCCTGAATGTGGAATCGGCCTTCTGGCTCTGCAGCGCGTTTTACTTGTTCGGTTTCATCCAGGTCTCCAGGGTAACTACCAGGTCCACCGGAGTAATCAACAAGAGCCAGGGGTTCTTATCGAACCTATTCGAGGGTTTCGTCTACGTTTACAAGCGGCCCACCATCATGTCGATGGTTTTGCTAGTCTTGGCCCACTGCGCCCTGACCATGTCCTACGAGTCCATCCTCCCAGCCATATCCGAGGACAAATTGGGGGCCGGTTCGGTTGGCGTTAGCTACCTAATTGCTGGCGTCGGCGGCGGTGCATTGCTGTCATCCATATTCATGGCCGGGGTTCGAAGCACGTCCGCCAGAGGCAAGTTGTTCCTACTTTTCGCCTTCACCAGCGGCATGGGGCCGTTGCTGTTGGCCTGGTCCGACAGCAGTGCGCTGTCCATTGCCGCCGCAATTTCGATGGGCATCAACCAAGCCGGGTTCATGACCATCAGCCACACAATTATTCAGTCCCTTACCGAAGACCACGTCCGGGGCCGGGTTGCAGGGGTCTACTCGGTTCACGTGGGCGGCAGCATGGCCGTCACCAATATGATTAATGCCGGGTTCGCCGACGTGTTCAGCGCATCGGCGGTCTTGGTGGTTGGCGGGTTAGTCTTCGTGGGTGTCGTGGTTCTAAGCCTCGCCAGTCCACCGATACGGCGGCTCTACTTCCCTAGTGCGGAACCGGCAGCCGTTGGAGCGGCAGCGGCCGATTAGTTGGTCGGCATCTGCATAATGCGCAGCAGGTAAGGAAACGCCCCCATCTCCGACTCCGTCGAGCGCCGATTCCATCGAGCGTCCTCGGCCTTGCCGGGAAGTCTCCCCGATGCATCGGGGGACCTAGCCTTCCCCCTTGCGATGGGGAAGGGATTTGTTAGGGACTTATTATTTATGATCGTAGGAGGCCCGGATGGCCGAGACCGTCAGCGAGCTAGAACGGTACCTGCAATTGACCGGCAAGTCCAAAGACCTGTGGGAAGATGCTAAACAATATTTACCGGGCGGTGACAGCCGGAACTCCATTTTCTGGGCGCCCTATCCCATCTTCGTCGATCGCGCTTCGGGTTGCCATGTCGTCGACTCCGACGGCACTGACCGCCTGGACTTCATTGGCACCATGACTACCCTGATTTTGGGTCATTCCCCCAAGGCCGTTGTCGATGTGGTGCAGCAGCAGTTGCAGCAGGGCGTGGTCTACAACGCCCCCAACGCCCACCAAATCCGCCTGGCCAAACTCCTCTGCGAGCGCATTCCCAGCTTCGACCTAGTGCGCTTCACCAACTCGGGGACCGAGGCCACGCTGAACACCATTCGGGCGGCGCGGGCGGTCACCGGCAAGAGCAAGATTGCCAAGGTTGAAGGCGGCTACCACGGCAGCCACGACCAAGTCAGCGTCAGTGTTCGAGTAAACCCAGCCAAAGCAGGGGAACGCAGCCATCCGAATGCCATGGCCGCGACTGAGGGTTTGGGCGACGGCACGCTAGACCAGGTGGTGGTGATTCCCTTCAATGAGACGGCCATCGCCTTGAAAACGCTGGAAGGGAATAAGGACGATTTGGCGGCGGTGATTATCGAGCCGATGCTGGGGTCGGTGGGGATGCTACCGGCCACCGCCGAGTTCCTGACCATGTTGCGTGAGTTCACCAAGGACAACGGCATCGTCCTGATTTTCGACGAGGTCATCAGCTACCGGGCGGCCTCGGGCGGAGCTCAGGAGTATTACGGCATCACGCCGGACTTGACTTCGCTCGGCAAGATTATCGGCGGCGGGTTTTCCATTGGGGCTTTTGGCGGCCGCAAGGACATCATGGACCTCTACGACCCCACGGCTCCCGGCGGGCCTAGAGTTGCCCACGCTGGCACATTCAACGCCAACCCCGTGACCATGCTGGCGGGCGCGGCGACCCTGGATGAACTTACCCCCGACGTGTACCGTAAGCTGGCCGAGATGACCGAATACCTGCGGGCCGAGATACTGAAAGTCGGCGCGGAGTTGGAAGTACCAATCCAGGTGACCGGGCTGGGCTCTTTGTTCGGTATCCATTTCACCAGCGACGAACTGGTGGGCTACCGGGACATTGCCGCCGAGGACGCGGCCTTCCGGCATCAGGTGTTCTTGGGACTTCTAAATGAGGGTATATTAATGGCTTCCAACTTGGTGGGCGCGGTGTCCACCGAGATTGGCAAAGCTGAAGTGGATGCCTTTGCCGCCGCCCTCCGCAGAGTCCTAGAACGGGCGTTGGCCCCATCTACGTAACGAAGAACTATTTCCTAAAAGGAACAATGCCATGTTTGAAGGTTTCGAAGAACTAAAACTAGACGTCAACGGCACCACCATTAATTTGGTGAAGGGCGGCAGCGGCCCTCCTCTGTTGATGCTACACGGCTATCCCCAGACCCATGCCATGTGGAACAAGATTGCCCCGCGTCTAGCCGAGGACTTCACCGTGGTCTGTCCAGACCTCCGCGGCTACGGTGAGAGCGGCAAGGTAAAGGGCGACCCGGAGCACATGAACTATTCCAAGCGCACCATGGGCCAAGACCAGGTGGACGTCATGAAGCAGCTTGGTTTCGACCAGTTCTTCTTGGTGGGCCACGACCGGGGCGCACGGGTGTCTCATCGCCTGACCAAGGACCATCCCGACGCGGTGCTCAAGCTGGCGACGCTGGACATCATCCCCACCCGCAAGATGTTCCAGATTGTGAACAAGGAGTTCGCCACCAACACCTTCCACTGGTTCTTCCTGATTCAGCCCTTCGACTTCCCGGAGCGAGTGATTGGGGCCGACCCCGAGTTCTACGCCCGGCGGGGGTTTGAGCGCACCAAGGACGCCGACAAGGTGTTTACGCCCGAGGCTTTGGACCACTATATTCAATGCTTCAAAGACCCTGGCACCATCCACGCTGTCTGCGAAGACTACCGCGCGGGGGCCGGCATTGACTTGGTGCACGATGACGCCGATTTCGACCAGAAGATAAACTGCCCCATGTTGGCCCTGTGGAGTTCCACCGGCTACGTTGGCCGCACCCAGGACGTGCTCCAAGTCTGGGGCGACTACGCCACCAACGTGCGCGGCCATTCATTGCCCTGCGGTCACTACATCGCGGAAGAATTGCCCGACGAGGCTTACACGGCTATCAAGGGGTTCTTATTGGAGTAGACCATTCTCCCCAAATTGCCGTTAAGATGTTCGTTCGTCTTGAGTCCGTCGAAGGACTTTGCCGCAGTCATGGTTCGACGGAGCTCACCACGAACGGTTGGTAGTGTAGACCTTGGCTAGAACAGCAAGACCACGAACGTTTGCGAGCGCAGACTCTAGTTAGAAAAGCAAGACCGCTAACAGGCCCAATATAGAACATAAGGAGAAAACTCATGGGTTCAATCAGACTGTATACTGGCGACGATGGCACTTCTCACATTGAGGAGATTAACCCGACGGAGCATCCCAATTGGAACACCCTGCACGGGGCCAAGGGAATCATGTTCCGCTCACAGGAGCCCGGATATTTCAGCGACTGGCACATCGCGCCCCGCCGACAATACCTCATCACCCTGTCCGGCGAGGCTGAAATCGGTCTCAAGGACGGCACCGTCTACCGCCTAGGCCCCGGCGACGTCAACCTGGCCGAGGACCTAACCGGCGCGGGCCACACCACCCGCATAGTGGGCAACGTGCCCCGTGTGACCGCCATCGTGCATCTGGCCGACTAAAGGTCTCTTACAACGGACCTAAGAAATGGGCGAGTCTGAGACTCGCCCATTTCTGATTTTACGGACAACCCACGCGCCCGCTCATGGTGAGTTCCGACCGGAGGTCGACCTCGACGAGTCGGGGGATGAAATCGGACCTGTCGAACCACGCTTTCGCCAATAACCAAGTTAGACCCAAGCATTCCTTCGACGAACTCAGGACGAGCGGACACGTGGGCTGACGGTCATTTCTAATCCGCCACTCGTCATTCCAGCGAACGCTGGAATCCAGATTGGTTGCGGCAGTCAGGCGTCATCTCCCCAGAGCATCCTGGATTCCAGCTTTCGCTGGAATGACGGACTTAGCGTTCGCGCTTTTTCGTATTGTTAATTTCTTTCCCCAGCCACTTTCCCCATCCGCTTGTCATCCTCGCGTAAAATAGCATCACCCAATATATATTTGGGCGTAGCACCGCAGGCTAGCGAAAGCCCCGGAAGCGCAAAATTTCATGCGAGGCGTCAATGATTCCTTGGAAGTTACTCGCCAAGGCCCAAACTCCCGGCAGCGGGGCAGAACTCTGCCTGTATCAGCGCGGCGCCGAGTTCACCATTAATGCGGACCGCGATGAACTGATGAACAGCCGCGTTTACGGGTCAGAGAAAGCTCTGGCTACTCTGGCCTGCCAGCGGTTTACGAATCAGCCTCAGGCCCGCGTTCTAATCGGCGGTCTGGGCATGGGTTACACCCTAAGGTCGGCGCTGGACGAACTTGGAGCAAAAGCCGAGGTGGCCGTCGCCGAAATCGTGCCGGACGTAATTCATTGGAACCGGGGCGTCCTGGCCCATTTGGCCGACAATCCCCTTGATGACAACCGGGTCACGATTCATGAGTCCGATGTCGCTAAGCTGATTAAGCAAGCCAGGGGGCGCTACAGTGCCATCATGCTCGATGTGGACAATGGCCCCAATGCGCTAACCGCAATCGACAACGATTGGCTCTACAGCCTTAGGGGGCTGCAAACAGCTTCCGTCGCCTTACAACCCAAGGGCGTGTTGGCCATCTGGTCGGCAGCACCGGACGCAGGATTTACCAAAAGGCTGGGCCAGGCCGGGTTCGACGTGGAAGAGGTTGCCGTGCGAGGCCGCGGCAAAAAGGGCGCACATCATATCGTATGGGTTGCCGAGCGCATTTAGTCGCCAGCGCAAGACCGGACTAGAGTCCCCGGACTAGGATCCAAGGGCTATTTTTACAAAATGGATGACAATGATTGATATCGCGATTCCCCAGATTGCCCAGGAGCTTAAGTTAGGCCGAGGGCAAGTGGCAGCCACGGTTGGCCTGCTGGACGATGGCGCCACCGTGCCCTTCATCGCCCGCTACCGAAAAGAAAATACCGCCAGCCTGGACGAGGTGGCCATCACCAGTATTCGCGACCGTCTGGCCCAGCTTCGGGAACTCTGGGACCGGCGCGATGCCATCCTCGCCTCGCTGGAGAAGCGGGGGCTGCTGACCGATGAATTGCGGCAGGCCGTGCTCGCCGCCAAGTCCATGGCCGTCCTGGAAGACATCTACCTGCCCTACCGGCCCAAGCGGCGCACTCGGGCCACCATCGCCAGAGAAAAGGGCCTTGAGCCCCTGGCGCTGCTCCTCTGGGGCCAAGAGCATTTTGACGTCAACCTCGTCGCCGCCGATTACGTTAATCCTGAATTGGGCGTGGAGAATGTCAAAGACGCTCTCAGCGGAGCGCGGGACATCATCGCCGAGTGGGTCAGCGAAGACGCCACCGCCCGGCAGGAGATTCGGAAGCTGTTCTGGTCCCAGGGCACTTTTTCCTCCACCGTGGTGTCGGGCAAAACCTCGGAAGCGGCCAAGTACCGGGACTATTTCGAGTGGGAAGAACCGGTTGCCAACGTGCCTTCCCACCGCGCCCTGGCCATGCTGCGGGGCGAGAAAGAAGCCTTGCTTTCGGTCCACATCGCGCCGCCCGCCGTGGCGGCGATTGCAATACTGGAGCAAATCTTTGTTACCGCAGCAACCGAGGCGTCCGAGCAAGTCCGGCTAGCGATTCAAGAACGATATAAAGCGCTGCTGGAAGCATCCATGGAAACCGAGGTCCGCAAGGAGACTCGGGTTCGCGCCGAGGACGGCGCAATCAAAGTCTTCGCCGAAAATCTGCGGGAGTTGCTGCTGGCCCCGGCCCTGGGCCAGAAGAACGTCATGGCCCTCGACCCTGGCTTTCGCTCCGGCTGCAAGTTGGTCTGTCTCGACCGACAGGGCCGACTGCTGCACAACGACACCATCTACCCGCTGCTCGGCGAACGGGGCGACCAGGAAGCTGGCCGCAAGATAGTCGAACTGTGCCGTCAATACGACGTTGAGGCCATCGCCGTGGGCAATGGCACCGCGGGCCGCGAGACCGAAGCCTTTCTGCGGACGCTGGAGTTGGACCCCAAGATTGCGGTGGTGATGGTCAACGAGAGTGGGGCCTCGATCTACTCGGCATCCGAGGTGGCGCGGACCGAGTTCCCCGACAAGGACATTACCGTCCGGGGGGCGGTTTCCATCGGTCGCCGCCTCATGGACCCCCTGGCCGAACTGGTCAAACTCGATCCCAAGTCCATTGGCGTCGGCCAATACCAGCACGACGTTGACCAGAAGGCGTTGAAGGAACGCCTGGACGATGTGGTGGGCAGTTGCGTCAACAATGTGGGCGTGGAATTGAACACCGCCAGCGGCGAGTTGCTCTCCTATGTATCTGGCCTAGGCCCCCGTTTGGCCACCGCCATCGTGGAATACCGGAACGCCAACGGCCCCTTTGCCTCCCGGGCTGCCCTGAAGAAGGTCCCCCGCCTGGGCCCCAAGGTCTTCGAGCAGGCCGCGGGCTTTCTGCGCATTAGGGACGGGGCCAATCCCCTGGACGCCAGCGCGGTGCATCCCGAGTCCTACAAGGTTGTGCAGGCCATCGCCAAAGACCTGGGCCATCCCCTGGACCAAGTGGTGGGCGACGCCAGCATCGCCGGTCAAATTGACCCCAGTCGCTACGTAAGCGACAAGGTTGGGCTACCCACGTTGCATGACATAATCGAAGAACTGGCCCGACCCGGACGCGACCCCCGCCAGGAGTTTGAGCCGTTCTACTTCGCCGAGGGTGTGAACAAGATTGAAGACCTGACGGTCGGGATGAAGCTGCCGGGGGTGATAACCAACGTGACCGGCTTCGGTGCCTTCGTCGATGTCGGCGTCCACCAAGACGGCCTAGTCCACATCAGCCAACTAACCGACGGCTACGTCAAAAATCCCTCAGACGTGGTCAAAGTGCAGCAAAGGGTCTGGGTAACAGTACTAGAGGTAGACTTGGAGCGTAAGCGGGTTTCGCTTTCGATGAAGGGGTAGGGGGGGATTGTAAGGTGGACCCGGCTCAACCGAGCTTCCGAACGTAGTTCAAAGAATCCTCGAATCGGCTTCGAGACGATTTCACATTATTCAATCTGCAGAATTTGATAGAAGGCAGGATTAACCCTATACATTTCTTCCGTAGGTTCATTGCCTCCGGCCATCTGCCTAGCGATGCGTCGCAGAGTCTGGCGCTCAGATTCATGGCTAGGGAATCGAAATTCATTACCAGATTGTATTCCCAAGAAACCAACATCGCACAACAAGTCTACATAGAATTCTATGTCGGAAGCACCCACTTGAGCTTTTGTCATCCGCCCTTCGATTTCCTTCGAACTAAGAATCGAATCGCAACCCGCGAACTCATACAAGACCGCCTCAAGCTTGTTTTTCCGAGGATCGTCTTCCGATAATATGGACTTGAAGATGTACTCAGAATATTTTTCTCGTGCTCGCAGCATGTCATTTTCGGTTACTGATTGGTGCCCACGATTAATCGCAACATTCACAGCCTCCTTTAACAAGTAGATAGCTTCACGAGGCCGGGAAATTATCGTCTGAATAATAAATGTTTTTATGGGCAGGCCTACTACTTCTTTCGGGAAAATCTGTGCCCAAATTGAATCGGCATTGTATTTCTTCGGGGCTGAGTGCAAGAGCCTCTGGTCTATTACCCTCAGTAGCAATTCCGAATCGTCCCATTCAATACGTTGAATAGGTAATTTGTCCTGCTCAGCTGCTTTAGGTTGAATGAAAGCGAAAATATCGCTTCTCAAGAAAATTGTCAGGCTCACATTCATCCGTTTCCTGTAAAAGTCCTCGTGCTGAAAGTCGTCAGCTATGTTTTCGACAACTTCTAGCAAACCCCACAGCAACTCAGATAGATACTCCACATGGTGGCCCGGCCCCCAGGATCCATCCAGATTGTCAATGAGAATCGCTACCTTGTCTCGACCAGCCAAAACCGGTCCGAGTAATCTTCGAATTTCCCGAATGTGCTCTGAGTGTAATCTCTCGCTAATTCGGGCCCTCTGGGCAGAGTTACCCGACAAACCGCCAATACCAATCAGGGAGGTGACGGCGCGGTCTAATCGCTGCGAAAACGGGGCGCTCAATATCTCCTCGTTAATCTTCCAATAATCGAGGAATTGCTCTTCCTCTTTGTTCGCGGTCAATTGAGCTGGTCGTGAAGTGATCATATCGAACACTGAACGTGCCAATTCAGAAATGATAAGAAACTTCCACAGACTTTCAATCAAAAATCCCCGCTCTGAGAAATCGATAATCTCTCCTAGTACCCGTGCCAGTCCGCTAGTCTCATATCCAACAGGTTTGATGATACATATATGATTTCGATGTCCTTCCTGAAGGGCATTTTGCATTGCAATTAATATTGCTGACTTACCGGTTCCTCTGCGGCCTACAACAATCGTAGTACGGGCTTCCATTGCCCGATAATAGACACTTGTCTCTATAAAATAGTCATCTAGATCGTGACTTTCATGTTCAGCAATAGGCTCTCCCAGCGAGAGGCTGCGAAGGTCGAGTTCCTTCACTTCTGAGGATGGAAGTGGGAGCCTACGCTGCCTACGTCTAGGAACATCGATTTCGGACAACCAGCGGGAAAGAGTCGCTCTACAGGATGCAGCCGTTTCATGAGTTGCAAGGAGTTTTTGATAATCAACAGGAGGGTCAAAAGGGGTGTGCGCTAGCATCAATACCGGAATTTGAAAGCCATGAGCAAGACCCGCGACCAACGAGCACTTTAAATTGTGCTCTTCAGCATGCTTTTGATCGTGGCTCAGCAGGTGCACTACGACCGCTTCTGATATCCGCAATTTTTCTGCATACCACTCTAAGGACGGCGACGGATTTTCGATTGGATCATCGACGATTAACGACTTCCCAAACATAGATGCACGCAAAACCTCCTCGGCCTCAATAACAGCATCTGTTGCTAAAGAAGGCTTAAGATACAGCAAAGTCGGGTATTCAAGGCGCGGCTTGTTATTCCGGTATATCTCTCCTAGAAGCGGTTCATCGATGGATCGCCACGGCACATCTATTAGCAATTTATTTGATAGGTCGTGATGATTCTGGTACTCCGAATACCCTAGGCCAAGTAAGCCAAAATAGGTGCGCTGAAAATCCTTAGACGCGTTCTGAATACTCTCATCAACCGAAACCCAAATCCGCTTAAATCGACCGATTGCATACCCTAATTCAAATGTCACATTTGAGTTTTTCCATGTTAAATCACAAGCGAATACTTCAGCTCGATCTATATTCTGAGTAATTGTACGAACAAGACTCTTGCCCGATATTGCCATATCTGGCCAAGGCCTAAATCTCACGTTATCGTTTCTGACGACAGGTAAGCTTCCCAATTCTTTAAGAGCTCGTTCAATAGTTTCTCGAAGTGCTGGCGGACTTCCAGGGAACGCGTAGAATACGTCAACTCTTTTAGCCATAGCCCTTTTCACCCCTCAATGGTCGCCGTTCAAGAATTCCATTTCGAAGTACAGCAGTGATGGGCTTTGAATTATTCCACGCGCCGCGCGCATTACAGAATCCAAAGCCAAGTCGTTTTGGTAGGGCTTACTATTATATCGGTTAGTTCAAAAGACAACCCGATATTAGAGTCATAATTATTGCGTTTACATAACCCAATGGAGGGTTGCAACAATGATGGTATCCAAAACTCCTAAGTGACTCTGATAGATGGCTAATACCTTACATCGGGACAAAATAAAAACGGGTCGTGATTAAGACCTGCCACTTCTTAATTGATGTACCCGATACCGGGGTCTCAGTAGTACAATACGCCCGCCAATCCCTACCGGGTGCCGCTTAGCAACATTGCCCGTGAAGCTGAGGTAGTTACCATGAAATTCGGTCACTTCTTATACCCCATGAAGTTTGACGACTCTCGCGACGAGCAGGAGATTCAAGCTTGTCTGGACGAGGCGGTGCTCGCCGAGGAGTTGGGGATGGACGCCATCTGGTTCGCCGAGCATTACTTCACCGGCGAGTGCGTGTACGGCGACCCGTTGGTGTTCGCCGCCGCAGTGGCCGTTAAGACCAAGAAAATCATGTTGGGCTTCGGCATCTTGGAACTCCCGCTGAACAACCCCGTCCGCGTGGCCATCCAAACCGCGCTGCTGGATAACCTGAGCCAGGGGCGCTTGGTGGTCGGCACCGGCCGAGGCTCCAATTACAACGCCTTCGAGTACGTCGGGTTCGGGACCACGCCCGGACTCGGGGCCGCCCAACTGGACGAGGCCGAGGAACTCCTGGTCAAAGCCTGGACCACCGACAACGTGAACTTCCAAGGAGAATATTGGCAGGTGGCGTTCCCTTCGGTCCGGCCCAGGCCGTACCAGAAACCCCATCCGCCCCTGGCCAGGGCCTGCCTCGACGACGCTTCAATAATCAAAATGGCCAAGATTGGCCGACCAATTTTGTTGCGCGGCAATTCGGTCAATGTCACCGGAGAGAAAATCAAGCTATACCGGGACACCATGGCCTCGGCTGGCTTCGACGAAGCAGCGGTGGAAAAGAACCTGGACCAGGTCTGGGTGTGGCGCGAGTTGCACCTCGCCGAGACCGACGACGCGGCGCTCGGCGAGTTTCTGCCCGCCCACTACGCCGCCTATGCGCATCTGGAAGGGATCCGCAAGCAGTGGAACCCCAGCGAGATGGCGGTGTCGGTACAGCGGCCGCCCATGGGCCGTGAGGGCTATGCGGAGTCCGCCGACCCGGACGCGTCGGAGCTGATGATTGGCGGGCCGAAGCGGGTGGCCGAGCAGGTGGCCCAAATGCAGGAGGTTGGCGTCAGAAATCTGATGCTGACCAACCGGGGCCTGATGTCGCGGGAGAAGACCGCCAAATCAATGCACCTACTCAGCGAAAAGGTTATGCCATCGTTTAGGGGCGGCTGATGGTACGTTGCCTTTGAGCCAGATTCCAACAACCCCCGTTCGTCCTGAGCTCGTCGAAGGACGTGAATAAGTCATGTTGTTGTGGAGATGGCTTACCCAAGCGGTGGTTCGACGAGCTCACCACGAACGGGGTTGGGGGCTATTAGGAACTGTATTGCGAGGGCTCACTGTGAGCGGGGTTAGGGGCCAGCCTAGTTCATCATTGGCTGCCGTAATTGCCGTCATTCCGGCGTAGGCCGGAATCCAGATTGGCTGCGGTAGGCCATATTTGTTCCACTAGAGCGTCCTGGATTCCAGCTTTCACTGGAATGACGTGGGG
>JABMNL010000069.1 GCA_013204585.1 SAR202 cluster bacterium | reverse complement strand
TCATTGCCGTCGCCGACGTTTTCTATGACGGTCTTGTTTTCGTCCAATTGCTCAAGGAGTTGGTCGGAATAGCTAATTTGCAAATTAGTGCCGCGGCGGATTGTTCCAGTAACCGGACTGAGCATGCCAAGAAGAAGGCGCAAGAGGGTTGTCTTGCCGCTGCCGTTGGGGCCCAGAATTCCAATCCTATCGCCCTTCAGAATCGTGGTGGAGAATTTTGAGATTACCTGAGTATCGCCAAAATTAAAGCCAATATCGTCTGCCTTTGCCACCAATGTTCCGGAACGCTCGGCCTCGTGGGCTTCCATCTTCACCGTCCCGGGCCGGTCCCGTCTGGCACTGCGCATCTCGCGCATTTTTTCCAGTTCCCTCACGCGGCCCTCGTTGCGCGTCCCCCTCGCCTTGATACCTCCCCGAACCCAATGCTCTTCTTGTTGCAGCTTCCTATCGAACAGAGCGTTTTTCGTCTCTTCTGCCTCGCGGTTGGCGATTCGCCGTACCAGGAATGTCTCATAGTCGCAGGTTTGATCAAACAGCCTGCCCCGATCAATATCCACTATCCGGGTAGCGATTCTCTGCAAGAACATCCGGTCGTGGGTAACGAAGATCAAGGCACCCGTAAACCGAACCATCATCTGTTCCAGTTCTCTGATGGAATCAATATCCATGTGGTTAGTTGGTTCATCAAGTAGGAGGATATCCGGCTCACCAACAAGCGCCCTCGTCAAAAGCACTTGACGTTTTAGGCCAGCGGAAAGAGAATTGAAAGCGCGGCCAGCATCCACCCCAAGTTGCGAGAGGCTTTTACTGACCTGTTCCCGCTTGTACCACACTCCTTCCACATCAAGGTTGTTGTGAATGCGGTCCAATTCTTCGTGTAGAGGCGGCGTGCCTTCGTGTGGCAACGTGGCGCTTGGGGATGGATTCCGTGTGATTAGGTCAACGTATTCTCTGCTTCCGCTGGCGACTACATCAAATACGGTTCCGGGTAACTCATGGGGCACCTCTTGTGAAAGATAGGCGGAGCGGACGCCCTTTTGGACTGAAACAGCGCCGGAGTCTGGTTTGACGCTTCCCTCTATCAGCCGCAGCAGCGTTGATTTCCCCGACCCGTTCCTGCCTACCAGGCCAACCTTTTCTCCTCGCTCAACAGTTAAGTTGACCCCGTCAAAAAGGGGGACGCCAATAAAGGCAAGGGATATTCCTTGCATACTGATGAAGGCCATAAAGGGAAGTTACCTCGCCACCACTATTTTTTTAACGCGACCCACTTGACCGCTTTCCAACCGGACTTTTATGCCCGGTCTCGAAGGGATATTTTGAAGGAGGGACAACCCTGCTCTGATACCACTTGTTGAAGGCTAGCGATGTCGCTGGATTGACGTAATTGTACCGCTTGCTGATTGCTGACCGCTGAAGGCCTTAGTTATGACAACCGCGGGCCTGAATATCCCAGACGACTTCCACTTGGCCATTGCGGAGGCCCACGAAGCGGTCCCAACGGCTAACCATGGCGTCTTGTTGGGCTGGAATTAGTAGGACCTGGTCGCCGACCTTGAGGCTGGCACCGGACTCAATCTTGAAGACCGAGTGGTCGCTGTCCATGGACTGAACCGTCACACCGGGGCGGTCGAACACGGTGGGCATTCCAATGAGGCTGCTCACCGCGCGGACTCCGGCATCTCCGATGGCGATGCCGGGCCTTGGTGTGCTAATGATGGTCGTCAATATCTTGGCGGCGTAATGGAACTCGGTCATATATCCGTAATGGGTCTCCATCATCAGGTAGCTGCCGCCTTGGATTTCGGTCACGCCGGGAATGTCTGCGGCCACGTCATAGCTCCAGGTCTCGCCGGTGGAAACAATGTCCATGGTCAGCCCTTCGCGTTCGATGGCGTCCTTCAGGTCGATGACGCCTCTAATGGTGCGAGCGGCCTCCACTGACCGGTCCTCCCGGTCTGGCATCGAGCCAATCGTCTGATGACTCATTACGCCCCGAAACCGCAGGCCCGGCAGCGAATCAATCATTCTGGCCAGAGCCACCCCGGCTTCGATTTCGCGCACACCACAACGGCCTAAGCCGGTTTCCAGTTCAATGACCACGCCCAATTCCACGCCACGGGCGCTGGCAGCCTTGGAAAGATTCTGGGCGTTGGTCGGCTGGTCGCAGGCAACCAAAATCTCGGCCTGGTCGGCCAGGGCGCAGAGCCGTTCAATCTTCATGGGCTGCACAATCTCGGATGTGATGAACACGCTCGGGATGCCGCCGTGGACCATGACTTCGGCTTCGGCGACTTTGGCAGCGCAGACTCCGCCGACGGTGCCGCCCCGGCGAATCTGCCGGTGAGCGATAGCCGGCGTCTTATGGTTCTTGGAATGCCCCCGAAGCTTGACGCTTCGCCCTTCGTAGCAATTGGCGATGACGTCCATGTTGTTATCCAGGGCGTCCATGTCGATGACCAGACAAGGGGTGTCTAGGTCTGCCATGGGTGTCCCCGGTGCCGGTCGGTAGTGTTCGTTCATTAAATCTCCGCAGAAATCTTCGTTTACGCCAAGCGTCCACGGGCTGAGATGGGCCAAAAGCCTTCTAGCTTGCCGTCTTTAACTGCCCGAATATAGTCGAATTGGTTCACGCAGGCACCCAGTTCGTAGGGCACGAGCCAGGCCTTATCACCGGGGTTGAGTTGACTCTGGGCCTCGCCCTCCAACTCCACGACGCCATGCTCGGCGCTGAACCGAGTGGCAGTGCCGCCTGCCACGCCGTCTAGAACAGGTCGTCCTTGGTCGGGGGCCATTACCTTGTGTCCAGCGTCCAGGACCGCCATACCCTTGGTGGGATGGCTGATTACCGACGCCAGCACCCGGGCCGCCGGGGCAAGCTCGGGCAAGAACGATTTAAGCCGGTGGTCCATCAGCGGATAACGACCCGCCCTTACTTCAGTAATCCCCAACATCTGTACCGCTTGGGCGTAGCAATGGGTGCCGCCGACGCTGACCACCACCACAGGCAGTCCCGCCTTTTCCATCGCCTCTTTCATTTCTAGGACGACCTGCAGATTCGCGCGGGTTTTTGTTTCGTGCTGGGCCGGGTCGTCGTCACTCTTGGGGCCGGGCACCGAACCCATGATGCCCTCAAACTTGAGTCCGGGTAGTCCGTTTACCATCTGGGCCAGGGCCACGGCGTCGGGGCCGGGCGCGATGCCACAGCGGCCCATGCCAGCCTCAATCTCAACCAGCACCCGCAACTCGACTCCGGCGGCGGTTGCGCCCTGAGAAAGCTGCTCGGCGTTATCTGGGCTGTCTACGGCCACGCCGATGCTAGTCTGCTTGGCTAATGCGCAGAGCCGCCTGATCTTGGAAGGGGTCACCACCAGGTTGGCCAACAGAATGTCGGCGAACCCCGAATTGGCGAAGACCTCGGCCTCGCCCAAGGTGGTCACCGCGATGCCGCCGTTCGTCCCGCCAGCGTCCAATTGCCGCCGGGCAATCTGGGGACAGAGATGGCTGGTAACCACCGGCCGGGCCTTGACTGCCGAGTCTTTGAAATAGCTTTGGAAGGTCTGGATATTGCGGTCCATGACATCCAGATCGACCACCAATGCCGGGGTGTCCAGTTCTTCAACCGGAGTGCCCACAGGCTGGAAAATGGGACGTTCCATTTAGGTTGTCTCCAACGGGTTCATCAAGTGATTAAGAGTGCGGAATAGGTGGGCAGAAGAATATCATAAATGGCCTAGATGCACGGGAAATAGCCTAGTTGCACGAGCATTAAACGCGGGCGCAGTTGCATTTCCCCACGCCCAATGCAACAATTTTTATCGGCTTCGCAGAATCGGGTAGTTAGGCATTTTGGAGACCTATGGCAGAGACCGGGATTATCGGCGCTGAGCGTACCAGCGCGCGAACCAACCAGCTTGCGTCCTAACAAGGTCTTCTATGGCTGGCTGATTGTCGCCGTCATGTGGCTGGTCAACTTCTCCACCATGGCCACCGGCAACCTTAGCTTCGGACTCTTCGTGCTCCCCATGGGCACCGCCTTGGGCATGTCCCGCAGTCAGTTTGGCTGGGCGGTCACCACCCGCCGAATGGCCGCTGGGCTCTCCGGCTACATCGTGGGCCGTCTATTGGACCGCTACGGGCCACGGGTGATGATTCCAGTCTCCGCTGCCATCATTGGGACCGCCCTAATTCTCGTCAGTCGGGCCACATCGCCCTGGCATGTCATCACCCTTTTCGGCGTTCTGGGCCTGACCGGCCTGGCCGCACCCCAAAACATCATGACCTCCGTCCCCGTGGCCAAGTGGTTCCAGCGTCGGCGGGGTCTGGCCTTGGCCTTGGCCACCAGCGGCGTGGGTCTCGGCGGCGTCTTTTTTCTGCCCATAACCCAGGCGCTCATCGGCGGCGTGGGCTGGCGAACAACCTGGGTCGTGATGGCCATAATCTTCATGGCCCTATCCGTCCCCCTTTCAGCCATCTTCCTGCGTCGGCAGCCCGAGGACATGGGCCTGGAGGTTGATGGCGGGCCGCCCGAACCGGGTAGCGCCGTAGCCATCAAACAGGCCGCAGAGCCGGTGGTCGAAGAAACATCATGGACCGTGCGCCAGGCCTTCCGGACCGCCACGATGTGGCAACTGATGCTGGCCTTCGGGCTGGCCGGGGTAGCCCAAGGCGGGGCCAGTGTCCATCGGATTCCTTACTGGATTGAGAAAGGGTTCGACCCTCAAATAGTCTCTTTCTCATTTGCCGCCGATGCTGGCGGGGCGGCCACCATGGCCCTGTTCGCCGGGTGGCTGGCCGATAAGATACCCATTCGAGTCATCGCCAGCGGGTCATTCGTGGGGCTGGCAGCCGCCATTGGGCTGATGCTGGTGGGTCGCAACGAGTTCTTTCTCTTCGGATCAACCATTACCTTTGGCCTCTCGGTGGGAGCTGGCATGATTGTCCAGTCCTACATCTTCGCCGACTACTTCGGGAGGACGTTCCTGGGCAGCATCCGGGGCATCGTGATGCCAGTTATGTTAATTAGCGCTGGCGTCGGAGCGCCGTTGGTGGGCTACATAAGGGACGCCACCGGCAGCTACGTGTCTTCCTGGTGGCTGATACTGTCCATCTACCTCGTGGCCGCTTTAATAATAAGTAGCGCCAAGCGGCCACCACCCCTCGTCGCTAGAGAGGAATCCCCGGTAGAAAAGCTCACTCTTTAACACCCTTAGGGCGATACAATAACTTCAGCCAGACCCACAACCAACAAAAATACTGACACCAAAGCCTTGAAGCCCAGCGGGCTCCTGGCTAGGATGAGGCCGTGCTCGACCAACTGAAAGCCTATTTCGGTTTCGACCGATTCCTGCCCCTCCAAGAAGAGATTATCGCCAAGGTGCTCGCCAAGTGCGACACGTTGGTGTTGATGCCCACTGGCGGCGGCAAATCGCTCTGTTACCAACTCCCAGCCCTGCGGTTCAAGGGCATCACCCTCGTCGTCTCTCCCCTCATCGCTCTGATGAAAGACCAGGTGGACGGACTTCAGGCCAATGGGGTGCCCGCCGGGATGCTGAACAGCACCATGACTGCTCAGGAAGTTTCCCAGGTACAGGAACAGGCGCAGCAGGGCCAACTCAAGATTCTCTACGTCGCCCCGGAACGCTTGGCGTTGTCGGGCTTCCAACGGTTCCTCCACTCCCTGGATGTAAGCCTGATTGCCATTGACGAGGCCCATTGTATCTCCGAGTGGGGCCACGACTTTAGACCCGATTACCGCAACCTAAAATCTCTGCGGCAGGAATTTCCGGGCGTACCGGTAATTGCCCTGACCGCCACTGCCACCAAGCCAGTCAGAGAAGACATTCTCACCCAACTGGGTCTGCAGAAACCCGAGATATTCATCTCCAGTTTCAACCGGCCCAACCTGACTTACACCATCCAACCCAAGACCGACCCGCTGGGCGATTTGCTCGGGTTGCTTGAGAAGCATCAAGGGCAGTCGGCCATCATCTACCGCTTCTCCCGGAAGGCCACCGAAGAGACCGCCACGGAGTTGTCGGACCGGGGCTTCAGCGCGCTGCCCTACCATGCCGGGCTGGAACGGGACCTGCGCCGCGAGACGCAAGAAAAGTTCATCCGCGACCAGGTACAGATTGTGGTGGCAACTGTCGCCTTTGGCATGGGCATCGACAAACCCGACGTGCGCCTGGTGGTGCACTACGACCTGCCCAAGACCATCGAGGGCTATTACCAAGAAACGGGACGCGCCGGGCGGGACGGCTCACCCAGCGATTGCGTCCTCTTCTATTCCTACGGCGACCGATCTAAGCAGGAATACTTCATCGGCCAGATAGAGGACGACGACGAACAGAATAAGGCCCGGGTGAAGTTGGACCAGTTGCTTGGGTTGTGCGACTTGCAGACCTGCCGCCGCGCCTACCTGATGGAATACCTGGGGGAGGCATGGCCCAAGACCGACTGCGGCGGTTGCGACATCTGCCTGCTACCCAGGGAGGAATTCGACGCCACCATCGCCGCCCAGAAGATTCTATCAACGGCCATTCGCACCGGGGAGCGCTTCGGCGTCAATTACCTGGTGGACGTCCTGCGGGGGGCCGCAAACAAAGCGGTGCGTTCCCGTGGGCATCATGAGCTGTCGGTCTTTGGCGTCGCCAAGGATGTGGACTCTGACGAATTAAAAGAGTTGGTGCGCTCTCTGGTCAGCAAGGGGCTGCTGGCCCAACAGGGGAGCGGATACCCAACTCTGGCGGTCTCGCAACAAGGCCGGAATTTCTTGAACAACCGGGAGACTCTGACCCTATCCCGCCCCAAGCAGGTCGTGGTCGCCCGCCAAGAAAATTTGAGTCAAGGACCGTCTGGACGTGACCAGGCCTACGACACCAAGCTGTTCGACGAACTGGCTGCGCTGCGCCTACAGATTGCCACGGAACGAGAGATACCCGCCTACCAGATATTCGGCAACAAAGCCCTGCAACAGATGGCCTTTCACATGCCCCAGGACGAAGAAGGTTTTTCCAGAATTTCCGGCGTAGGGGAAACCAAGCTACGGGAATTTAGCCGTCCGTTCTTAAAGGTAATTACCGAGTATCTGCAGGCCAACGTGCAAGAAGCGACACCGACGCGGGTGCCGGTTAATGCTCCAAGAAAGCGTGTCCGGGGAATCAGCACCAGCATTCGGGAAACCAAAGACCTGATTGCCCAGGGTCTTTCGCTGGAAGAAGTGGCCGAACAGCGGGGAATCAGCGAGACGACGATTAGAAGTCACTTGGAGCGGTTCGTGCAAGAGGGCGGCCAGATTGACCTGGCGCACCTGATGCCGTCCGAAGACCGACGCCTCGAGATTGAAGCGGCCTTCGAAGAGATGGGCGAGGCCCGCCTAACCCCGGTACGGGACTATCTAGGCGACGACTTCACCTGGGAAGAACTGGCTGTGGTCCGCCTGGATATGAGGCAACGCCAGGCCCAAGGTGAGCCTGTGGCCTAGAGTGGTTCGACAAGCTCACCATGAGCGGACACGCAAATCGTAATGAAGAACGACAGCCGCCCTTCCCGAACAAATTATTCAAGGCGTGCCTACCAACACCGTCATTCCGGCGCAGGCCGGAATCCAGGAACTGCTAATTTTCTACAATGGTCAGTCCGCTAATACCACTGGTATTCCTAGATTCCAGCTTTCGCTGGTTCGCTGGAATGACGATTGGCCGGTCAGCGTATCGACAATCACTCAATTGACCCGCTCGCCCTGAGCTTGTCGAAGGGCCGCACCAGCCAAGCCATGATCCAATAGGACCCCGTAGCTTAGAGTCCTAAAGCATCCGCCAGACGAATGCGGTGGAACTTGGGGTCGCCTAGGTAGTGGTAGAGGGTTCGGGACGCGGCGGTGTGCAGCGTCAGTCCGTATTCGGTCATGCTGCCAACCCCGGCGTGGACCTCATGGGCGTAGTTACAGGCCTCGTAGTAGCCTTCGCTGCCTACTGCCTTGGCTAAGTGAACGCTATCGGCAGCTTCCCGGCCAATGTCCAACTTCCACAAGGCTTCGTAAGCCGTCCACCGTGCCGCATCCAAGGCGTTTAGCAGGTTAATGACCTGGTCCTGCACACGTTGGAACCGGCCAATGGGCGTGCCAAACTGGTGTCGAGTGCGGCTGTAGTCCACCGATATTTCGTAGATCGCCTGGCTGCCGCCAACCTGGTAAGCGCACAGTACCGGTATTGCCTTTTGTTCCGCCCGCTCCAGTGCCTCCCAGCCGCCAGCAAGTGCACCGCCCAAGACCTGGGAAGCATCGGCGGAGACATTCTCTAAAGTAATCTCAGATAGGTTCCAGGCAAATCCGGGAAGATGTCGAGTGTTGATTCCAGAGTCGTCAGCAGGGACGATAACCAGACCGACATTGTTGGTACCTTCCGAGCCACCGTCTGACCGGGCAGCACATAGCAGGTGGGTGGCCGACTCGCCGTCGTACACATAGGCTTTCGAACCGTTGAGGCTATACTCGCTGCCGTTCTGCTTGGCCGTCAGGCGAACGTCGCTTTCCAGCCAACCGTACTCAGCTTCGGTCACAGCGGCCACCATTCGGACTTCGCCGGTGGCTATCCGAGGCAACCATTCCTTCTTCTGTTCTTCGGTTCCGCCCTCCAGCAGGGTTAAAGCGGCGAGGACCGCAGAACTGATGTGAGGCCCAGGCACCGGGCCACGGCCTAGCTCCTCAAACAGCACTCCCGCGTCGGTGAAAGACCCGCCCTCTCCGCCGTACTCGGTGGGTATCAAGATACCCAGCCAGCCGGTCTGGGTCAGCTTTACCCATGGTTCTTGGGGAGACGACTCGGTGGGCGACGCAATCTGCAGGAGGGTTTCTTTGGAGTACTCCTGCTGGACGAAGCTGCGCACCGCAGTCTTGAGCATTTCTTGTTCGGGGGTTAGGGACAGGTCCATTTGTTTGTCCTCGGCGTTTGGCTTTCAGCCGTCGGCTGTCAGCGATTTGTTTCTATTACTTGGGTGGGGCGAGTATTCCCCCCTCCGACTACGTCGAGAGTCTCGACTTCGTCGGACCTAACCCTCCCCCTTGGGGGGAGGGACTGTTATCCGTTTTATTTGAGCTCTGATTCCATCTATTGGTTAGAACTAAAGCCCCCTTCCCCCGTTCGGGGGGAAGGTTGGGATGGGGGCGCGGCCCTTACGACAGCGCGCCTGCTTGTTCTCTGACCTCACGGCCGATGCCGATGCGGCGAGACATGATTACCTTTTGAATGTCGGTGGTGCCGCCGGGGTGGATGGCAATGATGCCGGCCCTGGAATGGGCCTCCATATGACCCTCTGACGCGCCAAGTTCGGGGTCGAAGGTCAGCGCGGCCGGCCCGAGAATATCCAATATATGCCGGGACATTTTGAGTCCCAGAGTCTTGCGCATGTAGGATGCCTGGGGCCCTTCATAGGTGGTGGTTATACGGCTGTGACTCATCCAATAGTTGCGCATCTGAAACAGGCGAACTATCTCCTGCTCAATATGCACGTCAATCAACTTTTCGCGGGCTACCGGGTCTTTACTGATGGGCGCGCCCCGGCGGTTGGTGGTGCGGCAGTAATCAAATAGCCGGTCAACCACGGCGTTGCGGGTGATTTTTCCTCCGGTGCCGTGTTCCAGCTCCAAGTGGGTAGTGGCAACCTTCCAACCCTGGTTATGGCCGCCAATAAGGTTGAAGGCGGGCACTCGGACGTTATCGAAGAACACCGTGTTCTTGACGCCCGACCCCGCGCCAGACTCGCCGCCGGAAATTAAGAGGTCCATGGGCTGCACGGTGATTCCGGGCAAAGTCGACGGAATCATGAACCAGCCCAGGTTCTCGTGACGCTTGGCATCGGTATCGGTCACGGTCAGAGTCCACATGTAGTCGCAGCCCAACGAACTGCCCACAAAGACCTTCTGGCCGTTAATCACGTAATCGTCGCCGTCCTTAACGGCTGTTGACTTGACGTTGGCCAGGTCGGAACCGGCTTCTGGCTCAGAGAGCAGCTGCCAGGTGCGGACGGAGCCAGTGAAGATTGGAGGCAAGAAGAACTTCTTCTGTTCGTCAGAACCCCAAACCACGATGGACGCGCCACCCAATCTTCCGCCGGAATCATAGAAAGGAGGGATGGTTAGGCCAAATGCATCGGCCTCTTCTTCGAGTACCACCGCATAATCCACGTCCAAGCCGCCGCCGCCGTACTCGGTGGCAGCAGTCGGCCAGAGCCAACCCTTAGCGCCCAGCCTGCGGCCCAATTCGCGCCGCAACTGGTATTGCTCCTCGGTCAGGTCAATGGGGTCGGCTGGGTGGACGATGCCATCAGGCACATTGTCCTTCAGCCAGGCCTTGACCTCTTGGCGGAACTTTTCTTGCTCTTCGGTATAACGGGGTTCGAAGTCCATGGGTGTCCTCCGGGGGATTAGCTGTCAGCCCCGATACCATCGGGACGCTCAGCAGTCGAATCAATTAGGCACCGTTGAATCGAATATGGATTATGCCTTATGTCGGCCTGGCTCAACAAGTCTGGCTAATCGAAAATTCTTAGGCGGACGACCCCGATGCCATCGGGGCTGATAGCTTTATTGCGACTTTAACGCCCTACCAGGCAGCGCTCCTGTGTGAGTGCCGTTATCGATGACCAGCTTGCCATTAACAATGACGTAGTCGATGCCGACCGGATATTGCTTGGGATTGTCGAAGGTGGCTTTGGCCGCGACCGTGTCTGGGTTAAAGACCACCACGTCGGCTTTCATACCATCGCGCAAGATGCCACGGTCTTGGATTCCCAGACGCTGGGCGGGCAGGGCCGTCATCTTACGGACGGCCTCCTCCATGCGAAATAGACCCTCTTCCCTGGCGAATTGGCCTAATACATAAGGAAAGGTGCCGTAGGTCCGGGGATTGGGCATCTCGCCGGTCAACACGCCGTCCGACCCAACCATGTGTGCCGGATGGCGAACGATGGTGCGTATGTTCTCGGGGTTGCCGGTCCGGGCCACAAAAGCCACTTCCAAATTTTCCTCTATTAAGAGGTCACAGATGGCGTCCACCATCTTCTTACTCTGGAAGTCGGCCAAGTCAGTGAGCGACCGCCCCTCCCATTCCTTATTCTTGTCCGAACCAATGTGGCTGAAGATATAGTCGTCCAAGGTCCGACCCCACATGGGGTTCACCGAGTCGCCAATCTGCTCTCGGACGGCCGTGGTCTTGATTCGCTCCAACGCCGCCGCTGGCCCTCCAGCATGCACCCAGTATGGGAGCAATGAATGCAAGACTGTGCTGGCCGCTGCGTAAGGATATTGGTCAAACGTCACATCAATGCCCGCGTTCCGGCCATCGTCCACCAAACCAATCATTTGCTCGCCCATTCCGTCCACTGGGCTGTGAAAGTGGGAAATGTGTACTGGCACGCCACTCCGTTGCCCAATCTCCACCGCTTCCCTAAATGGATCAAGCAATTGGTCGCCTTTGGTGTAGCGGGCATGGGTCATATAGAAGCCGCCCAGATCCGATATAGCCTCGCAGATCGCCACCAATTCGTCGGTGTCGCTGTAAGCGCCGGGCGGGTAGGTCAGACCGGTGGCAAACCCAAAAGCCCCGTCCCGCATACCCTGGCGAGCCAATTCCTGCATTCTGGCTAGTTCTTTGGGCGTTGGCGCTCGGTCGTCCCAGCCCATAGCTTCGATGCGAATGGCGGCGTGGGGCACCATAAAAGCCACGTTGCAGGCAGCGCGGCCATCCAGTAGGTCAAGAAATTCTTTCACCGAACTCCAGCGCACGTCCGGCGGCGGTGTCCCGTTGATGGCGGCCAAATAGGTGAGTAGTTGCTCCAATTTGGGGGACGATATAGGGGCGTAGGACAGGCCGTCCATGCCGATGGCCTCGGTGGTCACGCCCTGCCTGACTTTGGCTTGGTGTTCTGGCTCGGTCATGAGCTTGAGCTCGGAGTGGGAGTGCATGTCGATGAACCCAGGACATACCACCGAGCCAGCAACGTCGATGACGCGCCCGGCCTCTACCTGAGAGGTATCTCCCCTGAGCACAGTGACAATGTCCTCGGTGATACCCAGACTGGCCCGAAACCACGTCTGGCCGGTACCGTCCATGATTCGGCCATTCCTAAGCAATAGGTCAAACATTGTCTCTCCAATACTAGCGAGATGCCGGGAATCTGGGCCTTGCCAGTTGGCGACCCTAAAGTACCACATTTGAACCGCTCAAGAGTGCCTAGGCATGCCAAAAAACCTTGCCAGTGCATTATCTGGGAGCTACCATGGGGAAAATCTGACTACAGACAGACTCAAACAACCCAGACCTATTTACTTAATCAAGGAGGCTCCACATGGGGACCGCAGGTATCGACCACCTGGCAATGCCCACAGCCAACGCAGACCGGCTCATCGAGTTCTACAAGAAACTTGGCTTCGAGATTAACGACGAGGCAGAATGGCGGGCTGGCGAGGCTAACATTTTCTCGATTCAGGCCGGAGACTCGAAGATTAACGTGCACCCAGAAGGCTATACCGCGAACCTACGCGGGGACACAGCCCTGCCTGGTTCCGCCGACATCTGCTTTGTTTGGGATGGCTCGGCGGAAGAGTGTCAAAAGATGCTGGCCGATGCCGGAGTAGAAATTATCCGCGGCCCTGGACCGCGCAAAGGCGCTAGAGCACGAGGGGTGCTGCCTGCTGTCAGTATGTACGCTCGAGACCCTGACCATAATTTGCTGGAGTGGATGGTCTACATTTAAGCCAATACCTTGCGACAATCGGTATTTCCACCGATAGCTCTCGCCAATTTCGCCACACTGGCCCAATCGGTCTGACACCGCCATAAATAAAGGCGCGGTCTCGAAAGATTCCGCGCCTTTATCGTTCTTTCCGACAATTGGTCAACAGTATCCCGGCTTACTTCTTTTCTTCCCGATTTTCCTAAAATCCTAAAATATTGAATGGATTTTGCGTTTGCTAGCAAGCTGCTCCACTGTATCCTAAGGCAGTGGGTATCCTGATTCTGTACTGCCTAGCCTAATTTTGCCGTGCCTAGATGGATACCCAAGTGAGCCTAGGGGCCTGTCGACTCATTCAGTGGATTCCGTAGACCCTTTTCGTTTCGATTATGTCTATCAAGTTATGTAATCAGCAAGTATTTCATGCTAGGTAGACGAAACTAAGGGGATACCCAGGCCACGTTTGACAACAAGGCGGCAGACATTATAAATTATGGTATCGTACGCGCCCAATCTATGGTGGGGTACCCTTATATCTAGCACGCACTCTGCCGGCCATTTGGGGTGCGTAGGGGACAGGAGGTCTTAATGGTTTCATCATCTACAACGAATGCGGGGATGTCGCGTCTTGGATCCAACAAGACGGCAAACCGCGTCGCGTCGCCTTCCGTCGTAATCGGACTGGGTTCCACCAGCTGCCAGATTGCACGAAGGCTGGAGGAACAGTCCTCTAACTGGAGCTTCTCTGACCGCAAGAGCCTGGGCTACATCTATATGGACACCCGGGAAGCAACCAGGGGAGAGATTTCCCGGTCATCCCGATTCATACCTCTAACCCTGCCCCACTTTTCAAATCTACGTGATATGCGTCCGTGGATTACCGAATGTGTGCCAGAGCTTAAAAACCTTAGCCTTTCCCGTGAGGGCGCTCTTGGCACCTTGGCCAACGCCGGTGTAGCCGGAAGGTTCAACTACGGCAATCTGCGCGGCCACATTGACGCCACCATTGAACAGGTATGCCCCTACTACGAGGGCGTGACCTATTTAAGGATTCACGTAATCGCCTTCCTGGGCGGCGGTACCGTGGGAGCACTGCCCGTGCTGCTAGCCGCGCTAGCCGAAGCCCGCGGCACATCTTATAACTTCAGCGTGGTGCTCCACCTGGTTCTGCCCCAACGCGGCATGTCCCGGGACCCGGAAACCACCTACCCGTTGCAGCTAAGAAACGCCTACTCCACGCTCCAGTTCCTCCGCGTCGCCAGCGGCGTCGAAGTTGGACCGGGAGAGTACACCGGCAAAGACAGCTACAACATCACGGTGTATCCCGACAAGATAGTCAATGCGCAAGGGCCGCACTTCGATGTGGCATTGCTGCACCGTTCACCCAAGGACTCTTTGCCAGTCCAGCGAGTTCACGTAGCGCGGGTGCTTGAGGATTTGGTAGCCGACGCCTGGGGAACCGGTCAAGACTGGTGGGCCCGGTATCACGAAACCATGCGCGAGGCCAACAACGACGCCGACGCACGGTTCGGCTCCATTAGTTCCCGTGAGGTCGGTCTATTGGAAGGGTTCTTTGTACAGACTGCCAAACAGTATCTGCAAAATCAATGGCGAACCCGGCTGTAGGGAGGAGAGGACATGGCTAAGTTTAGTTTTAAAAGAAGGCGCCTTTCGTTCAACGAGATGTCCAACCGGGTTCCCATGGCGGTGGACCCTCTGGACTTTCTGAACACTGGCCGCACCGGCGCTGGCTCCAGGGATGCATTCATGCAGATTCATGGGGCTATTCACGGCGCTCTGAGTGAAGTTGAGCGGTCCGTCAACTCTCTATTCGAGCGGTTGCGGCCTGACGGCAATGTCAGTGATCGAATGGCTTTGGAAGCCAACGCCGAACTACGCACCGAACTAGCTCGTGCGAATACCTTCGCCGATGTTAAACGCGATGAATTGGTTCTCGGCATCGGAACCAGGCTCGAGCACCTATTCATTCAGCGCTTGGTTATCGCCCCCGACCAAGAACCCCCGGTGCGCCGGTGGTCCGCGTTGGCCGACCGGGCAATTCGCCGGGACCTGCCCATGGTTTCGGAACCTTCTCACGATGACCTCGACGTCTCCGCTAATGACCGCAAAAAGCGGTTAGGCAAGTGGCAGAACGAGACCGACGAGTACATGGAGACCGTATGCCTCAACCATGTGGGTGAGGTCATTAATTCACTTCTGGAAGAACTCAATGAGTACTCTGCCAGCTGGATGGAGCTAGTCGTTGAGCTTAAGCGCCATTCAAATTCTGGTGGTCGGTTATTCCAAGAGGTTACCGACGCTGAGTATTGGACCTTCGACAGCGACGACCCCACAGTAAAGAACCTGCTGACCGGCGAGCAAGCCCAGGATATCGCCGTGCGCATCTTGAGCCGCTTCCAGCTCAGCAACCAAGATTTAATCGAGATTGCTGCATCCGTTCACGAGTCGTTGGTTGGTAGACCGGTCTACGGGACCAACCGGGTGGATGCCATTGAATTGGAAGACCTGCTGGCCTTGGCAACTGCGCAAAAGATTCGGACCACGGTGTCCATTGACACCGGGTTCCTTTCCCTCATATCCACCGGCGCCCGGTTCGGAGAAGAATTGGGCGAACTGCTGGTGGACATGCACATGGGCGCTGCAGCTATGGAAGAGAAGATGTGGCGAGTCGGTGAAGTCCGCGTCGGGCACGTTGACTCGGCGGCCGGTGTCGGCATCACTGCTTCCAGCCTCCATGACTCGGTCCTTCGAGGCCTGGGCGGTGGACGGAAGTTCGCTGCGGTGGAAGGCCACCCCGGTGATAACCACCGGTTCGAGGTTCAGATGTCCACCGTCGGAGCGCCAATTTCAGACCTGGCAATCTTCCGCGACATGGTCAATGCCTGGTACACCTGGCACTTCGAGGACGTCCGCGGTAGCAACGGACATTCCACCGGTTTGCAGAACGCTGTGAACAAAGGGTCTTGGAAGCTTTACCCGGACATCGGAGAAGATACCGGAGTGAGGCGGGGCATCATCGAACTAATCGATGACGACCTCAAGAACCTCTGGGACGGTCGGGATGACATCGCCACTCGGTTGACCAACGGTCAGTTCTCTGAAGGCGAACTGCTCAACGGCGTGGTGAGTGCCAAAGACAAGATTTTTGAACCAGTGGATTCGGAGTCTTAGTCGTACGCTCTGGCCTAAACCGCTAACAAAGTAAACCGGCGCTCCAGTTATGGAGCGCCGGTTTTTTAATTATTCGATTGCGCCGGGACAAGAAGTTTATTTAACCAAAAGAGGCGTCTTGGCCAGGAGGTAGCAAGTCATCCAGGGTTTCTCCTCCAAGTTCCTCATTAGCGAACCCAGGCTGGGAATCATTTGTTGACTGTTTGTTGCGGGCCAGGCGAAGCAACTCCTCTGTCTCGTCAATCAACCGCTCCAAACCCCCAATTAGCGCATTATGTTCGGCCTCAGACTCGATGTTCTTGCTCAGCTGGTCTTGAAACATCTGGTTCAGCGCCGTTACCTCGCGCATCCGCTGCTCCAACTCCTCGGTCCGGCTCTTAACCAGTTCGTCCAGATAATTGGTAAGTTGTTTCACGGCAATGGCGTTCTTCACAACCCCTCTAATTTCAAAGAGGTTAAACGGCTTCTTTATAAAGGTGGTAACGCCACTCTCGTAACAGATCTTGATTGCACCGGCGTCGCCGTGGCCAGTTAAAACAATTACCGAATAGGGGTCCTGGGGCCGCAATTGAATAGACTCAAGGAACTCAAACCCATCCATCACCGGCATTCTTAGGTCCAAGAGAATCACCGTAGGACAATTCTCTCGCAGCTGCTGGATACCCTCCTGCCCGTTCTGGGCGAAATGGAGGTTGTAGCCTTCCCGCTTTAAGTCTTCGGCTACCGCATCTCTAACTGCCGATTCGTCATCGATAATCAGCACGTCTGCTGTTGTCATTAGGTCTCCTTTCCGACCGGAAGAACAATGGTCATTGTAGTGCCTTCGTTCCACTCGGACTGACAATTAATCGAGCCGCCGTGGTCTTGTACTATTCCGTACACAATGGGCAGGCCAAGTCCCGTGCCATGTCCAACTTCTTTGGTTGAGAAGAAGGGTTCAAAAATCTTTTCTAGGTGGGCCGGAGCAATCCCAGTACCGTTATCTGAAAATTCGATGCGAACCGCATCGCCCCCCACTTCCAACACTGCCTTAATCTTTATCTCTGCGCCGCCTAGCTGGGTCCGATGGTCCAACGCGTAAATCGAATTTTGAAACATATTCGTAAGCACTTGTTCCAACTGACTTGAGTTGCCCTTAATTTTTGGCAGGCCAACCTCAAAATCAGTCTGAACATTAATCTTCATGTTGCGCATTCGGTCGCCAATCAACAGCAGCGTATTGTCCAAGACTTGCCGCAAATCTACGGAGTTGAATGTAGTATCGTAGTTTCGGCCAAAGGTACGAAGATGACTGACAATCTCGGTAATCCGGTCCACCTGTCGGATGGACTCTCCCAGCCGGACCAGAGCAGACTGGGCATCGAAATCATTTAGTTGCAGGTCTTCTTGTAATGACTGAATCATGGTGCTGATGTAAGTCAGAGGTTGATTAATCTCGTGGGCCACTCCAGTCGCGACCTCGCCCAGTGTAGCCAGCTTGGAATGGGCCAGCGCCTTGATTTCCAGAGAACGACGCTCCGCTTCTTCAGTTTTTCGAATTGTAATGTCCCGGTCCACCCCGCGGTAACCGACCACCTTTCCATCCTGGTCGAACATCGGCTTGCCGCTGCATTCCATATAGCCGATGCCGCCGTCTTGGTAGACCACTAGATGTTCTACCAAAGCAAATGGCTCCCCAGCCGCCGCTTTGGCCTCAATGTATTCTTTCATCCGAACC
>JABMNL010000008.1 GCA_013204585.1 SAR202 cluster bacterium | reverse complement strand
GGGGAGAACTAGCCCCGAAAGTTATTCGTTTTCGGACCAGCTAGCTTCAATTTCGTCTTCGACGATGAGGCTCTTTTCATCGTCATCATCGTCATCGTCTTCCTGGTCGCCATCCGAATCATCCGATTCTTCATCGACCTCCCGGACAAACCGTGCCACGGTTTCGTTCATGAAGACTTTGTCCGCTTCCTTGACCTTGGCGTGGAAGGAGCAGACGTTCTGCAAACTGCGGTGTTTGAAGGTTTCCCGGATGATTACTGAGACGCCCTCTTCGTTCACGGCCACCACGGCGGCGGTATATTTATTCCCGCCGTCCATCAGACGAGCCAGCCGGTTGCCCAATTTGGGCTCCACTTGACCCACTAACTGCCCGTCCATGGTCCGCACGAATACGGCGCCTCCGTCCGATGAAACAGTAACCTGGTCGCTGGGCGAGATGTGCGCAAAGGACTTGCCCCCACTTATGTTCCGCAGAACGGTCGTGCCGGATTTGCCGCTTTCTTCAATGAAAATCTGCGGCGCTCCGGCGGCTTTTCTAGTTTGCTTGGCCGCGCCAGGAGTGACGACCAATTGGTCTAGACGGGCGCGGTTCTTCTTGGCGATGTTGTTGTATGGGGCGACCTCGCACACCCGGTCCAAGACGGCCCGGGCGTCTACGTAACTGCCCAACTCAATCAGTGCCTTAACCAACCGGTTCATCGCCTCAACGTCATTGGGGAACAATTCCAAGGTCGCCTTGTTGACCTCTGTTGCTCGCTCCCAATCTCCCTGAATGGCGTGATTCACGGCTTCTCGACTGAGGTCTCGCTTCAATTTCGCGCTGCCTGGTGTTTGTGTAGCTTCCGAGTCCATCCCGTCTCCTGCCTGGTGTCACTGGCTAAACCGCGTCACGGTTTGCCAATTGATTGCTGCCCATTGGATGCTGTGGACAGCAAGGCCAAATTAATGGCCTGGTCGTTCGTTATATACTCAGGCTCGTTTTATGACTAGGGTCTATCTAGTAATTACACTATCGACTCGCCAAAGGTCAAGCCATAAAACATCGAAAATCTGAAAATTCCTACCTCCTTCAAACCAACACTATCCAAACCAACCGAAACGACGTTGGATATGGCGTTAGCTCGGCGACAAATAGCTCGAAAGTACCTACGAAAACAAAGTTATGCCGGCGTACGATGCCGCCAGCGAATCTTGAGCAAATCCAACGTCATGGCCAATGAATCCCGAACGGGCCGAACTTTGCTCTGAGGACGGTAATACCAGTCGACCCCGACCTCGGCGAAGGTCAGACCCCGCTGCCGAGCCAGAAAAAGCAATTCAACGTCAAAGGAAAAACCGTCCATGGTCTGCCGTTGAAAAAGGTCTTGGGCCACCGCTCCTCGAAAACACTTAAACCCGCACTGCGTGTCGGCAAGGCCAGACACAGTCAGGCGGCTTACCAGGAAGTTAAAGACCCGGCCCATTAGGTGACGGCGCGTTGGTTCACCGATTCGGGCCGCTCCGGGCGCCTCCCTGGAGCCCAAGACGATGTCGCAATCAGGACCCAGGGGAGGCAACAGACGTTCGACCTGCGCAAGAGGGACCGAAAGGTCAGCGTCGCAAAGCAGTCGGTATTCACCCTGGGCCGCCAGCATGCCGTTCTTCACTGCCCATCCCTTGCCCCGGTGGGGTAAGCGCAGGACGCGGACGTTGGGATGCTCCACAATGACCTGGCCGATTAATCGAGCAGTGTGGTCCTGGCTGCCATCATCGGCGACCACAACTTCCCACTCGTAATCTTGGGCCGTTAGATACTCGACCACCTGAGAAAGGGTGTCTGAAATCCGTAACTCTTCGTTGAAGGCTGGAATCACGACGGATAGAAATGGCTGAGGCAAAGGGCCTACTCCCTATCGGCTGGGGTAAAAATGGGAAAGAAGTAGGGCCGGGTTACTCTTGGTCCAATGCAAAGCCCCGATGCAGTAACCGCACCGCTTCTTGGGCCTGCTCTTCCTTGATGATGCAGGAAATCCGAATCTCCGACGTGGTAATCATATCGATGTTTACCTTGCCGTCGGCCAGAATGCGGAACATGCGCGATGCATAGCCTGGGGTGTGCTGCATTCCAGACCCAACAACGCTCACCGCCGCCAGGTTGGCCTCGCTGACCATGCCAGCCGCGCCCATCTCACGGGTCAAATCCCCAACCATAGCTAAGGCGGCCGGCAAATCGGTGCCGCTGACGGTAAAGCTGATATCCGTGGTCCGGTCTTCGCTGGTGTTCTGGACGATGGTGTCCACACTGATTCCCGACTGGGCCAAGGGCTCAAAAAGCGCCGCAGCCATACCTGGTTGGTCCGGGACGCTGCGCACGGTTATCTTGGCCACGTTGGTCGTGCAGGCTATGCCCGTTACTTTGATTCTATTTTCCATTTGTTTCTTGTCCGCATTGCCGTGTATCAGGGTTCCGGGGGTCTGATTGAAGCTGGATGCCACGTAAATTGGAACTTGAAAAACAGCTCCAAGTTCGATGGATCGCGGGTGCATCTTAGCCCCGTAGTTCGCCAGTTCCAGCATTTCCTCGTAGCCGATCTCGTCCAGTTTTCGGGCCTCGGGAACAACCCTGGGGTCGGCGGTATAGATGCCATCAACATCGGTGTAGATTTCGCACCGGTCTGCCTCAAGGGCCGCTGCCAGGGCCACCGCGGTGGTATCGGACCCGCCCCGACCCAGAGTGGTAATGTCTTCGTCCGCTGAAATTCCTTGAAACCCAGCCACTACGACGATGCGACCTTCGGCTAACTCTTTCTGCATTCGAGCCGTGTCTACCCGGTCAATTCGGGCCCGACCGTGGCTGGTGTCAGTGTGAATTCCTGCTTGGGAACCGGTAAGGCTGACCGCTTCATGTCCCAAGTCGCCCAAGGCCATGGTTAACAGCGTGCACGACACCAACTCGCCGGTGGACAACAGCAGATCCAACTCCCTGGGATGGGGTTGGCTGGAGACCGAATGGGCCAATCCAATCAGTTCATCGGTGGTATCGCCCATAGCCGATACCACGGCCACCACTCCGGTCCCGCTTTTTCGGACATCGGCAATTCGTCTGGCCACGTTCTTGATTTTTTCGGCGTCGGCCACGGACGAGCCGCCATATTTATGGACTACTAGTGACATCAGGTCAGGCTTGTTCTTCAACGACTATGTGAGCGCCGCGCACCGTGGGTTGGGTAACGCTCACATTGCCTTCTACGCTGGCCTGGCGGGCCGCCTCGGCCATCTCGTAGGCCACGGTCATCTCCCGGCCCTGGGTTAGCGCCAAGACCGTCGAGCCGCTGCCGGATAGAAAGACCCCCAAGGCTCCGGCGTCCAAAGCGGCCTTGAAGATGACCTTCATCGCCGGGAACAATGGTTGGCGATACGGCTGGTGTAACCGGTCTTGGGTAGCAATGGTCAAATATTCCGGGTGATTCGTAGCCATGGCGGCCACCAGAAGCCCAACACGGCCCATATTATGCACGGCGTCGGCCACTGGTACTTTTTCCGGTAAAACGGCCCGTGCGTCCTCTGTGGCGATTCTGACGTCGGGTACAAAAACGACGGCATGCAACTCCGGTGGAACGTTAATCGGGACAGTATAGAGACTATGCCCCGCTGCTGCGCTATCTAAAATGACCAACTGCATTCCGCCCATGATGGCAGCGGCGACGTTGTCGGGATGCCCTTCGATGGTCGCAGCCATCTCGAGAAGGTCGTTAGGGGTGAAATCATGGGAACAGATTGCGTTGGCCGCCACTAGACCACCGGCTATTGCTGCCGCGCTACTACCCATGCCGCGGGCCAACGGAATGTCATTCTGGCACCGGATGCGAACAACCGGCAACTCCTCATCGGCCTCGTTGAATAGGAACTCCATGGACCGGTAGACCAGGTTGTCTCGCCCGGTCCCAAGCTCTCCCTCGCCTTGGCCGGAGATTTCGACCACCGACTCCCCACTGCTAAGGGTCTCGACCTCCAAACTATTCCAGACGTCGAGAGCCAAGCCCAGGCAATCATATCCAGGGCCCATGTTGGCGGAGGTGGCGGGGGCTTTGACGCGAATTAAACTCATTTTGATGCTTTCTTGCCGGAAATTATTACGGGAATATTGCCGCCCAAATCGTGCGGTTTCACGTGCGATTTTAACGGAGGTTCGAACCGCGAATTAGACTCTACTCTAACATCAAATTACGGGCAAGCTGAGTCACGAGCAAGCCAGGCGAACAGACAAGGGTGGGGAGCGGCGAATTTACTCTACGGTAACGGACTTGGCCAAGTTTCGAGGCTGATCAACATCGCGGTCCCGCAGCAGGGCAATATGGTAGGCCAGCAGTTGCAACGGCACGGTGATGAGCAGGGGGTTAAGGTGCTCGGCAGCCTCTGGAATGTACAGCGCATGGTCGACTTCGGCAGCCAACGCGGTGTCGCCTTCGGTCAGCACAGCGAGGACTTTACCGTCTCGCGCTTTAACTTCTTTGACGTTGTTCACAACCTTGTCGTAGAGCGAGTCCTTTGGTGCCAGCGCCACAATGGCCATGCCTTGGTCGATGAGGGCGATTGGCCCGTGCTTCATCTCTCCAGCAGGATAGCCCTCGGCATGGATGTAACTAATCTCTTTCAGCTTTAGCGCCCCTTCCGAGGCGATGGGCGAATTCATCCCCCGGCCCAAAAACAGGAAGTTGTCGTAGCCCACGTATTCCTGGGCCAAGTGCTGGTAAACAGCCCCGTCGGCCAGCATGTCGCCCATTAACCGGGGCACCTGCGTCAGGCCATCAACCAACTCTTGGGTCTTGGCCGTGTCTAAAACGCCCCTGGACTGGCCCAAAAATATGGCTAACAAGTTCAAGATTGTCAGGGAAGCGATAAATGTCTTGGTGCTGGCGACCCCAATCTCTATGCCAGCCCGCATGTATAGGGTGCCGTCGGCAATGCGCGACGCCTGGCTACCCTCGGCGTTACAGATAGTGACCAACTTTGCGCCTTTGTCTTTGACCATCTGCATCGCGGCGACGGTGTCCGCCGTTTCGCCGGACTGGCCAATGGAGACCACCAAAGTGTGGGGGCCGATGTAGGGATTACGATAACGGAACTCGGATGAGCTCTCCGCCTCGGCGGGCAGCCCGCTAAATCGCTCCACCAGGTGACGACCGACGTGGGCCGCGTTCAGACTGGTGCCGCAACCTATCAGCACCACCCGGTCAAGTTCGGCAATTTCCTGGGCTGACAAAGGAAACTCGGGCAGTTCCACACGACGGGTCTCAAAGTTAACCCGCTCCCGCATGGCGCTGGCCACGGCCTGGGGCTGCTCCATGATTTCTTTCAGCATGAAGTGTTGGTATCCCGCTTTGTCCACCAGTACTTCTTCCTGGGTGACCATCCGTTGCTGTTTGTCGATGTGGTTCCCATCCAGGTCTTGGTACTCAACACCGTCGGGGGTAACCACCACCATCTCTCCAGTTTCCAAGAACGCTACCTCGGCCATATTGGAATCAGCCTGGAGCAGGGGCAAGAGCGCCGGTAAGTCGCTGCCGATGATTGCCTGGCCATCGCGGTAGGCCACCACTATGCCGCCGGCGTGTCCCAATCGGAGGGCGCATATCTCGGCCGCTTCTCCTTGCAGAATTGCTGAGATCGCCTGAGAACCTTTAATCGTGCGGCCCAAGCGTCGAAAAGCTTCCCGGAAGCTCAGACCCCGGTCCATCCCTTCTTCAATTAGGTGAGTGAGCACTTCGGTGTCGGTCTCAGATTCGAAGACGTGGCCGCTTTCCACCAACTGGCGCTTAAGCTCAAGATAGTTCTCGACGATGCCGTTATGCACCACGGCGATACGTTGTTTGCAGTCGGTATGGGGATGGGCGTTCTCATGGGAGGGTCGGCCGTGGGTGGCCCAACGGGTGTGGCCAAGACCGATGGTGCCTTTGGGGTGGGATTCTACGTCATCCAGGTCCAGACCTCGGACCTTGCCGACGGTCTTCCGCAGCAATATGTCGCCGCTGGGATCGACGATTGCGATACCGGCGCTGTCGTAGCCTCGGTATTCAAGTCGTTTTAGGCCCTCAAGAATGATGGGCCAGGCTTCCTGACTCCCAACGTACCCTACTATTCCGCACACAGGCCCTCCAGGCCACGCTCAAGACACCGAGCCAAGAAATGGAATAAATTGCGCAACGAAATCCAATGGGGAAAACGAGATACGCCTTTGGTTAGTATAGGAACCCGTGAAATTAGGTGTCAACGGAATAAGACCGCCGGGGCGACCACTGTGCGGTACGTTGGACTAGGACTCTAGCAACTTACTCAGGTTCCGGGAGAACTCTTCTAGGGTATTGCGGGCCTTTCTGCGGATGATGGGCTGGCCCAGCTCGCCAAGACGGCCCATGAAGGTGGTGTCGCTGATAATCTCAAGCTCGGTCTCAGTCGGAGACTTAACGGTTAACCGCATGGTCATGTCGGTTTTGACCCCGCCACCCACCCGTCGGTCGTTGGCCTCGACTAGGAACGACGCCACCCCGGCATCGGCGTCCTGTGACACGATGGTAATTTTACCGCTCAGGTTCATTCCCATGGGCCCAATGCGCGCCTGCAAAGTGGCCTGGTACCCGCCCTCACCATCCGGAGTGACCTCTTTGACGCCCGGAATACAGGAGGCGGCCCTGGGGATATCCATTACCAGCGCCCAGGTTGCCTCCCGGCTGGCGGGCACGATTGCGCGGCTCTCCAGCTTCAAGGGGTTAGTTTCCCGCCGGAATGAAAGCGATGGCCTGTTCCACGGCGCGGCGTGTGAATACCTCGGCCATGTCGGTCTTGTACTCCGCCGAGCCCCGGAAGTCCTCCAGGGGATCAACCACGTCTTTCACCAACGCGGCGGCGGCCCGGATGTTCTCGTCGGTCAATGGCTTCCCGCGCAGAGCGTCTTCGGCCTGGGTAGCCCTAATCGCAGTGACGCCCACCGAGCCCAGAACAATTCGAACATCTTTGCATGAACCATCTGCTTCTCGGGAGACTACCGCCGCCACGGAAACGGTGGCGTAGTCGTCGGCGGTGCGGGGCAGGAACTTCAAGTAAACCGCACCGGAACCGGCTGGGGCGTGGGGAACCAACACGCCGGTCAATACCTCTCCGGGCTGCACATCCGTCTCGTAGTAGTCGATGAACAAGTCTTCCACCGGCACAACACGCTCTCCGTTCTTGGAGGTCATCACTGCGGAAGCACCTAGGGAAATCAACGCGGGAGGCGGGTCTTGGCTAGGGTCGCCATTGACCAGACCGCCGCCGATGGTGGCCATGTTCCTAATTCTGGGCGTTGCCACTTTGCGAAAGGCATCGGCGATTAACGGTAGTTCCCTGACGACAACCGGACTGTTCTCAATCTGACGCTGGGTACACAGGGCACCAATCCTCACGCCTTCTGCAGTTGACTCGATACTGTTAAGACCGCCAATTCGCCGCAGTCCGAGCACGTGGCCGGGCTGGGCCAGCCGCTGCTTCATCTGGATGACCAATGCTGTGCCGCCAGCCATGACGCGGGCATCCTCGCCGTACCGATCCAGTAGCCCGAATAGCTCGTCCATACTGGCTGGATGGTGGTACTCGAATTCAATCATTTGCTGCCTCCAGACATGTTCTTGGCAGCAGCGGCCACTGAGTTAAGGATGCCGTAGTAACCCGTGCAGCGGCACAGGTTGCCCATCATCCACTCTTTGATTTCATCTTCAGTTGGGTTGGGGTTCTCGTCCAATAACGACTTGGCGGCAATCACCTGGCCGGGGGTGCAAATGCCGCACTGGAAACCGCCGTTGTCGATGAAGGCCTGTTGTACGGGGTGAAGGTTACCGTTCTCAGCGATGCCTTCGATGGTGGTAATCTCCGAGCCGTCGACCGCTACCGCGAGGGTGATGCAGGAGGCATACATCTCGCCATCGACCAGCACGGCACAGGCCCCGCAAACGCCGACGCTGCAACCTTCTTTGGTGCCGGTGAGGCCAATGTCGTAGCGAATGCAGTCCACCAGTAGCCGTCGCGCCGGGATGTCTAATTCGTGGTCTGTGCCGTTGACCTTAAGGCGAACTTTCTGGTTCATTACATCCCTTTGCCAGTCTCGAAGAATCCTGTTTTAACGCCTGAAAAAGTCACGCCCAATGGTATACTACCCCCCAACCTCCCGCAACCGGCGCAGCCGGGTTTTCATGGGCGGGGCTTAACCCGAGAAGTGGCTTCAAAAGCTGAAGATGTAGGAGATTTGGAGATGACGCAGAATAACGGCAATGCTCCCTCGCAGCACATCGGCAACACGGTTTTGGTTGTGACCATGGAAGTGGACGAGGCGGACGACGTGGAATTCAACAAGTGGTACAACGAGCAACACCTGCCCGAGCGAATGGCCATTCCCGGCTACGTCAGCGCCCGCCGGTTCAAACTCGAAGAGGGCAACGGCGCGCTTAAATACCTGTGCATCTGGGAACTGGAAGACGGCAGCCCGCTACAGAGCGAGATGTACAAGGACCAGAACGCCCACCCGACGGAGCTATACCTGCGCGTCAATAAGACCATCAAGGCCAGGACCAGGGGACTCTACCACCAGATATACCCCGAGGCCGGAACGTCTTTCGAAGACCGCGCCGGGTTCCACGGCGAGCGGCTGCCGGCGCATCCGTCGGCCTAAGCCGTTAATCGAGGGTAAAATCTAATCATGCGAATTACCAAGGGCGAAGTCGTGGGTGGGCAAGTTGTGGTCGAGGGCGAACCTCTCGACGAAGGTTCTACAGTCACGGTCTTGGTCTCAGACGAGAGCACCTTCACGCTGAATGCTGAATGCTGAATGCTGAAGACGATTTGGCTCTTATTCAGGCTATCGCCGAGGCGGACCGGGGTGATATGGTCGACGGCGATGACGTGATTAAGAACATCTCTTAGCTTGCGCGAGTACGCTAAGCGGTCGCCCGAATCAAATGTGTTTCTTGCGGGACGACTAATCCGTTGTCCCCTCGAAATTCCTGCAGGGATTCGGCCACATCCTTAGCCACCGCACGCTGTGTAGCCTCATCCGCTTTGCCAAGATCGACCCCGTAGGGAGTCCCTGCAATCAATCTGAGTATGGAATCCTCTCCTTGGCCCATCAGTCGTTCAACCACCAGGGTCTCCATCGTGATTCCTTGAATGCCTGCCTCAATCATCAACCCCTTGATGACTTCCGGGTCACGAAACGCGTATGGCGACAAAGCGTTCTGCGCGGCTCCATCATTCACATATCGTGCAAGGGCATCGGATATGGCGGCATTCACCGGACTTACAGCGCTCCAAACGGTCAATATCATGGACCCGCCCGGAGTTGTCACTCGCCGCAACTCCTTCAATGCAGCAACTTTGTCTGGAAAGAACTGCAAGCCCTGCTGACAGAAGGCAGCGTCGAAACTAGCGTCAGGGAACGGCAGCTCAGTCGCGTCTCCCTGCTGCCACTCAACACTGGCATCGGTGGCAGGGGTGTGCTGCTTGGCGACCTCAATCATCCCATAGTTTAGGTCTACCCCCATCATGGATCCGCCCTTACCCAGTTTTTTCGCGACGAGCCGTCCCAATATCCCAGTGCCACAAGCCACGTCGATAACCTGGTCGCTTTCGTTTACAACGACGTGCTGAAGGGTGAGTTCCGCGAGAGGCCGGAACATGGAGGGGACATTCTGCTCTTCGTAAATCTGAGCCACGTTTCCTGAAGCCTGGTTCCAATATTGTTGAGTCATTTTACCCTCGAACATCCGAAATTTTGGCCTGGAGACAGTGGGCCTACTTAAACGCTGGCATCACTTCTTTGGCGAATAGCTGCATGGACTTCTTTACCTTGTCCTGAGGCATGCCGCCAAAGGAGAAGTTGCAGCCAAAGTATTCGATGCCCTGGTCTTGCAGCGCCTTTATCTTGGCGATTATTTGGTCCGGGTTGCCAATGAAGGCCCGGTTCTCGTACAAATAGTCGTAGCTGGGTGGCAACTCGGTCCGCGTCTTCCTAAAGTCTTCCATCTTTTCCCAGACTTCGCTGCCGACGTCGAAGGTGCGCCGCCACTGAATCATGTCGATATTCCAGTCCAGCGCCGCCTTGGTGTTGGCCCTCGCCTCATCTTCAGTCTCAGCTACGTGGAAATACCGGAAGAAGGGAATCTGGCCCATGGTCATGGACTTGCCCTTGGATTTGGCTAAATCGACCATTGTGTGACACAGACCCAAAGCGTCCTCGGTATCCAAGACGACGCCGATAATCAGCGGGTGGCCTGTTCCAGCGACAAATTCTTGGGTAGCCTTGGTGCGGGTGGCGGCGATATACATGGGCGGATGGGGCTTCTGCACTGGCGGGGGCACCAAGTTGGCATTGTGCACCTCATAGTGCTGTCCCTTGAATGAATAATTCTTGGTGGTCCACAGACCCTCGACGATGGTGATAGCCTCTTGGAACCGTGTCTGGCTCTCTTCGCCGGGGATGTTGGCAATGTTGTATTCCGACCCGGCAGCCCCACGGCCAAACCCGGCATCGAAGCGTCCTCCGCTGAGCAGGTCGAGTGTGGCGGTGTCTTCGGCTAATTTAGTCGGCAGATGTAGGGGCGGGATTATCACCGCTGACCCTAACCGCAAGGTCGTGGTCTTGGCAGCGATGTTGGCCGCCACCATCAGCGACGAGGCCGCCAGTCCGTACCGGGTAAAGTGGTGCTCGGCCATCCAGCCGCTTTTGAAGCCAAGCTCCTCGCCCAGCACAAACTCTTCCGTGATGTTATCAATGACCTGTTTCGGCTCCATTCCTTCGGGCCAGGGCACGTGGGAGAAAAGGGCAAAATCCATCTTCAAGTACACTCCCCATCAAGAATTGTGATGCTTCTTATCAAAGCAGGCCCATTAAACCACACAACTGTTACCGCCGCCACCGGGGCGTTATCAGGCCAAGACCGATGACAATCCGCCCTTAAACTGCCGGGCGTAAACCGAGGGCGCCAATGATATAATTCGGCCCTGCGTTAGACCCATCTTGCGGCGGAGTTTCCTTTGCCGGTACACCTGCTCCATGGCGATAGTTTCCTGGTGCCCAAACGACTGGATGAGTTGGTCGTCGCGGCTGGGGCTTCAGACGTGCTGGAAGCAAACCGGCACCGCCTGGTGGGTTCACAGGCCAAGCCAGGCGAGCTTCTGAGCATGTGCAACGCCCTGCCCTTCATGGACGACTACCGATTGGTGATTGTGGAAGGGCTACTGGGCACCGCTGAGTCGCAAGGTCGGGGCCGGAGGCGTGGTTCCTCTGGGGATTCTGGAGTCGCCGGTGTGTGGAAACCGCTGGGCGACGCGATTCCCCTAATGCCTGCTACCACCATCCTAATCTTCACCGACGGCCCTTTGGGCGCCAACAATTCCCTGCTCCGGATGCTAAAACCCGTGGCAGAAGTGGAAGAGCTGTCTGCCCCCGCTGGCGAGGGGCTGGCGCGCTGGGTGAAGTCCACCGCCGAAGCCAAAGGCACATCCATCAGTCCCGCAGCCATTCGCTCCATAACTGACTTAGTTGGCAACGACCTTTGGACCTTGAACCAGGAGCTAGAGAAACTGGCCCTATACAGTTCGGGGCGGGAGATTCAAGAAGCAGACGTGGGTGAGATGGTCTCTCAAGTGCGCGAAGCCAGCATCTTTGCTGCGGTGGACGCCATGGTTGATGGGCGGCCTACCATTGCCCTAAAGCTGCTCCACCAATTGAAAGAAGACGGCCGGGAAGCCCCCTACATCATTGGCATGGTCGAGCGCCAACTACGCCTGCTGGCTTTGGCTAGGGACGCCATTGACCGGGGAATACCGCAGAGCGAATTGAAGGGACGGTTGGGGACATCCTCTGATTTTGTGGTGCGCAAGACCGCAGAGCAAGCCAGGCGTCACTCAATGCCGGAGATAACATGGCGTTACAACCGACTGCTGGAGACCGACTTGGCCATCAAACGCGGTAGATTGGAACCGGACCTTGCCTTGGAATTACTGGTCGGCGACGAAGTCTTCCAACGGTAGCCTTCCGCGTTAGTACAATCTAAGGCTAGTCTTCGGGCACCACCGGGTTGTAGCACGCGACAAAATGTCCTTCCTCAATCTCGCGAGCTTCGGGCTTCGGTTGTGCTCGGCATTGGGCCTGCACTTTAAAGCAGCGAGGCAAGAAGGAACATTCTTCTGGCAGGTTAATCATGTCGGGAGGGCTTCCGGGCAGAGGCTCAATTCTTCGGCCAGGTTCGTCCAACCGGGGCAACGCCTTCAGCAGCGACCACGTGTATGGGTGCTGGGCACGGCGGAACAACGGGATAACATCGGCGGTCTCCACCACGCTACCGCCGTAAATCACGCCCACTTTGTTGGCCATTGACGCGACCACACCCATGTCATGAGTGATGAGCAGAATAGATGCGTTCTGCTCTTTGACCAGGTCCTTCAGCCTCTGCAATATCTCCGCCTGAAGCGTAACGTCCAGTCCTGAAGTTGGCTCGTCGGCAATCAATAGCTTGGGACGCAGGACCAGGGCAATGGCCATCATCACCCTCTGGCACATACCGCCGCTCAGGGCAAACGGGTACTGACTCATGATTCGTTGGGGATCGGCCAGGCCCACTTCACGGAGCATTTCTTGGGCCATGCGGTTGGCATTGCGGAGCGAAATGTCGCTGTGCTCCAGGATTACCTCTTCCAACTGGGAACCGATGGACTCGATAGGGTTGAGCGCGGACTGAGCGTCTTGGAACACCAAGGAGATTTCGCGGCCTCTCAGATCCCGCATCTGTTCCGCACTGGCCCGCAGCAGGTCGATGTCACGGTACATGATTCGACCGTCAGAGACCTCGGCATTCTGCGGCAAGAGCCCCATCACCGACAGGGCCAGCGTGCTTTTCCCTGCTCCGCTCTCGCCCACCATGCAATAAACCTCACCCTCTTCCAAGGTGAGGCTTACATTATTCAGGGCCTTTACCCGTCCGACATTCGTGCCGAAACTCACGGTTAGGTCTTCTATCTTAAGAATTTCAGTCATGAGTGCAAAAAGTCCTGTCTAGTTGTTTGGTGTGGCCTTCTCCCTCAAGTTCACAGGGCGAAATCGGCCCCCTCGTAACTCCCTAATCAGGTCTTCCAGGCAGGATACGATTCCATCAAATTCGGTGGCGGCCGCGCCGACCTGCTCGACCTTGTGGGCATCGCTGCCAGCCGTCATTTTTGCGGCCAGTCGTCCGCCCAAGTCCAAGGAGAATTCGTTCTGTATTGCTGTTCCTCGACCGTTAAGCGCCTCAATTCCCTGGCACATTTGAAAAAACTCGTCACCACAGGCCCGCTCCAGCATGCCGTCCCTGATTCCTGGCCGGTCCGCCGGTTCTTCAATGAACCTGCGCCGATAGGGGTGGGCCGCAATCATTGCCCCACCAGCCCGCTCCACGGACTTCTGCAAGAATGCCGGTTTATGCATGCCAAACTCGTATTTGGTTAGGCCAAATACCAATACGTGGCCAGCCTCGGTGTTAATCTCGCAGCCGGGAATTACTAGGAATTCGTGTTTGTTAGAAAGTTCCCTGGCCTGTTCTTCGGTCCAGAAATTATCATGATCGGTGAGACAAATTCCGTCCAGCCCCTGCGACTTGGAGCCTTCAATCAACTCGTCAACGCTCATGAAACTGTCGTCGGACTGGGGGTAGCTATGGGTATGAAGGTCAATTAGCAAATGTTATTTCATGCACAGGGGTGCGCCGGTTAGCGTCATGATAGCAAACCGGCGCATGGATTAAAAACAATGGGCCGGTTACGCTTCAGTGCATAACCGGCCCATTTCAATAAACCCAAAATAAACCCAAAATATTTTTGGAAGGCAAAAACGGCTAGCGCAGGTCGAAGAACCCCTCATCGTCCAGGGTCTCCATCACTTCTTCTGCTTTGCGGCTGCCAATCTTGAGACGCCGTTCCAGATAGGAACTGGTCAACTGCGGATTACGAGCCGCCAGTTCTCGGGCTTCTTCCATGATGCGAGCGTCTACTGCGTCCTCGTTCTCCTCAGAATCAGGCTCGGCCAAGCTGATGACCGGCACTTGGGGCCCGGCCTGACCCAACCAGAACTCAACCATATGGTCTATCTCTTGGTCGTAGACCAAAGTGCCCTGGACCCGACTGGGTTTGGGCGACCCGTTGTGCAACAGCAGCATATCGCCCTTGCCCAACAGCTTCTCCGCCCCGACGGCGTCCAGAATTACCCTGGAGTCGATCTGGGAGGCCACGGCGAAAGCGGCCCGGGCCGGTATGTTGGCCTTGAGTAGGCCGGTCACTACGTTGACCGACGGTCGCTGTGTTGCCAGCACCAGATGGATTCCGGTGGCTCGCCCCAGTTGGGCCAGCCGCACCAGATTTTGCTCTACCTCGAACCCGCCGACCATCATCAGGTCGGCCAGCTCATCAACTATCAACACCAAGAAGGGCATCTTATCTTTGGCCCGTTTGTTATACCCTTCAATATTCCTGGCGCCAGCCTCTTCCATCAGCTTGTAGCGGTTCAGCATCTCGCGAATTAGCCCCCGAAGGGCGGTGTTGACCTCTGCGGCATCAACAATCACGGGGCCGATTAGGTGGGGAATCCCGTTGAACGGCGTCAACTCGACCCGCTTGGGATCAACCATGAGAATGCGCAACTGCTCTGGGGTCTTGGTGAGCATCAATGACGCAACGATGGAGTTGATGCAGACGCTCTTGCCGCTACCGGTTGCACCCGCAATTAGCATGTGGGGCAGCGTGGCCAAATCCAAGGCCACCGGGCTGCCTCCAGTGTCTTGACCTAGGGCAATGGGTAGACCACCCTTGGCCGCCAGCCTGGCAAAGGCCGAGGTTTCCATAACCTCCCGCAGGTGCACTTTGCTGGGCGAGGGGCTGGGCACTTCGAGACCGACAAGGGCCTCACCTGGCACCGGGGCCTCGATTCTCAGATACGGCGTCTTCAGAGCCAGGGCCATGTCCTTTTCCCGAATTAATATGCTCTGGACCTTAACCCGGCTGCGCTCCAGCGACGACGGATTGGTATCGTCTTTGTCGAGTCCGAGGAGCGCGCGGGATGATTCTCCCCTTCTGGGAACCCAGCCGGGAACAAGTCCGAACCGCACGATTCTAGGGCCTGCTTTAATATCGGTGACCTCAACTCGCACACCGTGGTCGCCCAAGGTGGTCTCCACCAGCCGCGCCATTTCTTGAAGAGCGGCTTCGGGAGCATGATGGGGGTCAGGCGGCGAAAGCAGGTCCACCGAGGGTATTTGCCACCCTCCCTTACTTCCTCTAGCAGAGCCGGTGGAACGGAGCGCGGCAGGCGATTTTCTTGGCGCTGGCTCTTTGGAATCCCAGGTTGGAATCAGCCCCGAGTCTGGCAAATCCCCGTCGTCATCTTCAATTTCGCTGTCGAGTCCAGCCAATGCCGGGAGTTCCAAGTCGCCTTCCAACTCAGGATGAAAATCAAGGTCGGGAGCGGGCCAAGCATCACCATCATACGCCCGGGTACGCGCGGGGGCTTTTGATGGGCCAAGAACCAGCATTTTTAGTAACTTGCCACCAGAAGATTCACGGTGCATCCCATAGCGCAATATCCGTACCCTGCGGTCTACGAATTTAGCACTCAAGTGGGCGGCAATATAGGAATAGATGAGACCTAGCTGAATCCCGGTGAGTCCTCTTCTCCCATATCGGAGATAGACCGGCCCGGCTTTCTTGGGTCTGATGATGAGGGGCACAACCAGCACTATTCCCAATATCTTGAGAGCGGCTAAAATCGGCGGAGTCCCGCCAAGCACGCTGCCCCACTTGCCGCCAAGGCTCACATCTTCCAGCGCCCCGTCGGACGGGAATATGGTAGAGAGCACGCTAATGGAAATGGCAGCCAAAGCCGCAGCAATAATCCAACGACGCCAATGGACGAAGAGAATATAGCGGTTATAGCGTAGTGCGCCGAGGGTTGCAGCAACCCATAAGCCCACAGGAACCCAGCCGTAGCCAAGGGCCTCAATGGTCCATTCGCGCGCATCTGTGGAGTAACCGAGGTACAGGCCAACAGACAAGCCAATAGCCAAAATGACCAAGGCGTCTATTAGCGACCCGTGGGTTCCAGATGTGAGTTCCTTTATCGATGGCGAAGCGGTATTACGCCGCTTCCTCCCAACTGAACTGGCCACTTAATCCCTCCAGTGGCAGTTACTATCGGCCGGTGTCCGGCGAGTGGTTCGGCTTAGACCTCCAAAACCACTGGGATTATCATAGGGGAACGGCGAGCAGAGCCAGCTATGAAACTACGGGCAGTTTCTCTGACTTTTGCCTTTAAATCGTCAATTTCCTCTTGGCGAATATCATGGCTGGTCAGTTCCTTGGCCACTGCGGCGGTCAATTCCTCGAAGAGGGTACCTGCTTCCGAGTCGTCCAGGAACCCACTGGCCACAGCCACCGGCTCGCCCAGAAGATTGCCGTTTTTCTTGTCCATGGTTACCACCACCACCACCACTCCGTCCTTGGAGAGGCTGCGCCGCTGGTTAAGGACCGGACTCGCGGTGTCCCTGGTGGTCAGACCGTCCACAAAGATGGGACCGGCTGAGACGCGCTCACCGGTCTTTGGTCCGCTTTCAGACAATTCAAGCACGTCGCCATCTTCCAAAACAAAGATGCCGTCTTTTGCCACGTCCAAATCCCAGGCCAGTTGGGCGTGGGCGGTCAGGTGGCGGAATTCACCGTGTACCGGAACGAAGTAGCGCGGCCGCACCAGTCGTAGCACCAGCTTGAGTTCTTCTTGGCTGGCGTGACCATGGACGTGCACCGTGGCAATCCGGTCGTAAATTACCTTGGCCCCTTGGCGGAGCAGGTTGTCGATGGTGTGGCTGACCGGCAGTTCATTGCCGGGAATGGGAGTGGCGGAAATAATTACCGTGTCTCCGGCCACGATGTTAACGTCGCGATGTTCCTGCTTGGCGATACGCACTAGGGCCGAAGTTGGCTCACCCTGACTGCCGGTGGTCATCAATACGACTTGTTCCGGTGGTAACTTCCGGGTTTCACCCAATGGCACCAGTATTCCCGGCGGTATGGTGAGATAGCCCAACTCGGTGGCCACGTGAACGGTGTCGACCATGCTGCGGCCAACGATGCTGACTTTACGGCCGTGTTTCACGGCGGCATCCACCACCTGTTGGACTCTGGAGACCAGAGACGCAAAGGTAGCGACCATTACTCTGCCTTTGGCTTCGCCGATGGCGCGGTCAAGGGCCACACCAACCACCTGTTCCGAGGTGGTGTAACCAGGCACTTCAGCATATGTGGAATCTGAACACAGCAGCAGAACGCCGTCGTCGCCGTAGTGGGCCAAGGATGGTAAATCAAATATGCGCCCGTCTACGGGTGTGTGGTCAATCTTGAAATCGCCGGTGTGAATCACAGTACCCAGAGGGGTGCCAATGGCGATTCCCATGGCATCGGGAATGCTATGGCAGACCCTGAACCAAGAAACCTCGAAGGCTTTGCCGAATTGGTGGATTACGCCGGGGTCGATGGGCTCTACGACACTGTCGCGGGCCGCCCGCCGTTCCTTCAATTTAGCTGTTATCAGGCCATGGGCCAAACGCGGCGCATAGACCGGACACTTTAACTGCGGAAGAATGAAGGGCAATGCGCCGATGTGGTCTTCATGGCCGTGGGTAATAAGAATGGCCCGTATCTTGTCGAGCCGTTCCATTAGGTAGGAGACGTCGGGGATGATTAAGTCGACCCCAAACATACCTTCTTCAGGAAATTGGACCCCACAATCGACGATTACAATATCGTCTTCGTATTCAAAGGCCATCATGTTTTTGCCAATCTCCCCGAGGCCTCCCAGGGGAATGACGCGTAGCTGAGATGTCACCGTATGTATGTTCCTATGTCTGAATTAGCGAATGGGCCGTTAGAACAGATTTAACTGTTTAGGCCAGGGTTCTTCTTCTACGTTGACGGTGGATATATTGGCCGACGGCGCAGAAACGGATGCGGTGTCTGGACAATCCACAAAGGATAGTTGTGCTGTTTTGGGAGTCTCGGCGGCATTGCCGCCAGGCTCCACGCTCACAGCTTCCGTTGCGTGTACCAGTATCTCCGCAATCGTTTTGAAGTCTTCTATCATTGTGGGCCTTAGCTCTGCCACGCGCAACACCGCGGCAGGGTGGAGAACGGGGAAAATCTTGTGGCCGTCTTTCACTCGCAGCTTCCCGCGAGCCTTGGTAATGCCCTCGCCAGGGAAATACCGTCCGAAGGCAAACCGACCTAGAGTAACAATCAGTTTTGGGTTGACTAACTCTATTTGCCGGTCCAAATACTTAGTGCAGGCCGCCAACTCGGCGGGGGCTGGGTCCCGGTTATTGGGAGGCCGACATTTGACCATGTTGGCGATGAAGACCTGTTCCCGATTGACACCGATGGATGCGAGAAGCCCGTCCAGAAGTTTGCCTGCCGGGCCGACGAAAGGACGCCCCTGCCGGTCTTCTTGAAAACCGGGGCCTTCGCCGATGAACATAACTTCGGCTTGAGGATTTCCTTCGCCCGGCACCGCGTTAGTACGGCCTTCAGACAGCGGGCAATCGGTGCAGTTCCTAACACGGTCTGCAACCTGCTCCAAGGTTCCCATTAGGTTACGCAAATCACCCGGTGAATCGACACCAATGAATTCCGGCCCGCCCCGATCACTAACCGGGCCAAGCAAGTTATCGGTCCCATCACCGGAATTATTCGAAGTCATGGTTTCCAACCTCCCGGTTCGACTAAGTAAGCCAACTGGGGTAACCGGCCCGCATTTGGGGCCGTTGGTGGTGCCATCTGACCGTTGAATTGTGAAAAGTACGTGCGCCAGGAACTACTTTTTTACTCAAGCGCCACGCCTGTGCATGCCTTTACCAGGTGTGGTTTGCACCATTTTTCCCCGTTATGTCATATCCAAAGGACACCGGAATGCGGGCAGGTGCTGAGCAAAAATTAAGTCGGAACAACGGGGCAGACGAAAGAAAATTAGCGTCTTGAAATGGTGGTGTTGCAAATATTAGCTCCCAGCACCGCCACACCGCAGCCCACAGCCAGGTTCAGCCCAAGAAGGCTTTAGTCTGTGGCGCCGTGTTCCTTAAGATACTTCACGGCATCGTTGATTGTTGCGATATTGCCAGCATCTTCGTCGGATATCTCCAGCTGCGCATCGGCAGTGGAAAATTCTTCTTCAAACGCCATTATAAGTTCCACCAGGTCGAGGGAGTCGGCATTAAGGTTTTCTACGAAAGACGCGGTCTCCGTCACTTCGTCCTCTTCAACTCCCAACTTGTCGACCACGATGGTCTTAACTCTGTCGTATACAGTGGTCAATGACTCATCTCCCTTAAGGCACGGACTCAATGGGGACTATTTCTCCTGACTCCAAACCAGACATCGCGGAGCCTAGTACCCCGTTAACGAACCGTGCTGAACTATCACTTCCAAAATTTTTCGCCAACTCCACAGCCTCGTTGATGGCCGTTTTTCTGGGAGTCCCTGGGGTGTATATCAATTCAAACAACGCTATGCGAAGAATATTGCGGTCGATAAGCGACAATTGGCTTACCGGCCACGCCGGTGCATAGCGGGTAATCACGGTGTCCAACCCGAAGCAGCTTTTCGCCACGCCGGTGATTAACTGTTGCGCGAATTCTACAGCGCCTTCAGGCAAGTCTTCATCTTCGTCCAACCATTCAACCTGCGGACCAATCCAAGCGCCCCGCACGTCCGCTGCGAATAGTGACTGAAGTGCCGCTGTTCTCGCTTGTCGCCTTTGGTCTGTGAACTTAACCCTGATCATGGGTCACCATATTTAAGCCGAGTAGCCTAGGCATTAACCTCGGCCAGTTTCCGCATGGAAGCGGTGTCTGACACTGCGGTTACCTTGACTCCTCGATCGATTCTTTTGATTAGGCCTGCCAGCACACCGCCGGAGCCGAATTCGACGAACTCGGTTACTCCAGAGTCGACCATATGGCGGACTGAATTCTTCCACTGAACGCACTGGCAGAGGCCGTTTACCAACTCGGTACGAATCTCGTCTCCGGTGGACAACGACCGGGAATCACAATTGCCAACGACTGGCATCTTGGGATTCTTGAAGTTGAGTGCCTTGATTACGTCGGTCAGACCAACTTTTGCTTCAGCCATCAGTGAGGAGTGGAACGCCCCGCTGACGGGTAGAGGAATGGTCTTCTTAGCGCCGCGGGCTGAGGCCAAGTCCATTGCCCTGGCCACCGCAATTTTGTCACCACTAATCACTATCTGATCGTCGGTGTTAATATTTGCTAATTCAACGCCGGTCTCGTCGCATATCTGCGAAAAGGCCAACTCGTTCAACCCCAAAATGGCCGCCATGGCCCCAGGGCGGTTAACCGCAGCCTGGTTCATCAGTTCACCACGCTTGCGCACTAGCTGTACGGCATCTGAGAAATCTAAGACGCCAGCCGCTACAAGAGAAGTATACTCGCCCAGACTGTGGCCAGCGACTGCATGGGCATCCGCTGCTTCAGGACCCTGCATTTCCTGCCAGGCCCGCCATGCAGCAACGCTCACGCTCATAATCGCCGGTTGGGAATTTGCTGTGTTCTGAAGTTCCTGAGCAGGTCCTTCAAATATCAAACGGGAAAGTGGGAACCCCAGACTATCGTCTGCTTCTTCAAAGGTCTCCCGCGCGGCTTGAGATGACTCGAAGAGTTCAGCTCCCATACCCACGCTTTGCGACCCTTGTCCGGGGAACACATAAGCCCGATTATTTACATCTTCGGTACTCGTAGCTACCTCCACCATTTCAGGCCGGATTTCGACACTCTACGGATTTTAGGGGAGAGTGCCAAAAAAGTACAACCTGAAAACCACTCCTCTATTCCCCTTTTTCCGTCATTACCAAACATAAAATCTATCGTCATGCGTATAAAGACTCGCTAGTGTTCCTAAAGGCGCTAATGCCTTAGGCCCTACTAGACCTTCGCCTCTAGTACCTGTCGTCCTCGATAAAATCCGCATTGAGGACAGACAACGTGCGGCAGCTTAGCGCTGCGGCAGCGTGAGCACAACGCGGGATACAACGGACTTAGCTTGTAAGAGGCTATCCGCCTGCCCATTCTGGCTCTAGTTAATTTCTTTCTGGGTACCGCACCCATGATTGGTCACGTCCTTTTAGTTTGGCCTTTTAGGCTTAGCCCGTGCGCCCTTTTTTGTTGCCGCCGGTCATTCTATCAGGCAACAGCCAAAACGTACACTTTTCCCGTCAAGGGAGGCTGAGAAGAGGGGATAGTCACGGTTCTAGAAAACGATCCAGTGCCAACGAAGGATTCTCTGGATTAATAATGAAGTATTGCTAAATATAGAGCAGGCTGGCTATTCCCGTCTCCGGTTATTCCTGCTTCTCGGTTAACAGATCTGCCAACGATTCCCATCGGGGATCAATTGGGGTCGCTGTACATTTACATTTTTCCTCGTTTAGGTTCGCGCCGCATTCCTGGCAAAGACCCAGGCATTCCTCGCGACACAATGGCTTTATCGGTACCTCGGTGATGACGTATTGGCGTAACACCTCACTCATGTCCAGAATGTGCTGGCCATCCAGGTGAATCACGCCCTCCGCCTCTTCCGGGGGATCTGTCTTTTTACCCGTTACCAGGTCAACCGTTGCGAAGGACTCTTCCTCCATTGCTAATACGGGCCTGTATTCGAACTCGCTAACGCACCGGCTGCAGGTCAACTTGACCTGGGTCTCCAGCTTGGCGCGAACTAGCACGCCTTGGTGTGTGCGAATGACCCTGACCCATCCCTGGGCCTGGCCCGAACCATTTTCTGGGCCGGTAAACGAGCCGTCTACATCGTAGTCTCTCGTCGACCCGGTAGGCTCCGTCAACAACTGAGCCAAGTTGTAATGCATTGAGCCTATCCGTACCCCTTTGATAGCCGATGGTAATTATAGGTACCCCCCACGCTTGGCTGTCAAGGGTAAACCATTTCCCAGGCGTGGCCGCGACTGTTATGTTCATCACCGGGGCAGCCACGGTTATGTCGATTGAGCCCGGCCGACTTACTATGCTCCAGCCCGATTTTTAACGCTGTCTTGAATAAATTCGACAATCACCCCGGTGGACGTGCCGGGGCCAAAGACTTCCGCAATGCCCAGGTCTTTCAGCGGCTGGCGGTCTACCTCGGGGATAATCCCGCCCACCACGACAATTACGTCGTCCATGCCCTGGCCCCGCAGCAAGTTCATAATCTCCGGCAGTATCTCCAGGTGGGCACCCGACAGGATGCTCATCCCAATCACATCGACGTCTTCCTGATTGGCAGCCTGGGCAATCATCTGGGGACTCTGCCTGATGCCGGTGTAAATCACTTCCATGCCCGCGTCTCGGAGGGCCCGCGCGATTACCTTGGCACCCCGGTCGTGGCCGTCTAGACCAGGCTTTGCTACCAGTACCCTGATTGGCCGGTTATTATCCTGCATGATTAGGGATTACTCTCCACTAGTTCGGTCAAGATGCCAAATACAGACCGGGGATGAACAAAGGCTATGGTGCCAGACAGGCCTTCGCGGGGGCTTTGATCGATAAGGTCGACGCCCAAGGTTTTCAACGTCTGCAGCTTCCCTGAGATATCGGTCACGTTGAAGGCTAGATGGTGCAGACCCTCGCCTCGGCGTTCGATAAAGCGGCCAACGCCCGATTCTGGACTGGTGGGCTCCAGTAGTTCCAAACGCGTCTGACCTACTTCAATAAGGGTAGCGCGGACGCCCTGGTCTTCCATCAGTTCAATCTCGGCGTCTGGCACATCGAACACCTTCTTAAAGAACGCCAACGCCGCCTCAATGTCTTTTACGGCCACGCCCACGTGGTCTATGTAGTTAACGGTGCAGACCTCGGTCACAGTGAGATTGTCTCCTTATATAAGTAAGCCCCGATCTAGATAATCCCCTCTCCGTAAATAATCCCCTCCCCCACGCATGGGGGAAGGCTAGGTCCCCCGATGAATCGGGGAGACTCTCGACGTAGTCGGAGGTGGGGGCTTCATTCAGCAAACTATTAAACCGGGTATTGCTCCAACAGATGCCGCGCGATAAGCAGGCGCTGCACCTCAGACGTTCCTTCATAGATGGTGGTGACGCGGGCGTCCCTAAATATCCGCTCCACTCCGGCCTCCCGGAAGTAACCGGCCCCGCCGTGGATCTGTATCGCCTTGTTGGCCACGTCGATGCACATCTCCGAAGCCATCAGCTTGGCAATGGATGCTTCTTGCAGGAAGGGCAACCCGGCGTCCATTAAGCTGGCGGCGTTCATGGTCGCTACCCGCGAAGCATGGACGCCCATCGCCATGTCGGCCAGCATGAATTGGATGGCTTGGTGTTGGGCGATGGGCTTGCCAAAGGTCTCCCGCTTTTGGGCAAAACGCACCGCTGCTTCCAGGGCCGACTGGCCGATGCCAACGCTCTGGGCAGCGATGATTATGCGGCTTTGGGTCAGTATTTCCATGGCGTGGTTGAAGCCGCGGCCCCGCTCGCCAAGCAGGTTTTCAGAACTGACCGGCGTGTCTTGAAAGACCAGTTCGTCGGTCGTGGAACTCCGCATGCCCAGCTTGCCGTGCATGGGGTTAATGGTCAGTCCCGGCGAGTCTTTTTGCACCAAGAATGCGCTGATACCCTTATAGCCTTTGGAACGGTCCTCGGTGGCGAAGACCACAATGGTCGAGGCCACGGATGCGTTGGTGATGAACATCTTGCTGCCATTAAGGAAGTAGGTGCCGTCCCTTTCGGTGGCGGTGGTCTGTAGGGCTGCCGCGTCGGAACCACCGCTGGGTTCGGTCAGGCCGAAGGCCGCCACCGCCTCGCCCGACGCCAGGGGAGTGAGCAGCCGTTCCTTCTGTTCGTAATTGCCAAACCGGGCGATGCAGGCGGTTCCCAAGGCCAGGTGGGCCAGCCAACTAACACTGGTGGAGGCGTCGCCCCGGGCCACTTCTTCGGCGGCGATGGACACCTGACGATAACCAGCCGGGCCGCTGCCGCCGTACTTGGTGTCGATGCCAAGTCCAGTCAGTCCCAGGTCGGCAAGGCCGCGCCAGTTATCCCATTGAAATTCGCCCTTGTCATCCGACTCAATGGCCTTGGGCGCTATCTCCCGGTCAACAAAATCTCTGACGGTGGTTTGGAGCATTTGCTCCTCTTCAGTCAGTATTAAATCGGGCATCGCATTTCTCCATTTCTACCTTATTATGCTTAGTTACGAGGCTAACTCTTTAAGAATTACGGCCCCGTTCGTTAAAAAGTGAAGGACTCTTCGTGCTCGCCGAAAACGTCCCGCAGCACCTGGCTAATCTCGCCAAGGGTGCAATAACTCTCGACGCATTCCAAGATGGCCGGGACAGTATTCTCTTCAGTTTGGGCCACCTGTCGTAGCCGCTCCAACGCGGTCTTTACCTTGCTGTCGTCCCGTTCTTTCCGCACCCTTTCCAACCGTTCAATCTGTATTCTGGCGGCCTCTGCATCCACTCGCATCAAACCTTCCATGAGAGGATCCTCGGTGGTGAAGCGGTTGACGCCGACAATCGTACGGTCACCCGACTCCACTTCCTGACGATGCTTGTAGGCCGCGTCGCCAATCTCCCTGGCCTGGAACCCCAGTTCGATGGCGGCTACCGAGCCGCCCATTTCGTCGATGCGTTGGATGTACTCCAAGGCTTTGGCTTCCAATTCGTTGGTTAGGCTCTCGACGTAATAGGAACCACCCAACGGGTCGACCACATCGGCGGCCCCACTTTCGTAGGCCAGAATCTGCTGCGTCCTGAGGGACAGTTGGGCCGACTCCTCGGACGGTAAGGCCAGGGCTTCGTCACGTGAGTTCACATGCAGCGACTGCGACCCGCCCAAGATTGCCGACAGCGCTTGAATTGTGCAGCGAATCAGGTTGTTGTCCGGCTGTTGGGCGGTGAGGCTTACCCCGGCGGTCTGGGTGTGGAACCGCAGCATCATGGAACGCGGGTCCTTGGCGCAAAACCGGTCTTTCATTATCCGGGCCCACATCCGCCGCGCCGCCCTAAACTTGGCTACTTCTTCAAACAGGTTGTTCTGCGCCACAAAGAAGAAGGACAGCCGAGGGCCAAAGTCGTCAACCTTCAAGCCAGCGTCCAACGCGGCCTGCACGTAGGCGATGGCGTTGGAGAAGGTGAAGGCCAGTTCCTGTACCGCCGTGGCCCCGGCCTCGCGCATGTGATAACCGGAGATGCTGATGG
>JABMNL010000068.1 GCA_013204585.1 SAR202 cluster bacterium | reverse complement strand
TGACTCAAATCTCTAACGAAACCAGCCCATTTCGTTAGAATGCCTGACTCAAATCTCTAACGAAACCAGCCCATTCCTTGGAAAAATCCTCGGAGATAGGCTATCTGTCCGCCGTGGGCAACCGTGTCCCAGACCATTTGGCCCATGCACACCGCAATCGTGCGTGGCTCGGGCACCTGGCCCAAGACAATTTTTCGCTCCAACTCATCGTCGGTAACGTTGGCCAAGAAATCTCTGGTGTGATTCTTAACCGCTTCGTAGTAGCCCAATTGGACTGCTTTGGACGGTGGACGCCACTGAGCTACCTGGGCGGCGGTCCAACCCACTCCGCGGTCATCTTCATCAGCAGGCATACCAAACTTTTCGTGCCAGCCCTCAGACACCCAAACTTGGGTCAAATCTCTGAATCGGGTGTGGATGAACATGTCGGTCACTCGGGTCAAATGCCAGAGTATCCACGCCACGGAATTGCATTGGTCGGTGGGTTGGCGAACCATGGCGGCTTCATCCAAGCCGTCCAGAGCCCCCTCTATCATCTCCCAATTCCGCTCCATCGCCAGGGTTACCGAATCAACTGGCCTCGCCATTGGCTCCTCCATGTTCCAAAGTTATTCGCTGCGGGATAAGTAGCCAGTGCGTAACAGCCTAGTCGAATTCTAGGTCCAAGCTAATATCCAAGGCGTTCACCGAGTGGGTTAACCCTCCAATAGAAATCAGGTCCACACCGGTCTCGGCCACCGCCCGGACTGTATCGTAGGTAATGCCACCCGAAGCCTCAACAATTGCTCGGTCTCCGATGACCTTCATTGCGTTGGCCATCTCTGCCACCGACATGTTATCCAACATGATGATGTGGGCACCGGCCTCCAGTGCCTCTTTCACCTGGTCCATGGTCTCCACTTCAACCTCTACCTTAAGGGTGTGGGAGGCGCGGGCCAGAGCCAGTTCGATGACGTCTTTCAGGCCCATCTCTCTGGTCCGGTTGGCCTGAATATGATTGTCTTTAATCAAGATGCCGTCAGCCAGGTTCAACCTATGATTGTGGCCGCCGCCCATGCGCACCGAATATTTGTCCAAGTAGCGGTGGCCCGGCACGGTCTTGCGGGTATCAACAATCCTGGCCTTTAGTCCCTGCACTGCCTGAACGTAGCGGTTGGTGTCACTGGCAATCCCGCTCATGCGTTGCATGAAGTTCAGGGCGATGCGCTCTGCCTTCAAAATGTCGGCCGCCGAACCCCGGACCACGGCAATGTCGTCTCCCGGTGACAACGGTGAGCCGTCTTGTAGTATCGCCGTGGCCTCCAGTGTGGGATTAACCCGGTGGAAGACCGCAATGGCCACGTCCACGCCCGCCAACACCCCTGTGGCTTTGGCCCGCAGCATTCCTGTGGCTTGAATCTCCGATGGGACCACCGCTTGGGTAGTGGGGTCGTTGAACGTCTGGTCTTCAGAGATTGCGGCGTCAATCAGTGCGTATACGTCGGGGGGAAACTGGCTCATGACACGAGTTCCTTATCAGCTGGGTAGATGGGCCGGATAGCCCGGATAGCCCGGATAGCTAGGATTTTCGGCCCAATTGTACCGCAATGCCTATATCCAGGCCACAAATAGAAAGTGCCACATTAGAATGCGCCGCATGGGGAGGAGGGAAAGAAGCGAAGTAAGGGGCCGCTCTTTATTTGAGGGACAGCATCCGTTCCAGAGCGAACTGTGAATCACGCTTAACGTCGTCTGGAACAGTTATCTCGTTGAGGACCTTGCCTTCCGACAACCCGTCCAACATCCAAAGGAGGTAGGCAGGGTGGATGCGGTACATGGTGGAGCAAGGGCAGGTCACCGGGTCTAGGCAGAATACCGTCTTGTCGGGGTTGTTGATGGCCAACCGATTTACCAAGCTAACTTCAGTGCCCACTCCCCATTTGCTGCCAGCCGGGGCCGAGTTGACCTTTTCACGTATGTACTCGGTCGACCCAACCATGTCCGCTGCCTGGACAGTCTCCATGGGACATTCCGGGTGGACCACTATGTTGACGTCGGGATAAAGCGCCCGGGCCGACTGAATCTGGCCGACGGTGAACCTGGTGTGAACCGAGCAATGACCCTGCCACAGCACCATCTTGGCTTTGCGGAGCTGCTCTGGAGTATTGCCGCCCATCCGACGGAAGGGGTTCCAAATCACCATCTCGTCCAGGGGCACTCCCAACTTAAGCGCCGTGTTTCGGCCCAGGTGTTGGTCTGGCAAAAACAAGACCCGCTCTGATTGGGTGAAAGCCCATTCCAACACCGCGGTGGCGTTGGATGAAGTGCATACCGCGCCGCCATTACGACCGCAGAGGGCCTTGATGCCGGCGATGGAGTTCATGTAAGTGACGGGCAAGATGCCACCGGGGCCAAGGACTTCTTCCAGGTCGGCCCAGGCGTCGTCCACGTCTTCCATGGGTGCCATATCGGCCATGGAACAACCAGCCGTGATATTGGGGAGAATTACTCTTTGATGGGGAGCGGCTAAGATGCTGGCGGTCTCCGCCATAAAGTGCACGCCGCAGAAGATGATGTAATCGGCATCGGGACGCGAGGCAGCTTCTTGGGACAGCAAGTAGGAATCGCCCTGAAAGTCGGCGTACTTAATTACCTCTTCCCGCTGGTAGTGGTGACCCAGTATCGTGACCGACTTACCCAGCTTTTTACGGACCTTGCCGATACGCTGGTCAAGTTCCTGGGCGGTGAAGTGCAGATATTCCGAGGGAATCTTCTGCCACCGCACGTTCACGGCCATCTCCTCTGCCAATGGCTTGGAAGGGAGTTCGTCTTCGGTTTTACAAAAAGCCGAGTGCTCAAGCTCGGTTATCGGCACGGTGGGCCGACGGCTCGTAACGGCCATTAATAGTCGCCTCTAGTGTGTACCAAATTTTGCTTCAACAGCCAAGGAACCTTGTAAGGACCAAGGACTGGAGCGCTCAATCTTCACTGTGACTAGCTTACCTAGATGATACCCCTCATTCTCAAAGAAAACTAGCTTGTTTGAGCGTGTGCGACCCTGCCACTTCCCCTTCTGGCGGCCTTCCACCAGAATTTCTTGGTAGCCCCCGACTAATTCGGCGTTTATCTCGGTCAGGATGCTCTCTTGTAGCTGGTCGACCCGCTGGCGGCGGCTGGTCTTCTCTGCCTCGGGGATGGCGTCGTCCATGGTGCGCGATGCAATGGTGCCAGGCCGCGTTGAATATGCGGCGCAATGGACTTTATCCAGTCGCAGCTCAGCGAGCAAGTCTAGGGTCTGCTGGAACTGTTCTTCCGTCTCTCCGGGAAAGCCAACAATGATATCGGTATTGATAGCCACGTTTGGCACAGTTTCGCGTATCCGACCCACTAAGTCCAGGTATTCCGCTCGATTGTACTGACGCCGCATCTGTTCCAATATGCCGTCGTCGCCCGCTTGAACGGGCAGGTTAATATGCTCGCAGACCTTGGGCAGGTCAGCTACAGCCTGAACAATCTCTTGAGTCATGAACTTGGGGTGGGAAGTTAAAAAGCGGATGCGCTCGATGCCGTCAATACCGTTTAGCCGAGTAAACAGGTCGGCCAGACTAGGATTTTCTGGAAGGTCGTGCCCGTAAGCATCAACGGTCTGACCCAGAAGGGTGACCTCTTTCACGCCCCTAGAAGCCAGAATTTCGACTTCTTGGGCAACTTCTTCAACGGGACGGCTCACCTGGCGACCACGGCGGTAGGGAATTATGCAAAAGGTGCACATCAGGTCGCAGCCATGAATAATCGGCACATGACAGGTGACATCGGGCCGGGCGGGGGTCAGTGTGCCTACGCAGCCTTCCCAGTCCACACCAAGGCGCTCACCCACCATCTCCAGCAGGGGCTCGAACTGCTGGGGCCGCATGAAAACGTCTACGTAGGGGAAGCGCCGGGCCAAATCGTCAGACTTGGGCCCGACCATGCAACCCATGAGGGCCAAAATACGCTCGGGCTTCTCTTTCTTTAGGGGAACCATCCAACCCAGGTTGCCAACAACCTTGTCTTCAGCGCCCTGGCGTACCACGCAGGAGTTAAGCACAATGACATCGGCATCGGCGGCTTTCTCTACTGGGTTCATGCCCATTTGCTCCAAAGCGGAAGCAAGACGGTCAGAGTCCGCAGTGTTCATCTGACAACCGATGGTCCAAAGATAAAACGTTTTCATGTGAAACGACTGGTGATTAGCGAAGAAGCTCTGGTTTTGTGGTGTTATGAATCGGTAGCCGATAACGCATTTAACGACGATACATATGCAAAAATAGTGGCGGAGGGAATGGGATTCGCACCCATGAACCCGCTTTTGACGGGTTAAGCGCTTAGCAGGCGCCCGCACTAGGCCTCTATGCGATCCCTCCCTGCGCACGTTAAATGTTACCAAATGGGCCTAATACCCACAAGTGAGACCAACGATTGGGTCAGCCGCCGAGGGCTATGAACTAGGATTCCTCATCGCGGGTATCACTTCGCCAATATTAGACATTTAGCACAAAAGTTTAGCCGTTATCCGGCCATTTGGGCCTACAGTAGGTAAGATTTCGGTATTGACACCCCTTGAGAGCGGCCATATTATGATGTGTGCCGGGCGTTGATGCCCGAACCAACGGGCCACTGAACATCGGCCTTTAACCACCGGCCATTAACTACTGGCCCGTAACCACCAGCCCTCAATCAATGGAGCGTGACACTAAATGGACGAACTAGACAGAAAGATAATCGCCCTGCTGCAGCTTGATGGCCGGGCCTCCAACGCCAAGATTGCCCGTGAGGTAGGCGTTAGCGAAGGCACCGTCCGCCGTCGGTTGCGCCGCTTGGTCACCGACGACGTGGTGAAGATTATTGCCGTGCCCAACCTAGAAAAACTGGGCTATGCCACCACCGCTCTCATTGGGCTTCAGACCGGCCCTGGTAAGTCCGACTCGGTAGCCGAGTCCATTGCCAGCCTTAATGAAGCCCATTACGTAGCCATCACCACCGGAGCCTACGATGTGTTCGTCTGGGCTGGATTGGAATCTGCCGAAGGTCTGGGCGATTTCCTGCGCACTAAGATTGGCGTCATTGACGGCGTTCAACGCACTGAGACTTTCGTGAACCTCTCGATTAAAAAACGGACTTACGGCCTAGTACTCTAGCCGAACCCAACAATCAAAAAACGGACTTACGGCCTGGTACTCTAGGCGAACCCAACAATTAAAAAACGGACTTACGGCCTAGTACTCTAGCCGAACCTAAGCCAAGCTCAAGATTAAGACTAAAACCACCGCCATCCGGGCGGTGGTTTTCTTTGGCCCAGCCTTATTGCAAAGGCGTGGCCCTATGCTATAATTCCAGTGCAAATTTGCCTGTCGCGCGCAGTCTCCACGGAGCCAGTGTTGGCAGGTATCCATACTGAGTCAATAGGAGCCTCCCAACATGACCTACATCATCGCCGAACCGTGCGTGGGACTTAAGGATTCGGCTTGTGTCGATGTCTGCCCAGTTGACTGTATCTACACCCGCGATGCAGACGACATGTACTACATCAGTCCCGATGAGTGCATCGACTGCGCCGCCTGCGAACCGGTTTGCCCGGTAACGGCCATCTTCGCCGAGGACGCTGTTCCCCCGCAGTGGGCCGAGTATATCCAGAAGAACTACGACTACTTCAAGAACGTCGACCCTACTGAACTAAAGCGCAAGTAATACCGGTTTCCGGTAGCTATAAGCACTCCCAGGACCGGCCTCCTGGAGCCGAAATTATAAAACCTTTAAAGGGCGACCCTTTAAAGGTTTTATAGCGTCAGCCGAGGGCGTTAAGTCTGGAGTCGCCGTACCGAAGTTCCGGAACCCCGGGTTTAGCCGGAACCCCCGGGATAGATGGGATGTTTGGGTTGGGAGGCGCGCTCTAGGCCGCCTGAGATTCTACAGATTCAACCAGATTAGATTCAATCAGATACCAAGGCTAGGAGCCCTCATATGAACGTCGAATCAACCCCCCAGTTCGTCGAAGAAGCCTACAAGAAAATGGAGCGCAACCTTGAGGTTGTTCGGTCGCGGTTCAACCGTCCGTTGACCCTAGCGGAGAAGTTGCTCCTCGGCCACCTTGACGACGCCAAAGGCGCAGAGCTTGACCCCGGCGAAAGCTACATCATGCTCAACCCGGACCGCGTAGCTCACCAAGATGTGACCGGCCAAATGGCCATTCTCCAATTCATGCAGTCGGGTCGCAGCGAAGTAGCCGTGCCCACCACCGTCCACTGCGACCATCTAATCCAGGCCCGCGTCGGCTCTTCCTCAGACCTAACCGACGCCCTCAACGAAAACAGCGAGGTTTACCAGTTCTTGGAATCCTCCTGCCGCAAATACGGCATGGGATTCTGGAAGCCTGGCTCTGGAATCATCCACCAAGTAGTCCTAGAGAACTATGCATTCCCCGGCTGCCTAATGCTCGGCACCGACTCCCATACTCCCAACGCTGGCGGCCTGGGTTCCCTGGCCATTGGCGTGGGTGGAGCTGACGCAGCCGACGTTATGGCCGGCCTGCCTTGGGAGGTCAAGTACCCGACCCTGGTCGGCGTACACCTCACCGGAGAACTTAGCGGTTGGACTGCTCCCAAAGACGTAATCATTTACCTGGCTGGCGTGCTAACCGTAGCCGGGGGCACCAACGCCATCATCGAATACTTCGGCCCAGGCGTTGAGTCCATTAGCTGCACCGGCAAGGCGACCATCACCAACATGGGCGCCGAGCTAGGGGCCACTGGCGATGTATTCCCCTTCGATAGCCGGATGGCCACTTACTTGAACGCTACCCGCCGCCCGGAATTGGCCCAGTTAGCCGAAAAGTACAAGCATCTGCTCACTGCAGACCCCGAAGTCGAAAAAGACCCCTCCCAGTACTACGACCGAATCGTGGAGATTGACCTCTCCACACTGGAGCCCCACATTACCGGGCCCCACTCCCCAGACCGTGCCCGCCCCATCTCAGCGATGGCCAAAGAGGCCAAAGAAGAAGGGTTCCCAGACAAGGTTTCTGCGGCGCTGGTCGGTAGCTGCACCAACTCGTCCTACGAAGATATGAGCCGTTGTGCCGACATTGCCCGGCAGGCCAAGGCACATGGGCTGAACGCCGTATCCAAATTCATGATTACCCCCGGATCAGAACAGGTGCGGGCAACCATCGCCCGGGACGGCCAACAAACCGCACTAGAAGAGATCGGCGGTATCGTATTGGCCAACGCCTGTGGCCCCTGCATCGGCCAGTGGCGGCGGGACGAAATGCCCGAGGGCGAGCCCAACTCCATCGTCACCTCCTACAACCGTAACTTCCCCAAGCGGAACGATGCCAACTCAGGCACCATGAACTTCATTGCCAGCCCAGAATTGGCTGTTGCCCTGAGCTTGGGCGGCAGTCTCAGCTTCAACCCGCTCACCGACACCCTGACCGGGGCCGACGGTAAAGAATTCATGTTGGAAGCACCCAAACCTGCTCCTGAAGTGCCCGCCAACGGATTTGACCCTGGCACCGACAGATACGTAGCCCCGCCCGAAGACGGTAGCGGCATAAACATCTCGGTAGACCCAACAAGCAACCGGTTACAGGTCTTGGAGCCATGGCCAGCATGGGACGGCAAAGACATGATTGACATGCCGGTATTGGTTAAAGCCGCCGGCAAGTGCACCACCGACCACATCTCTCCGGCCGGGGCTTGGCTCCGCTTCCGGGGACACTTGGACAACCTGAGCGACAACATGTTCTTGGGGGCGGTGAACACATTCACTGATGACCCAGGTACGGGCATAAACCAACTCTCCGGTGAGCAGGTCCAACCCATTCCTGAGATTGCCAGAGAGTACAAGGCCAAGGGCATGCCCTGGATTGCCATTGGCGATAATAACTACGGCGAGGGCAGCAGCCGTGAGCATGCCGCAATGTCACCCCGCATGCTGGGCGCCGCCGCTGTCGTCACCCGCAGTTTCGCCAGGATTCACGAAGCCAACCTCAAGAAGCAGGGCATTTTGCCCCTAACCTTTGAGGACCCGGGCGACTACGAGCACATCCGTGCCGATGACCGACTCAGCATTATCGGCCTGGCCAATCTAACGCCGGGGCAACCGCTGGTCTGCGTGGTCAAACACGAGGACGGCGAAGAAGAGCGCATCAACCTGCGCCACACCATGAACCTCGGTCAAATCGATTGGTTCAAAGCCGGTTCGGCCATGAACCACATGAAGAACACGGCCGGAAGCTAGAAAGCCACCGGTTTCCAAGCAATCCATATTGGCAACAAAAAATGGGCGTCCCGACTAATCGGGACGCCCATTTTTCTTTTCTGACCGATTCTTTAATTTAGCCTAAGTCGTCCAAACAGGCTTCCACTGGTTTGCTGAGACAGGAGAATATAGGCGTGTCCAGCAGGGTGAATGGCCGGGCCTTGGACTCTCTTAGGTCCATTACCAGATCCAGGAAATGTGACGGGTCGTCGGTCTCAAATCCCAGCACAAACTCTTGGTCGTCGAGGCCGAAAGAGTATGCCGTGCTGATTTTCACATCTGGATATTTGTGTCCGATGACGAAGTGTTCGTTCATCAGGTCTTGGCGTTCTTCCTTGGGTAGCTGGTACCACTCGTGGGTCTTCACGAATGGGTAGATGAACAGATACTTCCGGCCCACTATGCGCATAGTTGAAACGCCCGTGCCTTCTTGGCCCTCGTGCTTATGGTCATCGATATAGGGCGAGCGGCGAGTCATGGCCAGATAAGAATGGGGCGTGGTCAGATACTGCGCTAGGTCAGTGTGGTTAATTCTGGCCATCAACTCGTTGATCGCTTCTATTTCTTCGCTAACCTTCCAAAGCATGAAGTCCACATCACCGCGAGTGCCCACCAGGCTATAGCTGGACATGGTAACTCGGTCGGAAAACTCGCTCAAGACCTCGGCAAACTGGGCCTTGCTGTCCTGGCGTTCCTTAACCGGAAGGCGACGCCATGCAGGGTCTACTTTAAAGAATGAATACTTTACGAAATCTCGCCTGACTTGCTCCGTCATTTAACCGATCCTCGTAGAACATGGAATTAATAGAATATTGCGGGGGTATTGAGACTAATGATAGCAACGCCTAGCTGCCTGTGGCAATGTAATCAAAGCTTCGTCAATTAAGACCTAAGGTGAACACGTTGATTTCCATTGGCGCGATGCTACAATCTCCGAGTGCCGCCCCCGTATCATTCAAGGCCTGCGCAAGGCCTGCGCAAGACCTGCGCAAAACGGGGTCGGTGATCAACAAACAACGGATAGATTTGAGGTACAGAAATGGTTGATTTAGGTACGGGCAATTTCACTTACAAAGTAGAAGAAGGTTGGGGCAAGCTCCCCCACGGTTGGGCATTTAAAGAATGCGCCTCGGTTGGCGTGGACGCTCAAGACAACGTGTACGTCTTCAACCGTGGCGAGCACCCCATGATTGTGTTCGACAAGGACGGCAATTTCCTCCGTTCATGGGGTGAGGGTGTGTACCCCAGGGCCCACGGAATCACCATGGGGCCAGACGACAGCATCTACCTTACCGACGACGGCGACCACACGGTGCGCAAGTGCAACATGGACGGTTCAGTCATCTTCACATTAGGAGTCCCTGGCAAGCCGTCTCCCTTCATGAGCGGCGACCCCTTCAACCGCTGCACCCACGTTGCCTTGGATCCGCAGACCGCCGAATTCTACGTTTCCGACGGCTACGGCAACGCCAGGGTTCACAAGTATTCGCCAGACGGCAAGTTGCTGTTCTCCTGGGGCGAATCCGGCACTGGGCCGGGCGAGTTCAACATCGCCCACAACATCTGCACGGACAAGGACGGTTGGGTCTACGTCGCCGACCGGGAGAACCAACGGATTCAGGTCTTCGACAAGAACGGCAAGTTCGAGACCCAGTGGAAAGACATGGCCCGACCCTGTGGCCTGTTCATCGACACCAGCGGTGACCAGCGGGTCTACGTTGGTGAACTTGGCGTGGCCATTGGTCCCAACGACCAGGCAAGCGGACTTGGCCCGCGCATCGGCATCATGGACACCAAGGGCAACTACCTAGCCAAGCTGGGCGACGTCGCCGAAAGCGATCAGCCGGGCAGTTTCATCGCCCCCCACGGCGTGTGCATCAACTCCAAGGGCGACATCTTCGTCGGCGAAGTCTCATGGACTCACACCGGCAGCAAGCTCTCCCCGCCCCGTGAAGTCCGCTCGCTACAAAAGCTGACCAAGAAGGGATAACCCTCAAAAACAGTCTGGCTGGCAAGAGGCCCCCACCTCCGACTCCGTCGAGAGTCTCCCCGATGCATCGGGGGATCTAGCCCTACCCCTTGCGAGGGGGAGGGGATTATTCAAACAGTTCCTTCCCCATCGCAAGGGGGAAGGTTAGGATGGGGGTACCGCCAGCAACCTGCATAATCGGAGCCAACCATCAGATGGAAATACGACTTGGCAGCCTGAAAAGGGATGCTGAAGAGGCCATGGGCACGGCCATCATCATTGACGTATTCCGGGCTTTCACCACGGCGGCCATCGCCTTCGACCGCGGGGCCAAAGAGATTATTCTGTTCGCCGAACCCGAAGACGCAGTGGCGCTACACAAGAAAGGCGTGGGCGACTACCTCATGGGAGAGGTTGCCGGGAAACGCCCAGACGGCTTCGATTTCGGCAATTCGCCCCACGAGATTTCCCAGGTTGATTTGACTGGAAAGACGCTGGTGCAATCCACTAGGGCTGGTACGGTCGGAGTGGAAGCGGCCGCAAATGCCTCGGGGATTTTCCTGGGGTCGTTTGTGGTTGCCCAAGCCACAGTGGACGCAATCACCAAGGCGAAGCCAGATTTGGTCTCGATTATCGCCATGGGGGACCAGGGTGTGGTCCGGTCGGACGAGGACGAGCACTGCGGCATCTATCTACGGAACCTGCTTGAAGAACGGAAGCCAGACTTCAACGCCGTAAAGTCTTTGATACTAATGGGCGGTGCAACCCAGAAATTCTTTGACCCGACCCAGCCTCAATACCATCCAGAAGACGTGACCCTGGCCTTGGAAGCCGACCGCTACAACTTCGCCATGAAGATTAGTAGGGAAGACGGCCTATTGGTAGCCCGCAAATACGAGGACTAAACCGCTACCTAGAAACGCTACCTAGAAACGGTCCAGTTTCAAGTGCTCGGCCCCGGACACGTCCGATTCACCGTATTTGATAAGGTCCAACAATACGTGGGCCATTCCGGTGCTCCAGAGAATGCCTTTCCGGCCGGCTCCGGTGGAAACGTATAGATTATCCCAGCCGGTAACTTTGTCCACGATTGGTAGGCCGTCGGTTGAGAGTGGGCGTAGGCAAGCGGTCTGTTGCACCAGTTCAGCCTCATACATGCCGGGGACCATCTTTAACAAATCTTCCATGATGCTGTTCCTACCGGCGGAAGTGGTGTTTTCGTCGAACCCAGCTTCTTCCTCCGTTGTGCCAGCCCATATCAGGCCATCGGGCTTAGTCGCCACGTAATTTCCTTTGTAATTGACGGCCAATTTAAGAGGGTTTTTCTTAGACCGTAGCCGCAGGATTTGTCCTTTAAGGGGCGTCACAGGGATATCCACCCCACACCATTCCGAGGCCTGCTGGGTCCAAGGGCCCATGGCCAGTACTACCACATCGGCGTCGATTCGCCCGTTCTCATAGGTTACTCCCGTGCACTTGCCGCCTTCACTAATCAGACCAGTGGCACGGCGGTTTAGCAACTCCACCTTATTACGCTCGCCAGCACGCATGGCCGCCAGAACGAACCGGTAGGGCTCCAAGGCCCCCGGACTCTGCTCGTGCAGCGCACCGAGACATTCGGGATTAACCTGGGGCTCCAACGCCACCGCTTGGTCACGGTCGACCCATTCGACTTTGAAGCCGCCCACATTACGCATCCAGTCCACGTTGGTCTTGGCTGCCTGGACTTCTTCGTCGTCGAAGGCCAGGTTAAGCCGGTCCTTCAGCTCAAAACCCACGTCAATTCCGGTGGCTTCTTGAAGCTCTCTGGAGATGCTGCGGTGACGGCCATAACACCACAGGCTGAACTCCAGCAGCGGCTCCGGCAGGCCGACACCAGTCAATGGGTCGAGGCCACCAAAAGCGAAACCCGAGGCGTGGCTGCCCAGCGAGTCGGCCTCCAGTATCGTTACCTTGTAGCCATTTTTGCCCAATAGATAGGCACTGAGGCAGCCGACGATGCCGCCACCGATGATTACCACGTTGCGTGAACGCGTAGTCAATTTAGTATTCTCACTTTTACCGCCGACCTCTTTTTCGCATGGTCCAAGCGATTGTTATGTCTGGTACCGAGCTTACCACGGGCGCGCCTAGCCTAGGCGTGGGGTGAGTCTGAATTATAACCCCTTAAACCACACCTCAAACTGGTCGATTTTGGCCACGTCGCCAGTAACCGTCAGCTTGCCGGAACTTATGCCCTCGACGGCGGTCAAGCGTCCGTAGCTGAACAGCAGATATTGCTCCGCAGTGGCCGACAGGGACAAATCTGCCTGGGTTGCTGCACCTGGGGCCATCTCAAAGGCATCGCCGGTGACGCTCATACGGTATTGCCTGGACTCATCGGGGCCTACGTTCAAGCTGTATTCCACGGGGTTGGGGAGCTTGGCCGAAGGACGAAAGCACATGCCCAGCCAGGCCGGTGACATGTCCAAAAGCACGGGGACGCTAGCCGGGTCGAGTCCGGCATCGGGCTGAAACGCCGAGCGAATGTCCCAATCGTGGATTGCCAGTTCTTGAATGCGTAGTTCCACGTATGACGCCGCCGTCATTGCGCCACGGCGCACGTGCCAAGCCAGAGTGTCCCAGGATACGCCGTCCTTACCCTCGCCAAAACTATCGAACTCTTGGTGGAGTTTGGTGTAGCTGGCGTCAAAGGCCTCCAGCATGTTGCCAGCCAACTGGTTACGGCGGTCAATGTCCCGTTGGGCGTTGCTGGCCGAGAGCGCCGCTGCTTCCGGGGGAACAAACCCGGCTGGCGGGCCTGATTCGCCGCCCCGGCCCCGCTCCATACTGTCGGCCTGACGTTCCGCACCGCCGATTAGATGGCTAACCACGTCTCGCACCTGCCATTCGGCGCAGGCGCTGTCCAGTTCCCATTGCTCCGGTGTCAGCTTGCCTAAATACTCTCTAATGTTGGCAGCCAACTGTTTGGCCACTGCCACGCGCCGCTCAATCTCGGTCATATCTCTCTTCCCTGCGCTAGTTTGGGGCGGATTTTCTTGGACATCGTCGGTGGCGTCGGCACTCTCATTCTTGTACAATCAGGCGGCCAAATCCAGGTGTCGCCCCCTGCTCGTAAGGAAATTTCAGCCATGAAATTGTGCTTCTTCCACCTGATGCCCTACCAGGACCTGCCCGAAAGCTTCGAGAAAGATTATCACAGCGTTTGGGTAGACGCACCCAACAGCCTTTTCGACCCAGAAAAGGGCCACCACATGTACAACGACTTTCTGGACGAGTTGGAGTACGCCGAGAAGATGGGCTTCGACGCAATTTGCGTCAACGAACACCACAGCAACGCCTACGGACTGATGCCGTCGCCCAACCTGATGGCATCGGCAATGACCCGCGCAACCTCCAAGGCGGCCATCGTGGTGCTGGGCAACAGCCTAGCCCTCTACAACCCGCCAATCAGGGTTGCCGAAGAAATGGCGATGTTGGACGTGCTGAGCGGTGGCCGGTTAATCGCCGGGTTCCCCCTGGGCACCGCCATGGACACCATCTTCGGCTACGGCCAGGTGCCGGTGACGTTGCGGGAGAAATACCAAGAGGCCCACGACCTGGTAATGAAGGCCTGGACAGAGCGCGAGCCCTTCGCCTTCAACGGCAAATACACCCAACTCCGCTATGTAAACATCTGGCCCCGCCCCTACCAACAACCCCACCCTCCCATCTGGGTGCCCGGCAGCGGCAGCCTGGAGACCTGGGACTGGACCATTAAGAACGATTACGTTTATTGCTACCTAAGCTACTCGGGCTACAAGGTTGGCAAGACCATCTTGGACGGCTTCTGGGACGAGATGGAACGGCAGGGTAAGGAGTTTAATCCCTACCACGCCGGGTTCCTCCAATTGGTCGCTGTATCAGAAACCGATGAGCAGGCCCAGGAGTACAAGGACTCCATCGAGTATTTCTTCAAGAAGAGCCTGCACATTCCCGGCGGCTTCGGAAACCCACCCGGCTACCGGTCGGTAAAGACTAATGCTTCCCAAGCTGGCGCTGAGACTATGCAGTCCCGGACCAAGCAGCTCAGCGATTTCACCTGGACCGATTACCTGGAGGCGGGCAATGTGATTGTCGGCAGCCCGGAGACAGTACGCCAAGAATTGACCCACGCCATCAAAGAACTGCGTGTGGGCAACCTAATGCTCCTGCTGCAATTCGGTGATATGCCCAAGGAGTTGGCGATGAAGAACACAACTCTGTTCGCCAACGAGGTTATGCCCCACATCAAGGATATTTGGTCGGAGTACGAGACCCGCTGGTGGCCGGAAAAGTTGACCGAACCATCTAAGAGCGCGAGCAAGAACACCAGCCAATAAAGGGAACGGACTAGAGTTGACCCAAGAATCAATATCAGCCAAAGACCCTTATCCGCGGCGGCACATGCCAGCCGGTGGGGCCGAAATGGCCTACGTGGATACCGGCATTGGCCAACCCATAGTGTTCCTCCACGGCAATCCCACGTCATCCTATCTTTGGCGCAACATAATACCCCATGTTGAGCCTGTCGGCCGGTGCTTGGCGCCCGACTTGGTCGGTATGGGAGAGTCGGGAAGCGCCCCCAACGGCTCCTATAGATTTGCCGACCACAGCTTATTCCTAGACACCTGGTTCGAAAAATTGGGCCTGACCAAAGATGTCACCCTGGTGCTCCACGACTGGGGTTCGGCCCTGGGGTTCCACTGGGCCGAACGCCATCCAGAGCGGGTCAAAGGCCTGGTCTACATGGAGGCCATCGTCCGACCGGTGACCTGGGAGGAATGGCCCGAGGCCGCACGCCAGGTCTTTCAAGGCTTCCGCTCCTCCGCAGGCGAAGCGATGGTGTTGGAGAAGAACACCTTTGTGGAGCGGGTGCTCCCTGGCAGCGTACTCAGGAAATTATCCGACGAAGAGATGGCCGTCTACCGCCGTCCCTATTTGACGCCCGGTGAATCGCGGCGGCCCACCCTAACCTGGCCCAGGGAGATTCCCATTGAGGGCGAGCCTGCCGACGTGGTGAAAATCGTGTCCGAATATGCGGAATGGCTGGCAACCTGCGACGTACCCAAGCTGTTCATCAACGCCGAGCCCGGAGCCATACTCACCGGCCCCCAGCGTGAGTTCTGTCGCACCTGGCCCAACCAACAAGAAAAGACCGTCAAAGGAGTCCACTTCGTCCAAGAGGACTCGCCAACCGAGATTGGCCAAGCAATAGCCGAGTGGTACCGGACCCTTTAAGCAAATAACGAGATGGAGAACCCATGCCGGAGACAATAACCATATCCTTGAGGGGCGGCGATTTCGAGGCTGAAGTGCTGAAAGACGGCAGTGGGCCACCGCTGCTTTATCTCCACGGTGCCATTGGGCAAAAGGGCTGGGCTCCATTCTTGGACGCTCTGGCCAAGAAGTTCACAGTCTATGCGCCCTACCTGCCCGGCTACTCCAAGTCCAATGGGTTGGACAAGCTCGACGACCTGATTGACCTGACCCTCTATCAATTTGAACTCTTAGACGCCTTGGGCGTAGCCAAAGCCCACGTGGTAGGCCATTTCTTGGGCGGAATGATTGCCGCCGAAATGGCCGCGCTATCGCCCAGCTACGTCGACAAGTTGGTCCTGGCAGCACCCGCCGGCACCTGGCGCGACTCGGACCCGGTGGCCGATCTTCTTTCGATGAGCGCCAACGACCTGCAGAACGACCTCTGGTCTTCGGCCTCCAGTTCCATGAGCCTCTCTCCCGCTGATTTTGAGGCCAACGCTAGGTTGAAAGCAGCCTTAGCCGCCGACCGGATGCAAGACCTGACCGCCGCCGGAAAGTTCCTCTGGCCGATTCCCGACAAAGGGCTGAAGCGGCGCGCCTACCGCATCAAAGCGCCGACCTTGGTCATCTGGGGCGAAAACGACCGGATTATCCCCCCGGTCTACGCTGAGGATTTTGCCAAGCTGATTGCAGGCGCCAAGGTTTCAGTCATGTCCAACGCGGGCCATCTGCTAATGATTGAACGGGCTGAGGTCTTCGCCGATACCGTGGCGGATTTCCTAAGTTAACATCAACGCCCTCCAGCCTCCGCAAATATGGGGTAGCCGCTGGTGGACGCCTTGACCTGGTGACCTATATCATCTTTACACCGGATACACGCATCTTATGTATGGTGCCCGGAGGTAAATATGAAGTCACCAACCAGTCCGCAATTATCGGATTTAGAAAATATACTCCAAGGCATGGACTCGGTAGTCGTCGCTTTCTCCGGAGGCGTCGATAGCACTCTTGTCGCCGTTGCGGCCCACCGCGTACTTGGCGATAAAGCTCTGGCCGTGACCGCTGTCTCCCCAGCTTTGGCATCACGAGAGCTGGACGAAGCCAAGGGCCTGGCTGAAAGGTTCGGGTTTGCCCACCGCATCATTAACACCAACGAGATGGCCCAAGCGGGCTATGTGGCCAATTCGCCCCAGCGGTGCTATTTCTGCAAGACCGAGCTATACACCCAACTCACCGGATTAGCCGACCAAGAGAGCTTCCAGTGGGTGGCTAACGGCGCCAATACCGACGACCTCGGCGACTACCGCCCCGGCCTGCAAGCTGCCAGCAAACACAAGGTGCGCAGCCCAATGGTCGAGGCCGGACTGACCAAGGCCGACGTCCGCGCCATCGCCAAGATACTGGACATTCCCATCTGGGATAAGCCTGCCCAACCCTGCCTCTCCTCACGCATCCCCTACGGCATACCGGTGACCATCGAGAACCTATCGAAGATTGAGCAGGCCGAAGACTATCTCAAATGCCTGGGTCTCAAGGAAGTCCGGGCCCGTCACCACGACCGCCTGTGCCGGGTAGAGGTCGGCGAGAACGAGATGGAGTTCGCATTCGGCCACCGGCAAGAGATAGTGTCCGCCCTCAAAAAGATTGGCTACCTGTGGGTCTCCTTGGATATGGCAGGCCTGCGTTCCGGCAGCCTGAACGACCAGCTCAATCTCACCGCGACCGTGTCTAACGGCCAGAGCAGGCGGGACTAGAGCATGCGAATCGCCTACATCCAGCCCATCGGCGGGGCCAGCGGCGACATGATGCTGGGCGCTCTGGCCGACCTGGGCATGCCCATCGAGCACCTAGAAGAAGAACTCAGCAAGCTGAATATTGCAGGCTACCGACTGGAAGCCCGGCAGGAGACACGTTGCGAGATGCGGGGCACCTACCTGAAAGTCAATCTGGAAGACCAGACCCGCTATTCCCCCAAGCAACTACTTGATTCCGTTGCGGGCAGCAGCTTGTCTCAGCCCGTTAAAGACCAGTCTTGCCGGGTACTGAAAGCGCTTTGGCAGGCCGAGAGTCGAGTACACGGAGAAACCCAAGACGTATTGGACCTTGAAGAACTGGGCAGCGTCGACACCCTGGTCGATGTCGTCGGTTCCGCCATTGGGTTTGAGTACCTTGGCGTTGAATTAATCCACGCCGCGCCGCTGGTGATTGGAAACTCCAGTCCCCCGCGTCGAGCGGGCGGTTACTCCAACCCCGCTCCCGCCACCTTGGAGCTAATCGCATCGGTGGGTGCGCCGGTTGTGGCCGAGAACCCAATGTACGAAAAGGCTGGCGAACTGACCACTCCCACCGGAGCGGCCTTGATTACGACACTGGCCCAGTTCAATCGACCGGCCTTTGCTGTGGACCGTGTCGGTCTAGGACTGGGCACCAAAGACCCTGCTGAGTTTCCCAACGCGCTGCGGGTTTGGCTGGGAGAGACCTCCCAAGTCGATGCCACCTCATCCATCCGACAAGACCAGGTAGTGCTGTTGGAAACCAACCTGGACGATGTATCCGGCCTAGTCTTGGGCTACACCCAAGAGCGGCTGTTCGCCATCGGCGCGCTGGATGTCTGGACCACGCCCATCCAGATGAAAAAGAACCGCCCCGGAGTCGTGCTTTCAGCCCTGGTTCCCAAAGACAAAGAGCGCGAAGCCTCGGAGGTTATTCTGCGGGAGACCCCCACCTTGGGCATCCGCACCCGTTCCATTGACCGCTATGTGGCTGACCGGCAGGTATTCACGGTAGAAACCGACCTAGGCCCAATCAGCGTAAAGATTAAGATTCTAGACGATAAAGCCGTCAGCGCCGCGCCGGAGCCCGATGATGTCCGCCGAATTGCATTGGAAACTGGCAGACCGTTTCAAGAGGTCTACCAGGTAGCAACCGAAGCCGCCCGGCAAAAATTACTTTAGCCACCATCCCAGGAGAACCACCATCCAGGAAGAACGCCTCAGAGACCTTCTAGCCAGGTTCAAAGAGAATGGCGTGACCGTAGACACTGCCGTTGAGCAGTTGCGCGACCTGCCGTACCAAGACTTGGGGTTCGCCAAGCTGGACCACCACCGCCCCCTGCGCACCGGTTGGCCGGAGGTTGTCTTCGGCAAGGGCAAGACGCCAGAGCAAATTGCCCAGATTGTTAGCGCGATGAAAGGCCGGGGCCATCCGGTGTTGGTGACTAAAACAGACCACGCAGCCTACCAAGCGGTGCTTCAGGACACCCCCGAGGCCGAATTCCACGAACTGCCTAAAGCTATCGTAGTTCCTGCGCCGCAGACGGCCCCTTTGAAAGATGGCATAGTCGTGGTGACCGCTGGCACCGCCGACCTGCCTGTGGCCGAAGAAGCGGTTCTGACCGCCACCCTCATGGGCAATGACGTCACTTTAGTATCCGATGTGGGCGTGGCTGGCCTCCACCGGCTGCTCGACCAGTTGCCGGTGCTCCAAAAGGCGCGGGTAATCGTCGTCGTGGCTGGGATGGACGCTGCCCTGGTCGGCGTGGTTGCCGGACTGGTATCAGTCCCGGTAATCGCAGTGCCCACCAGCACCGGCTACGGCGCCAGTTTCGACGGTCTGGCCCCCCTGCTCAGCATGCTAAATAGCTGCGCCCCAGGCGTAACGGTGGTCAACATCGACAACGGTTTCGGAGCTGGCCACGCCGCCGCCCTAACCGCCGCCGGTGCAACCGGGGCAGATACCTCCGGTGGCGAGTAGTAATTCCAATGTTAAGCGGGGTTAGACTAAAGTTATGACCGCGCGCTGGGGCTGCATGATTATCTCGTTTGTTTTAGCTATGTTTGTGATTGTGGCCGTAATTGGGACTCGTTTTTCGGGGTTGCCTTACTAACCTAAAATCTTCACTTCAATCTTCGAGTGTGATGTTGGCTAAACTGTGGTCGGGCCTGAAAGCATTTTTATCTCCCTCAAGCGCAATAAGACTGTGCTCGCCACTATCTTAGTAATTCCCGTGTCCGTGTTGCTAATAGGGTTTCTTCTCCCCCAGTTGAGCGCTCCTGATACCACCGTGAACGACCAAGGCGAAGTTGTGCCCTTGGACGATGTTACCCGCTCACAACTTGTAGATGACCGGCGCAAGACTTGGGCGCAAATAGCCGTAGGGATTATCGTCATGCTCGGCGTTTTAGCCACTTTTCGGCGGACTTCAGCGACTGAGCGCACAGTCCATCTGCTACAAGAAGGGCAAATCACCGAGCGTTTCACCCGTGCCATCGACCAACTGGGCAGCGACAATACCGCCGTCTGCCTGGGTGGGATTTACACTTTGGAGCGGATAGCCAAGGACTCTCCCAACAACGACCACCGGCAGGTTATGGAAGTATTGACCGCGTACGTACGGGAGAACGCACAATGGATTGAACCAGCCGAAGGCGAAGAGAACCAAGAAGAACGACCATCGACGGTAATCCAGGCAATCTTAACAGTCCTAGGACGAAGGAACGCCGACAGCGATGGCCCCGACGACCGGTTGGATCTTTCTAATACCAATCTTCAGCGTGCCAATCTTGAAGTCCTTTCTCTAGCAAGGGCTAACTTTGCCTACGCTCACCTAGAGGGAGCGTTTCTCCTTGACGCCAATCTGGAGGGAGCATACCTCCCTAGCGCGCACCTCGAGAGAGCGTTCCTCTCTGGCGCTCACCTGGAGGGGGCGCGCCTCCTTGGCGCTCACCTGGAGGGAGCGAACCTCTATATCGCTCATATGGAGAGAGCGTCCCTCTCTGCCGCTCATCTGGAGGGAGCAATCCTCATTGACGCCCACCTAGAGGGGGCATTCTTCTCTGACGCTCGCTTGGAGGGAGCATACCTCTCTGGCGCTCATCTGGAGGGAGCGATCCTCTATGCCGCTCATCTGGAGTCGGTTAATTTCGAACATTCGGAAGGACTAACCAAACAGCAACTCGATACCGCCCTCTGGGACGAACACACCCAGTTTCCTGAAGGCTTCGAACCACCACCAATGCGGCAAAACTAAACCAGACGCTCACTCAATCCCGGCCATCAACTATTACCAAATTAGCACTATCCCACGTTCCTACAGACTCGCAATCACCCCTACCCTTGCTTTTAAATACTTACCAAAGTAGAGTAATTTTACTGGAACTTAACCAATTCAGTGATTACAGGCAAGTTCCTTGCAGGAGTGGCACGGTGATAACCAACTGGGACGGTAAACGGGGCCTACGCCCGGCGCCAAGGGAGATTGACCTGTTTGAATCGGTCAATGCTCATCCCAGCGTCCCGTCTGAGAGCATCGGAACCGGGTTTCACCCCGCCTTTGAAGTGATGACTTTGGCCTTGACCGTAACCCAGACTTCCGCCGAATTGCACGAGCTTATTGCTAAGATTGCTACCCGGCTGAACGACCCTTCGAACGACGCACCAGATTGTAACAACAACCGGGTTACTGAAGAATATGTGGACTCAATCTCCCGGTTGGACGCCCGTTTGGCGCACTCCTCGGATGGCTTCAGGGCCGCCAAAAATCCGATGTTCCAACAATACATCGACTCTCTGCACGGCATCACCCAGTCCATCGAGCGCGCCCAGGGCCAGTTCCTACAACTGGAATCTTCGAACAACGCCATGGCCCCAGCCGTAATGGAATCATTTGTTGGTGACTGCCGAAAAAGTCTGCTGATGTTCGACGAAGTTTGCACCGAATTGGTTCAGCTCTTGGAGACAAACCCAGGTAGTAAAGAGCCCCGTTCTATCGAGCCCAGTTTCACGGATTCCAGTTCCATGGAACCCCGTTCTATCGAAGACGCTCAAAGAACTTTAACCGAGTTAATGACCAAGTTAACGCCCAGCGTTGCAAGGGTCGCTCAACTCCCCGCCACGGCAATGGCGGCCTCAGCCCAATGTTTCGCGGTCGCGGCACGCGACTTGCAACTCCGCGCCGGACGATTCCAAGGGGGATTCGCCGGCCTCTACTGAGTCCTTTTCCTCGCTGTGGGAAGTGGGACACCTCTTGTGTAAAGGGTGGCGTTAGTGCCAACGCCACCCTTTTTTCTTTCCGAGTTCCGAACAATCGACAGGCGTTTATCCCGGCACCGTAAGCAAAGCCGCTAAGACTCCACCGCGTTTTCGATGTGATTAACCGCCAACAGCTTTCCAGAGTGGTCCAACTGGACTCCAACCAAATCGATCCGCCAATCCGCCTGTTCAAGTCCTTCTTGCTCCAAGTAGCGCTGCGCCGTAGTAATTAGGCGCTGGGACTTGGTATGGGTGATGGATTCTTCGGTCGTGCCAAAGGCAGAGCCCCGGCGGGTTTTGACCTCGACGAAGACCATTTCGTCGCCCAGGCGAGTCACAATATCGACCTCGCCCCATCGGCTACGGTAGTTGGTGGCCAACACCATGTAGCCTTTGCCCTCCAGATACCGGCGGGCATGTTCTTCTCCCCATTGGCCCAAACGACCCCGAGGCGTGGTCACACTCAGACTTCGCTGGCGAACAGCATCTGGGCCTGGGCTACCGGCGAGAATGACCGGCGGTGGATGGGGCAGGGGCCCAGTTCCCGCAGGCTTTCAAAGTGGGCCTTGGTGGGGTAACCCTTGTGCTGGGCGAAATTATAACCGGGGTAGGTATCCTCGGCTTCCACCATCAGCTTGTCCCTGGTTACCTTGGCCACATTGGAGGCCGCCGCTATTGAGTAGCTGCGGCTGTCCCCTTTGACAATCGTGTCGTAGGTGTAAGCACACTCGCGGACATAAATGAAGTCCAAAAGCAGGTGCCCCGGCTCCAGGTTAAGCTGCCCCACCGCCAGCATCATGGCCGCTAGGGCGGCATGGCCAATGCCCATTCTGTCGATGTCCTCGGGGCCAACCATTCCCACGCCAAAGGCCAACGCGTTTTCGTAGACGGCGTCGGCTGCACGCTCGCGTCGGGCTTGAGACAACTTCTTGGAATCGTCGAGCAACTGGAGCCAAGTCTCGGAGCCGGTCAGGTCGGGCGGGAGTATCACCGCTGCGGCGACCACCGGCCCGGCCAGTGGCCCACGTCCCGCCTCATCCACGCCAGCGACGAACTGGATACCACGCTGATAGACTCCCGATTCCAGCGACAGGTCTGGCATTAGCCGCCTCTGGAATTGGCCAGGGGTGATCGTAAGAGGGTCGGCGGACAAATGAAAAGGTCGGGCATGCCACCTCACATATTGTTAGGGGGTGGCTGCGGGTTGGTTCTCTGGAACACCGGGTTCAATCGTCCCACCACCCAACAGCACATCACCTTGATAGAACACCGCGGCCTGGCCCGGCGTTACCGACCGCTGCGGTTGTTGAAACCGGACCGTCGCTCCGTCGCCACAGGGATAGAGCACCGCCGCAGCTTCGCTCGACTTGTATCGAATTTTGACGTTGACGTCCACTGGGCCTGTGGGCGGGTTCCCTAGGGTGTAGTTGACGGCTGATACCCGCATTTCGCCCCGCATCAGGGCTTCTTCCGGCCCAATAATCACGCGGTGGAACTCTGGCTCCAAGCGGATTACGAAACGGGGCTCGCCTTCGGCTATTCCCAGTCCCCGCCGCTGCCCAATAGTGAAATACTCGATGCCCTCATGCTGGCCCACCACGGTTCCGTCAAGTTCAACAATATCGCCGGGGGTCGTGGTTATCCGCTGCTTGAGGAAAGACTTATAGTCGCCCGACGGTATGAAACAAATGTCTTGGCTATCGGGTTTGGCGGCGATTAGCAGCCCCGCGTCCTCGGCCATTTGCCGTATCTCGCTCTTTGGGTAAGCGCCCACGGGCATCAATGTACGGGCAAGTTGCTCTTGCCTCATACCAAAGAGCACGTAGGACTGGTCTTTAGACGCATCAACCGCCTTTTTCAGGACAATGCCGTTTGGGCCACGCTCAATCTGAGCGTAGTGCCCGGTGGCGACGTAATCTGCGTCCAGCACTGCGGCCCGTTCCATCAAATGGCTAAACTTAATCTTATCGTTGCAAGCGATGCAGGGATGGGGAGTACGGCCCAGCTGGTACTCCGAGGTAAAGTAGTCCACAACACCAGTTTGAAACTCGCGCTGGGTGTTCAAGACGTAGTGGGGTATTCCCAACCGACGGCAGACCGAGCGTGCGTCTTCCACGTCGTCCAGCGTGCAGCAGCCTTGGTAATTGGCGGGTAAATCCTCGCCGTCAAGGTTATATAGCTTCATGGTGACGCCCACAACGTCGTAGCCCTGCTGCTGCAACAGCAACGCGGCTACCGAGGAATCCACTCCCCCGCTCATGGCGACGACTACTTTTTCTGGCATAATTTTCTCAGGCAGTTAATCAAATTCGATTAATCTGGCACGTTAAACAACATATGTTCGAAATCCAGACTAGCACACCCAATTCAGGCGGTACAACCGCGCATAGACTTGGCCGGTTAACGCAAGCAGCCGAATACATCCAAAATCGGAGTTTCGTAGTAGTCTATTAATAGGCCGCGGTGTTGTTAAATGGTTGCGGCGATATGTCTAAATTGGAATTGAGAGGCCGATGGCGGAGAGAGATCCAAACGAATTTTCTGGAAACCAGTTCTGCGGCAACTGCGGCGCCGCAGTTGTGCCTGGTGCAACTGAGTGCAATCAATGCAATGGTCCCATTCAGCCCGAAACCGACTCCCAAGTTCTGACGGGCGATTACATTCCCTATTGCCGGGCCTGTGGGGTGCCGGTGGCCCAGGTAGCGGCGCTCAACTGCCCAAAATGCGGCGTGACGCCCCTCTGCCACGAGCATTATTATCCGTCAACCCAGACCTGCTCCCTCTGCCCGCCATTTGAATTAGCTCCGCCCGGCGAGCAACAGTCTTCAGGACATGCCGACCGACCGACCCAGTCGTTGCCCCAACCCGTAGCCTCGGTAGCCTGCCCGGAGTGTGGGGCTCGAATCCGCCTGGGAATCCAGTTCTGTGCCAATTGCGGCGCGGAACAAGAAGAAACCGAATCCAACGAAGAGTCTAGGTACGCCGGATTCTTGCTGCGTTTCGGTGCCTCAATTATTGACCAGTTAGCTCTTCTAATACCAAGCGCGGTTATCTTCGCAATAATAGAACTCCCAATTATTGGCGTCCTAATCTCCGTTGTGTACTTTGTGTCATTCACTTACAGGCGTGGTCAAACACCTGGGAAAATGGCTTTAGGTATTCAAGTGGTTGACGCCACAGGCAATATCCCGACTTTTCGCAGAGTCCTACTCCGGGAATTCGTTGTTAAATCCGCTCCCAGCTTTCTTTTGATCGCAGGCGAATACTCTACCTTATTACTAAATATTGGATACGTTGCTGGCTCATTACTGCTGTTAGGCTATGTTTGGGTATTGCGTGACCGCCAAAATCGGGGCTGGCATGATCATATCGTCGGCACTTACGTGGTGAAGAGAGAACGTAAGTAGCACCTCTGGTGTCTCCATAACACCCACATGGCCTAAGGTCTGCTAGACTGTCTCCCAGCCGGAAAACACGCGAATTACCCGGCCAATTAATGGAGGCATCTCATGGCAGTTACTTTTGGCACTTCACTACCCAGCCGAGGCGGAATGGCTGGCCCAGAGCAGCTACGCAGCGTGGCGCAACGGGCCGAGGACCTTGGCTACGACCACGTATGGGTTAGCGACCACATCGTACTGCCCCAAAAAGTCGATTCCTTCTATCCCTACGCCGCAGACGGCGTTCCCACTTTTCGCCCCAATGAGCCGTACTACGAGCCACTGGCAGCCCTGAATTTCATCGCAGGCTGTACCAAGCGGGTACGACTCGGCACCCACGTCTTAATCATCCCCTACCGCAACCCGGTACTTACGGCCAAGCTACTGTCCACCCTAGACGTGCTCTCGGGCGGTCGGGTAATTCTGGGCGCTGGGGTCGGTTGGATGGAAGAGGAGTTCCAGGCCATGGGGCTGGACACCTACAAAGAACGCGGGGCGGTCACCGACGAATATCTACAACTCTACAAAGAACTCTGGACCAAGGATCAACCGTCCTTCCAGGGCAAGTACTACCAGATTTCGGATGTCGGATTCGATCCTAAACCAGTGCAGAAGCCCCACCCGCCCATCTGGATTGGCGGTCACTCTGGCGCTGCCATCCGTCGGGCCGCCAAGTACGGCGACGGTTGGATGCCCATTGGGCTGCGCCCCCCCGCCATTCTGGAACCGGAAGAATTGGCTGGCAAAATCGCTCGTCTACGCAAGCTGACTGTAGAAGCAGGACGCCCCGAAGACGCGGTTGCCCTCACCTTCAGTACCGGCATTGTTTTCGATGACTCGGCCGGTAGTTCCCGCTCCCTGATGCACGGTCGACCCGAGCAAATAGCCGCCGACCTAAGGCAGTATCAAGACCTGGGCGTCTCAAATTTCATCGTCAACTTCCAAGGCAGCAGCGTCTCCGAGCTACAAGAAAACATGGAACGGTTCTCCCGAGAGGTCATAACCCTAGTCCCGGATTAAACCAGGGCGGCCAATAGCCGAGAAACCGCCCACCCCGTAGGGGCGGGTTTGGAAACCCGCCCTAGCACTGGTATACGACACTCATACCGGCGAAAACCTATTGTGGGCCGACATTACGCCCATTAAACTCCGCTTCGTTTTGACAAGCTCGGTAGCAAAATAAAAGGGGCGGGTTTGAAACCCGCCCCTACGTACGAATGCCACCATCGCCTGGCTTAGGCGACGGGCGCTCCGGTTACTCCGTACTTTTTCTCCAGTTCGTAGATGTTGTCCAGGCCCATTAGTCCGGCCACGTCCCAGCGGCTGCCGTAGCGCTCGGTGTTGACCTCACCTTCTTCCATCAACTCGGTGAACGAGTCTCTGAGTTGCTTGTATATCAGCCAGATGGTTGCGCCGCAGATCATAATCTTGTAGCCAAGCGCGTCCATGTCCTTGGTGTTGGCCAGGTCGCCGTTGTACATCCGGGGCAGGCCAGCCATGTCCTTGGCGTAGTTCTCGATGTCCTCGCGGCTCTTGATTCCATCGACGAACACCAGGTCTGCGCCAGCCTCAACGTAGGCGTTGCAACGCTCGATGGTGTCTTGCCAACCGGTTACGGCGTAGGCGTCACAGCGGGCGATGACCACAAAATCAGGGTCGACACGCGCGTCCAGAGCGGCCTTAATCTTTTGCACCGCCTCTTCCTGGGGAATCACCTGTTTGCCAGCGAAGAACCCGCACTTCTTGGGGAACAATTGGTCCTCGATGTGGACCCCCGCCACTCCGGCAGCCTCGTACTCGCGGATGGTGCGTTGCACGTTCATCGGGTTGCCGTAGCCGGTGTCGGCGTCGCAGATGACTGGAACGTCCACCGCTCCGGCGATGTATTTGCCGTTGGCAACCATCTCGGTCATGGTCAAATAGCCAACGTCGGGGAAGCCCCGCTCGGCAGCGGTTCCGGCTCCGGTCATGTAGACGGCTTGAAATCCCACCGACTCGGCGATCTTGGCGTGGAAAGCGTTGAGCACGAACGGCGCAACGATTAGGCTGTCTGATTTCAACATTTGGCGTAGCTTGGCAGTGGTCTTCATTCCTTGTTCTCCTTTATTAAGCGGGGTTCTATTAAGTGGGTTCGCATAGGCACCAAACAAGCGGGTGCCAATGATTTGAGAGCATGATAACGCAGGGTTCCGCAGGCTGCTAGAGGATGGGGCGGGCGGCTGCGTAACCTACTTAGACTGGGTGATACGTGTCGCCCCCATCCCAACCTTCCCCCTACGCGGGGCGTTGCCTCAAAACTGTCATTCTGAGGAGTGAAGCGACGAAGAATCTTCCAAGCACCACCTTGGCAGACCCTTCGCTGCGCTCAGGGTGACATGTGCATAGGTCTGATTCGAACC
>JABMNL010000067.1 GCA_013204585.1 SAR202 cluster bacterium | reverse complement strand
GCATCGGGAAAGAATCTTCCAAGAACCGCCTTGGCAGACCCTTCGCTACGCTCAGGGTGACATGGGGATAGGGCTGTTCGAACCGAAAACTAGGTTCTTTCGCTACTTTTGAGGCAACGCCGCTAGAAACGGGGAGTTCTAGGCTGGACCGATAACTGCATTGTCGCCTAAAGGGACACGCTCTCCAGCGGAGACTGGCACCGTGAAATAGAACGAACTGCCATTGCCGGGTGTGCTTTCCACCCAAATCTTTCCGCCGAAATACTCGATTATTTCTTTGCAGATGGGCAAGCCCAGGCCGGTGCCCTTGGGTTTGTCAGAAAGCGTGTCCCCACCCTGATGGAACTTCTGGAAGATATCTTCGTAGTCCGACATTGCGATACCGATTCCAGTGTCGGAAACACAGACCTCCAGCTTTTCCCCAAGACCGTCTGATTCATCGGCTGCTAGGGCTTTGGCCGTGATTTTGACCTTCCCGTTGTCGGGAGTGAACTTAATGGAGTTGCTTAGAAGATTGGTCACCACCTGGGCCAAACGGTCGCGGTCGTTCCACAAACGTGGCAGGTCTTCCGCCAGCCCCACGGTGATTGACAGGTTCTTCTGCATCGCAAGAGCCTGAGTCACATCCACTGCGGCATTCACGACGTCGGCCAAGTCCAATTCTTCCCAGAGCCAACGCATCTGACGTGATTCCATCCGCGAAAGATCAAGCACGTCGTCAATCAGGCGGGTCAGGCGGTCGCTTTCGTTATTGATAATCCGCAGAAATTCGAGCTGGGTTTCCCGATCTTCTTCTTCGTAGGTGAGCAGTATTTCGGCCGAGCCTTTGATTGAGGTCAGGGGTGTTCGGAGTTCATGGGAAACCGTCGAGATGAACTCGTCTTTCATTCGGTCAAGCTGCTGCATCTCTTGGTTGGCTATTTCAAGGCTCTTGGTGTACTGAGCAATTTCCTCTTCCAGCCGTTTGCGTTCAGTCACATCAGACACCACCCCAATGATGCCGACGGCGTTGCCATCTTCGTCGCGCTCTATACTGGCCCTAATCTCACCGTAAAACTTTGTTCCGTCTTTGCGTATGTATTCCATTTCATAAGGGGGAATCTCTTCCCCTTGAAGGGCGCTCTGCCACAATCCCTTTTCAAACTCGATATAGCTGGCGTTGTAGAGCGTCCCAGGTTCCAGCTCTCTTATTTCGTCCATGGTGTAGCCTACCATGCGCAAAAAAGCGGGATTCAGGTCAATTATCGACCCGTCCAAACCGCGTGTGCCGATGCCGTTTGGAGCGTAGTTATAGACCGCTCGGAAACGCTCTTCCGACCGTCGTAACGCCTCTTCTGCTTCGCACCGGTCAGTAATGTCGCGGATAAAAGCGTTGAAGATATACCGGTCGCCCTGCTTCAGGGGCGCTATGGTTAACTCAACTGGGAATTCGTGACCATCACGGTGCCTGGCCACCAACTCGAGCCGCTGGTTCAGGACAGTACCTTGCCCTGTGGCCAAGAAATTTCGTATTCCCGCTAGGTGCTGGTCAGCAAATCTGTCGGGGATAATCAGGTCAGAAAGTCGACGGCGCACAGCCTCACCTGCCGACCAGCCAAAGGTCTTCTCTGCTTGGGTGTTCCAGGAAACCACCTGCCCTCTATCGTCAATGCTGACAAAGGCATCGTGGGCTGTCTCAAGTATCATCTCGCTGCGTTCGTTACTCACCGCCAGGTCGGCCTCGGCTTGCTTGAGGTATGCATAAAGACGGGAACTGCCGATGGCCCCGGCTATCTGGTCACTCACACGTTGAACTAGATCGGCATCGTCCTCGGTAAACGCGTTTTCTTTCCAGGAAAGCACCACCAAGGTGCCAATAACTTCTCCGCGGCTAATCAGGGGAGTGCACATCCAAGACCGAGTGCCTGCACGATAGCTGTTGACACTCTGCGGGTACGTTTCTGATATTTGCTGCTCGGATTCACCCTGAATCATAACGGTGCGTTTGGCTTTGGTAACAGCGCCAGTGAGGCTACCATCTATCGGAACAAGGGCGCCGACCATTCTACCCACCGCTTGGTGACCAACCTGATGGATTATCCGAGTAGATTGACCATCTGGCTCAATCAAATTAATGGCCAAAACATCGCAGTCGATTAGGCGGCGCACCTGATTGGCGAAGGGCTGGTAAATCTCTTCAATGTTCAAAGTTGAGCTGATGATTCGGCCAATCTCGGCGATGGCTTCTGTCTGCGATGCCCATTCCATTCTTTCCGCTACGCTACCGACCAATTCGGCTTCGGCCTGTCTCAAGTCCGCAAATATCCGAGCGCCATCGACGGCGCCGGAAATTTGACTACATACTCGCTCAGCCAGAACTGAATCCCTTTCTTCGAACGCGTTCTCTCTGCTGGAATGGAAGATTATCGGTCCGACAAACTCGCCGCGGTTCACCATCGGACATGCCATCCAAGAACGCATCCCAGCATCATAGTTTTTGACCATGAAAGGGTATTGGCTATCCAATTCTTGGGCGGTGAGGCCCTGAACTATAAGAGGTGCCATGGTCTTGATGATGACCTCGGTCAGGCTGCCTTTAGCTTCCACCCTGCTGCCAGATTTCCGACCCGAGATGTCGATACCAGACTGATAAGCAAATTCGACGACCTGTTTCTCTACGTCCGATATTCCAATAGACAATTTATCGAATTCAATTAGTTTATTGAGCTGTTCAGCGAAGAGGTCATAGACATCGTCAATCTCCAGCGTGGAACTGATGATCCGGCCAATCTCAGCGATAACCTCCATCTCCTGGGCCGCCTCGCGCAAAGCTTCTTCAGCCTGCGTCCGTTCCGTTATGTCCCTGGCGTTGACGACAATTCCAGTAGGTTCTGGCCCATCGGGAAGTTTGGAGCTAACAGCTTCAAGTACAATCCATCGCCCATCTTTGTGGCGAAAGCGAAATGAACGGTAGGCACCCACGGTGGTCCGGCCAGGTTCCGACACGACATCGTTGAACCCTTCCAATTGAGCGGGGGCATCGTCCTCATGCATCAAAGCGAAGGCATTCTGGCCAATCAGATCTTCGGGCAGATAGCCAAGGACCCGCTGAATCGAGGGGCTTAGGTAACGAAATGTGCCATCAACGTTAAGAACCGCCATCACGTCGAGAGCGGTCTCAATCAACGCCCGGAATTGCCGGTCTCCAGCGGTCAGTCCTACAGTCGATTCCCCAGTGGTGTTCCCGGAGGGTTCCATATCAGTCATATCATTAAGCACGACGTTGGTGCCGGTTATTCAAATAGCAGCGTCAGGCTTGCATAGCCCGTCGAAAAGCTTCGTTGATTATATCATTCAGCTTCGAAATCAACCTGGTGCTGGAAGCCGCGACGGCTTTGTGATTTGCCACTGACACCGACCCGTTGCCTAGCTCTAGAACGGGTCGGTACGATGTCTTCCCCAAACCCCTAAGAAATGGGCCGCTGGTCTTTCATTAGAAAATACACGGGGAAAACCCCCGGTGAAAAGACCCGGCCCTTTTCTTAATATCCCAGCCCCGCATATCCCAATCCCGCTAAGTCATCTGGCGTTACCCAATTTGGACCGCCTTAATACAGCCGTAATACTTCTCATGCGATTATGTCTATAAGACGTAATCGCAACTGGTAAAACAGCCTCACGGACAGGGAGACAGGAGCAAGCAATGAACTGGGTAAACAAGGTGCGATTAGGCATAGTGCGAGCCTCATTTGGTGTTTTAGAGAGCATGGTTGGTTTCTTGGCAAGCGCGGTGTGCATCATTCCGGATAAGGCATTCGACATGTTGCCGGAAGACTGGCAGGACGTCGTGAACGCGCTGGAACAACGTCTGGAGCCCAGGGAAACCGCCCGCAGATAGCAATTCCCGGCGGTTGCCTAGTATCTGAACCGCCCATAAACAGAAATTACGTCGCAAGTTCGTGCCCTTACCTAAAGGGGCCGGTGTAGGATCCACCGGCCCCTTTTTTATGTCCCTAACCTAGCCTCGGTTATTCGACACAATTGCGGCAAAAGGTTATTATTACGGGAACAATTTTCAGGGCATTTTAGGAGTGATTAATGCGACGTGTAGCCATCGTTTCACCGGTCCGAACTGCTGTGGGAGCCTTCGGCGGAAGCATGAAAGATGTATCAGCCGCAGAGCTGGCCAGCACCGTAATCAAAGAGACGCTGGAACGAAGCAAGCTCGACCCAGCCAAGGTTGACGACGTAATTCTGGGCCACGGGTATCCCAGCGGCGAGAACCCGGCCATTGGACGCCTAGCCCTGTTGAAGGCTGGCCTGCCAATTGAGGTGCCGGGCTACCAACTGGACCGCCGTTGTTCATCCGGCCTACAGGCCATTTTGAACGCCTGCATGATGATACAGACCGAGAATGCCGATGTGGTCATTGCCGGTGGCGTTGAGAGCATGAGCAACGCCGAATTTTATTCCAACGAGTCGCGTTGGGGCGCTAGATTCGGTTCGGTAACCCTACACGACCGCCTGGCCCGCGCCCGGGAGACCATCTCCCCAGAGGATCGCTTTGGCGTCATTTCCGGCATGGTTGAGACCGCCGAGAACTTGGCCAAGCAATACGAAATTTCCCGGCAGGAACAAGACGAATACTCGCTGCGCAGCCACCAACGGGCCGTTGCCGCCCAAGAGTCGGGTAAGTTTGACGCCGAGATAACTCCGGTCGAGATTCCTCAGCGCCGTGGCGACCCGGTAGCCTTCAACAAGGACGAAGGTCCCCGCGCCGACAGCTCCATGGAAGTGCTCGGTCGCCTACGCCCGGTCATGAAGGACGGCGTCGTGTCAGCCGGAAACTCCAGCAGCCAAAATGACGCCGCATCAGTCTGTCTTTTGGTCGCCGAAGAAAAGCTGGAGGAACTTGGCCTGACGGCCATGGGTTTCCTTAAAGGCTGGGTCGTTACTGGCTGCCATCCCGCTACTATGGGCATCGGCCCGGTTCCCGCCGTAAACAAGTTGATGGCCAAAGTTGGCATGTCTTTGGCAGACATGGACATCATTGAACTAAACGAGGCCTTTGCCGCCCAGGTATTGGCCGTGCTCCGCGAGTGGAAACTACCCAACCATGACAACCTGAACGTCAATGGCTCGGGCATCTCACTGGGCCACCCCATCGCCGCCACGGGTGCCCGCATCCTGACCACCCTTCTGCACGAGATGGAGCGCCGCGACGCCCAGTTCGGGCTAGAAACCATGTGTGTCGGTGGCGGACAAGGCGTCGCCGCCATATTCGAACGAAAGTAGCGAAACGTAGGGGCACGGCAATGCCGTGCCCCTACGTTCATTAGGATCATGATGGCTAATAACGAAGATATTGCCGATATACTGGTAATTGGCGCAGGGGCTTCCGGCGCAGCGTTCGCCTGGAGCATGGCCCAGGCCGGTGTCAAAGTCGTTTGTTTGGAACAGGGCGGCTGGGTTCCCACCAACGCTTTTCCCACATCAGACCACGACGCCCAACTCCACTGGCAGACTGATTTCCATCCGGACCCCACCTTTCGGGGCCTACCGGAAGACTATCCCATCAATGAAGACGACACCCCCATTGCGCCGTTGATGTACAACGCCGTTGGCGGCAGCTTGATTCACTGGGGCGCACACTTCCCCCGGTTCCATCCTTCTGACTTCCGGGTCAAGACAATTGAGGGCGTAGCCGACGACTGGCCTCTGAGTTACGAAGAGCTGGAACCCTACTACGACCTGAACGACAAGATGATGGGCGTGTCCGGCCTTAATGGCGACCCCGCCTATCCCGAAAAGCCCGAACGACCTTGCCCGCCCCTATCGATTAGGGCCAGCGGAAAGCTATTGGCCAAGGCCTTCGACAAACTTGGTTGGCACTGGTGGGCTTCCGACACTGCAATTTCCTCCGTGCACCATCATGACCGAGACCCAGATACCGGCGGTTTCCTCAGGTCATTTGCCTCCACCGACCTTACCTATTGGCCGGTGGCCATCAAAGCCGGAGCGAGACTTGAGACCTACGCCAGGGTTCGGGAGATTACGATCGACGATGCTGGGAACGCCACCGGAGCCCTTTATTACCAGGGCGGCGAACTCAAAGAACAAAAAGCCAAGGCCGTGGTGCTCGCCTGCAACGGCGTCGGCACTGCCCGTTTACTGCTCAACTCGACCTCGGCCCGCTTCCCCAACGGCCTGGCCAACAACAGTGGCCTGGTCGGCAAGTGCCTGATGCACCACCCCGTGGGATCGGTGTTGGGTATCTTCGACGAGGAGTTGGGCACCGAAGATGGAGCCCCCAGGGGCAGCACCATGTTGAGTCAGGAGTTCTACGAGACCAACCCCGACCACGATTTCATCCGGGGATACGACCTCCAAGTCCTGGCCTACAGCGAGGCCCCGCTTTCTGCCGCCATCGGCAGTCTGTTGGGTCAGAAGGTAGCCTGGGGCGAGGGACATCATGACGAGTTCAAGGAGCGCTTCGGCCACATGGTTGGAATCACCATCATGACCGAAGACCTGCCCGAAGAGCACAACATGGTCACTTTGGACCCTGAGCTAACCGACAGCGACGGCATACCCGCGCCCAAGCTCAACTACACAGTGAGCGAAAACACAACCAAGATGCTGGAACACGCCATTGCCCGGGCAACTGAAGTCTTGGAAGCCGCTGGCGCTAAGAAAACCGTCGCACAAAACCTACGCCGCAACGCCGGATGGCACCTACTGGGCACGGCCCGCATGGGCGACGACCCGACCAAATCGGTGGTTGACCGCTGGGGCCGCACCCATGACGTTGCCAATCTGTTCATCATCGACGGCAGCATATTCACCACCAGCGCCTGCGTAAACCCAACGCCGACCATCCAGGCATTGGCGCTCCGTACTGCCGACTACTTGCAAGGCGAGGGCGGACAGGTCATTAAGTAGCTGGCGGCTTTTAGCAGTCGGCTATTACGCTCCGGTTGACACCTGATTCAGCCCGAATTAGGATATTCATGCCTGCCGCCGAACCCCACCCCCCGGAAAATATCTTGGGTTCTTACTAGCCTGCTTTGAGCGGCAGGATTCACAGCTAAAAAACTAATAACAGAAGGTGCACACCATGCCAGAGGTATACGGTCAGGGCGATTTCCGCTACAACTTTGTTGAGAATTGGGCCAAGCTGCCCGCCGGCATGACCTTCAAAGAATGCCCCGGCGTCGCCATCGACTCACAAGACAACGTGTTTGTTCTCACTCGTGGAGCAGAACCAATCATCGTATTAGACCGGGACGGCAACTACATCCGTTCCTTCGGCCAAGGCCATTTCAGCGCCGACCGGACCCACGGCCTGTACATTGCCCATGACGATTCACTCCTCTGCGCCGACGACGGCGTCCACACCATCCAGAAGTTCAGCGCCGCTGGCGATAAGCTGATGGAGATTGGCGAGAGGAACAACCCCGCCCCCCGCTGGAGTGGTGAGCCCTTTAACCGGCCCACCTCCGCCGCCATCCACCCCGGAAACGGCGACATCTACGTGTCCGACGGCTACGGCAACTCCCGCATCCACGTCTACACCGGAGAAGGCGAGTACAAGTTCTCCTGGGGCAGCCCCGGCATCGACGCCGGGCAGTTCATCCGCCCCCACAACATCGCCATCGACAGCAACGCCAACGTCTACGTTGTTGACCGGGAAGCCCACCGAATTCAGTTATTCGACACCGATGGCAAGTTCATCACCATGTGGAGCAACATCCACCGCCCCGACTCCATGGTCCTTTGGGGCGAGCATATCTATGTCGGCGAACTGAACGGCATGGGCGGCGTGGACGATGCCCCCGGTCTGGGTCACCGAGTCACGATTTTCGACCTGAAGGGAAACCAAGTCAGTCAATTCGGGGACAAGAACGAAGGGGAAGGCCCCGGCCAATTCATCGCTCCCCACGGCATCGCCGTCGACTCCCAGGGCTCGGTCTACGTGGCCGAAGTTTCCTTCACCATCCGGGGTTCGCACATGACCCCGCCCAAGGAACTGCGGTCGCTGTCCAAGTACACACTAGCCAAGTAGCCGACAGCTTTTTGCGGTCGGCTATTGAAACTTCCCTTTCCCTTCTGGGGGAAGGTTAGGTCCGACAAAGTCGAGACTCTCGACGGAATCGGAGATGGGGGCCGTCTTCTGCGTGAAGCATGGCCCTCGGAAGAAACGGCGACTCGTGTGCCCTATCACCCTGAGTGCAGCGAAGGGTCTTGTTACTCGAGCATCGAGATTCTTCGCTTACGCTCAGAATGACCGGCATTAATCCAACTCCACCCGGAGGCTACTCACCTTGCCTGAATCTGGCGATACCACCACGGTTCAATGGGACTCGGCCCTAGAGGCCATCGAACGCTGCTATGAGTTGGGTTGGACCGACGGACTACCCGTAGTCCCGCCAACTGCGCAACGGGTCGGCGAATTCATCGAGCGGTCTGGCCGCCCTTCCGAAGAAGTGGTCGGCGAGATTCCTGAGCGCCGCCGCGAGATAACGGTGGGCAAGGTTGCCGCAAACGCCGTAATGGCTGGGTGCCTGCCCGAATATATGCCAGTGGTGCTGGCCGCCACTGAAGCCATGTTGGACCCTATATTCAACCTGGTGGGGCCGTCATCAAGCATGGGCGGTGCTGGCATCCTCTCCATCATCAACGGGCCGGTGGCCAAAGAAATAGGCGTCAACTCGCGAAACAACCTTTTCGGGCCGGGCAACCGGGCCAACGCGACAATTGGCCGGGCCGTCCGTCTGATTTTGATGAACGCCTGTGCTGCGATACCCGGCATTTTCGACCGGAGCGTAATCGGCCATCCCGGCAAATACACCTACTGTATTGCTGAGGCCGACACCGAGACCCACTGGACGCCCCTACACGTTGAACGGGGTTTCTCAGCAGAGCAAAGCTCCGTCACAGTATTCGCCGGTGAGTCTCCCCGACAGGTTCGTGCCGTGGGCCATCCAGAGCCCATCTTGCACGCCCTTTCCGACGTGGCATCCAGTCTCGGCAGCAACATGTCTACCTCCGGCTCTGTAGGCGACACCGGCGTCGGAGTGCGCCAAGGCCAGATTGTGGTGACCATCGCTGGAAACTCCAATCTCTGGAAGGACTGGACCAAAGCCCAGGTCAAGGAATACATCTACGCCAGAACCCAACGCTCCGTGGCTGACTTAAAAGCCGCCATGGTACTGAAAGGCGACCCTGAGCCTGGCGATGCAGAAACAATGATTAAGCTCATTCCGGAGCCTAACGATATTCTGCTAATCTTCGCCGGTGGTGAGGAGTCGAACATGTCTTCGGTGATTCCCAGTTGGGGCCCCAAGGTCGGGAGCACCGCCGTGACCAAACTCGTCCGATAGACCGGGAGAGTACCAACGTGTTCACAGAGAAGAAATATTCACTGAAGGGCCACCTGGTATCAGGTTGTAACTGTGACTGGGGTTGCCCATGTAATTTTGAAGTTGCTCCGTCATACGGCAACTGCGAAGGGGTCTATTTTTGGCATGTTGAGACCGGGCATTACGATGGCGTCTCACTGGACGGCGCGAACTTTGGGCAGTTCGCTCTGTTTCCAGAAGCCGTCCACCTGGGAAATGGCACCGGGTTTTATGTGATTGACGAGCGGCTGTCTCCACCACAGCGGGCGGCGGTTGAAACCATACTCCAAGAGGTACCACCATTTGGCGTATTTCACGATTTGACTTCCAATTTCTTGGGTTTCAGTTGCGTTTCTGTCGAACTTAACCTCGACGGAATCACCAGCGGATTAAAGATTCCAGGAGTGCTAGACCTGCAATTAGGTGCCATGAAGAACCCGGTTACAGGGGAGGATGAGCTGGCTACGCTGAGCAAGCCCACCGGCTTTACGGCCAATGTCACTGAGCTATGCTCGGCCGAGCGTTTCACGTTCGAAATCGCTGGGCGTTCCTACGACCACAGCGGCAAATACGGCGAGTTCTGCCCCTTCGAATATTCCAGCGATTAACGCCTAATCCGTTGCAAATTCCGCCAGGGGTTGCGACAATCCAGGGAACTACTCGACAAGCGCAGATTACAGGCGCAAAGAGAGGGATTAAATGGCACAAAGTGAACATGTACTGGTTAACCCGGTCACGGTACCGACAATTGCCCCATTTGATGGTGCGCCCCGGCTCGCCAGCCTGGCGGGCACCCGATTGGGAATCATTGACGATAGCAAACGAAACGCAGACGTGCTTTTGGAAGAACTTGCCGAAGTACTCGTGACGCGTTACGAGATTACTGAGGTCATCTGGCACCGGAAGCCCAGTGCTTCCCGGGCCGCCGACCCGACAGCGTTAAAAGAACTTACAGAGAAGGTTGATTCGGTAATCATCGCGATAGGTGATTGAGGCTCCTGCAGTGCGTGCAGTGTGCACGACGGAATTCACGTTGAGAACGCAGGTATCCCTTCGGCCACCATTTGCACCGACCGGTTCATCCCGACAGCCAAGGGTATGGCCAAGATGTGGGGAGCCGAAGACTACCCGACCATCTTCACTCCGCACCCCATCGAGAACCTGTCCCGCGAAGCCCTCCGTAGCAGGGCCGAAGAACTGGCCCCCATTGTGGTTCGAGTCCTCACCGGCGAGGGTTAGACCGCAACACCTGATGAAGTAACAAAAAGGCCCGCGAAACTGATTGTTCCGGGGGCCTTTTACTTTGTCTAGTTATGTCGTGTGGAGCTAAGCCAGTTCGCGGCGCAGGTCGGGTGGTAGCAAGTTCGGTATGGAGTCCTCGATTGGATATGACTCGTCACACGCGGCACAAAACAGGGCTCCACTAATCACGTCATCGCCTTCTTCTGACTCCGAGCGCAACTCCAGATTACCCTTGCAGACCGGGCAGGCCAATATATCCATCAAGCCTTTCTTCATCGCTACTCCAATCCATTGGGCCGTCTACGAAACCAGGGCACTCTCTAGCAGGCCGTCCAGCACGTCTGACAATCCTATCACCACAATGCCGATGACTAAAAGGGCCGTGGTACCCGTTAACCGACCTCTCAGCCTTTGCCACATCGAGCCTCCCAAATCCTGCTCCTCGGGATAGCTGTCTTGGCGCATGAACCGGACCACGTAAAACATGTAGAGCGCCAGCACTATCTTCACCACCAACACTGCTACGTAAGGACTAGTAACGGCATCCTCGGTTAGCCTGGAGGCCGATAGAATGACCCCGGTGAGCAGCAACACGGCAATGGCAGTGGTGACTAAACCCCGAAACTCGACGCCGATGGTCCGGGTAATTTCAGGCGGCAGCGCCTTGGCTCGCCCTGTGGCCCTTTGGATGGCCGGGCGCAGCACCATCAAGTAGAAGATGCCGCCGCCGACCCAAGCAACCGCCGCTAGTGCGTGTGCCCAACGAATGGCCAGTAGTATCCAGTCTAAAACGTCCATATGACCGCATCAGCCCACGAAAACGGGCTGTTAAGAGGCCGAGTCTCCTACCAACGCCCTGACCTGTTGGATAATTTCTTCGGTCTTGAGAACGCTGATGTGGGTTGCCACGACTTTCCCGTCCATATCGATGAAATAGGTCTTAGGAAAGGCTTCCAACTCGTAGGCTTCGGCAATGCGGGCCAGCCGGTCGGTGGCGAAGCTAAAGGTTAAGCCAAACTCATCAATGAAGTCCTTGGCGCTCTCTTCAGTATCGAAGCCCTGGGGAACATACAAGCCGATAAATCGGACCGGCCCGTCCTTGAGTTCTTGCCAGGCCGCCTCGAAAGCGGGCATCTCTTCTCGGCAAGGCGGGCAACTGGGGTACCAGAAATTCAGCACGACGGCATGGTTCTCAGTCTCCTGAGACAGCCGGAAGGTCGCACCGTCGTATTGGACCACTTCAAAGTCTCGGGCGGTCTGGCCGGAGCCGCCACAAGCCACCAACAACAACACGCCAACCAGAGCCACCACAACGAACAGGTGGCGAAGGCCCAACCGAAAAGAGGGACGCTTGAGGGACAAGGGTGTGACCAATACTCGTTGCATACGGAATCGTAACCATCTTATCGGTGGCCCCGTTGCACGGTCAACCAATTCCTGCCTTGGTTCAGGGATTTTCGATTGTCGCAACAATCCTGAATTCGACGTTCATCCTGAGGCTCTCGAAGGGCGCGCATCAGTCAATCTCTTAATCTACGGATACTGGAGCAACCCACAGCGGTGGTTCGACGAGCTCACCACGAACGGATTTGCTCCCTACGGTCAGTAAACATAGAACGGCCCTAAAGCCTGCCGCCCCTTGACTATGACCAACCAGACAATAGAATTGGCGCAAGCAGATACCGGGAGGATGCACGATGCGTCTGGAAAACAAAGTTGCGCTAATCAGCGGCGGTGCCCGCGGGATGGGAGCAGTTGAAGCCAAGCTCTTCGCCAAAGAGGGTGCCAGGGTGGTAATTGGCGACATCAGAGAAGAAGCGGGCAAACAAATCGAGGCCGAGATTAACGAGACCGGCGGCGAATGTGTGTTCGTGCCCCTCGACGTTACTGATGAGAACGCCTGGCAGAAGGCTGTTAACGAGGCCGTCACGCGCTTCGGCAAGCTGGATATTTTGGTCAACAATGCGGGCGTTTTCCTCCACAACAAGGTGGAAGAGACCAGCTCCGACGAATGGGATTTGATGATGAACGTTAATGCCAAGGGCGTTTTTCTGGGCACCAAATTCGCCATTCCGGCCATGCGTGATGCTGGCGGCGGCTCCATCGTCAACATATCCTCCGTTGCCGGACTTGTGGGCGCTCACTATTCGTCCGCCTACAACGCATCAAAAGGCGCGGTGCGGCTGTTTAGCAAGTCGACTGCCCTCCAATACGCAGCCGAGGGTATTCGCTGCAACTCCGTACACCCTGGACTCATAGAGACCGACATGAGCGCTGCGGTCAGGGCCGACCCCAAGTTTCAGGCAACGCGGATGGACACTTCTCCCATCTCACGGTTGGGACAGCCAGAAGACATAGCATTTGGAGTCCTTTACTTAGCATCAGACGAGGCGTCCTTCGTGACTGGCAGCGAGCTAGTGATTGACGGCGGTTGGACCGCCCAGTAAATCCATAAAGGGAGTAACGAAAATGCGCTTAGAAAACAAGGTTGCACTGATTAGCGGCGGCGCGCGTGGCATGGGCGCAGTTGAAGCCAAACTCTTCGCCAAAGAGGGTGCCAAGGTAATAATTGGCGACATGTTGGAAGCCGAGGGCCATCAGGTTGAAGCCGAGATTAACGAGGCGGGCGGCGAATGCTTCTTCGTGCCCTTGGACGTGTCTGACGAGGGTGCCTGGGAAAGGGCGGTTAACGAGGCGGTCTCTCGCTACGGCAAGTTGGATATTCTGGTCAACAACGCCGGTATCTACCGGGCCAACACAGTGGAAGATACATCCTCTGCCGAGTGGGACCAGGTAATGGACGTCAACGCCAAGGGTGTTTTCTTAGGCATTCGTTACGCCATTCCGGCGATGCGGAAGGCTGGCGGCGGCTCCATCGTAAATATCTCATCGGTGGCCGGTCTGGCGGGCAGCAAAAGAACCTCGGCCTACAACGCGTCCAAGGGCGCAGTCAGGCTGTTGACCAAATCGACGGCCCTGCAGTACGCATCGGAGGGCATACGGGCCAACTCCGTGCATCCCGGCACCATCGAGACCCCCATGACCGAAGGATTTCTGGCCGACGCTGAACAGCGGGAGGATCGGATGAACCGGACGCCCCTTGGCCGTCTGGGGCGTCCTGAAGACGTGGCCTACGGCGCGCTATACCTAGCTTCGGACGAGGCATCTTTCGTAACCGGCTCTGAGTTGGTTATTGATGGTGGGCGCATGGCTGAGTAGCTGTCTGTTGGGCAGAGAGATTCTGAAGTACTCTCCCATAGACGCAGCCCCCTCTCTAACTCTCCCCCTTGCGAGGGGGAGAGAACCGGTCCCTTCCCCCGCGTCGGGGGAAGGTTAGGTCCGACGGAGTCGAGACTCACGACATTGTCGGAGATGGGGGCTCACTCCAGCATCAGCCAACTCTTAGCCTAAAGAAAAAAGCCTCGGCAGAAACTGCCGGGGCTTTTTTGATTGCTGTCCTTGGGCTGCCTAGCGGCCCATGGCGTAGCCGTCCCTCCTGGGATCGGCGCCGCCGCTACGGCTGCCGTGTTCATGGTCCACGTGGATAGCGCAGAGACAACCCATGCGAGGCGTGAAGTCGTCCCAAACATCGACGTTGTGACCCCGCTTGCGCAGGTCGTCTACCACGTCGGGAGCAATGCGGCCTTCCACCCCGATAAAACCGGGGTTGTAGGCGTGGGGCCAGAAGGAGTTGGGGAAACTCCAAGTTGAAACGCGGGGCGCTTCGATGGCCTCCTGGACTTCCATGCCAAACTCGACAACATTCAAGAATAACTGAACCATGGACTGGGGCTGAACATCGCCGCCCGGAGTACCGAAAGGCATCAAGACCTTGCCGTCTTTCATGGCCAGGGCCGGGTTGGGAGTCAACCTGGGCCGCTTGCCCGGTTGCATGGAACTGGGGTGTTCGGGGTCTAACCACGACTGAGCGCCACGGCCAGAAACTATGAATCCCAAACCATTCACAATGGGGTTGTAGCCAATGTTGTCGCTGGGCGTCGCCGAGAAAGCATTGCCCCAACGGTCAACAACGGCGGTGTAGCTGGTGTCGGCCTGGAGTCCGCCACCCACCGGCACGGGTCGGGCTGGCTTGCCGTTGGGCGACTCCATACCCTGGTGACGCCACGGGTTGCCTGCCTCTGGCATCTCGCCAAAGGCCTTCCTCGGGTCAATTAGGGCCCGGCGCTCTTCGGCGTAGGACTTGGACAACAGCCCTGCCATGGGCACGTCGACGAAGTCAGGATCACCGTAGTAAGCCTCACGGTCACTCATGGCCAAGCTCAAGGCTTCCAACACCGTGTGGATGTAATCGGCGCTGTTGTGTCCCATGCCCTTGAGATCCATGCCTTCGAGAATCTGAAGGGCCTGAATGCTAACTGGGCCCTGACACCAAGGCCCACAGGTGTAGATGTCGATTCCTTTGTAGGTGCCGTGGGCCGGAGCTTCAACGCCAACGTGGAAATCGGCCAGGTCTTGCATGGTCAGGAGACCGCCGTTGTCCTGCTGGAATTTCACCATCTCTTCGGCGATTTCTCCTTTGTAGAAGAAATCCCTGGCCGCCTGCAACGCGGCTTCGCGGCCCTGGGAAGCGTTCTTTTGCTCGACCTCAATTAGACGTTTGAAGCTGCGGGCTAGGTCTTTTTGCACCAGGATTTCCCCGGTCTTAAAGGCCTTCCCACCTGGGTAAAATATCTCGTCGGTCGAGGGCCAATCTATCTTACTGCCAGTCTCATGGGTCAGTTCATCGCCCGCCTTCTTGGCGAAAAACGCGGCCAAAGTTGAAGGCACCGGGAATCCGTTCTCCGCCAGTTCCATGGCCGGAGTGACGACCTGTTCGAAGGTCATTGTGCCGTAGAGCTTTAGGGCCGTTAGCCAAGCGTCGGCCGCCGCTGGGGTTATGGCGCGGGGGATGCCGGGAGGCAGGTCCCCACCGAACTTGGCCAGGTAATCAGTGATGTTGGCGGCTTTGGGCCACCGTCCCAGACCGCTAATAGACACGGTCTCTTGCTTCTGGGCATCGTGGACGATGATGGGGGCGACGCCGCCAAAGTTGGTCCATTGGGGTAGCACAACGTTCATGGTGATACCGGCTGCCACGCCGGCATCGGTGGCGTTTCCGCCCTGCTCAAGAATCCGGTAACCCGAAGCCGTAGCCAGGTAATGCCCGGCCGTTACCATGTGGGTTCCCCCTGATACGGTGGGACGATAGGTTTTGATTCCTAGAGCCACGTTGCACCCCCTCGATGAAATCAATTTTGCTAAAAAGCCCGGTTTGCTAAAAGCCCGGTTTGCTAGAAGCCCGGCACGATAAGTCCGCGCCTGAAACAGCTAGAATCACGTTTATGGGCTTACGGTTGTGGGCATGATACGGAGGGGCCAAAGTAGTGTCAATAATTGGGATAACGTGGTTCGTAGAACAGAAAACCCCGCTAGTGCCCACTAGCGGGGTTTTACCTACCCGGTATAAAGGTTCAGATTACCTGGGAAGGCCTCGTGGATGGCCGAAAGTCTCTAAACGAACCCGCGAAGCTCTACGGCACGGGCCACACGCTCGACGCCAATCTCGAATGACGCCTGACGGTGGGTGATTTTTTCATTCAAAGAGCGCATCCGCACCTCGTGGTAGGCACGCAGCAGGGTCTTCTTGAGTTCGTCGTTGACCCGGCTCTCCTCCCAATGGAATTCCTGGAGGTTCTGAGTCCACTCAAAGTAGGAAACAATTACCCCACCAGCGTTGACCAAGATGTCGGGCAGAATCGTGATTCCGCCTTCGGTCAAGATACGGT
>JABMNL010000066.1 GCA_013204585.1 SAR202 cluster bacterium | reverse complement strand
CGCAAGGGCAGCGGATTTTAAGTCCGCCGCGTCTGCCATTCCGCCATCCCGGCTTTCTATACTGGGGTCACACTAGTTTAACCCACAGGGCGTTTGGCTTTTGGGAGGGGTCTAGGGGGAAGAGTGAGGATAATTACTGGGGAAATTTGGAGGCGACGAGCGGATTCGAACCGCTGAATAGAGGTTTTGCAGACCTCCGCCTTAACCACTTGGCTACGTCGCCCTGTATGTTTGCTCTGCAAAATTGTGCTGTTTGATGAGGTTGTTTAATTGAACAGTATCAGCAGGCAGCTAGGCTTTCCTATTATGGTGCCGAGAGTGGGATTTGAACCCACACAGGCTTGCGCCCACGGCCCCCTCAAGACCGCGTGTCTACCAGTTCCACCACCTCGGCCTAGCCGCACGCGCCGACATTATATCATCCTTTAGGCATGATGCCACCTAGTATTTACGCCTGGCGCAGCTACAGCCCCCTAGGCCCGATAATCTGACCAACAACCCCATTATTCAACATTATCAAACACCCGGGCGAGGACAACCTTTATAATGGGCCAATGTCCCGTAGAGAACGCCGAAAACAGGTCAGCTTGACGGTCTTCGACAACGAACCGACAGCCCGCATGGCCGAACAGCGTCTGCAAGAGGAGGGGATTCCCTGTCTTGTCCGTTCCCTGCGCGGTGGCCCCGGCCTCTGGGGGTCGGCCTACAACCTCCCCCACGAACTGCTGGTCAATGAGGACGATGAGATGCGGGCCAGAGACATTCTGGGGTTCCCTCCCAAAGAAATAATGGAGCGGGAGCGGCAAGGTCAGACAACGTCTGCACCCACGCCGCCAGCGACGATGTCCCAATGGATAATCATGGGGGCAATAATAGTGATTGTTACGGTCGTGGTTCTTGCCGTGGTGGTTGGGAACCGGGCAATCCACTAACTACAGACCAAACTATACCCTAGGGAATTCGTTGACACTCCCTGGGGCGGAATCTAAACTTTTTTGTAAGCGATGCCCATGCTGAAATTACCGCTAGAACGAGTGCGAGCCGTCACCTTTGACCTGTACGGCACCCTTCTGGACCTGGAAGCCAGCTTTGCTCCTGGATTCGCCGGGTTTCTAAAGTCCAAAGGCTTCCTGGGCAACGCCAGTGATGTGGTGCAGGCCTGGGAGACAGCTTACCTCCATGAAAGCAACGTGGATTCCCTGTTAGGACGCCCCCGGACTCCCTTTGAAGTGGTCCGCCGGTTGATTCTTAGCCAGCTTTTCCACAGGCTCAAGATTGAGCACACTGAGGATGACATCGAACAACTGGTGACCACCAAGGCGACGCCAACCCTCTTTCCCGACGTGAAAGAGAGCCTGACGCGGTTGAAGGGCAAGTATGATTTATCCGTCCTATCCAATGGCGACCTGGCGTCGCTAAACCGGGCCGTAAGCGGACTGGGCATCCCTGTCGTACGGGCCATCTCGGCGGAGCAGGCCGGCTACTATAAGCCCCACGCCGGGGTGTACCAACATGCCATTAAAGAACTGGGGCTGCCCGGCGAGCAGGTGCTTCACGTCGCGGCCCACGCCTGGGACATTCGAGGGGCCAGGGCGGCAGGCATGGCCGGGGCCTATATCAACCGCTACGGCATACCGTACGTGGACGCCGACGGTTCACAGGCCGACCTGGAAATGCCCGGTTTGTCCGAGCTTGCCGACCACCTAACGGGGGTTTAGATATTAGAATAAAATTGAAACCGCCAATGGCCTGGCTTGGCTGAGGGTGGTAACGGGGTTGGGCCTAGAGCGGCCAGGCTCCCGGTTGTGAGGAGAAGCAGTGTCAACAAGGTTGGGCATCGATTTGGTTATGGAGCCCGGGTTCACCTCACGGGCCTACCGTGTGCGGCAGATAGTCTGCGGGCAATATGCAGCGTGGGCGGCCGAGATGCATACGCTACGCATGAGTGTGGTCAGTTATTTCGAGTGCTCCGACAACGTGCTCGATTTGTTGGCCCAGCGCACCGGCAGCCTGGCCGATAAGAGCCGGAAACGCAGCCCCCAGTTTTCCATCAACTGTCACGGCGTGGCCAACGGACGAAACGGCAATGGCAACGGCGGCACCAACGGCGAAAACAACTGCGTCTATCTGGACTTTCAACAGTCCGACAACAATCATCCCCTGTCGGTTCTCCAACGTGAGGCCACGGCCATGGTCCACGATTTACCAGGCGCTGTGCCGCCCCCGGAATCGGGCGAATTCCACCCCAAGATTAACCTGATGGAATTTGCGAACCTGCCGCCGACGGTAATGGCCGACGCTTCCGACTTCGCCAAGGGTGTGGCCATCGATATGGGCGTGCCAGCGGTGGCCCGGGGCTGGAGACTGGTGTTGATACGCTACCATTCGGAAGCCGCCGGTGACGATTGGAGCCACGGCGCTTGGGCGCCCGACCTAAGCTGGGAATACCTAGCCAGCTACGTGATTTAATACAGCCACCCTCCCTAACTCTCCCCATTAAAAAAGGAGATATAGAGTCCCTTCCCCCGCGTAGGGGCTTTGCCTCAAAAGCCGAGTTTTCGGTTCGAATCAGACCTATGCACATGTCACCCTGAGCGCAGCGAAGGGTCTGCCAAGGTGG
>JABMNL010000007.1 GCA_013204585.1 SAR202 cluster bacterium | reverse complement strand
TTGGCCCCCGCCTCAGCCTCATTCAGCACCGCTATGATCTGTTCCTCTGTGTACCTCTTCCGAGCCATGAGTCCTCCTTCGATGTCCAATTGTAATGGAGGACTCTACTTGCCAGTGCTACTGTTTCCGGGGGTAAGGTCAAACAGACCTTATTATTTTGACTGTTTGGATTCGGAACGGCACTTAGCGCAACCCCGGAACACTCACAGGTACACTCGATAATCACTCAGGGAGGAGCGGCCCATGGTCCAACAACAGGCGGCACTGCTTAGACCCGAGACGCTGGTAGACGAGTTCAAAAAGAACGGCGTCACCCACGTTGTAACAATCCCAGACAGCGAGACCAACTATCTCTACGAATTGATGAAGGAACAGCCTTGGCTCGACATCGTCCCCACGTCCCGCGAGGGCGAGACCTTTGCCGTCGCCTTGGGACTGACTGTCGGCGGAAAGGTGCTGGTCTGCGTCATTCAGAACACCGGCATGATGGAGTCCGGTGATTCCATCCGCGGCATGGCGCTCGACGCCGGGTTCCCCTTAGTCATGTTAATCGGCTACCGAGGCTGGACTCGCCACGGCGTGGTTACCGACTCGGCAGCCCGCTACACCGAGACCTTCCTCCATGCCATGGGCATCAACTACTACCTGGTTGAGCAGGAAGATGACGCCAGCCGGATTTCCGTTGCGTTCGAAGAGGCCAAGGCCACCAGCAGGCCCGTCGCCGTACTAATCGGCGATGAATATCACGGCTTCAACCGAACGTAAACGCCGGACGTAAACGCGGGACTTGCCTAATTAAAGGCAGTCGAAGAACCCAACCAGACAATTAATTACAAACTCATCCGCACTGGAGGTGCAGAATGTTCGATTCAGCAGATATGTTCCGGGCGTTTCAGCCCCATCGAGGAAAATCCATCGTCTTGGTAACCGGCACATCGGGCCGAGACTGGGGCGATATCTCCGAAGACAAGAGCCGCGACCTAACCCTACAGGGAGCCATGGGCCAGACCAACTCGGCCACCCTGGGTTTTGCCCTTGCCCAACCCAACGAAAAAGTAGTCCTGTTCGACTCTGAAGGCTCGCTTCAGATGAACTTAGGCGTCCTGGCGACCATCGCCGGGAAAAAGCCCAAGAACCTCTTCCACTTCCTGATGGATAACGAGTGTTACGCCACCACAGGCGGGCAGCCAGTACCCAACGCATCGGAAATCAATTACGCCGGTATGGCCAGGGAAGCCGGGTATGCCGCAACCTACGAGTTCGACAACCTAGAAGACTTCACCAACAACATCGAAGCTATCATGAAGCAAGAAGGCCCCGTTTTCGTCGCCATGAAGATGGTTCCCAAGGTCGAGAACGAGCCCATTGGCCGTCGCGTCCGCAGGCCCCAACGCCCCAGGGCCGAGACCATTAGAGTGCTGCAGGCAGAATTGGGGATCACAGTAGCCTAAGGCCTCAGGAAAGAAACCAAACGGTTCGCGGAGCACTGCCCTACCTTTAACATAATATTGGCCGTCCAATTTGATTCCCATTTCGGCCCATACCGATTGACGACTGGATTTGCGAAGATTATGATGCGTAAAAGGTTTCGGTAAGGTGCCTGGCTTAGTCGCAGAACTGTTACGAAATCCGCCACGGGATAGCGGATTCGGGAACACTGCAGGCACAAAACAGGTCACCGACACGAGTATCCCGTGATAGACACCACTAATTTGTAGAACTGGGAGGAAACAATTGTCTGATCAAGATATTTCACAAATCGCCCACCTCATGCGCCGCGCCGGATTCGGTGCCCCATTGGAAGAACTGCAAGCCAGGGCTGCCAAAGGGTACGACGCGACCGTCGATGAATTGCTAGACCCAGAATCACAGCCTGCCATGGAGCGCGACCTGATGATGCGCTACAAGGTGGACTGGCTCTCCCAGGCCGGACTGGAAGGTCAGCAAGAAGAATGGACCTTCCGGATGATTAACTCCAAGCGCCCGCTCCAAGAGAAGATTGCCCTCTTCTGGCACTGTGTCCTGGTCACTGGTCATGCCAAGTGCGAATACCCCAAGCAACAATCCATGGAATTGGACATGTTCCGGACTGTCGGAATGGGCAGTTTCCACGAACTGCTCAAAGGTTTGTCCAAAGACCCGGCCATGGTCTTCTACTTGGACAACTGTATGAGCCATAAGGGCGCCATCAACGAGAACTGGGGTCGGGAGCTCCTGGAACTGTTCTCCCTTGGCGTTGGAATGGACGGCGAGTTCAACTACAGCGAGGACGACGTTAAGGAAGCAGCCCGCGCCTTCACCGGCTGGACCGTGACCAACTCCATCCCCCGCTACCCCTACGGCAAATACGATGCCAAGTTCATGTTCGACCCCCGCGACCATGACGCTGGCGAAAAGACATTCCTCGGCGAGACCGGAAACTTCAACGGCGAAGACATTGTCGATATCATTGTGAAACAGCCGGCCACCGCCCGGTTCGTCGCCCGTCACCTCTATAACTTCTTCGTCGCCGATGAGCCTCAAGTCCCCTCCTGGAAGGACACCCCGCCCCGGGACATTGAAGCCATCAAGATGCTGGAAGAAGAATACTTCCGCTCCAACTACAACATCACCTCGATGTTGCGAGTGCTCTTCAAGTCGGACTTCTTCAAGGAATCCACCTTCGCCAAGATTAAGAGCCCGGCGGAAACCGTGGTTGGGACACTCAAGCTGGTTGGGGATTTCAAGTTCCCCAGGCCAGGCCTGGATCTGATGACCATGAATATCCGGTACATGGGGCAAGACCTGCTGAACCCACCCACGGTTGAGGGTTGGCACACTGGCCGTGAGTGGATCGATTCTGGCACACTCGTGGAGCGCATCAACTTCACCGCCGACCAGGTGGGCAACATCAACCACACCGGTGTTAAAGACATCATCGGCCGCATCGGCGGGACTGGGTCAGTCTTAACCGCCGATCAGTTGATTGACGGCTGCTTGGAGAACCTGGGCGCTTATCAACTGGCCGACGAAACGAGGAAACAACTGGTGGAACTGGCCTCAAGCGAAGGGGAAATTCGCAGCGACTCAGAGGGATTCCCCCTCCAAGTAGCTACCATGCTCCAGTCCATCGTCGCCACCACTGAGTATCTTTTCGCCTAAGCCAGCCAAAAAATCCTAAATTTACACTGCCCCGGATCGCTGGAAAGTCGGCCGGGCGGGCTCGGATGTGAGTGATCACTTCGAAAGATAAATGGAGATCAATCGATGACATCAACTAAGAAAGACCCGGTATTGGTGGTTCTGCAATTGGCCGGCGGGAACGACGCTCTGAACACGGTCGTCCCCTACGGCAATCCTAAGTACTTCGACAACCGAAAAAGCGTCGTAGTGCCCCAGGATCAGGTACTACCGATTAATGACGATATCGGCTTCAACCCCAACATGGGTTCCATGAAAAAGATCTATGACGAGGGGCACATGGCGATTGTCCAGGGCGTTGGCTATCCCACGGGAAGCCGCTCCCATTTCCGGTCCATGGACATCTGGCACACCTGCGAGCCGACGAAAATTGGTGACGAAGGGTGGCTGGGCCGTGCCATCCGCGACCTAGATCCCACGCAAGAAAACGTTCTTACCGCCGTAAACTTCGGCCGGGGCCTGCCCAGGGCCTTAGTGGCACCGGGCGTCCCGGTCGCTTCCGTGGGTAATCTAGAGACCTACGGCGTACTCACGGGAATCGACGACGTTGACCAACGGCTGAAGGCACTAGACGTCTTCTCCAAGGTTTATTCCCCCATGATTGGAACTGGCCCGATTATGGACTATCTGGCCCATACCGGACTGGACGCCCTGAAAGGGGCCGACATCCTTAGCGCTGCGCCGGGGATGTACTCATCATCCGTGGAATACGGCGGAGACACCGTCAGCCAATATATGCGAAACATCGCGCAGACCCATCTGGCCGGTTTCGGCACCAGGGTTCTATACACCACTGCCCCTTTCAACAGTTTCGACACCCACGCCGGTCAGTTGGCCAACCACCCACGGCTCTGGAGTGAGACCAGCCGGGCTGTTGGCGACTTCTACGACGACCTGCAAGAGCACAATGCAGGGGAAAACGTGATGCTGTTGGTCTTCACCGAGTTCGGCCGCCGCGTCAAGGACAATGGCTCCGGCACCGACCACGGCGCCGGCGGACATTGCTTCATCATCGGCGAGCAGGTCAAGGGCGGCCTCTATGGCGAGTATCCTTCCCTGGATGACGACAAGCTCGACGCTGGAGACCTGCAATTCAACACTGACTTCCGGAGTGTGTACTCCACAATCTTAGAGAAATGGATGGGCCTAGACGCCAAGCCCATCGTCAACGGTGAATTCGAGCAATTGGCCTTCGTCTAGACCAATTTCCAAAATCTAATCTAACTCTGTGAGGGGAAAAATGCCTACGGAGATTTCGCACATCAATGTGCAATATGACAAGACCATTGGCCGCGGCGAGCAGTTTGGGCCGGGGTTCAATTATCCGGTATTCGTAGCACGGGGCCAGGATGACATCATGTATGTCCTGTGCCGGGGCACGGAATTCCGCCCGGAAGGCGTCCGCGTCACTGTCTGCACCACCGACGAGGAATACGTCTCGACCTTCGCCCGCGGTATCAACTACCAGGGCCCCCACGAATTCAATATGGAAGACGGATCTTTGGTCTGGCCCACGTGCATCGCTTTGGATAGCCAAGAGAACCTATTCATCAGCGACGAGTGGCTAAACCGGATTTCCTCCTTCTCAAAGGACGGAGACTTCCTCGGTAAGTGGGAAGAGCGCACTGGCAGCGGCGACGGTGAGTTGGACCGTCCCTCTGGTATGGCCTTCGACGCCGACGATAACCTGTACATCGTGGACAGCGGCAACCATCGGGTCCAAAAATTCTCCAAAGACGGCAAGTTCCTGTTCAAGTTCGGGACTGAAGGCAGCGGCGACGGTGAGTTCAACATGCCCTGGGGAATCACCATCGACAGCCACGGCGACATCTTCATCGCCGACTGGCGCAATGACCGCATCCAGAAGTTCAGCCCCGACGGCCAGTTCTTAATGAAGTTCGGGAGCTCCGGTTCAGGTGAAGGCCAATTCGACCGGCCCACCGGCATAGCTGTAGACCGAGATGGCGTCATCTACGTTGCGGACTGGCTGAACAACCGGCTCCAGGTCTTCGACCAAGACGGAAAGTTCGTTGCCGAGAAAACCGGCGAAGCCGGTGTATCCAAGTGGGCCAAGGACAAGCTCGACGCCAACGCAGAAATGTGGGGTGAGCGGGAACGGGCCCAGGGTCTGGAGCGAGAGAAAGATTTCTGGGGACCAACGGGCGTTACCGTCGACGACCAGGGACGAATCTTCGTACCTGAGTCGGCCAGAAATCGCATTCAGGTCTACAAGACTCAGTCACCGACCTTCGCTGGGCCGCGACTCTAAACGGACCAATCACTTTAGGGCTAGCTTAGCTCTTAAATGGCAAACAATAGGGCCTCGAAATTCGAGGCCCTATTTATCTTCAACTCAGTATGACCGGTGTTAACACGTGCCCATCAAAGTAGGCCGTACCCCTTATCTAAGCTCAGAACCCATGTACTTCGACATGGGCAAGCGCGGTATCCAAGTAGAAGAATTACTGCCCAGCGAGATGACAGCCGCTATCGAGGAAAATCGCCTTCAGGGCGGGCTCGTGCCGTTGGTGGATGCCTTTGATTTACCCGACGGTCTGAGAACTGTGTCTGGCTTCTGCATAGCCACCGTATCTTCGGCTGGCAGCGTCAAACTCCACACCAAAGCGCCCATAGAAGAGCTGGCCGGTGCCACTATTGCCGTCCCTGAAGAGGCCCCCACAGCCGTTAAGCTGCTAAAGGTACTGTTAACGCTGAAGCACGGGGTGACTCCGGCGGCCTATGTCGGACCAGATGATCCCCACGACGGTCAGCTCATGGTTGGCAACCTAGGACTCCGGCACCGCCGAGGTTTGCGGGGGTTCGAGCACACCTACGACCTGGGTGAAGAATGGAGCCGATGGACCGGGCTACCCTTTGTGTTCGCCAGGTGGGTAATGAGGAACGACCTTGAGCGGCAGGATGCTTTGGTGATTGAAGACTCTCTCTACACCAGCCTGCAGGACTGGGCGGACGGGCTCTACCGAGTTTCCGGCCCCAGCGACCGGGTGCCGATCCACCCCCAGGAAATTCACGTATACACCCAGGGGCTTCGATACTACATGGGCGTGTCCGAGGACAAATCCGTTGCTCTATTCAAAGAGTACTTGGCGCAGTTGGAAAAGAACTAAGGTAGCCTAACTAACGCTAGCCCTCCATTTCTTGGACGCATCAAAAAACGCCACTGACGAATTCGGTGGCGTTTTTTAATTTGGATGGGTTGGCTGGCCTAAAGGGGATCTAGTCCAGCCTCAAGCAAGAATAAGACTACGATGACCGCAATCCCTAGCGCATCTCACTAGGTAAGATGCTAATCGTGGAATAGAACGAACTGAATAGCATTCTGTGAGAATCTTGTGTGAAGACAAATCCGTCGGCTAACCACTTGAAGAGAAAGGTCGGCTAAAGCAGCCGAACTGTCTCTTCTCTAACGTAATCCCGTAGCTCTTGGGGCATGATCCCGAGGTTCCCGGAGAGGGCGTTCTCGTTGATTCGTTCCGGCCTTGAAGTGGCAGGAATAGTGATGCTGACCCTCGGGTCGGACACTACCCAGGACAACAGCGCTTGAGCCCAGGTCTGGACGCCGAATTCTTTCAGTGGGGTTAGGTCCGGTTCTCCTTTTAGTTCCTTCACGTAGCGGCCTTTCTTCAGCGGTTCCATGACCATGACGCCAATGCCCAATTCTTCGGCCAATGGCAACACCCCTTCCTCAACCGTGCGCTGAACCACGTTGTAGGGAATCTGCACCGTGTCGATGCGGCCGGAGCGCATCAGGTCCATGATTTCGGGATAGGCCTCGTCTACCATGGCCGTAACCCCAATCATCCCAATCTTGCCCTCTCCTTTCAGCCGCTCCAGGGTTGGCAGGTGGGTCTGGGTTTCAATCAAGTTGTGTATCTGGAACAAATCAATGTAGTCGACATTCAAGTTGGCAAATGATTGGGCGATTTGCTGCTCACCAGCCTCTTTGCCCTCGATGCGAACCTTGGTGGCCAGATAGAACTTGTCGCGTTTTCCCTCGGTGGTTATGCCCACCGCTTTCTCGGATGCGCCGTACATGGCCGCCGAGTCGATGAAGTTAATGTCATTGGAGAGGCAGTTGTCGATTATCTGCCGACGCTGAACCAGATCAGCTTCATCAGTAACATCGAAAGAGCGCAGAGTCCCCAGTCCAATCACTGATACGTTCAGGTTGCCAAGTTTTCGGTGCTCCAAAATAATCCACCTTTTTACTTCATTGGGAGGCCGGTCTGGATGGGATACGTCATAGTCTTATCTTTTAGTTCCCAGGACTTTACGCCATTTTCGCATTGAGCGCATCTTGCTTCGAGCGGACGCCCACGATTCTTGTTAGAATCTACTGACCTTGGGGGGAATCGCGCAAGCACAGATGCTGTAGGAGCCTCTAGATGCCGGACGAGCAACTAACAAAAACGCCTAGAACCACGTTGATTCGAAATCCCAAACGGGCAGACTACGACCGTTCGGTGGCCTACGCGATTATTGACGCCACTCCCCTGTGCCATGTCTCCTATATCATTGATGGGCGTCCCTACCTGACCCCCACGTTCCAGTGGCGGGACGGCGACATTATCTATTGGCACGGCTCTTCGGCAAGCCGCTTTCTCCGCCAGATTGTGGGCAAGGAAGTTTGCCTGTCGGTGACCTTGTTCGACGGAATTGTGTTGGCCAGGTCGGCCTTTCATCATTCGGCGAACTACCGGTCTGTGATGTTGTTTGGCGAGGCCACCCAAATCGAAGACATCGACAAAAACAAACACCTCCAGGGATTTGTCGACAACCTTATTCCAGGACGCTGGGATACCCTGAGGCCCATGTCCGACCAAGAGGTCAAAGCCACCACGGTATTCTCAATGCCCATTGACGAGGGTTCGGTCAAAATACGAACCGGCCCACCAGTGGACGACGACGAAGATTATTCGCTGCCAATTTGGGCCGGTGTACTGCCCCTAAGTCAGGAATTGCAGGCCCCGCAGCCCGACCCCAAGAACCTGGAAGGACTCGAATTGCCAGCCCATGTCCGCGACTTCAAGATGGGCTAGCGCCAATTAGATAACTCATTAGATAGACGATAGGAGAAATCAGATGGCTAATCAGATACGTTTGGGAATCATCGGCGCCAGTCCTACCGTGGGTTGGGCCCACCGCTCGCACCTTCCGGCCATCGCGGCCAGCCCCGAGTTTGAATTGACCGGGGTCTGCACCACCCGCATGGAGACCGCCGAAGCAGCGAAGAAGCAGTACGGCGCCAGGCTAGCCTTTGACGATTACAAGAAAATGCTGGCCCATCCGGAGATTGACGCAGTGGCCGTGGTTTTGCGGGTGCCGAACCATTATCAGATTACCAAGGACGCCTTGAACGCCGGAAAGCATGTGTTCACCGAATGGCCTTTGGGCGCAACCATAGAAGAGGCCACAGAACTAGCGGCGTTGGCCAAAGAAAAGGGCGTCCGCGCAGTGGTTGGCCTGCAATCGCGGGTGGCCCCGGCCATTCTCCACATGAAGGAATTGGTAGAAGACGGCTACGTCGGCGAGATTACATCCTGCTCCATGCGGCTCATTCGCGGCGGAGTGCTCGAGCGAGTGGAAGGACGCACTTGGCAGCGAGACGACGAACTAGGCGCAACCACTTTGACCATTGCCGCCGGGCATTCCATTGACGCTCTTCGGTTCGTAGCCGGGGACTTCAGTGAAGTCTCGGCAATCGTATCCACCCAAGTCCCGCAATGGCTGGAAACCGAAACTCAGAAAATGCTGGACGTGACCGCTCCCGACAACATTCTGGTCAGTGGTCGGCTGGCCAACGGAGCAGTGGTCTCTGCCCACGTCGCCAGCAACCCCTGGGCTGGCAGCGGCTACCGAATGGAAATTTATGGCCGCAAGGGCACCCTGGTGGCGACCTCGGAAGACTCGCCCCAACTGGGCGAAGTCTTTCTCCAAGGAGCCCAGGGTAACGACAAGCTGGAAGACATTAACATCCCCGACAAGCACGTCAACGTATTGGAAGGCATGCCCAAGGGCCCGCCCCGCAACGTCGGCCAGATGTACTATCAGTTCGGCCAAGCCATCCGCGGACAAGAGGCGGATTTCCCCACCTTCGATGTCGCGGTTGACCTACACCGCCTGATTGATTCCATCCGGCTGTCGTCAGACGAGGGCCGGGTAGTGGTCACCGCGAGTTAGATTCTTGAGTAGGTTGCTGCCGTTCTACCCCATAGACCGGCCCCTAGACCGGCAGCAACGGCTCGGTGACGTTTTCCGGTAAGTCTGCCTCGAACGCGTTCAGGTAGAACGACGTCTGAGCGTAGTGGCCCATCAACGTGGTCAGTTCCACCAAGTGCTGCGCGCCGAACTGCTCAAGCGCCTTATCAAAGGTCGGCTGACTAACCTTGTGGTTCTTGAAGAACTCGTTGCCATAGTTAACGATTGCCGCTTCGTCGGCCGGCATGTCGGGAAGTGCGCGACGGTCTCTGATGGCGTCCACCAAAGCGTCTGAGACCCCTTCTTTACGCGCGGCTGGAGCATGAGCGTTCCACACGTATTGGCAGTCCATGGCCCTGGCGGTGGTGATGATGGCCAATTCCAGTATCCGTTTGGAGAATTTAGTCTCATACCGCAGGTAGCTGGTCAGGTGATTCCGGCGTTTGGCCATCTCTGGGCTGTTGATGGTAAACGAACCGGGACCTCCGGTGATGGAACCGCCAGACGGGGTCGTAACCTCGGCAAAGGCCTCGCGAAATTCCTCTGGCACCATGTTGCTTGAAACGACTGGTAAACGCGCCATTCTCTCTCCTCCATACCTGGGTCAATGTCTAATTGTCTGGCGCAGAGTCTACCATTACTTACCTTCCACCATAAGTCCTAGTTTCATAGTCCATATGGCCCTAGGCCGGTTGTTGATGAGTGATGATACTAGAGGCTGACCCCTGCCTCCAATACCAGAGATTGGGTGTATCCGAAGTCTGGGGGGCAGATAACAAACTTGGGTAGGTTGACGGACTTCTTCGCATTCCAATAATGGGCTGCCCCGAGGTTTCGGTTAGCTTTGGTTAACTGTCGATACATACCCGTATTATGAGGAGTACGTTATGTACGACCGAATTCTTGTACCGCTAGATGGATCGCCCCTTGCCGAACAAGTTATGCCCTTTGTTGCCCGGATTAGCTTGGGCACGGGAATCCCGGTCCACCTGATGCGAGTTTACCCCACCGTATCCGATGAACTTACCAACCCTGTCCACGGTCTAAACAAGGGTGGGATTATGGCCGGGGTCCACGACGAGATTATCGACTACCTGAATTGCGTTCGGAGAAATACCGACGGACTAGGAACGGACGTGACGTGCGAAGCCTACGAGGGCGACGCCGTTTCCCACATCATCGAAGAAGCAGAGAAAACACCCAATTCTTTGGTAGCCATGTCCACCCACGGACGTTCCGGGGTTAGCCGGTGGCTGATGGGGAGCGTGACCGACAAAGTGCTCCACGCCACCAAAAATCCAATGTTGATTGTCCGTGGTCGTCATGAAGGGGAGCCGGAACTGGACACGAACTTGGAGACGATTATTGTTCCGGTGGACGGTTCTTCGCTGGCAGAAATGGTAATCCCCCATGTGGCGGCGCTGGCCAAGGCGATGAACCTTAGCGTTACCCTGCTACGCGTAGCCACCACCGCTGAAGAGATTATCACCGTCACTGGCTACCAAGGATCGAACGGAGGCAGGAATATCGAGTTCCAAGACTTCGAGAAAATGGCCACTGAGGCCCGGAATCAGGCCTTGGACTATCTAGTAAAACTGGAGGGGTCGCTGCGTGAGCAGGGAGTCGCTAAAGTCAACCACCGAATGGAAAGCGGCCCGCCCGCCCAAGTAATAGTGGATGTGGCCCATGATACGTCCGACAATTTGGTCGCGATGACAACCCATGGCCGTTCGGGGCCAGCCAGGTGGACCCTGGGTAGCGTGGCCGACAGGGTTGTGCGCCACTCGGGCGACCCAGTATTGGTGATTCGGTCTGGCTAATGGGCGGTACGGTTATTCGTACTGGAGCTAGGACAAAAGATTAGGTAATTACGCCCTCTGCCACGAGCCGGGACATCTCTTGGTCGTCGATGCCCAGTAGGCCACCGTAGACCTCTTGGTTGTGTTCGCCGTACTGGGGAATCGGGCCCGCGGTGGTGGGAGTTTTCGAGAACTTAATGATGGTGGGGCCGGGAACAAGTATCTTCTTACCGTCCGGTAATTCCTCTTCCATCATCACCTCCCGTTCCCATAGGTGCTTGTCCGCCAGCACTTCGGGGATGCTCATGGCCCGGCCCACCGGTATGTCGGCGCCTACCAGAGCATCTTCGACCTCTTTCACCGAACGCTCTTCACACCAGAGGTGCAACAACTCCATCCGAATCTCAGCCTTGTCGGTGGCAAACATGGGGGCAGCGAACTCTGGGTCCTCGGACAGTTCATCGTAGCCCATGACCTTGAGCATGCGCTGCCACATTCCGGCGCGAGCGGCCCCGGTGGAAACATACCCGTCACTGCATTTGATGAACGAGCCGGCGCGGGTGAAATCGTTGGTGCCAGTCTCGTGGCACATGGCCAAGGCTACTTCTTCCAGCGTAATGCCGCCATCCAGCATCGACACCTCTAGCCACTGGCCCTCCCCGGTGCGGTCACGGTGCCGCAGAGCGCCCAGTATCCCAATTGTGGCGTGTAGAGCGGCTGTCCGATCCATTATGGGGCCTTCAGCCATTATTGGCTGGTCAAAGCCACGACCGGTCTGGTGGCCAATGCCGCTCATGGCCTGGATGATGGGGTCAAAGCATTGCCGGTCTCGGTAAGGGCCGTACTGCCCGAAGCCGGAAACCGAGGCTAAGATGATTGCGGGGTTGACCTGGCACATCTGTTCGTAACTAAACCCCATTTGGTCGATTGTGCCGGGCCGGAAGTTCTCCAACACCACATCCGAATGTTCTAAAAGCCGGAAAAACAGTTCTTTACCCTCTGGATGGCGAGCATTGAGGGTAACGCTCTTCTTACCCCGGTTATAAGCAGCGAACTGGACACTCATGTCCCCGACAAATGGGCCGGCATTGCGGAGGTCGCTGGACTTATTCCATTCCAGCTTAATCACCTCAGCGCCCATGTCTCTAAGAATCATGCCACCCCTGGGAGCAGCCTGCCAACGGGCCAATTCTAAGATACGGACACCTTCTAGGACGCCGGGGGGTTGGGTCGGGGGCATGGGTCAACTCCTGTCTCATTTGGTTTTTAAAAGACCGTCAGAGTATAACCCGATTTCTGCCTGGAAGCAGAATTTTAGGCAAAACAAAAGGCCCCGGTCTGCAGAACCCAGGGCCTTTGTTCGTCGCCTCCGGTAAGGAGGAGGAAACTAACCCGGTATTAGGCTTCTTTGCCGTAATTGTGGGGAACGGTTACGTAAACCTCACCACCACTGCCTTTACCGAAATAATCAACACACCCTACGCCAATGGTGTAAACCGACTCGGGGCCGTCGCCGAAACGTTCGGCCCGCAATTCCAATGACAGACCGCCGGTGATAACCCAGTCGGAAGCCGCTGCAGCCATTCCTTGGGGCGCATCCTCACCGGTGTTGCTCTCGGGGTCGCTAATGCTAATGGAGATAATTGAGCACGACACGGCCTGGTCCGCTTGCTTATCCCATTCAACGGCGATAGACACAGCGACCATGGTATGGTCGGGAGCCCAAAGAATATTGGGCGTAGCTGTCACTCCACTTATTGTAGGAGCCGGAGCAGGAGTAGGAGACGCCGCGAAGTCGCACCCTAACTCCTGTCCTCCGGCAAAATTGGGCTGAAAGCCCACGTAGGATGGGATCAAACTGCCAGGGCCTTGATGGCCGGGACCAACGGCCAGACCCCAGAAATTGTTGATCGAATCCACCGTATAGTCGGTATTTTCTATTACCCGACCGTATCCAAAGTTGCCTGTAGTGAGCGGGCCCATCTGGACTCCGCCGAGCAAAGTGACACAGCTGGCGGTGTTTCCCGAAGCGGCCCGTACCGCTGGGACACCCACAAAAACCACGTAGCCCAAGAACAGGGCCACCCCGGTTAAGAGGGCCGCTAATCCAGTGTTCGGTCGATTTAGAATCTTCGTAGCCATCGGCTCTAAATAACACCTTGATGTTCGTATCGAGTCCGCTTATCGCTGTGTTATTGGGGAATATACCAAGGTGCACACTAACAACAACTCACATAGAATTCACACAAATTACAATTCGTGCCTGTCATCTCGTTATTCACGCCTAGACCTAGAGTCAAGCAATCGTGGAAACGCACACCTTTCGCACACTTTTTACTCGTGGCCGTAACGCCGTCAGACCCCTGGGTCCGGTACCCAACACCCTGGTTAATCAGAGACAGATTGGGTTCACAAATTTCGGCCCAACCAACACGGATAACACTCCGGTAACTATGGGTTGTTTATTATGTTAAGCACCCATAGAAAATTGACTTTATGGGCCTAAGGAAACCCCATCTCAGTGCGTTGAACTTAGCAAAGGAAGCGTAGAATATTAATAGGGACGGCTCTTATTGATGCCGGTCTAACCGACATTCATGGCCAATAAAATGATTGGCAAATCATTCGAAGGAATTCTCATTATTAGGAAGCATTTAAGAATTACGGGCCTTTTGCTAATTGGAGCGCTCTTCGTCTTGACTGCCTGCAGCAGCGGCAGTCAAGAACCGGGCTCAACAGCCTCGCCGACTAGCTCGTCGACCGGCGTGAATTCTCCGAGCGAAGTTGACGCCCTGTACACGAAAGGCCATGCATCCGCTACCGATAAACGCTGGGCGGATGCAATAACCGAGTTTGACCAGGTTATTGCCCTGGAACCTGGGCGTACCCTGGCCTATTACTACCGGGGCCGGGCGTATCTGGGTCTAGAACAGCCAAACGAGGCCATTTCGGACCTGAACAAGTCATTGGAACTCGACTCGTCGCTGGACCAAGCGTATTACTACCGGGGTCGAGCCAACCTAGACTTAAACCAGCCAATCGAAGCCCTGGCAGACCTAACCAAGGCCCTGGAGCTAGACCCCTCGCTGAGCCAGGCTTATTACTATCGAGGCCGGGCTAATCTTGATTTGAACCAACCAGCCGAAGCGGTAAACGACCTGACCACCGCATTGGAAATGGATTCCTCTCTAGGACAGGCCAATTACTACCGGGGACGGGCTCATGGCGATCTGAACCAAGATACCGAGGCCCTTGCGGACTACACCACCGCACTACAGTTAAATTCGGAATTATCTGCGGCAAATTACTACCGCGGTCGAATCTATCGCAGCTTGGGCCAACTAGATAAAGCCCTCGCAGATTTCACGAACGCTATCAAACTCGACCCAGCATTCAGCCAGGCCTATTACTACCGGGGCCGGGTTTATCGAGACACTGAGGACTTCCCCAACGCCCTCGCCGATTTCACCAATGCCTTGGAGGTCGATAGTGGGCTAACGCTGGCCCATTATTACCGTGGCCGAGTCTACCGCAGCTTGGACCAATTGCCCGAAGCAGCCGCCGACTTCACCAAAGCGCTGGAACTAGATGACACGCTCGCCCTGGCCTACTACTACCGGGGAAGGGTGTTACGCAGCCAAGACCAACTAACCGAAGCCGTGGCCGACTTCTCAATAGCATTGCAATTGGACAACGGACTCGACGTTGCCTATTACTACCGGGCCCGTGCTTATGAAAGCCTTAACCAGCCTTCAAGCGCGATTACCGATTATCAAAGCGTGTTGGCAACTTCGACTACTGACCAATTGACCGGCCTGGCCAAGACTCAGTTGGCCGGACTGGGTGTATCGACGCCCTAACTAGCGACAGTCTAGACATCACAATATCGGCCTTATCTCTCAAAAAAGGCACATAGCAGCACAACGGAGGCAACACTATGAATTGGATACTAATCAGGCACATTCTCGCACGCACAGCACCGCGGACATTCAGTGTCACGCTTGCGGTATTGTTGCTGACAGCGGGAATGGCAGCCATGCGGGCGTTCAGCCTTCCCGGCGGCGATTTCCTATCTCCGGCAATTGCCAAGGCCGACCACGGCCCCGATCATGCCGACCTAGATAACCCAGGCGATGAAGATGGGGACGGTAAAGGCGACGGCGACGGCGATAGTGAAGATAACTCGGAAGGTGGAAGCGATGGCGACGGACAAGGGTCTGCCCCCAGTCCGGTATCACCACCTAGCCCGGTATCGCCACCCAGCCCGGTATCGCCACCTAGCCCGGTATCACCTGTGAGCCCTGTGTCTCCAGTTGAACCTGAATCTGCCGGCGCGGCTGAAACAACCGGTGATCCTCAATCAGGCAACGAGCCTGAGGCAACCGATGAGCCCCAATTGGGCGATGACCCTCAGGCAACGATCGAACCTCAGTCGGGCAACGACCCGCAGGCAACAGAAGAGCCGGGCTCAGATGAAGATTCGGGAGCTTCCAACAGTCCCGATGAGACTTCTACTCCCGTTCCTACTCCCTAAGTTCGATTAACAGGGTCGTGTAACAGAATCGCACCAAGTAGTGAGGCTAGGCAGTTGTCTACTCCGCATATGGAAACAACATTCGAGTTTCCGTCGGACGACGGACTGCCTGGCCTGCACGACCTGTTTAACAGCCAATGGGTCTGGCGGTTGTTCTGCGATCATTTCGGTGAGCCAGAAGACCCGCCAGAGAGTATCCAACCCAGGTACATTAATTACCGCCCAGGATCGAGAGCCCTGGTCGGATACGTGGCCCAATGGCCGCAAGGCGACTGGGTATTAGAAGAACAGTTCGCCGTAGAATTATCCGCCGGTAAACCGGAAAGAGTATTCCGCTACCCCGAAGACCCACACTTGCCAGGACTACAATTGGCTGCTTCGCCAATTGAAGCCCAGCAGTTGATTAGCAAATACCTGGACATTTCTCCCCATCAAGTCCGCGTTGAAGTGATGCGTTACCGGCCTGGCACCAGGGCGGTGTTGCGTCACATTATTTCTTGGCGTCGAGCGAAACCAGGCAAAATGACCCTATTCGCCAGGGTTATGCCACCAGCAAGAATTGAACGCCTGTTAACCACCGTCAGTCTGGCCAATCTCTCTGGGTTTAACCTACCCAAGATTGCCGGAGTCTGGGATGAGGGAGGGGTCGTTTGGATGGCAAACGTCTCCGGTGAAACAGTCAGGACAGCGATAAAAAAAGATCGCGCCCCGGACACCGGGAGAATCTTGGATGGCTTGGATAAGTTGTGGCATGCAGAGGTTGAACCTAATGCTGGACATCCTTTAGATGTGGCTGGTGGGTTCAAAATGACCGATGAATTGCTATCCCAGGTGCTCCAAACTGACAAAGCCCTGGAATTGCTCGACCAAATTAAAGCGCGACTCCGTCCTTTTTCGATGACCTGGCGGCCAACACATCCAGCCCACAACGATTTCCATGATGACCAACTGTTGATTACCCCAGAAGACGAACTGGCGTTGGTCGATTTCGAGGAAACCGGCCCCGGTGACCCCATGATGGATGTGGGCAACATGCTGGCCCATATGCGGTGGATGTCCCATTTCAACCGGCCACAAAAGGCATTTAAGGCCTACCACGACCGACTCCGGTCTGATTCTCTGGCCAGGTTCGGATGGGACTCCAAGGAGCTAGACCTGCGCGAGGCGTATTCCATATTTCGATTGGTGCCCGGACCGTTCCAGGGCCTTCAGAAAAATTGGGCTGATTCGGCCGAAATTAGCCTGACCTTGGCGGTCAAAGCGCTTGAAGGTCAGCCTTAACTGTCCCGGCGTTGTATCAAGGATTAGAGACGCTCCAACACCGTGGTGATGCCCATGCCAGCGCCGATGCACTGGGTGGCCAGACCGTAGGTTGTATTAGAGCGGCGCAGCTCGTGGGCCAGGGATAGCACCAGCCGTGCGCCGGTGGCCCCGAGGGGATGTCCAATGGCCAAGGCCCCTCCGTTGACGTTCAGCTTTTCCATTGGTATGCCCAACTCTCTGGCGCTGGGAATTATCTGGGCGGCGAAGGCTTCATTGAACTCAACCCGGTCTATCTGGTCCATGGTTAAACCAGCGTATTTCAGGGCCTTGTTGGTGGCAGGCACCGGCCCCAATCCCATCAACTGAGGCTTAACTCCGGCAACGCCAAAGCCGACGATCCGGGCTAACGGCTCCAGCCCCAGAGCCAGGGCCTTTTCTTCGCTCATCACCAAGATGGCGCTGACCCCGTCGTTGGTGGGCGAGGAGTTTCCGGGGGTGATTACTATCTCACTGCCGCCGTAGCTGACCACACCAGGGATCGGATTAAGGTTCATCAAGCCCTCAAAATTCGTCCCGGCGCGGATGCACTCGTCCTGGTCGAACGTAATCATCTCGCCTCGTTCGTCGGGCAGCCACCGGCCATCGGCGTCGAACACCGGCTGTTCCACCTCAAGGGGCACAATCTCGTCCCTGAACCGCCCTGCTTCATAGGCCTCCACGGCCTTGCGATGGCTGGGCACCGCGTACTCGTCTAGGTCGGCGCGAGTCAGTCCGTAGACCTCGGCCACGTTCTGGGCTGTTTGCAACATGGACACTTTGGCCGGCGAGTCCAAGATGAAATCTGGAAATGGCACCGAGAAGTTATCGTAATGGTTCGCTGGCATGTCCCGCTGCGCCTTGGTGAACTCCAAGGGCGTCGGTTCGGTGACGCGGGTAAAAGGCCCTTCTTCGCCGGGTATGGTGCGCTGCATGCGCTCTGCGCCCAGGGCGATGCCGCAGTCAGTGGCGCCAACCATAATCGACTGGGCCACCCGGTGCAGGGTTTCCATGCTGGAACCGCACTGCCGGTTGGAATTGAAGGTCGATACCTCGGGCGGCAAACCAGCCATCCGGGCCACGCGACCCATGTCCACGAACTCCGCCTTGCCCAGCACATTCCCCAGGCCCACGTCCTCAATCATCCAGTCTTCAACCTTGGGGTTACGGTCCATCAGGTATCTAATCACCTTGCCGCCAACTTCGTCTAAGCGAGTAGCAACCAATTTGCCCCTGGTAGCCCTGGCGAATGGCGAACGAACACCGTCGACTATGACTGCATTACGAAGTTCCATAACTTACCTCATGCTCTGATTAAGTCCGCTTCTGATTTAAGTCCGCGACCGGGAATATTTACTGGAATATTTTATAGCGGGTGCCGATTTGGCTATCAGAGTACCACAGGCATGGGTTGGCGTGGCATCGATGTGAACTTGACCTTACCCCCGGAAACAGTAGCACTTGCAAGTAGAGTCCTCCATTACAATTGGACATCGAAGGAGGACTCATGGCTCGGAAGAGGTACACAGAGGAACAGATCATAGCGGTGCTGAATGAGGCTGAGGCGGGGGCCAA
>JABMNL010000065.1 GCA_013204585.1 SAR202 cluster bacterium | reverse complement strand
GCTCAGGGTGACATGTGCATAGGTCTGATTCGAACCGAAAACTCGGCTTTTGAGGCAAAGCCCCGGAGCAAGGGAAGGGACAATTCCCCTCTCCCTCTGGGAGAGGGTTAGGGTGAGGGTGAGGGCCACGCTCTAGGTCGAAGCCCGGCCCCGCCGTAATACACGCCCCGGCAGAGCCTGCGTGTTTTCGCCGTTGTCTATCACCGCACCACCAAACCCGCAGCATCAATCGTCCGCGCCGCCGCCAAGTCCGAAACATCGCCCCTTAGCACGGTTACCGTGTCACCCTCCACCAACACAGCAGCAAAAAAGCCAGGACTGACGTTGATGGTGAGGCCGTTGGCGATTCGGAGGTGAAGCATGGGCTATTGGTCTAGCCTACAGAAGAACGCAAGCATCACTAAAAGAACGAACCGGAATTAACTGGATGTCCCTTGAAGGCGTTCAATTTCCCGCTTTATCGCAATTTCGTAAGAGCCAGGCGGGGGGAGATTCATCGGTGCGGTAAATGCCAAGGCGACCTGATTAACTAGAGTAGAGAATCGACCCTGCCGAGATAACTCCCTACCCCCATTTAACACATCCCCAAGCGAATACCAAAGAAACGAAATAGAGCCTGGTTGAAGCGGATATTCGCCGAGAGTATTGCCCAGCCGTGTCCTTATACGGTTGTAAACTGCGCTAGGACTAACAAAAAACAACCCTTTTGAGCACAATGGTTCCGACTGAAGTACATTCCCCTTGTAAATCAACTGCGGAAGTATTCGCTTGTTCACATTTTCCCAATTCAAGCCACTAGGCGAACTACCGACAGATTCCGCGCCGTCTCGTAATTCTTTAACTTGGTGTCGATACGTTCCTGTAGTGTCAATGGATTGCACTTCTAAGGCGGTAAATTCAGCCAAATCTCCGTTGTTCGCTATCCTCGCCAGCACCCAATCAACGAAGAAATTACCTCGACCTCCTCGTGCAGGGAGGCGCAATTCTTTACCGAATTTCTTTCCGAAGGCAATTACCTGACGCCCGTCATGGTCAACTTTGAGATAGTTGTTTGGGTGAATCACTGTATGACCCGTTCCGAACGCAATCTCCGCTACATCACGCAACAAACCGTAATCGTTGCCATATAACCGATTGGGGCAAATCAGAACCGGGTCAACTTCGGTCCCTACCGACACCGAGCAAACACCGGAGATTGAGCCATCGTTAAACCTTTTTTCGCATTTGCCGTTAATAAACCGACAGTGCTCTTCTACCCGAGCATTTCGCCCGTCTTGACTCTGATAACTCAAATCATAGCCAAACCACTCTTCAATCTTTAATGCCATTAGGCGTATGACACAGTTGATGAGTTCATGGAGTCGAGTGTTACACCTATAGATTCAGCCACCGCCTTGGCCATCAACACCGGTACTGCATTTCCGACTTGACGATACTGCGACCCACGAGAGCCTGAGAACCGATAACTATCTGGGAAAGATTGAAGTCGGGCTGCCTCACGCACTGTCAGCGTTCGATCTTGGTTGTAATGAAATGCTGCTCCCCAATGCGGATCCATTTTCGTCATGACTGTTCCAGCAAGCCCATCGCGCCGTAATCGCCCGTAACGTTTGGTGTGGTCGGATCGCCTAGCCCGTTTCATTCCTTCAGGCAGTAAATCAATCGGAAGGTCACGCCAACTACCACCCGGCTTGATGTGCCGCAAACGTTCGATATTAATTGCGGCAATGCGCCCAGCTACATGATGGTAAATGAAGTCCGAATCCTCTCGCATGCGTACTGCATACGCCGAATGGGCCGCCTTTGTGTAAGGAACAATTTCACAACCTTCCCCAGATTCTAAGAAAGGTAGGTCATCTAGGGCTTGCTCTACCGTCACGGCAGGAGCCAATCTAATGGTATCTACCGGGGCGAGTTTGAAAGTTAACGAACGCCCTCCCGTGAAATTAGCTCGCCCCTCGGCAGCATGAGTAGGTTCTGGATGGTCCATAGGTACTTCTGTTCGCGAACCCAAGATAATCAGCCGCCATCTCTCCTGAGGAACACCATAATGGGCCGCAGATAAGATTTTTGCACTGAACTGGTAACCTAATTTCGCTAAATCATCTAATATGCTTCGCACTACAAACCCATTTTGAAACGAAACGAGGCCGGGAACGTTTTCAATCACCAAGGTCTTCGGACAAAATTCCTCAACGAAACCAAGATATTGTTGAATTAATTTATTTCGCGGGTCGTCTTGAAAACGAACTGGGGCGTTGATACTAAATCCTTGACATGGGGGCCCCCCGACTAAGCAATCCAGTTCGCCTCTGACTAACGCCAGCGAATGCCTAACGGCTGCCGGATTCAACGACTCTACGGCAGCAGAGGTCACTTCGACATTCGGGTGGTTTCTACGAAACGTCTTTAATGAATCAAGGTTATTATCATTTGCGAAGATGCAACGAAATCCCGCTTGCCTAAAGCCTTCTGTGATGCCGCCCGCCCCGCAAAACAGGTCAATAGTCAACCAGTCTGTCATCATTGGCCCTCATAAACATTGAAATCATCCGTGTCTGAATAATTAAACATCTTCTCGCACAAAAACAACAAGAAGCAGTTGACACCTTCTTACAGTGAACATTTCCATCCCTTCTCCATCTGCCGCTATCGATTCTTCACCCGTAACCCCGCCAGCACCTTGTCCGCCGTGACTGGCAAATCCGTGATACGCACACCCACTGCGTCGAAGACGGCGTTGGCTATGGCACCGGCTATGGGGATGTTGCTGCTTTCGCCGATGCCTTTGCTCTCGTAGGGGGCGGGGCCAACGTCACCTTGGACGAGGACTGTTTCCATCACTGGGACGTCGGCTGAGGTTGGGATTTTGTAGTCGCCAAAGCTTAGAGTGGAGATTCGGCCATCTTCCAGCTTGAGTTCTTCCATCAGGGCGTAGCCAAGGCCCTGAATTAGTCCACCCTCGACCTGCCCTTGGTGGTTCAGCGGGTTCAGGATTGCGCCGGTGTCGTGGACGCTGATTACCTTGTTGACCGTGACTTGGCCGGTCTCCGTGTCAACTTCAACCTCGGCCACTTGAGTGCAGAACGACGTAATCTCCGGCGATTCAGACGTGACGCTGGTCTCCCCAGTTAGCGCGTCACCGCCGGTTCGACTGACCACCTCGGCGATGCTCATGCTCCGCCCCGCCGCCACCAAGCGTCCACCTTGCAGCGTCACCTGTTCTTCGGGGGCGTCCAACAATGGTGACGCCGCCTCGATGAGCTTGCCACGCAGTTCCCTGGCCGCGCCCACCACTGCCTGTCCGGCGGTGTAGGTGACCCGACTGCCGCCCGAGCCGGAACTGTAGGGCATGTGGGCCGTGTCTTCCAAGACTATTTCCACGTCTTCCGTATCCAAGGTCAGTTCTTCGGCCACCATCTGGCGCAACACTGTGTGGGAGCCGGTGCCGGTGTCCCAGAACGCCATGTGTAGTTGGGGGTTCCCCTCGTCACTGAGGCCAATCTTGGCCGCGAACTGGCCGACGCCCTGCACCAAGTCGGTCATGGCCATGCCCCGGCCCGTGTTGGGCGGCAGCGCCGCTCCTTGTGACCCGATCATACCGGCTGCCTTGGCCGCCGCTTCCAATGTTTCTACCGCCTTCATCTTTTGCCAATAGCGACCAATTGGTGAGGCTTCGCCGTCGCGCATGACATTCTTCAGCCGGAACTCATATGCGTCCATGCCGAGTTCGTGGGCAATCATGTCCATGTGGGACTCCACGGCAAACACCACCTGGGGCTTGGCGGGACTGCGCATGTGGCCGCGGGGCACGTTGTTGGTGTAGACCGTGTAGCTATCGATTTTGGCGTGGGGGATGTTGTAGACGCCGCACAGATGGTCGGCGCCCCGCAGGTAGACCGAGGGCTTGAACGCTCCGTATGCGCCGCTGTCGAAGACCGCCCTGGCCTGGCGGGCCTTGATGGTTCCGTCTTTCATCACGCCGGTCTTGATGGTCATCACCGCTGGATGACGTGGGTTGCCAGCCATCAGCTCTTGGATGTAGTCCATGACCATCTTGACCGGACGGCCCGAATTCTTGGACAGGTAATAACAGAGGGGCACGTCCATGAACGACCCCTTGCCGCCAAAGTCGCCGCCGATTCGGCACGGGTTGAGCACGATGCTCTCGGCAGGAATACTCCAGCAGGCAGCCAACTGGTCACGCAACATATAAGGGTCTTTGTTGTTGACCCAAATTTGCACCTGACCCGATTCTTCGGCGCTGACCACGCAGGCATGGGGCTCGATGTACGCCTGGTGCATCAACTGGGCGTTGAAGGTGTGCTCAAAGACTAAATCCGACTCCCGAAACCCCGCCTCCACATCGCCCTTGCCCCAAGTCATGTGGGCGAAGGCGTTGTTGATGTCCGACGGCGGCTGGGGTAGGCCTGAGTAAGACTCCATGTCTGGATGCAGGGCCGAGGCGTCCGGCCCCATGGCTTCTTCCGCGTCGAAAACCGGAGTCAGTTCCTCGTACACCACATCAATCAACAGCAGGGCTTCATCGGCGATATCAGGGTCGTCCGCAGCCACGGCGGCCACCTTCTCGCCCACGAACCGCACCACGCCCTGGGCCAACACCGGCATGTCAACCAGACGCCGACCCACCCGCGTCTCGGGCAGGTCTTCGCCGGTCACCACCGCGCGGACACCCGGCAGGGCCTTGGCCTGAGTAGTGTCGATGCTGACAATTCGTGCGTAGGGATAGGGACTGCGCAGCACTTTGCCCCAGAGCATGCCCGGCAGGACGATGTCGGCGGCGTAAACCGCTTTGCCCGAGACCTTGTCCGGACCCTCTCCCCTGACAATGGACTGACCGATAGCGGAATGAGTGGTGGTCATATTAATCTCCAAAGTTTTAGCCGCCTGACCGGCGAAATTTATGCACCGCAGAAGAAAGAAGGATTATGCCACACCCAGGCGCAGCAGTTTCGCCGGCAGTTAGCCAAAAACGGCTTGCTGTAAACGACTGGTTGGCCGAGCATATGAATACGTGGGTCAACCCTAAATATACGCCTCACACTCTCGCCGGTTTCACACTAAATATTTCACTACCAGAGATAAAACCGCATCTATGAACAAACGAGTACTTTTCCCAATCTTTCTAGGACTAATAGTTGTCACACTGGTGGCGTGCCTCGGCGGCGATGGCGCTTCGGACGAAACTACCGAGCCGTCCGCCGCAGTCACGACTCCCACTCAAGTCTTGGCCACCGACGTGCCGTCCTCCACTCCCGTAGCCACGGCGGGCGAATTGTTCCTGCAGTTGGTCGCACCTGCTGAAACTGAGATATTCACCGCTGTTAGCCCCATGACCGTGACTGGGCGCACCCGTGTCGACGCCGTGGTGACCATCAATGACGCCATTGTCGAGCCTGACATTGACGGCATGTTCACGCTGGACGTGCCGCTGGAAGAAGGTCCAAACATCATCGAAGTAGTCGCCAGTGTGGCCAGCAACGAGCAGATGGACCTAGTATTGGTCGCCATCTACGAACCTTAACCATCCACGCGCCCTAACTTAGGCGTAGCCATCGGCAAACTACTTCAAGAAGAATAGATTTCCAAGAGACAGGTGCCTCCGTGTCACAGGTAACCCAAACAACCCGAAACCCGATTACCCGGCTGAGTCTAGTTTTGGCCTTCGCCCTCTGCGGCGCGCTGCTGCTGGCCATGTTCGCCAGCACTGCTTCGGCCCAAGGTCAACCGACTATTGGGCGAGGATTTACCGGACTAGCGAAAGTAGGCGACGACGGCTTAACTTTGAACGTCAAATCCAAGGGTCTGGAATTTGCAGTATTCGTTACGGACTTCACCGTCGTTAACATCCCCCCAGACGAGAACCTGAGTCTTTCCGACCTGCCAATCGGTACCGAATTCAAGATTGCTGGACTGGTCAGCGGTGCGATAACCGACGCCGACGGCTTGCTCACTTTGGAACCCTTGAACGCCCTCAAAATTACGGTCATACCCGAACGTGCCACCCGCAAACACAAGCGGACAATCGCTGCCGAAAAAGAGGGCGATAACGTGACGGCACTGGGCGAGGACGGCTCCAAGACCGAACTTACCGGCCGAGGCGCTGGGATTGAGAAAGGCGAAGCCATCATCATGCTGGTTCAGTCCTCGGACCGAGAAGGCATCGGTGAGAAGGTCCGGGGCTTGTTCCGAGCCAAAATTGTGGACGAACGGCTAGACCGGTTGTCCAACGCTGAAATAAGCGACCCATTCAAAATCGGCGACCTGTCAGACCTGCGCAAAAAACGGGAAGATGTCCACGAAAAACGCCTTCAGATGATGGCTGCAACCTCTGATACCGGCTTCCGCGAATTCGTCCTGGAAACCGCCCGGACATTCCAGGTGGACACGGAGGAGCGTCGGAGCCGCAGCGGGGTCGGAAAAATCGTGTCAGAATGCGCCCGAAAAATTGCCGGAGACCGTGCCAAGAGTATCGACGACCTGGGCACCGATGAGCGCAAAAAGGTCACCGACGAGTGCTTGGATCCCAAGAAAATCGAAGAAGCCCAGACTCCCGTAGTACGCATAACCTCGCCAGCTTTAGGCTCAGTAGTCGCCGCCAGCGACGTGGTGACCGTCACCGCCGAGGCCAAAGACGATGAGGGTGTTGTCTCGGTAACTTTCAACTTCTTGGGCGTCGACATCGCCACGTTGACCGAAGCGTCCTACTCCGTAGAGATCACCATTCCCACCGGCGTTTCGTCAGTGGCAATCAAGGCTACCGCCCTGGATAAGGACGGTCGCGTTGGCTCGCATGACATAACCTTGCGCGTAGCCCATGCCACCGATGTTGGGGTGAAAATTACCAGTCCCAGGGAAAGCGCCGTCGTCACCACCACGGCGAATGGGTCATCCCGTCGCTCCACCGTATCCGGTAGCAGCGAGTCAATTGCTGAAGGCGACACCATCAACATTCGCGCCGAAGTAGCTGGAACCGGCACCATCACCGTGGTCTTTGCGATTGCTGGTGTGGCCCAAACGCCAATCTCCGCTCCGCCGTATGCCATGACCTACTTCGTGCCCCGCACCAATCCGGCGGCGACGACAGACACCCCACCAGCCTTGAGCATCACCTCCGTCGCCACCGACGCGTCCGGCAACACGGCCAGTGACGCCGTCAGCGTCACAATCATACGAAAGACCACCACCGTCAACGTTAAGATTACCGAGCCGCAATCCAACGCCAAGATTAGCGGCGGCGATACGGTGGTTATCAAGGCCACAACCGACGACGACTCCGAGATTGCCTTTGCAACCTTCTCCGTTGGCGGAGTAGAGACAGTCGATAAGTCAAAGCCCTTCACCCACACTTACGTGACGCCAAGAAGGGCGTCCAACGCCGCCGCCACTTCCGGCGTTCCGCCCAACGTGTTCGTTGGTAAGGCCACTCTGGACGGAAAAACCGCCCCGGACGACACCGTGATCATCGCCTGGATTGCCGGTTCAGACTCCACCACCCTGATTATCAAAGTCACTGCCACCGCCAATGGGGGTGAGACCGGCAGCGCGTCAATGTCGCTTCCAGTCTCAAGTTCCCTCAACGCCGGCGAGGCCAAGGTCAAAGACGGCGAGTACGTACTGACCGCAGCACAGCCTTCGGGCCAAAGCTTCAACGGCAAGACCGTAGCCTTCACCGTCGGCGGCAAAGACGCTCGCCAGACCGCCACCTGGCAACAAGGCGGCGCAGACATTGTCAACCTAACCGCCAACTAGGTCGGCAGAATAGCCAACAAAAAAGGAGGCCCCAAATGGGGCCTTCTTTTAGTTTCTTTCAGGAGCAGCTTGTTTGCTGCCTGGGATATTTGATTTTATTGAACTAGAACCGGTTCTTCTGCGTCCTGTTCTACTTCCTCTGGCTCGGCAGGCGCGTCTTTAAGGACGTACTTTTCGTACAGTTCCTTCCGGGGCAGGACGATGTAGACGGACTGGAACAGAACGATTACCAATAGCAATAAGGCAATTGTAGACCCGCCGATAACGACGCCGATGATATCTGCAGCTTCCATTGTTTTTCGTCCGGGTTCGAGATTTGGGCGTCGGATTGCGCCTTATGACACGCCCTTATTCAAAGTATGAACCCGTAGATGCGCAACATCAAACCTATGTGCGGCAGATAATATTTGGGTTTACGGTTATAGATAACATAATTGTCTATAACGTCGAATTATGTAACTTCAGAAGCCCAGTTTTCGAGGAGTCCGCTGTTTCTTAACTTCACTCTGAATATCTGGGTTTCCCTCGCTCCACAGCACCGTCTGCTCGATTCGGTCAATTACCCAACCCCGGTCCTGGTCAACCAACAAGCCAAACAGGAATCTGGCGTGGGTATTGAAGCTAGCATCGTTTGATGCCCTAAATATGACGCCGCTGGCCCGCACCTTAGCCCGTTGCTCGTCAACCGCTATCTCCAGGTTGCCGATAATGTGCTGGGTGTACAGGCCTTCTAGGGCCTTGCGCTGGTTTTGGGCGTATTCATGCGCAGTCATCTCTTTCGGCGGGTTCTCGCGCAAATCCGTGTAGTCCACGGTTAATGCATTGGCCAAGGACGATTCCAGCAACGACCAATCATTGAGGTCGAAACTGTTCGCGAACTGCGCAATCGTCTTCCTAATATCTTCTTTCGCAGACATCTGCCGGTCTCCTCTACGGATTAAGCGGTGGAAACGTAACGGGCCGCCGGTAAATGAATATGTAAACTCCCGACAATAATTGCGGCCTGATGTTATCATGTCTAGTGGAGTAAAAATAATTGAGTACTAATTTGACGGTTAATCAGAACAGCAAGATACGCAACCTAGCCATAATCGCGCACGTTGACCACGGTAAAACGACTCTGGTCGATGCGCTGTTGAAACAGGGCCAAGTTTTCCGCGCCAACCAAGATGTTGGCGAATTAATCATGGACTCCAACCCGCTGGAACGTGAGCGCGGCATTACGATTTTGGCCAAAAACGCCTCGGTCAACTACAAAGGCGTCAAGATTAATATCATCGACACGCCTGGCCACGCTGATTTCAGTGGCGAGGTAGAGCGAATTATGAACATGGCCGACGGCTGTCTCCTATTGGTAGACGCTGTAGACGGCCCCATGCCCCAGACCACCTACGTGCTGCGCCAAGCGTTACAGCAAAACGTAAAACCCATGGTGCTCATCAACAAGATTGACCGCCCCGAGGCCCGCGTGCCCGAGGTTATCGAGATGATTCAAGACCTGTTCTTGGAGCTAGCTACCAACGCCGACCAGTTGGAATTCCCGATTTTTTACGCCTCGGCCAAGCAGGGTTACGCCACCGCCGATATGAACACGCCCGGAACGGACATGACGCCGCTTTTCGAAGCCATTCTAGATTCCGTACCACCCCCCACTGGCGACCCAGAAGCACCGTTGCAGATGCTCGTTGCCGCACTGGACTACGACAATTACAAGGGACAGGTGGCCATTGGCCGGATCACTAGAGGGACAATCCGGCTCAAAGACGGCATCTCTCTATTAAGCGCCACCGGTGAGCCAACCAACCACAACCTGGAGCGTATCTTCGTATACCACGGCATGCAACGGGTGGAAGTAGCCGAGGCTGTTGCCGGAGATATCGTCGCCGTGACCGGACCCGAAGGCGTCTCCATCGGCGACACCATCTCCTCTCAAGAGCATCATGATGCTTTGCCGACCATCACCATTGAAGAGCCAACTGTCCGGATGACCTTTGGCGTCAGCACCTCCCCATTTATGGGCAAAGAGGGCGACCACTGCACGTCTCGCAATCTCCACGACCGCCTAATGCGAGAGCTGCGGACCAACGTCAGCCTGCAAGTGGAAACCACCGCTAGCCCAGACATTTTCTTAGTCGCTGGCCGCGGCGAGTTGCACCTGTCAATTTTGGTCGAAACCATGCGCCGCGAGAATTTCGAGTTCCAAGTGTCACGACCCGAGCCCGTCACCAAAGTGGTAGACGGCAAGATTCACGAGCCCTACGAGATTCTGAACATTAGCACCAACGAACAGTACGTGGGGCCGCTAACCGAATACCTGTCCGGCCACCTGGCCCAACTTAGGGACATGCGGTACGACGAGAACGGTTACGTTCACATGGAATACAAGATACCCACCCGCGGGCTAATCGGGTTCAACTCGTTCTTCCTCCGCACCACCCGCGGCGACGGAGTGAAAAACAGCACCTTCCTCTCCTACGAGCCGATGGAAGGGCATTTGAAGACCCAACCCGGTGGAGTGCTAGTCGCTTCCGAGCGTGGCATGGCCGTGACTTACGGCTTGCTCAACGCCCAAGGTCGGGGCGATACGTTCATCGACCCAGGCACCCAAGTCTACGAGGGCATGATTGTCGGCTCCCACCGACGCGAGGGCGACATCGAAATCAACGTCTGCAAAGAAAAGAAGTTGACCAACATGCGCTCGTCCACCGCCGACGTCGCCAAACGCCTGAACGCCACCATAGTAATGAGCCTGGAAGAAGCCCTCGAATTCATCTCGGACGACGAGCTGGTTGAGGTCACGCCCCTAAACTTCCGCCTCCGCAAGATGGCCCTCTCCGCCCTAGACCGCAAACATCGCCGCCGCGACGGGGTCGGCACCAGGGGCTAGCTACCGCAGCAACTTCATTTCCTCGGCACAACACGCAGCATCACCGTAGGGGCGGGTTTCCAACCCGCCCTGGTATGCGTAAACCACTTTCATGGCCGCCGTACCATTTTTCGGCCATGACGCATCTCCCTTCAGCTCTCTTCGTTTCGGCAACCACCTCGGCCAAGTAACAGAGCGCCCCGATGCATCGGGGTGCCCCTACATGCGTCCGCCAAAATTTCGACCAATATGCCTGCGCCCTCTGACTCTGGTAAACTGGCCGGGTGACGCGGGGCGGGTGTCCGGATTATCATGTTGTCCGGGATATCAGAACGCATATTTTAGGGAGAGCCAGATGATTTACGAAGTACGCACCTATGACTTGAAACCCGGCGCTATCCCCCAGGCCGAAGAGGCCTTTGCCGAGGCGCTACCTCACCGGGAGAAGTACGGCCCCATTGCCGCTTTCTGGCACACCGACATCGGCCCCTTGAACCAGATAATCCACGTCTGGGGCTACAAAGACCTGGCCGAGCGCGACCAAATTCGCGGTGACGCCGGTAAAGACCCCAACTGGCCACCGAAAATCACCCCCGGCAACATCCTGAACATGAACTCAGAGATTTGGAACCCCGCTCCCTTCATGAAGCCCTTGGGCGGCGATCAGGCCCTGGGCGGCGTCTATGAGATGCGGACCTACACCTACGAGCCCGGTTCCATCCCCGAGTTGCTGAAGCGCTGGACCGCAGCCCTACCCGAGCGCGAGAAGCATTCGCCCTTGGCAGCAGGAATGTTCACCGAGTTCGGCGGCCTGAACCGCTGGATGCACATCTGGCCCTACAAGGACATGAACCACCGGGCCGAGATTCGTGCCAAAAAGATTGATGGCTGGCCTTCCGGCGCTCCGGGCCGCGTTCGCCAAGAGAACAAAATCATGATTCCGGCCAGCTTCTCCCCAATGCATTAGTCGGCACATTGACCTAAAATATAGGGCGGTGCCAATTAACGGCACCGCCCTAGCAGAATCTCCCATCAGCGTGTAACCCAGACGCCTGATGGACCAGAAATTTTGGACAGAAAACTGTGGCAGCAAGACAACACATTTATACAGTGGAACAGCGGGTGAAGATTAAAGCCCGGGACGGTGGTGCCCACTTTCCGCCGTCAGAAGGCTCGAAGGGCGCCCTAGGGGTTATTGCGCCCCAGTTGTTTCAAGAATGGCCCGGCACTTTCCTGGAACGGGAGCACGACGTTCCCCCCGAGTACTATGTCACGGTAGACAGCGGAGTAACCGAGATAATCTCGGAAGACTGGCTAGAACCAGCCCCGCCAGACGCACCACCGGCGCCCGAGGCAGCCCGGCCCTGGCCTAAATAGCAACACAAAGCCTCGCTAATCAATAACGCCGATTCCGTGTTCAAGTGCGTGTTCAAGAAAAAAGTCAAAAACAATCATCGGCCCGGAGCGGGTTTGAAGATAGGCATCATTGAGTTGCTAGCGGGCGGAAGCTCGCCCACTTGGAAGCAGACTGTAGAAGACTTCCTTACGACCAAACAGTATGCCAGCATCATGCCCCAAGCCGTGACCGTGTGGGCCCGGCAATTGGGCCACCAGGTCCACTACGCCACTTTCTACGGACAGGGCGACCCCAAACGTAAACTACCCGCCGACCTCGACATGGTATTCATGTCGGTCTACACCAAAGACTGCGCCCTTAGCTACGCCCTGGCCAAGCTCTACCAGCGCGAAGGAACAGTTACCGTCATTGGCGGCCCCCACGCCAAGTCCTTCCCCCAAGATTGCCTGCGATTTTTCGATCTGGTAGTCACCCAGTGCGACCAACAACTGATGGCCGATATTCTGGGCGGCCACTACGAACCCAACACAATCATGGCCAGCGGAAGATCCCTAACCACCCTGCCCAGCGTTGAAGAGCGCATGCCCGAGGTGCGGTCGGCCAGCTTCTTCCAAGGCACCAAGCCCTATTTCGCCAGTATGGTCCCATTGCTGGCCAGTCTCGGTTGCCCCTACTCCTGCAATTTCTGCACCGACTGGAACAACCCCTATTCCGTCCTGTCGCCGGACCAACTCGAAGCGGATCTCAAGTATCTGTCGGCAAATTATCCCGGCGTAAAAATCGCCTTCCAAGACCCGAACTTCGCGGTGCAATTCGATAAGACGCTGGACGTATTGGAACGCATCCCTCAAGGCCAGCGAAATCCCTATGTGATGGAAAGTTCGCTGTCGGTGCTCAAGGGGTCACGTATGGAGCGACTGCGCGACACCAACTGTTTCTTCGTTGCGCCTGGCGTCGAGTCTTGGACGAACTACTCGAACAAAGCCGGGGTAGGCACCACCACCGGGGTCGCAAAGGTGCACGCAGTAGCAGAGCATTTGGAGCTTCTCCAATCGTACGTCCCGGCGCTGCAGGTCAACCTCATGTTCGGCCTCGACACCGATATAGGTAACGAACCCATTGAACTGAGCAAAGAGTTCATGTCTCTAACGCCGTTCGCCTGGCCGGTGCTAAACATACCGGTGCCGTTTGGCGGCACCCCGCTACACGACCAATACTTGGAAGAGAACCGCGTTCTTGAAGCAATGCCGTTCTCGTTTTACTACTTCCCTTATTTGGTTACGACGCTGAAGAACTACGACCCGGTTTCCTATTACCAAGGAATGCTCGACATGCTTTTGCATTACTCCAATCGCCGGTTTTTGTGGCAACGGTTGGGCACCACCAGTAGCCAGAGCTTGCGGTTGCTGCATATCGTGCGCACCCTCCGAGCAAAAGAGGGCATTGGCCAATTCCGCAGAATTTTGAATATGCTGACCACCGACAAGCAGTTCCGCGAGTTCCACGAAGGCGGTTCCACCGAGTTGCCCGAGTTCTATCACCACGAGTTCGAGCGCCTACTGGGCCGGTACGCAACCCTTATTTCGCGGGAAGAGCGCGTTCCCAGCCTCAGGGCGGCCGTTCTCGCCTAGCCAGACTTCTCTCTTTGGTTTTGGTTTATTCTCAGTCGCCCGGTTATACCAAAATGTCCCGCGCTGCTATGCTTAGTCGAAAACCGTCTCTGCGGCGAAGTTTAGGGCGCGGGGACAGTGGTGCAGGAATCGTGAAACGGGAATTTATGAAGCTAGACTATGAAGCTTGACACAACAGAAGACATCTTAAATGAAGTCAAAGACATTGCCGGGTTTGAGGGCCGGGATCTGCGCCAGTGGCTGTACAAAGAGATACTGCTCAACGCCCTGAAAGCCAAGCGCGACGACTTGGACATCTTGGACCTAAAGCTGATTAACCGGGCGGTGGACGAATTTCGGTACGCTGCCAAGGTATTTAAGCCCTACCGAAACCTTCGCAAGGTGTCCGTCTTCGGCTCTGCTCGGGTGCCGCAAGACGACCCCCACTATGATTTGGCCGTCCAGTTCGGCCGCAAGATGACCGAGCAAGGATTCATGACAATTACCGGCGCTGCTTCGGGCATCATGCAGGCTGGAATCGACGGAGCTGGCGCAGAGAATAGCTTCGGAGTCAGCATCCTTCTCCCCTTCGAAACTTCCAACAGCGTCATGCAAGATGACCCCAAGTTGGTCAATTTCCGATTTTTCTTCACCCGCAAATTATTCTTTGTCATGGAAGCAGACGCCTGCGCACTATTCCCAGGCGGGTTCGGGACTCTCGATGAGGGCTTCGAGGTCCTAACCTTGTTGCAAACTGGCAAGACACAACCGATGCCTTTGGTGCTCATGGAGCTTCCCGGCGATAACTACTGGGAAACTTGGGACAAGTTTGTCAGAGACCAGGTATTGGCCAGGGGCTACATATCCCCAGAAGACCTGTCACTATACAAGATTGCCCACTCTGCGGAAGAGGCAACGGCCTGGATAACATCCTACTACTCCACCTACCATTCCCTTCGGCAAGTCCAAGACAAGCTGGTCATTAGACTGGAAAAAGATCTGTCGGAAGACCACCTGGCACGACTGAACAATTCGTTCTCCGACCTCGTGACGGTCGGGGAGATTGTAAAAACCGCCGCGCTACCCCAAGAAAAGGACGAGCCAGAACTCCAGTCCAAGCCGAGGATTTCTTTCCGCAACAACAAGCAAAGCGCCGGGCGACTCAACGAAATGATCTTGGCCATCAACCAGATGGGGAACGGGAATTAGGCCCACATCACCCAAGCACGCTGGCGTTCCGATTTACCCGGCCAAAGAACCCATGGGGTCCCAGGCTGGTAGAACGATTGGCTCAAGGTCTAGTGCGGCCTGTAACTCAGGCGACAGGTAGCTCTTCGGAACGGCAATCTCGAACATGTACTCGGCGAACCACGAATCGTTCATCAAGAAAAACCCTTTGTTGCCCACCTTGTCGTCCCAGCTATTCTCCACTCGCCAGCGACGCGGCACACCGTCCACCACATCAACCCCAGTAAACATCATCGCGTGGGTCATGCTTGTCTGGTGGTACTCCAGCCGGGCGGCCTTGTCCAACGAGAAATCGGCCCCGTAGACGCTGGCGTAGTCGAACAAATCGGCGTCCCACAAGCCCAGGTCACGGTGCATCTGCTTTCCAGTGTCGCAACCCATCCAGACCGGCTTGCCATCCTCCAGCATCTTCAGAGCAATGTCCTTCATCAGCTGGATATCGATATTCAGGTACTTGATGGGCGGCCCATCCACCACGTTGCCCAGGTATTCCACGGTGAACGTAGCGCCGACTGGACTGCTCTCTCGGGGGTCGTGCACTAGGCTAACGTAGTCGTTGATGTCCGTCTGCACGTAATTTTCGGCGAACTGCAGCGGAGTAAATTTCCCCGACCGGGTAAATGACCCGTCTTTGTCTTTCCACTGCCAGTCCACCTCCGTGGGCGGTGTGCCCAAGTGGATGCACAGCATGTCATAAATGACTTTCAGCACATCGTCTTTAATCCGGCGCAGCTCAACCAGGCCCGATTCGCTGGCATAGGCGTCGCGAATCCGCTTGGCACCCTGGCGAGTCTGGTAATTGAGACTTGAATTCATCCGGGCCGAATTGGCGGAACTCTGGGTTTCCGGCATGGCGGTCTTGGGGACGACTCCGTGTTTCGCCACCAAGGCCGTGAACATGTCCCACTGGCCGCCGTCAGAGATTGGGCTGCGCAGCAAGAACGCCACCGTCCGGTCATCAGAGGGCCGGTCGGCAGTCTCGATAATCGCTTCCAGAACAAAGTTTGCCCGTTCCAGCTTGTCCCAGAACATCAAATAGTTCTGGCTGAATTCGAAGTCCTTCACGTTAAGAATGTTTCTGGTGTCCGCGCGACACAGGTTCAAGCCAGCAAACATCCAGCACCGGCCCGACCTAGCCTGGTTGGTCACACCCCAATCGTCCAGCACAATGGAAAACGAATGGGGAGACTCGGTGACAATCGACCGGCTGAGGGCCACATCGTTAACGTCATGCTGAGTAACAACGTTCTGCACCAACCGCTTGGAAGCGTCTGCGTCAAAACTTTGCTTAAACCCAGCCACACTATCTGGCGACAAAGCCCCCGGACTGCTACTAGCGGCAGAATTATTCGGCATGTCTAAACACCTGGCGTTTGAATTTGGTAAGTAGCAGATATTTTAGCAGAGGCGGCCCAAATGGTTGGAGAGCGAATTTACCAAGTGAAGCCAAAACAAAAAGGCCCCCGGTTTTCACTGGGGCCTTTCTTTACGCCAAAATTTTGGCAGGATACCTCTAAGACATAACTGGTGCAGATTATCGATCCGTGTCGGTTGTTATTGGTTATAAGATGCGTAGCCGAAGGTTACGATCTGAATAGGTTCCTGGCCGTCGGCCAGCCGGGCTGTTGACGACAAGTAATCCAGGAGGATTGGAAAGCTCCAACGGTTTAAGAACCTGTGTCTTGTAGTGTGTCTCACGAAAGGGTGTTTCTGTAACGACAAATTCCTCTACGACTGCGACGGTGGTCTCTAGTCCTTGGAACCGTTTGATTACTAAATCCTTAAGCAGGTCGTACTGAGGTTCTTTGCTAAATAATACGAGTTGCTGGGGATCCGTCGCGTCGGAGAACCTGAACTCACCGGATGCGTCGAGTCGCCACATCGCTTCCTTCATCTTCTTGAGCCCCAGCAGGCTATTCGTTCCATAGAATAGATAATAATCGGTAACGTCCCGGTCATTCCTCATTTGGAACGAGCGGACGTATCTAACCTTCGCGGATTCTCGGAGTTGTCTGCCATACAAGTCATGGAGAAACCTATTGCGCTGGGCTGGGCCTTGAATGGTAATTGCATCGCGCCACTCAGTCGTGCCAAAAAACTCATCGAAATTATCCTCTTGCTCCGGATGACCAATGAAACGATTGATCTCTTCATACATGAAAGTAACGAGCACTTCACAGCTTGGGAATCCCATAATGCGCTGAACAATTTTGAACGAAACACCGCTCCACCCGAACGGATCAATGAACGCGAATATGGGAGGCGGATTCTTGCTCTTAGACGAAATTTCATCCAGAAACTTCCTCGCCTCGTCGTCGAACTTGCTCCCCTTCGCCACTCGGACCGAGTATCGATTCGGCCTATCAGTCTCGTCTAGAATCTCCTGGAGAACCTCAGCTCTATCTGGGCGATTTTCAACAAAGAGAAAAGAAATACCGGAGTCGATCCGCGTCTGGTGCTCTAAGGCAACCTTGAGGGCAATGATAGGAGAGCCATCTTCTCCTTTCGAGTACCTGCCGGGTCCAGCAAAGCCGTCGATATAAGCGAACTCTCGAAATCCGCCCTGCCCCAGAATAACTACCCATGCCTGTAAATAACGACGAAGAATCTCGTGCTTCGCTCTAGAGTGGGGTTCTAATTCCCATATCGTGGTCTTTGGGGCCGCCATAGCTTAAATCCTGCCAGCGGGCAAAACGACTTGCGATCTATCAACGGGGTCGTCTATTTTCGGCATTTCGTCGTGGGTACGCCCATCGAGTGAGCGGCCTCCAGCCTTCGGCGTTCTGCCACCCCACTGTTTGAAAAAGAACGGTACTTCAGCCACCTGGCAATCGTCCCTAAGCCGTCGTACCCAACCCAATTCCATTGGTCTGGCTTTAGAACCGCTCTCGCCTCCAGCAATAACCCAATTGATGCCGTCCAAGTGGGGGCGGAGGTCTAATAATTTCAACAATGGCTCGCATGACAAGAATCGTACCGCTGCAGGCACTTCCTTTAACACGGGAACCCGCCTGTCCGCCCAATATTGGTTCTCAACTGAAACACCCATCCACACGTTGCTCGGCCAAGGTAGGTATTTTGCAAGCTCGGCCAATCGTAGATGTCTTTTAGTCAATATTTGGAACGTGTGGTGTCCCGCTTTTTCCATTTCCGAGAAAACTTTTGAAATGAAACTCAGTGGGACCTCTTCATGAAAGAGATCGCTCATGCTGTTAACAAATATCATCTTAGAAGTGCGCCAAGAGTTTGGAATCCCCAAGCGTTCCGGATGCATTCTAATAGTGGATTTACCGGGCAAAAAAGCTCCACCGCTCCGAAAGCGGAGGGTAATTGCCTCGGCGTAACAATGGGCGCACCCTGGGCTGACCTTCGTACACCCAGTTACAGGGTTCCACGTGGCGTCAGTCCATTCGATGTTACTGGTTGCACTCAATTTATTCAGTCAAATCTAACAATTGGACTTGGTGCGAAATCCCTAAGGGTTACGCGGCCGTCTGAGAATCAGCAGGGAGCCATTCTTGCTCACTCAAGACTTCGTAAGCTGTCCGGATGTGAGCCTCGGTGAACTGACTTTTGCGCGCGTTCCATTCGTAGGTTTTCTTGATCGCCTCATCTGGGTTGGTTGCGCCTTCACGGGTCCCAACCCAATGCACAGTAGCTAGCAGTTCCATCCCAAAAGGCGTTTCGAACCCGTCAATTAGCCTTGCAACCCTGTCGAACCGCTCTTGCGTGGCGGGATGGTTCGTGATGATCTCATCGGCGTGCTCCCAGACTCCGGGCAGTACTTCAAGTTGTTTATCAGGTTGGTCCCCAGCATCTCCATACCCGACAATGAAATGTCCTTCGATGGCGGTCAGTACATGGCGAAGGTTATCAGCGTAAGGACCTAGCGTAGCCTTCTGATACCGGAGCTTTAATTCCTCTCCGGATTCTTGTAGAAAATACATGAGCTTATGGATCTCCAACAATGAAACCGATGGATCCATGACAGCTGCCAAATATCGGCGCATTAGACATAGGAGAGAAGCACGTCCGATCGTCATTTTGGGTGCCTTATTGCCTCGGACCATCCGCATAGATTCGGGAGCACCCTCAGGCTGAAAAAGTAAAATCCTTACGTCCTCAAACTGTTCCAAAGACGCTTCGATTCTTGACCTGACTTCTCCCCAGTTCAACCCGCCTAAGCCACTTCCTAGAGGAGGAATCGCTATCGACCGAATCTGTTTCTCTCGGATTACCTCGACCAAATCGTCAAGTCCAGATTCGATGTCCTCAATACGGCTATTCCCTTTCCAATGCCTCTTAGTTGGGAAATTGATTACGTAACGCGGGTTCGTAAGACGTCCTAGGTCGTGGACGAACATCTTGCCGGGGCGAACTTCCTTCCGGTCACAGGCAGCTTTGTAGTCTTTGTAATTGCCTGGGAACGCTTTTCGGAATTGAAGGGCAATTCCCCTACCCATTACACCCACGCAATTAACCGTGTTTACCAATACTTCCACATCGGATTTGAGAATGTCACCACTAGCTAACTCAATCACAGCATCACTTCCCTCAGTAGTACCACGACCGTTCGACACTAACAGCTGGAATATCCTCCGCTCCATTAATAGCGTCGTGGACTTTCCCTGCGTATGTACTGTTGATTACGGCGATTTTTTCTATCAGGTGCCAAGGGAAAAATTCGTGGACCAGAAACTCGGCCTGTTTGCCCTCTTGAACCACAGAGTCACGGAAGTCGCGATTCGTTACCGCTTCCCAATTGACTTCATCCAGGTCGTCAAGATCATCGTAGAAATTGGTGTAACGGGCAGATGCATTGCCATCCGTGAACGACCAGAGTTGCTGTTCGTCTTTCGCCCATTCGGCTGTAGCTTGAAGGTCTGCCATGAGATGAACCATCGGCCCTTGCCCACCTTTATAGGTCAATTCCGGATGGTTCCCTCGGTACAGTATATACAACATGATTGACCGTTCACAAAGGTAGAATGGCACGTAATCACCAACGAATGTTGTTGGAGCTGTTCGAACCGGTAGTGTGAGCCGACGTTGCTTTATCGTACTCATACCAACTACTTCGCATTCGATCTCGGACTCGATGCGCTTAGCGTCGGACCACAAACCGCCATCACGTACCATACCCGGCAAATTATTGAGGTGGGTGATGTGGAATATTTTAGGATTGTTAGGTACAGGCGGCAACGCTAATCCCATATGGCCATTACCGTTTGGGTGAATGATAGCATGCCGATAGAACCGACATCTGTCACACTGTAATCAACTCCCATGGTTACTGTTGTGCCAGTTAACGCCGAATACCCGTGTGGTTCAGCACACTGACCTGATTAGTCCCCACCCGACATTCTCCATACTATTCAGACCTCTCATGGCAAACTCCCCGTGCGACATACTCAGTAAGAGTCCTCCTAGAGGCCGCGATCCGATTCGAGGCGGTGCCCAGGCGGAGGGTGAACGTTGACCCTGTGGACACAGATACTAACCAGACTTTCGGCAACACGCGCAACAGAAAGGCCCCCAACTTCCGTTGGGGGCCTTTCTTTACGCCAAAATTTTGGCAGGAGCGGGAGGATTCGAACCCCCGGCCACTGGTTTTGGAGACCAGCGCTCTGGCCAGACTGAGCTACGCTCCTACAATATATGACGCCCCATTTGGAGGACGCCGTGCTATTAATGTGCCGTGCCAACAATCGTCAGCGTCAAGCATGAATTGTTATGGTGCCCTTGGAGGGACTCGAACCCCCGACGCGCGACTTAGGACGCCGCCGCTCTATCCTCTGAGCTACAAGGGCATGTTGGTGGAGATAGAGGGATTCGAACCCTCGACCTCGGCATTGCGAACGCCGCGCTCTCCCAGCTGAGCTATATCCCCAGTTTAGCACCAGGAGGGCCGCCGGAAGGCCCACTCTCCAAAGTACACCCGGTCAACTCCCACACGTAGAGAGAACCAGTCTGAATCGTAAGGCCCGCGCCAAACCACTGTCAAGTCGGCCCACACCTACAGCCGCCCGCTGACGCCTGGCCAACATCCGGCTGACATCTAACTAACAGGCCGGGCAAATCAGTCCCGTTGACGCTCATTAACGGCGCTGCTAGAGTGATTCCTAACTGGAACCGAGCCTCGCCTACGACGCACGGGGAGCGAGCCTATGACATCCACCAACAAAGACCCCATCTTAGTGGTGGTACAACTGACCGGCGGCAGCGACTATCTAAACACCATAGTCCCCTACGCCGACCCCCTTTATTACGACAACCGCCCGACCGTGGGCATCGCCGCCGAGACTGTTCTACCCATCGACGACCAGTTCGGGTTCAACCCAGTGCTGGGCGCGGTCAAAGACCTCTACGACCAGGGCCAGGTGGCCGTCATCAACGGCGTCGGCTATCCCAACCCCAACCGCTCCCACTTCCGGGCCATGGACATCTGGCACACCTGCGAACCGGAAAAGATTGCCACGGAAGGCTGGCTGGGCCGGGTAATACGCGACATCGACCCCCACGGCGAGAATGTCCTAACCGGCGTTAACTTTGGCCGCGGCCTGCCTAGGGCCATGGCTCTGATCGGCGTGCCGGTGGCGTCCGTTGCCGTGCTGGAGAACTACGGCGTGTTGACCGGTATTCCCGACCAGGAACAGCGCGCTAGGGCGTTGGACCTGTTCGCCAGGATGTATTCCCCGGCCATCGGGACCGGCGCGGCCATGGACTACTTGGGGCAGACCGGACGGAACGCCCTAAAAGGGGCCGATATCCTAAAGACCGCCGCCGAAGGCTATACCTCCACCGTGGAGTACGCCGAGACGCCCATCGCCAGGAGCCTGCGGGGAATCGCCAAGGTGCTGCTGAAAGACCTGGGCACTCGCGTGTTCTACACCTCCCAAGGCGGCTACGACACCCACGCCAACCAGGTGCCGGTGCACAGCCCGCTGCTCAGCGACCTTTCCGCTGGCATCGGCGACTTCTTTGCCGACCTGAAAGAGCACGACGCCGCCGACAATGTGGTGATGATGGTCTTCACTGAGTTTGGACGGCGGGTCAAAGACAACGGATCCGGCTCCGACCACGGCTCCGGCGGCGGGTGTTACATCATCGGCCAGCTGGTAAACGGCGGGATGCACGGTCAGTACCCGTCCCTGAAAGAAGAGGACCAACTGGACGGCGACCTCCACTTCCAGTTAGATTTCCGCAGCGTCTACTCAACCATCGTCGATAAATGGCTGGGCTTGGACGCCAAGTCAGTCGTCGGCGGCACCTACGAACACTTGGCTTTTGTGTAAGCCTACCTGATTGAGACTGCAATGAAGATTGGAATTGGCTTACCGGGGAATGTCCCTGGCGTAAACGGCGACTTCATCCTGGAGTGGGCCCAGCGTGCGGACGCCGGGCCGTTTTCTACGTTGGGAACCATCGACCGGTTGGTTTACCCGAATTACGAGCCATTAATCATGCTGTCCGCTGCCGCAGCGGTTACCACCAAAATTAGACTCATGACCAGCGTTATGCTGGCCCGCTCCGTAACGTGGGAGTGCTGGCCAAGCAGGCGGCGAGCCTGGATGCCATCTCAAATGGGCGACTAACCCTGGGCTTTGGTGTGGGCCGGCGCGAGGATGCCTACAAAGCCGCCCCCGCCCAGTACAACAACCGAGGACGCCGCATGGAAGAACAAATCAAAACCATGCGGCGCATTTGGAACGGCGAAGATGTCGATGCTAAAAACGGTGTTGGCCCCATTGGCCCGCCGCCGGTGCAAAATGGCGGCCCTGAGATACTGATTGGCGGTGGCACGCCCCAGGCCATAGCCCGCGCCGGTAGATTGGGCGACGGTTTTTTGGCGGCCGGTACAAACCCCGAAGCGGTAGAAGCTGCCTACCAAACAGCGGTGGACGCCTGGACGGCGGCCGGAAAACCGGGCAAGCCACGCCTAGCTGCTGTCTGCTCCTACGCCCTTGGGCCCAATGCCGCCGATGTAGTAGGCGGCTACATCCGTGACTATTATTCATTCTTAGGCCCGGTCGCCGAACAAATGGCCCAGAACGCAGTATCGTCCACCGAGGCTGTAACCGGCCTGATTCACGACCTGGATGGCATTGGCATGGATGAGTTAGTATTCCTACCCAGTGCTGCGGATATGGGCCAGTTGGATCGGCTGGCCGACATTATCGGATAAGACCAATCGATTAGCTAAATTTACTGGCGGAGAGAAATACCATGGCAGAAAATACAGAAATTGCTGTACTAGGTGGCGGATGCTTCTGGTGCGTTGAAGCTGTGTACACCGAGATTAAGGGCGTAACGGCGATTGCTTCCGGTTATTCGGGCGGTCACACCGAGAATCCCTCCTACTACGAGGTCTGCGGCGAGCAAACTGGGCATGCCGAGGTGGCGCAGGTCGAGTTCGACCCCAGCCAAATCACTTTCCCAGAAATACTTGAGGTGTTCTTCGCCAGCCACGACCCGGCCAGCCTCAACCGCCAGGGTGCGGACGAAGGCACCCGCTACCGCTCGGTGATTCTCTACACCAGTGACACTCAGAAAACCCAGGCGGAAGAGTCGATTAAGGCGCTGGACGCATCAGGCTCGGAGAACGGTCCGGTGGTAACTGAACTCTCACCGTTCACGAAATTCTACCCAGCCGAAGCCGAGCACAAGCTGTACTACCTAAACAACCCCGGCAGTATGTACTGCCAGGTAGTAATCAGCCCCAAGGTCGCCAAAATCCGCCAAAAGTTCGCCAAGAAACTGCGCTAAGGCACGTGAACGGCTTTCCCGTCACGCATATCCCATCAACGACGTAGGGGCGGGTTTAAAACCCGCCCTACTCGCATCAGCCAATCCCAAATCTTCCAACCACACCACTCCGCAACCCCTCCCTGGTGACCGGCATCTGCCCCCACCCGTCATTCCAGCGCAGGCCCAGAATGACGAAAGGCTGGCACAACATTGCAACCAACCATACCCGCCCGCTCATGGTGAGCCCGTCGAACCACCGTTGCGCATGGACCAAGGCTTCCTGTTCAAAACATGACTGCTGCACGCCCTTCGACGGCGCTCAGGACGAACGGTTGGCGACTCGGGTTAACGCTAGAACTTATTTGACCCAGACTAGTACCTAGTTTCAATAACAGCCAACCATACTCGCCCGCTCATGGTGAGCTTGTCGAACCACCGCCAAGTCCTTCGACCGGCTCAGGATGAACGGGACAGCCTCCCTGCTAGTACTTAAATTCTTCCCGTACTGGGCTGAAAATGTCTAGGGCCACCGCTTTGACTTCGTAGGCCTTGGCGTAGTGCTCAACGTTGCCGGGGATGATGTACATGTCACCGGGCTTTAAGAGCTTAACCTCACCGTCGATCCCCATTTCCAACTCGCCCTCGATGATGATTCCGCCCTGCTCGTGGGGATGGGTGTGTAGGGGCACCAGCGCTTTGGCATCCACTTCAACCAGGGACAGCAGCATCTGCTCGCCCCAGAAGGTTTGGGTGCGGGCGCCGGGTGTGCCGGGCACCAGGTTCATGGCCTTCCGATTGGATGCGTCTAGAAAGTAAGACATCAACTTCTCCTATAACCAGTTATTTCTGGCCAGTCGGCGTCTCCGGTCTACAAAAAGCCCTAGGAAAAGCCCTGGCCGTTCTCGTTCATACTCACGTAACGGTTTCCGCTGCCGATTACCAAGTGGTCCAGCACCTCAATGCCCAACATCTTGCCCGACGCCACCAGATCCTTGGTAATGGCGATGTCATCGTCACTGGGAGCGGGGTTACCCGAAGGATGATTGTGGACCACGATTAACGACGGAGCATTGTTCCGAACGGCCGGCCTGAAAATCTCGGCTGGCCGCACCACGGAACTGTTCACATTGCCCACGTATATCTCGTGAGTGCTGAGCACCTCGTTGCGTGTGTTCAGCAGTATAACCCGCAGGTGTTCCTGGTCCAACGCGCCCATCTCACCGGACACCAAATTTGCTGCGTCCTGGGGCGTGGTAATGATTAGCCGCTCTTCGGGGGCCAGGGACACGAACCGGCGGCCCAACTCCAGCGCGGCCAGCAACTGGCAGGCTTTCGCTTCGCTCAGACCCTTTTCGCCGCACAACTCGACAAAGGCGGCCTTGCCCAGCCCGGCCAGTCCGCCAAAGCGAGTCAGCAGCCGGGCCGATAACGAAATAACGTTCTCGCCAGCGGAGCCGGTGCGCAGCAATATGGCGACCAGTTCGGTGTTGCTCAGGTTCTTGGAGCCGTACTCAACCAACCGTTCTCTGGGCCTTTCGCCGGTGGGCATTTCTCGAACAGTAGGTTGGCGCGGGCCGGTGTTTGCCGTGGCGGTAGACGCTGTCATGGTCGTCAACTTCCTTATGAAAAGTAGGGGAAATCTGTCATGGTCGCCAACTTCCCTGTGAAAAGTGGGGAGAAAATTGAGGGGACAAACAGGACAGCCGAGACCAATACCCAAAGGCAATGGCCCCGGCCAAATAGGAGTAACCCCGTCCATTTGAGCCTAATCGTTAAGTTATTTCAAGAAGCAACTGTCAATCACGCCTAGGCTCAAATGCTAACCGGGCTAACCGGGCTAACCGGCTCCACCGGATAGAGTGCTCGCCAGCCGTCGATTCCACCGAACAATACCGACGCGTTAAAACCGAGTTCCTTAAGATGCTGTGCCGCACGGACGCTAGTGGCATCGCTGGGTCAACTGCAGTAGGTAACGTACTCCTCGTCAGCTAGGCCTTCCTCTGCCGTGGTGGCCGCCCAGTCCTGAATCTGGTCGGGCAATACGCGGATACTTCCCGGAATCCTAGTCCCATCGTGGTTGTAGCTGGCCCGGGTTCTCACGTCCACGACAACCGGCGGGTGCGGCTGGGATAATCGCGCTGATAATTCCTGGGGCGTAATCATTGGCACGCTACTTTCATGGCTGCCAAACAAGTCCGCCACTGTGCTTTCTCGCTCTTCTTCCAGCGCCTCCTCGGCAGCAATACGCCCGTACCAATGGCCCAACGGCATCGCCGTGCCGCCATGAATTGCCACCGAGGCAATCACCACTACTCCCACTGTTGCCAGTAGCAGTTCAGCGCCGGGAATCCCTGCCTGCACCACCAACAATGCCAACAGCAACGAGTTCAGCCCCCTCGGTCCAAACCAACTCACAAATGCGTGGGCCTGCCAACTCATCTTAGCCTTGGCCAATACGCCGCCCAGAATGACTGGACGGATGGCAAATATCACCAAGACCGCCAACACCAGCGTTGGCACAACGTCCACCGTGCCTAGCAGGTCGGACAGCACCGCACCGAACAAGACAAAGGCCAAAAGCATGGCCATTTCAGACGTGACTTCACCGTACTCCAGGAAGCAATCGCAAAGCGACTGATTGAGCAGCACGACGCCGAGGCCAGCAGCGAATGCCCCCAGAAAACCGTCCCCACCAGCAGCCGTTGCCGCTGAGTAGGCTGCCAGCACTAGACCCAAGCCATACAAAGACTGGTGCTCGCGTCGAATGGCCATCCGTGAGTCCATCCAACTCATAAGCCACGACCCCAGTCCACCGATGGCAAATCCGATGGCCGGGCCGACCAACAGCAGCTTGGCCAAGAACACGACCCAGCCACCCGGACTGCCAGCTTGGTCCGTGGCCACGGCGATGAGCACCAACACCACCGGCAGCACCACCAAGTCGTTCATCCCGGCTTCTATCTTCAAAACTTGGCGAACCGGTCTGGGGATGCGCGGGTCTCGCACAATATCACGCAGGACGACCGGGTCGGTGGATGCCAGAACCGCGCCGCCGATAAAGGCCAATATCCAGCCAAAATTCAGATATAAGCCAAGGGGCAATGCGCCGACGCAAATAATTAGGGCGGTGCCTGGCCCCAGTATCAAAGCAGGCACCAACCACCGCTTGCCTAGTTCGGTAATTTGAAGTTTAACCGCGTCCAAAAATAGAACCAAGGCCAAGGTAAGCGTGGCCACGACTTCCAGGATTGGCGAATGGGGGCCAACATCAAGCACGTCGAACCCACGGTTGCCAAGCAAGAACCCCAAGCCGAGAAACAGCAGCGGGAACGAAAGGGGCGACCGCTCAACCAGACCGGACGCCAGAGCAGTCACCGTCAGAACGACGGCAATCACCCCAAAAACAAGAACAAAATCAGGCAACTGGCACTCCAGCCAGAGAATTTTTTAATTCCGGTACAAGTTTAGAAACGCAGACCCGCCAGACTTAGAACTTGGAGTACTCGCCTTCGTCTTTGGTGATGAACTCCAACACTACGGTCTGACCAGCCTCAGTAGCAGCTACTCCGCGCTTGATGGCGGGAATAATATTTGACGGGTCGGTAATCTTCTCGGTGTACGCGCCCATTGCCTGGGCCACTTCCGAGAATTCACCCGACAGAGTCTTGACGTTGTACTTCTCCAATGCCACTGGGAACCGGCTGTCGTCGTAAATCGACATGTAGGCGTTGTTGATGACAATGGTCATGGTGGGTATCTTGCACCGCACCGCTGTCTCCACGTCCAGTCCCACGGTGCTGAAGGCCAGGTCGCCCATGACGTTGATGCACAGCTTTTCCGGGGCGGCCATCTTAGCGCCCATGATTAGGCCCAGGCTGTAGCCCAACTGAGTGGACTTGCCCCAGCCGATAAAGCTGCGAGGCGCACGGGCTTCCCAGAAGGGAACCAAATACTCCCTGGCGCTACCCGATTCGTGGGTAATAATGGTGTTGTCCAAGTCGACGCTATGCATCAAATCCCAGACCACCCGGTAGGGATTCATGGGCGTTTCATTGGAGGTCAACTTGGGCATCCACTTGGCCAACCATTCCACATTAACGGCTTTAATATCGTCTTGAAGGGCTTGGTTAGTGGGCCGGGGGCCGCCCGCTTGGCTCTTCAGTTCGTCCAGCAATTGCCGCAGCACCAACTTGGCATCGCCCAACACCGGGTAGTCGCATTTGGACTCTCGACCGATGGCATCTTCGTCGTTGGTGGCATGAATAATAGTTTTGCCAGCAGGTATCGTCTGGGCAAAGTTGGTTTTAGTGAAGCTGCAGCCGATACCGCACACCAGATCTGACGACTTTAGATATTTGTTCACTGCCCCGGTGGTGCTTGGCCCGCCAGCGCCCAGGGCCAACGGATGGGTCTCGGGGAAGGCGCTCTTTCCCGGCAAGGATGTCATTACCGGGGCCTGCAAGAACTCGGCGAGTTCTATCAGTTCGGGCGTAGCTTCGGCATACAGCACACCCTGTCCGGCGTGAATAATCGGACGGTCAGCGGCCAACAACGCCTTGGCCGCGCGGCTTACGTCCGTAGGGTCGGCCTGTTGCAGCACGGTGCGGGGCGGCTCGTAATTGAACAGCTCTTCCGGCAGTTCCGCGGTGGCCACGTCCTGGGGAATCTCCAGCAAGACCGGGCCGAGTCGTCCAGAACGCAGCTTGGCGAAAGCCCGGCGCATCAGGTCGGGGATGCGCTCGACGGTGTTCATTTCTTCAGACCACTTGGTGATGGTCTCGTAACTGCGGGTGGGGTAGAAATTGGGGTGGATGCCTCTTTTCTCCCTGGGCATACCCGCCGGTAGCAGAAGAATTGGCACCGACTCTGAAAAGGCCTGGGCGACGCCACCGAAACCGTTCTCCGCTCCGGGGCCGTTTTGCATCATGAACACGCCCAGTTTCTTGCCGTTGGTTACTCTGGAATAACCGTCCACCATGTGAATGCCGGTACTTTCTTGCCTGAATATGATGGGACGGATACCGGCGATGGCCGCCGCTTCCAACAACGGCTGGTAAGGGACGCAGCCAATAAATTCAACACCCTCCATCCGCAAGATGTTGGCAATTGCTGTAACTCCGTCCATGGTTCAACTCCTATACCGGCGTGGGCCGTGTGCGACCGCGATTTCGAGCCAGTGTAGGTTGCGCCCAGATAGGTGTCAACCGGAACGGCAAGTCAGCGCGGAAACAGGCAAATCCAGGCAGAAAGATTAAGCCTGTGTTCAGAATTCGGGCAGAGAACTCCAGGGAACAAACCTGGCCGGAACAATCTTGATAACCGGGCTTTCGTCCAAGTCCATCTCTTCGTACTGGGAATATTTCTTCCGCAACATTGCTATAGCCCTGGCCCACTCCTGATTAGCTTGTTTTGTTCCAGGTTCTAGTAGCACAGCCTCGCCCTGAACCATAACGTAGCGAAGGCGAGTCCAGTCCTCTTCATAGCGGTCAACAACCAACGACACTTGAGGATTGGCTAGGATGTTCCGCACCCGCCGCAGCTGCCGGAGTGGCGTGGACTTGGGCTTGGCGTCCAGCACCGAGTAGATTGACTCGCCGTCGAACACGTAGCAAACGGGGATTACGTAGGGTTGTCCCTTGGCATCTGCGGTGGCCAGGTGACCAGAGCGCGCGAAACGTAGAAAACGGTCTTGAGCGGGAGAGAGTTTGGCCACGAAGTACCGGCTAACGCCTAGTTAAGCTCGTCAAAACCGAGGGGGTCTTCAAGAATATCCAGGGTCTCCAATTCAAAAAGCGCAGCCTCTTCGATATTGGCGTCGCCGTTCTTGGCACAAGCCATCAACACTTTCCTTGCCAGCGGGCCGCCAATCTTGCCGAGAGCGCCAATTCCGGCCAACTGGACCTCGGAATCGTCATCTTCCAACAGCAGTATCAGGTGGGGCACCGCATCTTCTTCACCCAATTCACCGCAGGCATTCGCTGTTTCAAAACGGATGGACGGGTCTTCGTTTTGAAGTTCTTGAATCAAGAGCGAAAGCCAGTTGACCTCACCGGTGCGGCCCATCGCGAAGATGGCGCTGGCACGGTAGTCCGGGTCCAAGCTCTCGTATGCCAGCGTAATGTGCTGGTTAATCTCCAACGTGTTGAACGGTGCCACGGCTTCCAAACAACGACGTCGAACCTCCATCGGCTCTTCCTCGTCTTCCAAAACCTGCATCAGATTGTCATGGACCGCCTCACCGTCTTTGGGCAACAGCCTGCCCTCCTGAACCAACAAGGGAAACCGGCCCAAAGCATTAGCGGCGGAAGCGCGGGTTCTCGCGCTTTTTTGAGAACGTAATACCTCATTCAAAGCAGGGATGACCGAGCGGTCTTCGTACTCCCAGAGACCGTCCATGACAATCTCTAGCAGCGGCTCGTCGTCACTCTTAAGACACATCTTGAAGATGGCGGTGAAGTCCAAATCAGGGTTGTCTTCGGCCAGTTCCACCATGGCTGCGGCGATGGCACGCCGACGCTCGATGGGGATTGGGAACCAGGCTTCGGAGAAAAGCCCCAATTCCTCAGGAGAGAGGTCGGAAATTTCGTGGTAGTCCGCGGAGGAGGCAAGCTCCGTCGGGTCTGAAACGCTTTCGAGGAAGAATTCGAATGACATTGATCCTCGGCTCCCACATTAAATTGACAAGAATATGACCGGGTTCTGCTGCTCTGGTCTGGGGTCTTAAACACCCAGTCCAGGCACGTTTTTCAAGTATAGCATAGGCAAACCGGACATAAACAAGGGGGACTTAACTTTGATTGACTCGACGTATTGCCGCCGGTATCTCCGGCAAAAGGTCTGACGCCGCAGTCCCGGTATTCCCCAATCGAGAGACTATCGCTTGTCCAGCTTCTCCGTGCAGGTAAACCCCGCAGCAGGCCGCAATGGCTGGAGCCAGTCCCTGCGCCATTAGTCCGGCGATTACCCCGCTGAGAACGTCTCCAGTCCCACCGGAGGCCATTCCCGGATTGACGAAGGGGGCCACCCAAACCATTCCGTCCGGCTGGGCGATAACCGTGTTGGCGCCCTTCAACACCAGGCACACGTTCCACTTGGCGGCATACTCTCGGGCCACGGCCACCCGGTCCTTCTGAATTTCAGCGGCCGAAAGCCCGGTTAGCGTGGCCATTTCCCCTGGGTGGGGAGTCAGCACCATGGGGCCGCGGCGACGCTCCGGCCAGCCGGCTATCTGGGCCAAATTATTCAGTCCGTCGGCATCGACCAAGGCTGGCAATTCTGAAAGCCCAGAGCCCTCGCCGCCAAATAACAGCTCTTCGACGAACTTCGTCGTGCCATTGGACTGACCCAAACCACAGCCCACCAAGACGTTGGTGTAACGCCTGGAACCACCAATTATTGACTGTGCCGCCTGGGCGCTAACCCGCCCGTCTTCGTCTTCGGGCAGCGGCAGGTGGATTGGCTCGGTGGCCTTGGCAGCCGCAATGGGATAAACGCTTTCGGGAGAAGCCAGGGTGATCAGCCCGGCCCCAGCCCGCACTGTAGCCTGAGAAGCCAGATAGGCTGCGCCGACATAGTTCCGCGAACCCGCCACCACCAAGGCATGACCAAATGTTCCTTTATGGGAATTCAATGGCCGCTGGGGTAGGTGTTGGGACACCCATTGCCGGTCCAACAATTCCAGTTGAATTTCTGTTTCTTCGGGAAGACCCGGCGGCACGCCGATACCCAGCACCCGCATTGCACCGGCATGTTCCGTGCCAGGGAAATTCAGCAGCCCCACCTTGGGATAGCCGAGGGCCAGGGTCACATCGCAGGGGACGCCGGAGGGGTCAACCTCGCCAGTATCGGCGTTCAGGCCAGTGGGGAGGTCCAAGGCCAGTAGTTTGGGCGGACGTGACGCGGAACGGGCCTTGGCTAAGCAGGCCATGGTCTCTTTTACCTGCCCTTCTAATGGCCGCCCTCGGCCAGTGCCGAGTATGGCGTCGATAACCAAGGCCGACCGGGCCAACAACTGCTCCAACTCGGCGGTCTCTGCGGAGTCAATCACCTGGACCTGGTACTCCAGCGCCCGGACCATCTTGGGGTCAGTCTCTAGGCGGCCAGTTACCACGTAGCAGGTGACTTCAGCGCCCCAGCGACGCAAATGCCTGGCGGCGACCAGGCCGTCGGCCCCGTTGTTCCCTGGCCCAACCAGCACCAAGAACCGCACTCCAGCCGCGCCCACCAGGTCTCGCGCCGCTTGGGCCACAGCCAGACCCGCGTTTTCCATCAGGACGTCGGTGCTGACTCCAGCCTTCTCCGACGCCTGTTCAATGGCGGTCATCTGTGCCGCAGTGACAATCTTCATGCTGTTTACCCGGACTTTATTCCTTTTGGGCGACCACAAACGCCACGGCGTACTCGCGGGAGTGGGAAATGCTAAGTGATATCTCGCTCACCTGCAGCCGCTCCGCCCGTTTCTCTGCCCGTCCGTAGAGTTTCACGCTGGGAGCGCCGCTGTCAGCCCGGACGACTTCAATATCTTTCCAGCCAACGCCACGGACGCCGGTGCCCAGTGCTTTCATTGTCGCCTCTTTGGCGGCAAAACGGCCAGCCAGGTTGGGCGCACGGCCACGGCAATACTCAATTTCGCCGGGGGTGAAGACGCGTTTCAAGAATCGTTGGCCGTAGCGGTCCAACACTTCCTGAATGCGGGGAATCTCAATGATGTCGACGCCGGTGGTAAGCATGGTTAAGCCAAGCTGTGTTCGGTCTTCTAGCTTCAGTTTTCCCGTTGGTGTCCGGGTAGCTTCAGATTGTCCAGAATGCGAGATACCGAGTAGCTGCGGTTCAGGACATAGAAGTGGACACCGGCCACGCCCGAGTCCCAAAGCTCCCGCACTTGCTTAGTAGCGTACTCCACTCCCATGTCACGGGCGCTTGCGTCGGTGTCTGCATATTTGTCCAATTGCTGGTCCAAGGCGGGTGGAATCTTCGAGCCGCAGAGAGCGGTAAACCGCCGGACCTGGGCCGAGTTTAAGACCGGCAGCACTCCCGGAATTATGGGTACTTCGATTCCTGCGGCACGGGCCCGCTCCACAAAATCGAAATAATACTGGTTGTCATAAAAGAGCTGGGTGACCAGGAAATCAGCCCCTTTGTCCACTTTCACCTTGATGTACTCTAGGTCCGAATCCAGGTCCACAGACTCAGAATGACCTTCTGGATAGCAAGCGGCGGCCACGCCAAACTTAAAGTTGGCTTTTATATGCACCAGCAAATCGCTGGCGTGCTGGAACCCGCCGGCCACCGGAACAAATTCAGTAGAGCCGCGAGGCGGGTCGCCCCGCAGAGCGATTATGTTGTCGATACCTTCAGCATCTAAGCGTTCCAAAACCCCTTGGATTTCCTCTTTGGTCTGGCCGACACAGGTCAGGTGCGCCATAACTTCCATACCAGCCGCTCGCTTGGCCTGGAAAGTAATCTCTTCGGTAAATGAACGGGTTGAGCCACCGGCCCCATAGGTCACGGAAACGAAATCAGGGCGGTACACCTTCAACTCGTCCAGAGATTCCAGCACCGCCGGTATACCCTCAGCGGTACGGGGTGGGGAGAATTCAAAGGATACGGAACGCGTTTTCTTTAGGATGTCGATTATCTTCAAATTGAATATCCAACGGCTGCCAGCAGCTTGGCGTGCTGACAGAAAATTACGAATTTTTTGATTGGCCGATTTTCTGCGAAACCGAGCCTGGACTCTCTCGCACAGACATCAAATCATAGCATCGGCCCATAGGGGTGTCGAACCAACCAGGCTCCACGAACGCTTGGCCTAGGCTACTAGAACTCCGGCAGACGCTTCTCCCTAGGCTATTAGAATTCCGGTTGGCGCTTCTCCCTAGGCTATTAGAATTCCGGTTGGCGCTTCTCCCTAGGCTATTAGAATTCCGGTTGG
>JABMNL010000064.1 GCA_013204585.1 SAR202 cluster bacterium | reverse complement strand
AGGGAGATCATCGAGAACTGGCGGTTGGACTACAACGAGGTCAGGCCCCACAGCTCGCTGAAAGGCAAAACGCCGAAGGAGTTCATTGAAGCAGTAGCCGGACTCTACTATCCAACGATACTAACTTCGGGGTAAGGTCAATGGGAGAAGGGTTTTCTTGATTAAAGCCTATTTCAGGCAGCGGTTGGGCTGGGTTAGCTCGCCGCTATCCAGCCAACAGCACGCTCCGCTATCATGAGAACCGTGGCATGGGCGCCGCCCGACCTGGGTACTCGCGGCATAATCGACGCATCAACAACCCACAAGTTTTGCACTCCCTTGACTCGGCAGTGTTGGTCCACTACTGCCATTGGGTCCGAATCAGGCCCCATCCGACAGGTTCCGGACACGTGCCTGGCCGTACCCACGTTTTGGCGTATCCAGAGGTCCAAAGCGTCATCGCTGGCCAAAATGTCATCCGTCGGGTTAATCCTGAAATCTACCACGTCTTTATACGCGTCGGATTCAAGAAATGCAGCTGCCATCCGCACCCCTTCCCGCACTCGCTTAACGTCGTTTGGGTTCTGGAGGTAGCGGTAGTTAAAGGACGGCTGAACTCCAGGGTCGGTCGACGCCAACTTGACGTAGCCTGAGCCGTCGGGCAAACCAAGAGTGCAGGATATTCGCCCGGCCTGTTCCGGCGGTACATCCCCATTTACGTACTTAGTCCGCACGCCGCGTACCCGCTCCTCCCGTTCGTCAACGACTGGATTGGTCCTGAGCAACATGTCGTTGGCTTCGCTTGATCCTTGGGAGGTGTAGTGCAAGCTAAAGTGCGCCCCATCGGGGCCACCAGCGAGGGTGACTCCGTCTTTAACCTTGAAAGCAACATGGGAACTTAGGTGGTTCCATAGGTTCTGTCCTACTCCGGGGAGTTTTTGCACCGTAGGTATCCCGAATTGCTGAAGTTGGTCCTCTGGTCCGATTCCCGAAAGCATGAGCAAGTGAGGCGATTTGACGGCACCTGCGCTCAGCACAACTCGATCTGCTTCGATGGTGAAAACCTCACCACCGCTTTCAGCTTCCACGCCGACGGCCTTTGAATCTTTGATTAAGATTTTCCGGACTAATACCCCACCCCTCACCGTCAGGTTAAGGCAGTGGCGCATCGGACCCAGATAGGTCATTGCGGCGCTCATTCTCATGCCGTCTAGGTTGTTCGAGGGGGCAACGCCGACACCAGCGGGGTTAGGACCATTGGTATCCTCGGTGGGGGAGAAACCGTGCTCCAAGCAGGCGGCATGGAAAGCCTTTTGGATGTCGGGCCAGGTACCGGTCTGACGACGTCTGACTGGCATCGGTCCGTCCGTGCCATGAAAATCATCCCGAATATCTAAGTCATGTTCAGATTTCCTAAAGAACGGCAGTACCTTGGTATAAGACCATTCATCGTTGCCAAGGGAAGACCAGGAGTCAAAGTCCTCGGGTAATCCTCTTTGCATCGCCTGACCGTTGATGGAGGACCCTCCGCCGATTACCTTACCTTGCGCTACGTGAATCTCGCCTTGTTCTTCGGTGATTGTTCCACGCAGGGCCCAGTTGTGTTCCGAGTCTGGGGCTTCTGCATATCTGTTGTTGCCCAGTTTTATTTCGTCCGGAAGGTTGTCTGGATTGGGGTAATCCGAACCGGCTTCCAACAACAAAACAGAGGTATTTGCGTTTTCAGCCAATCTGCTGGCCAACACTGACCCGGCGGCTCCACCGCCGACGATAACTACGTCGTATTTCATGGTCCCTCCCTAATTGCTTTAAATGCTTTGCTTTCTAAGCTGAGATTTCCTAAGACCTATACATGCAGGTCTAGGTTTTTAAGTTGCGTCGCTAAGAAATGTCCACTATTGCAGATCAAACCCTGTATAACCATTTGCTGCTACTTCCAAACGTTTTGCCCTCATCACAGGGGCAGGGTCCGGAGCGTTTAGCAGCGCGCGGGCTTTGCCGGGTATGTTCGCCCCAACAAACCAAGAATCGGCCTTGGACCGGAGTATTTTGGCGCCATCTTCGTTGACGTGCTTCGTCCATTCATCTTCGGCTTCAGGCGTGGCAGCGATACGGGTGAACCCGTTATCGCGCACATACCTAATGGTCTCCGTGACCCACTCGACAAGAGGTTCAGCAGAGCGGACGAAATTCCCCACCGATGCCGCATTGATGGTGAACATGTTGGGAAAGCCTACCGTCGCAATACCCAAATAAGTCTTCGGACCGCCAGCGAACTTCTCTTTCAAAGTTAGCCCACCTTCACCCTCAATATGGATTAGGTTCAATGGCCCGGTCACCGCATCGTATCCGGTAGCGAAGATGACGACATCTAGCTCGTAGTCCTTGTCGCTGGTCTTGACGCCCGTTGGGGTTATACGCTCAATCGGCGCATTTTTAACGTCAACCAACAGCACATTGTCCTGGTTGTAGACCTCGTAGTAGCCGCTCTCGCAAGGAAGCCGTTTCGACCCAAACATGTGGTCTTTAGGAACCAGCATTTCTGCGACCACCGGGTCATTGACGCGCTCACGAATCTTGTTACGAACGAATTCGGCGTAATCTTCATTGGCCTCGCCGGGGAGCATGACGTCGTGAAAATTAGACAGCCATTTCTTGAAACCAGATTCTTTCCAAAGCGTCTCGTACTGCTCCAACCGTTCTTCCGGCGAGACCTCTAGCGCGGACCTTGGGTCGAATTGATGAATAAACGACCCCGCAGTTTCGCTACACTTCCGGAAAATCTCTGGGTAGCTGGCTTTTATTTCTTTCTGGGTTTCGGCGTCAATCGAGCCGTTCCGAAGCGGCGCACAGTAATTGGCTGTTCGTTGAAAAACGGTCAGATGGCCAACCACTTTCGCAATTTCCGTAATAAGTTGGACGCCGCTGGCGCCGGTGCCGATTACGCCAACTCGCTTTCCGGCCAAATCCATTCCTTTGGCTGGCCACCTACTTGTATGGCAAACATCGCCCTTAAAACTATCGATTCCTTCGAAGTCAGGTATGTATCCTGCAGATAGGCTGCCGACCGCCGGTATGAAGAACTGGGCAGTCATCGGTTGGCCATCCTCAAGATTTACTGTCCAGACACCTCGGTCTTCGTCATAGACTGCTGAGGTAACGTGGGAGTTGAACCGGATATCCCGACGCAGGTCAAATTTGTCCGCCACATAGTTCAAATAACGCTCGTTCTCGGGTTGACCAGAATAATGTTCTTTCCAGTCCCACTCTTGAAGAAGTTCTTCGGAGAACGAATAGCCGTAGGTATAACTTTCTGAATCAAACCGTGCACCGGGATAACGGCTCCAAAACCAAGTGCCGCCCACACCGCTGGCATGCTCCAAGGACATGACTGAGAGACCTAATTCCCGCAAGCGGTATAGCGCATAAAGTCCCGTGACCCCAGCGCCAATCACGATTGCGTCGAAATGCTCCACGTCGTCCGACGTTTCTTTGCCGACGATTGGGCTTTGTTGTGTTTGATTTGCCATTAGAACTCCTTGTTCTCTCTTAATGTTCTGGGGCCTAAAGAGCCCGGAATACTGGCCGGTTAATCGGTTATTTACGGCCCGCTAAATAGGACTCGTTAGCCCGATTCAAGCCAGCCCTTCGGTTAGCTTGTAGCGCTTTTTTTTGGCTGGCTGACCGCTGGTTGGAGTCGATGATTCCCGTAAGGCTACCCTGGAATTGGGGCATGACGTAACGGGCCATCAACTCGTAGCTACGGTGCAACTTGTCGCGAGGGGCCCAGTCCTCTGCCCGCAGCAACAGTCCGCCGAACCCGCCGCTGGCCTCCTGGAGACGCTCGATACCGGCCACGCAGTCATCTGGGGTTCCCACAATCCACTGGTTGTGTTCCACCATGTAGTCGACTACTTGATTGGCTGGCACGGGGGGAATGGGATTGCCATTGGTGCCGCCGGTGTATTCGGTGACGACTCGGCCTGCTCCAACCCGAATATCTTCAAAGGCCTGTTCTCGGGTTTCTGCTATGTGACAACCGACAGATAACCGCCAATCTTCTCGCCGTACGGTTTGGCCGTGTTCGGCCGCCGTCTCTTCGGCAATCGCCCACTGGTCTTTCAAGCTGGTGCTTCTGACCGTATCGCGAGGCACGCTAAGTGAGATTACCGAGAGTCCGTGTTTGCCCGCCAATAGTACGCCAGAGGGCGATTGGACCGAGGCCACTGCTACCGGAAGGGTCGGCTTTTGATAGGGCCGCAGCTGGAGCGTGGCGTCTTTCAACTTAAACCAGTCGGTTTCGCAGGTAACTGGCTCGCTGCCGTCCAGGAGTTTCATGATTACTCCGAGCGACTCATCCATCATCTCCCGCTGCCGCTCCGGGTCGATACAAAACATATTTCCATCGGACGCCAGAGCTCCCGGCCCCACACCCAGCATTACGCGTCCTCTGGTCAGGTGATCCAACAACACCATGCGGTTAGCAACCATGTAAGGATGGTGATAAGGCAAGCTGATTACGCCAGTCCCCAAGCGAATGTTGCTGGTGCGACCGGCGGCGGTGGCAATAAATAACTCGGGAGAAGCGATTGTCTCCCAGCCTCCGCTGTGGTGCTCGCCAACCCAGGCTTCATCGAACCCTAGACGATCCAACCATTCAATCAACTCCAAATCCCGTTCCAGGGCCAGGGTCGGATTCTCACCTACTCGGTGAAAAGGAGCCATAAAAGTCCCGAAAGTCATGTTGTCGGTCAGTGCAGTCAATTGTGTCTCCTCTATTTCGCTTAGATTGCCGGGGCGAACTACCCAGTCAGGCTAGCGAGAGTCGCGCAAGCACGTTCGATGCCTAAATCAGAACACATAATAAATGAAACGCCTCCGGACTGCGATAGTCCGGAGGCGTTTGCCTCAATACCGAAAGTTGAGCCTTTAGAAGGCTGGTCCACAACTTCTAGCCGCATTTTTGTTAGCTACCAATAGCGTGGCACTGCTTTACTTGAACTTCGGTATCACCTTCTCGGTGAGAATCCGAATGCTATTCATGACTACATCACGAGGGACCGACGACGTCCAGTTGACCTCGAACATGATCTCGTCGGTGCTGTATTCTTCACGAAGCGCCTCAATCTTGTCGACGACTTCTTCCGCTGTGCCAAACAGGTTTACTTCCTCAGTTGTGTCAGGGCTGGCGGCACCCGCGTCGGTGCTTCCGATGCCCATTCTTCCCGCGAAATATTGCCTGGCTAGCTTCATGAGGGATTCAGTATGGCGGTCGGCTTCCGCTTTCGTGTCGGCCAACAATGTGGGTATGCGAACCACGGTAGTCGGCTCGCCGGGGTGCCCCGCGTCCATCCAGGCCTTCCGGTAGCTTTTCACGTCTTCCCGTAAAACCTGAGAACCTCTGATGTTGTGCGTTGAGCTTCCTGCCCCAATTGCGATTTTATAGCCCAAGGTACCCATGGGTACAAAGCTCTCCTGGCTATCTACCGGCAACAACATGGCTGGATAGGGCTTCTGGTACGGCTTCGGAATAGAGAGATACGGTTCGTAGAATGCGGGGTAGTTGTAGTATTTCCCTTCGAACCCGGAAAAGCGATCTTCTGTCCAGAGCTGCTTCATAACCTCTAGGAACTCAAAGAAGTAATCTCGGCGTTCGTCAGAACCGCGAGACCGCGCTCCCGCGCCGTAAATAAACCGACCTTGGCTGACTTGGTCGACGATGGCAATCTGTTCCGCGACCTGGAATGGGTCATCAAGGGTCAGATTGTCAAACGCATACCGCTCGTGGGGCAGCGCTCTTTCAGACAAAGTCTCACCGGGTAGTTTCATTAACGGGCGGTGAATGGACGATCCAATCTTGATATTCTTGGTCCGGGCGGCCACCACGGCGGCGAGCATAAGAACTTGAGGGTCCATGCTGGCTTGCTTGGAAAAGTGGCCTCCGCCAAACCAGATGTAGTCCCAGCCCATCGCCTCAACGGCGTCAACCTGCTCGAAATTCTTGGTGTAAGCCTCCGACTCGAGAAGCTCCCCGCCACTATAAGCAGTGTCCCAGGGCACTGTGCCACCGGCGTAGATGGCATTCCAGGTATCGAAAAGTCCAAAGTCCATAATTGCTCCTCCCTACCAGATGCTTGTGATGCTTGAATTGCTTAACGGTAAGATTCTACCACCATTGAGAAATCTGCCCGGACATCCTTGATTAGAATACCAATCTCCAGTTCTGTGATACCAAATAGGGCCATTTAAGCAACGAAAAAGCCCCGACCACGTTTCTGTGTTCGGGGCTTTTTCGTTTGCCTCTTTGTTCGAATGTTACGGATTGGCGTCAAACCATTCCGACAGCAATTATCTTAAGTCCTTAAACGGCAGGAATATCCCATTCGCCCTTCGTCGGTACCAACGCCTGGTTAAGGACTAGGTCCAGCGACTTCGGCTCCCATGGCTTAGCCAGGAGCAATTTTATTCCCAGTTCCCGCGCCCTCGGAATTACGCCTGAAAGATTGATAGCTGTAACCAGTACAACTGGAATTCCAGATGTGTCCGGGTTTTCTCGCAGCTCCGATACTAACAACAGCCCGTCCATCACTGGCATCAGAATATCTACGAAGATGACATCGGGTATTTCTTCTTTGACACGCTGCAATGCGACCGCGCCATTGTCGGCTTTCCGGACTTGGTAGCCTTTTTCCTCCAACTGTTCAACCAACAAATGTCTGATGTCGGCTTCATCCTCCACAACCAGAACTTTGACCATCCTTTGACCTCCTCAGTATTCACCCCATCGACCTCAGGTTACCAATTTGCTTACTAATTTCAAGATGTCAGCCTCGGTAGGCTGACCAATACCAACGTTGGGCTAACGTGATAGATGTGGAGTCCTCGCATAGAGGGAATGCGAGACGCAATCACCGTCATGAATAAACGGGTGACCGTTGAGCAAAATAAAAGCCCTCCAAACTGTATTGGAGAGCTTCTAGGAAAATTTCGATTAGTGACGTTTATCCTATGTGGACAACCGTTGTGGACAACCGTCCAAAAACTCGAAGGCGGAACCAGCTAGATATGGCTTTGCCACGAACCTCTCCAATGGCAATGCCTGGCAAAACAAGTAGCCCCATTACCAACAGAACCGTACGTAACCGCCGGGATTGATATTCTATGCGCACCTGGTGGTCGCCTGGCGTTAACTTGATTCCCACAAAACTGGGCATCAGTATAATAGTGTCCGTTGCAATCCCATCAACGGTCGCTCGCCAGTTCGGATGATAACTGGCTTTCAACATCAGAATGCTTTCTTGCTCCACCGTGACGTCAGCGGCAAAGTACTGACTCCCAACTTCCTCGGACAGCACTGTGCCCTTATCTGGAACTGCGAAGAATTCGGCCTTTGACATGATCCCAGGTGCTTCCAAGAGGGGTGTCCAAATCTCCTCAGACCGACTGCCAATAGATATTGCCGGGTGTTGCTTAACCTTCGGGAGCCTGCTCGCTAGCCAGCTTGATGCCGCTGTAATGAACTCGATTTTCGACCCCGCAAAAGCCAAGTCCGATTCGACAAAATCGAAGTAGCCGGTTGTCTCCACCTCGTACAAACGGTGGCGACCGAACCGTTTGAGGGGCTTCCCGAAATCCGGGAAACTTTGCCCTTCAGGAGCTATCACATACCGAACGTTAAAAAGATTATATTGTTCCAATTTAGTCTCGTCGAATTCATTCAGAACGTCGCTCGTTAATGAATATGTATGGTAAAAACTTCCCATCATATCCAGACCTTCTGTATAAGCCCGCGATTGCATACGGGTACAACCCGTGGCGTAATCCGTGCCCCACTGATTCCCAGACCAATGTGCCCGACCAGCGTAAACCCTCCCCTTCGGGAGTTGTTTGAGTTCATCAAAAAGCGCCCTTACATCTTGTTCTTCAGACTGTTCCGAACGCAGGCAATCTTCTAACGTAGCGGTATTTTCTTGTAGATAAGACCTCCGCTCAATGTATACCGGAAGCAAGACCAACAAGGTCAAAACCAGGGCCGCAGCGGTATACCAGCCATTAGCGCGAGAAACTGCCCAACGCCATGAAGCGCCCAATGCAACAGCGATGAGGAATATGCCGCCCAAATGAACCCCACCGATGAACCGGTACATAAGGATGTCCTGACTCATCGGCAACAGATTTAATAGGGAGCCCCAGGTAGGCCTGCCAAAAAAGAGCAGTAGCCACAACAAAAATACAACTACGGGAATTAGGAAGGATTTCTTCCGCCAGCGGAATAAGCAGATTCCGAATCCCACGAATCCCAGGATGGTCAGTGAAGGGAACCGGTCGAAATCAAACAGATTACCTTCAATCAGACCGTTCAGCACCACCGAATGACCGTGCGAGTTGTAGAGTAATGGATCAATCAGGACACTGGAGTTCAAAAACCGCAGGTCGAGGAAAAACGGGACCAGGAAATATGATGTCACCGCAGCAACCAGCAAGAATAGGAGAATAAGTCTCCGGCCCCGACCTAGGATATTCACCAACGGGGAAGTCGTCACCAATACCAATGATTCCGACGAGGTAGCGTTCGTCTTTGGGGACCGTCTAGACCGCCTTGCACTTCTCCGCTGCGCTCGTGTGCCCGATTGACGACTCAAATTCCATGGAACCTTGATTCGCATCGGCACAATGAAGGTTAGGACGCCAAGGGTTAGGAACGCCATGTAGCCGTAAAGAAGATGCGACATTAATGTCACCGCTAATAACAAAACCGCCCAGAAATAGCCCCGCCCTTCCTGAATAACGCGATAACCCGAGGCCAATGCTAGAGGCATCAGAACCATGGCCCAAAGCTGAGTGTAAATACCTAGCCCGCCAACTATGTAGCTCCCATAACCGAATCCAGCAATCCCATTGGTCACAATTAAAGATGCAACCAGGCCACCCATGGCAGCTATCAGTTGATCGAACTCGAAGCGACGTAATGACCAGTAGATTGATAGTGGGAAGATGCCGAGGAGGAGATAGGTCGTCCAGTTCACTATCTCGGCTACCGAAAATACCTCGAAAGTTAGGACGTGAACCAGACCGACAATCACATGCGGTAGGTGTTGATAGTAATGGAACATTGGATGTCCCATCCCCATAGACGCTTGCCATGGGTCAGTAACGTTCTGCCCAGTTTTGAGGGCCTCTACAAAGGATTCGGATATGAGCGTGTGCAACACCATATCCGACCCAGCGGAAACATTTACCGAAAATCCTGAATACAGGTAAATAAAGTTAAAGCCAGCGGCAACAATCAATGCACAGACGACAACAAAACCCTCGCGACCGCAATATTCTCGCAGGCGATTAAGCCACTGGTCGTTTGGCAACTGCACCTCGAAATATCTCTATCACAATGATTTCGGCCATAATCCAGCAATCGACGATTGGGCGAAATCAACCCCGACCGGGCCAGATGACTTGTCGTGTCGATTGCCGCACGTCATTGGCGTTTCGGTTCTGATGTCTGCCCCTGCCATCCCGATAACCGCTAAGCTGTTGGTATTGGGCACGTTTACGCCATTATATTACTCAAGTGCGCCGCCCAAGGGTCAATTAGAGCCGCCCTAAAAGTAAGTATTGCCCCCTACAAAAAGGGCAGACACCTTAAGCGTCAAATGAAGTGAAGTGACAGCAGTGCCTACAGTAGATATCTACATCTTGAATCATGCCCTGACATCTGGCACATTCTAAGTCGGCCACCAGCGCTATCAGGCTGGCTCCACAATGGCTGCAGAATGTATCCTTCGATTCGGTTATGGCCTCGCCGCAGTGAGGACAGAAGTTAGCTTGTGTGGACATGGTCTCCCTAAAGAACAAGATTTGAGGGGATATTACCTCAACATTGTCTAGACTGGTACCATCTAGCAGCCCACTCCCAAACCGAGATGTAACTCTGATACGACCGTTCAGAAATGCACTTCGACATAAAGGTCAACATGATTGCCGAAGGTTGGAAAAAAGAACTCCCCGAAAATCATCGAATCGCTCTCGACCTCGCATATTCAGATTTTCTTGATGGGTATTTTCACCTGTCACGCACTGAAGATGAAAAACTCGGACGAGTTACCAAATCATTACCCCAAAAATACATTACCCGCTACTCGCCCCTCTTCTGCCGCCGGTTCATTATCTCCATGAGTTCAGTGGCGGAAAGATTGGTCCAACTCGAGCAAATCGCCCCGCTTCCTCGGTCCACGGCTGAGGCGATGGCGCTCCACATTCTCATCGAAGACGCGACAACCCTCCTCAGGGACGTGAAGCGTATAGACGCTGACTACAACGAGTTCAAAGCTCTCGCATTTCGCGACACTGAATTCTTAAGTCTTTACGAGACTAACCCCAACGAACCCGCAGACAACCCAACCAACCACAAGCCCCTTCCCAACAATCTAGAATTTGCCGATTGGTTCAAACCATTCGACAGCAACAAACCAGTCAATCCATTCGTATATGAAGACTGGACAACCGAGCAAGCCTGTCTAAATTTTGAACGCTAGGCTAAATCTCTAACAGAGAAAGACAGCGCCATGTCGGAAAATAAGAAATCAACCTGAATATGGGTATTTTTTTGGGCGGGTTATTGAACTTAAAATGGATGGATAACCTCAATGTTGATTGAACAAGTATTCCCCTCCGTCGTATCTGAGAAAAGCACATTGCGGGAGCGCCTTCTCGCCGAGGCATTAACGCGTGGCATTTCGACAGAGTACACAGAAAAAATCGAATCGATAGTTCCAAAACCACTCGTCAACGCTGGTGCGTTCCTCGATAGGTTAACTGGATTGTGGCGTTATGAGTTCGGAGTGCCCTACGACATCGCCGAGAACCGGATTTGGGGCACCCAAATGTGGTTGCCAGTAGAGCATTTATTCAATGCCCTATTCTGTGCTCACTCGCGACTCTTAGAAAGTGAGAGAACTATCTATCTCGAGCGATTAGCTAACCCTGATTTGCATCACGATACGCTCGTTGAGATGATTCCAGCGCACAAGGTCGGTGCTACAGTCCCATTGGATTTTGAGGTTGCCGGATTGAGCGTCGGAAATCGTACCGTGGATTGGGTGATTAACCCACAGGGTGGTCGGTCTGTGTTGCTGGACGTAAAGAGACGAACAGTAGATTTTGTCCATCATGTTGGATCAGTAGGTGCAGACTCTGCTCCGACGGAGCCAGACCATGAACCATCTCTCCTATTTCGTAATGTCGAAGAGAAATTCGTTGAGGCCGACCCCGATATTCAGCTACAGGGAGTTTGGATCCACACCACTATCAAACAGGACGCCGAACGACTTGCTGTCGCCTATGCTGCATTAAACGCGAGCAAAGTCCACTTTGCTATTCTTGGGGACTGGAAGCCTGATATTTATGTTCTGGCTCGGAAGGACACTGATAGGCAATATTTACTCAATCTTTTTTCTGCCGTACCGTCCATCCGCTTTACGCTCTGAGAAGTTTAATACATTCGGAATCTAAATTATTCGTTTTTGTACAAAATTCATACAAATCAAAGCGCACAGGGAAATATGAACGAACCTTGGACAGATGGCCCTCGAGAGTTATTACAGCACGCGGCAACACATCTCGGTATGGGTGCGGATTTTGATCGCCGCATAGCAATGATTAGTATCGACAATGCAGTCGAGCTAGCAATTAAAACCTACATTGGCCTACCAAAGCGATCTCGCGGTACTGATGGACCTACGCGAAAGGAACTAGAGGCCGCAAACGAATCGTTCCCAGAATTGTTGGACTTGCTGAATCGTTACTACGACGACAAGCTGACTGGCGTAGACCTCGGCGACGTTGAGTGGTACCACAGACTTCGAAATCTGCTTTATCACTCCGGTAACGGAATAACCGTAAATCGCGCTCGCGTGGAAGCATACTTCCAAATCGCTCTGGCATTGTTCGAAAATCTATTTGGTTTTGTTCCTTCCATTGATGGAAAAACTGCAATTCGCACGAAAACAGGTGAGTTCTTACAGCTTTGGACGAACTTTGACCAATCACTCCGCATGAAGCTTCCACCAAAGAACGGCCTTGCGTATTATTGGAAGAAGGAATTTCTTGAAGGCGTGTCTACTGAGGCCGCAAGTTTGTGGGTCGCACTAACCGAGTTTCGAAATAAACTTGTACACAGCGTTGCGACAGATGATCCGGAAGATCTAGATCGCTCAATTCGGGACGTTAGCCGATTAATTGGCATTTTGGAGCAACATACCTAGACAGAGGAGCCGCTAGCCGCCGTTCCAGTCAATAATTGATTTAGCGATTGTTGATAGGAAAAGGAAAATCCTCTAGCTTTCGAAAATAAGAAAAGCCCCGGGTTCAAAACCGGGGCTTTTTAGTGCCTAAATTGTGGTGACCCGCCTCGGGGTCGAACCGAGAACCTGCTGATTAAGAGTCAGCTGCTCTGCCATTGAGCTAGCGGGCCGCTATTGGGGAACATTGGGAATGGCGCAAAACACCGCATACAACCTATCAATTTTACGGGGAGACTGTCAATTGGATTTGAGCCTCTACAGACCGTGATCGAGTCGGTCAATTAGGTGCCCCGGCAGGGACGCGGCTCTCATCTTCCCCTGAGTCTTAGCGATGTCGTAGATTACCCGGTGGCGTCCGATGACTTTGTTCTCAATGTCGCAAATCGCGTAACTGGGCCGGGAGTCGCGGTCCCGGGGCTGGCCGACGCCTCCGGGATTGATAATCCAGCGGTCGTCCCCCAGGACGAACTTTTCATCCTCCGTGAAGTCGATAAAATCGGGGTCTTCTTCGACATCACGGCAAAGAAAGGGGATATGGGAGTGCCCAACAAGGCAATAGCTGGTTTCCATGAGCGCGAACGTCCCCGACGCTGACTGACGGTCCAGCAAGTACTCCACGATTGGGTCGCGCAGACTGCCGTGCACCAGGGTGAAAGGCTCCTGCACAGAAACCATCGGCAGAGCGGTCAAGAATTCTCGTTGTCCGTCGTCGAGCTGCCCAGCAGTCCAGGTCGCTGCAATCTTGGCAGTCTCATTAAAGTCGGATGCATCAATCAGTCCAATGGCCGCGCAGTCGTGATTCCCAGTGACCGCTACCAAGTCGAATTCCCGTATTCGGTCGATGCAGGCTCCGGGATCTGGCCCGTAACCGACGGTGTCTCCCAGACACCAAATAGTGTCAAATCCGCCACGGGCCTGGGCGTCGGCTAGAACGGCCTCCAAGGCCTCCAGGTTGGCGTGAATGTCGGACAATATCAAAGCCCGCATGATTGGTCGCCTTCCTGTCAACGAATACCAGAGGCTTGCATCGGGTAATATGTCCCGGTGATTATAACCGTTTGGACAGTGAAAACGGCATGACGCATCACGGTTCGCTAGTTATGGACTCGCAGCGAGAGGAATATTACCTATGACAACCGCAAACTCTTCCGATACAAACCCCTTAGGCAAAAAACCCATCGTCAGGGTCATCGGCACCGGCGGCAGCATCGCTGGAGTTGGGCCCGACCGATTGGACTTCATTCTCTATCCGGAGATAGGCGACCACATCACCATCCAACAATCCCTGGACCGAGTGCCCGAGATTCGGGACATCGCCGATGTGAAGTCCGAAGACTTGGTTAGCGTGGGTAGCACCGCCATTGGCGCTGCCGAATGGCTAGGGTTAACCCGGCGCATCAACGAGATATTCAGGGAAGAAGCAGATGTTGCCGGGGTGGTCGTCACCCACGGCACCGCCACTCTAGAAGAGACCGCTTATTTTCTCCATCTCACCGTAAAGTCCTCCAAGCCGGTGGTGATTACCGGAGCCATGCGGCCACCCACGGCATTAGGCACCGACGCCGACCTGAACCTGTTGGACGCGGTGCGTATCGCTGCCTGTCCTGATGCTGAAGGACTAGGCGTACTAACAGTGTTAAACAACGAGATTCAGTGCGCCCGAGACGTAATTAAGGCCAGCACATTTAGGGTGGAGACATTCCGGCCCAACGAATTGGGCTTTCTGGGTTATGCCGATTCCGACGGAAAGGTGGTGTTCTACCGAGCGCCTTTGCGCGGTCACACCGTCAACACTCCGTTCCTGGTGGACGACATGAGCAGTTTGCCTCGAGTGGACATTGTTTACTCTTACGCCGGAGCCGACGGTCTGCTGGTTGACGCGGTCAGGAACAACCGCTCCGACGGCTTGGTGCTGGCCGGGTTCGGCGGCGGGACATTCCCACCCGCAGTGCTCGACGCCGCACTCAAACTGGTTGACGATGGCATTCCAGTGGTGCTGGGCACCAGGTCCACCGCTGGCAGAGTGGTCACAACCCCAAAGAAAGAGGAACAAGGGTTTATTGTCGCCGACAACCTACTGCCGCAAAAAGCCCGCATCTTGTTGATGTTGGGATTAACAGTGACGCAAGACCGTCAGGAGTTACAGCAATTTTTCTACGATTACTAAGTGATTAGCTCGTTTGGAGCAACGGTAACCAGTAGCCTACAGATTGGGATATCTTTTAACGGAATCGCAGCACGTGTATACTGCCCATCTCGCAATACTGAATATCGCACACTGACCGCATCTGGACAGAGGGAAAGCAATTGGCTGAAGCTGTAGACCCCCAGACGATTTCCACCCCTGACTTTAAGCACACCAAAGATTCGGTGATGGCCACCAGCGTGATTGGCGCCCACGCGCTGGAACACATGTATGGCCGGGCCTTCTTGGTGCTGATTCCCCAGATATACATTGCCCTGGGGCTGGCCCCGATTCAGGCTGGGCTGCTCGACGCGGTCCGACAGCTCTCCGGCGGCGCAACCAGCATGTCCGGCGGCTTCTTCGTCGACCTATTCCAGCATCGGCGGGCCCACATCCTCGCCTTTAGCATGAGCCTGATAGCAATTGGCTATTTTCTCGTGTCCATCGCTCCCACCTATGGACTGATTCTTGCTTCGCTGGCCCTGGCTTCGGCAGGGACGGCAATGTGGCACCCGCCAGCCCTAGGACTATTGGCCCAGCGGTTCCCCGCCCAACGGGGCTTATTCATTTCCATGCACCGGTCTACCGGAAACATCGGCGACTGGCTTGGCCCCCTAATCGTCGGAGGCCTGCTGGGACTGGTCGGCTGGCGTTGGATTATGGGCGGCGGCACTCCAGTGCTCCTACTCCTTGCTTTCGTCATCTTCTTCTTGCTCCGAAACGTTGGCGGTCCAAAGGTCGAAGGTATCGATTACAGGGCCAAGTTCCGTACTCAGATGCGGGACATGCGGGAGTCCTTCCGGGGCACCGGCATGTGGAAGATATTCATGGTCTCCGCCGTGCGCGGCATGGGCGACCGGTCTTTACTCTGGGTTATTCCCCTGTACCTGTCTGACCAACTGGGCATGAGTAATTTCTGGGTCGGGTTCCACGTGGCATTGCTGGCCGCGCCGGGAATATTTGCCGGGCCATTGTTCGGGGCCTTGTCCGACCGCATTGGAAGAAAGCCCATCATCGTGTTCATCATGGCCACCGCTGTCATCTTCCCCGTTGGCATGGCCCTTGGCGGAGACGGAATCGGAATGACCATCTCGGTGTTGCTGTTCGGGCTATTCTTATTCTCGGTCAACTCTTTAACCCAGGCAGCGGCCATCGACGTGGCCTCAGGCAAGGGACTTGAAGGGACTTTTATTGGCCTGATGTGGGGCAGCAACGCCTTCTTTGGCGCCATGTCGTCGCTTCTCGCCGGAGTCTTGGTGGAGTACGTCGGATGGCACTCAGCCTTTTATTTCGCGGCGGGACTATTTTTCCTAGGCTTCTTATGCGCCCTGGCAATGCCGAGCAGCATTAAGAATCGGGAGCCACAGACCGCGTAGGGGCACCCCGATGCATCGGGGTGCCCCTACGATACCCTCGCAAAACAAATACCCGGTTGTTTTAGCCGGGTATTTTTATTGCCCGAATTCAAGCTGCCAAAAGCTCGAGAGTAAGCCAGTCACTCATGGTGAGCCCGTCGAAGGGCGTGCTTGGGTTTAGCTTGGTTGTTGGCGAATGCGTGGTTCGACAGGTCCGATTTTATCCCCCGGCGAGTCGGGGTCGATCTTCGGTCGGAGATTACATGAGCGGGATGAGTGGCCGGGCTGATACCGATTAATTGATTGCAGGCTAGGTTACTGGATTCCAGTTTTCACTGGAATGACGGGGGAGTGTCGAGTGTGGCCGTTAGGGGGAATTACGGGCCCGCGTCTAAAGCCTTTTGATACTGCTCTGGCGTATTCAGATCCCAGAGAACGGTTGGGTCGTCAACCTCATAGCGTTCTGTGGCTTCCGCATGGCGGCGCACCACCGCTTTTAGACCCTGGGATTCTTCGTCAATCGCAGCTAACTCTGGCAGCAATTCAGCCGATATAAATATGGGATGGCCGCCCTTGCCGCCGTGGGTTGGGATGGTAATTCGGTTGGCCGACGCGACATGGCGATCCAACAAAGTCCGCACCGTGTCCGCGTTCCGGGGCTGGTCAACGTTCAGGAGAAGCACGTCCGAAGCTTGCTGCCCTGTCACTGCTCCGACGCCAGATTTTAGCGAGGTGGTTTTCCCTGCTAGATAATCGGGGTTCAATACCCAGGACGCGCCATCCACCGAATCAACAATTGGTTTAAGCCGGTCGGCGTCGTGGCCCAAGACCACGACAATTTGCTGGACGCCAGCGTCTAGCAGCGAACGTAGTTGGTGTTCCAAAAGCGTGGTATTCCGCCAAGGGAGCAGGGCCTTTAGCTGACCCATGCGGCTCGACTCGCCGGCGGCAAGAAGGATCGCCCAGACTCCGGGCATTAGGCCGGAACCTAGACTTCGACCGTGCGTTCGGCCAGGCTTGCTGCCCGGTCGACATACCATTCGCCCATTTGCATCTGCCCGCCGTCGCCGCCGCGCCGCACCATAATGATTTCCGACATGATGCTGACGGCCAGTTCTTCGGGCTCAAGAGCGCCGATATTCAGTCCCACGGGGGCGTAGACCTCTTTAATCCGTTCCAGGGATACCCCGTTCTGGAGCAGACGCTGAAAGATCATGATGGTCTTGCGGCGACTGCCCAACAGACCAATGTACCGGGCGCGGGTAGTTAGGGCCGATTCCAAAGCCATATCGTCGTAGCGGTGACCGCGAGTAGCCACAACCACAAATGTGTTTACATTAAGGTCTAGGTGCTCTGCCCAATTTTCGTAGGGCGTAACTACTGCTTCCTCGGCGTACGGGAAGCGCTCTTCATTCGAGAATTCGGGACGGTCGTCCACCACGTAAACTCGGTATCCAAGATGATGGGCCAAGTCCGCCGTTGCTTTGCCAACGTGTCCGCCGCCCACCATGACCAAAGTTGGAGGCGTGGTGAACCCTTCAACGAAAATTTCCGTGCCTTCGGCGGTACTAAAGGCCTCGCTGCTGCCGACATCGGCAACTTTCTGGGCAATTTCAACGGCTTGGGCGTCTAATTCAGCGTTGCCTAGGGAGCCGGACACTGTGCCATCCACCCGCAACAGCAGCTTGGAGCCTAGGGCCGGGCCGCCTTCTTTGGTGTTGACCACCGTGGCGAGGCTGACCGGTTGACCGCCATCATAGGCTTCGACAATCTCATTCCCTATGGAGAGGAAGTCTTCGGGTTCACGCAGTGGTTCAAGATAGAAGTACATGGTGCCGCCGCAAACCAGTCCGTCGCGGGCAGCAATGTCTTCATTCAAATAATAGTCTTTGAACTCGGGGCCACCATTCTGGCGCAGTATTTCTTTGGCCGCGAACCAAATATCACCCTCGACGCAGCCACCGCCCAATGTGCCCAGCCCACTGCCGTCTTGCCGGACGAGCAGCATCGCGCCAGCCTTTTGGGGGGTGGAGCCTTTAGTGCGTACAACCGTAGCCAAAACACAGGGTTGACCTTTCGTTAAGTCGTCAACCGCTCCCTGAATCACTTCTTTCATCTAAAGCCTTTTCCTTAGTAATTCCAGAATCTAAGCCGGTGTGGAATTTACTTGCGCGAAGAAGTATTCGAAATCCTATATTCGCGTCCGCGTCCCTAGTTGAATCCCTAGTCAATAGCTTATCAAAATAGGCTACCTAGGAGCAAACTACGGCAGGCGTGATTAGGCTCCCAAAACCGGCCCAACGCCGACGCCAAAACGCTGTTACTCTAGGCACACTTCCGCTACAATATTATGTCGTATGGCTATCGTAGTAATCACATCTTCTAGCACCAAGAATGCACGCCGATATGTCGAAGTGATGGAGTCCGCAGGGGCGGACGTGCGAGTCTTGTTGCCTGACGACCACGGCAATGTGCCCACGGAAGAGTTGATGGCAGGTGTTGGCGGTCTGCTCCTATGTGGGGGGCCGGACATTGATCCGACCCTGTACGGCGAGGAACCCGACCCCAGCGCGAATCTGGAATTATGCCGACCGCTGGATGACCTGGAACTACGCATACTGCAGCACGCTTTAGACCGAGACATGCCAGTATTTGCTATCTGTCGTGGGATGCAACTGTTGAACGTGTCCTTCGGCGGCAAGCTAATTCAGGACTTACCTGGCCATAAGGCCGCGAAGATTGACGGACATTGGGAGTCCGCATTTCACCAGATTTTTATCGCGCCGGGTGCCAAGGCGGCGGCCGTGATTGGAATGGCAGGCATGTTCAAAGTAAACAGCCTGCACCACCAGGGACTTAAAGAGGCGCAACGGGCGTCGCGTCTAATGACCACAGCATACGAGGTGGAGGATGGGTTGATTGAAGGGCTGGAAAGCCCGGAGCATAGCTGGGTGATTGGATTGCAGTGTCATCCAGAGCGGCAGGACGAGGTTCCGAAGCTGTTCGCCAACCTGTTTTTTGGGTTGAACGAGCGGGCCGAGGCCTATCTCTCAGCCCCTGCTGCCTAACTCTGGCCTAGCCGGTCTCCACTTGGGCTTTTTTCGCGGCGGGTCTTGTTCGCGGGTGGATAAACCCAAGACAGCACCCTCCACTCATAAAAAACACTCAGGTTCTAGAAAACACGCGGGGCAACACACTGCTATCAATTCCACAGGCCAGTCCATAAGCCAAGAACGGATTACAACCAAAGTGGACTCGGAAGGAGCATTGATTACATGGTAACTACTACTACACCCGAACAACCTAACTCGGGAGACCGCCCAATTCGCATCGAAGAGGAGATGCGCACGTCGTATCTGACCTATGCGATGAGCGTCATTGTGTCTCGGGCTCTCCCCGATGTACGCGACGGACTTAAGCCCGTCCAACGCCGCATCATGTACGCGATGCACGACATGGGAATCCGTCCCAACGGCGCGTACAGAAAGAGCGCCCGTATCGCAGGAGAGGTACTGGGAAAGTTCCACCCCCACGGTGAAGGCTCAGTCTACGACGCCTTGGTCCGCATGGCACAAGATTTCTCCATGCGCTACCCCTTGATTACCGGTCAGGGCAACTTCGGCAGCATCGACGGCGACCCCCCGGCGGCCATGCGGTATACCGAGGCCCGCTTGTCGCCGATATCCGATGAGCTGTTGGCTGACATCGACCAAAACACTGTCGACTTTTCGCCAAACTTTGACGACTCTTTGGGCGAACCCACGGTCTTGCCTTCACGCATGCCCAACATGCTAATCAATGGGGCGTCGGGCATCGCAGTAGGCATGGCCACCAATATTCCGCCGCATAACTTGGGCGAGATTTGCGACGCCATTGTCATGCTGGTCGACAACCCAGATACGACCACAGAACAGTTGATGCGGGTAGTCAAAGGGCCCGACTTCCCCACCGGAGCAAACATCCACGGGCGGCAGGGCATTTACGACACCATCACCACCGGGCGTGGCCGGATCATCATGGAAGCTACGACCGCCATTGAAGAGCTTAGAGGCGGTAGGGAACAAATCATCATCACGGAGATTCCCTATCAGGTTAACAAGGCTAACCTTGTTGAAAAAATTGCCCACCTAACCCGCGAAAAGAAACTCGATGGAATCTCCGACATTCGCGACGAGTCCGACCGCCAAGGGATGCGGGTTGTTATTGAACTGCGGCGAGACGCCCAGCCCTACGTAGTACTGAACAACCTGTTCCGTCATACGGCCTTAAGGTCATCTTTCAACACCATCATGTTGGCGTTGGTGGACGGCCAGCCCCAAGTACTGCCGTTAAAGCGTTGCTTGGTCCTGTTCATAGAACACCGCCAAATAGTAATCCGGCGTCGCTCCGAATTCCAATTGCAAAAAGCCCAGGACCGCGACCATGTGGTGCAGGGACTTCTGTTGGCCCTAGACCGTATGGACGAGGTTATCCAAATTATCCGGGCTTCCGCCAACGTAGAGGCTGCCCGGACGAACCTGATGACGACGTTAACCCTGAGCGAGATTCAAGCCCAAGCTATCTTGGATATGCAGCTTCGCCGTTTGGCCGCTCTAGAACGAGAACGTCTGGAGACCGAACACTCAGAATTAATGGCAAGGATTGCCGAGCTGGAAGCGTTGCTGGCCAGCCCCGAGTTGGTACTGACCCAGATTAAAACTGAAACTCGGGATTTGAAGAAGTCATTTAACAATCCACGCAGAACCGTCATTCACGACGCCGAGCTCGCCGACCAGACCGACGAGTCCTTCATCCCCCAAGAAGACGTCATTGTTACACTGAGTCAGAAGGGTTATGTAAAGCGAGTGCCCTCGGACACCTTCCGCACCCAACACCGGGGTGGCAAGGGCGTAGTTGGCATGCGTACCAGGGAAGACGATGCGGTGATGGACCTGGTGGTGGTTGATACCCACGACACCCTGTTCTTTTTCACCAACCGGGGCCGGGTATACCCGTTAAAGGCCTATCAAATACACGGGGATTCATCCCGCACCAGTCGGGGGACACTCTTGGCCAATCTGCTGCCCCTTGACCGGGGTGAACAGATTCAAGCCATGCTGCTCATTGAGAACCCTCGAGACGAATACCCGCTGCTAATCGCCACCAAGAGGGGTGAGATTAAGGCCCTCAAAACTGGCGAACTCACCCGCATTAGGCCGTCAGGGCTCATCGTTATGGACCTGGAACAGGGTGATGAGTTGATTTCCGTTGCCCAGGTTGGCGAGGCCAAACATGTAGTGATGGTCACGGCCAGCGGACAGGCGATTAAGTTCCCCATCTCTGGCCTAACTCCCCGTTCCCGCACTGCAGGTGGCGTACGGGGCATACGGCTTCTTGCCAAAGACCAAGTGGTAGCTATGAGCGCAGTGACACCCAACAGTCATTTATTGATCGTCAGCCAACGCGGCTATGGCAAGAGTACCCCGTTGGCCAGTTACCCTCTGCATTCAAGGGGCGGTCAGGGTGTTCGCACATTCCGGACCTCCGACAAAGCTGGTAACGTTGCCGCGGCCAGAGTGGTGGCGGACGGTCCCGGCCAACTGATTCTGATCATCTCGCAAAAGGCCCAAGTCGTTCGGATTACGCTGGAAGATGTTCGGGTTACCGGACGTAACACCCAGGGCGTAATTGTTTGGCGGGACCGCGAGCCGGATGACCAAGTGGCGTCCATCGCCTGCTTCCAGGAATCGGACACCACCTCCGAAGGAGAACCCACCACCGGTAAAAGCGCCGTTGCTGAGCCTGATACCGAGGAGTCCGAAACTGAAGAGACCGAAGCTGAACAACCCAAGGCCACCAAGCCCAAAGCTACCAAGGGAAAGGGCCCAAAGGTCGATGATGACAGTGAAGAATAACCAACTAATCTAGCCTCAGATAAAAGTAAGCGCCGTGTTAAAGCGGCGCTTACTTTTTGCCTAAGTGAGTGGTTAAGCACTCACCTACTCTCGATTAGTTACTGAAATGCCTTGAAAACAGGCACAACTTTCTATAACATGTCTCTAGCAAATGATAGTAACAAACCGTCAGTATCCCATTATTGGATGGTTTGTATTACAAGAGGGCGTTTAATGAAACTGGTTTTCCTGCACGGGGCGGGCAGCTCTAGCCTGGCCTACTATTACCAACTACGGCACTTCCGAAATTCCAAAGCAATCGACCTTCCTGGCCACTCAACAGGTAAAGTTTGCGAAGACATTGAGGGTTACCTGCAATGGGTTCGTGGGTTCATCACCGCCAGGCGGTATAAGGATGTTGTCCTTTGCGGCCATTCAATGGGCGGAGCGATTGCCTTGCTCTACGCGTTGCGGTACCCCGAAGAACTAAAAGGTCTCATTTTAATGGGAACGGGCGCTCGCCTACGCGTAGCCCCGGAATACCTTGAGATGTGCCGCCAGCCCGGTCCCGACAATTCCAAATGGCTGAGCGGCTACATGAAAAACTTCAAAGGCGTTGCCAAAGACATGCACCCTGTAATTTCGCAACGAGCGGTGGAGGTTGGCCCAGAGGTTGAACTAAACGACCTATTGGCCTGCGACCGTTTTGATGTTATGGAGCAATTGGGCCAAATTGAGCTACCGGTTCAGGTGCTTTGCGGAAGCGACGATACGATGACTCCGGTCAAGTATGCGGATTACCTGACCAAGCATATTAAAAACGCCCGGGAGACTGTAATCCCAGGCGGTACGCACCTCGTTCAGATGGAGAAGTACAAGAAGGTCAACGAAGAGATTGAGCAATTCATGGCGAGCCTAAAATCGCAGGCTCGCCCCTTGCTGGTTTCCTGACCTAGCCCTCCGCCGGGTTATACCAACGGCTAGCGTAAAACATCAATGGTACGCCGGACTCGTTCCGGCGTACTTCTTTTACCCCACCGATGTATATCGTATGGTCCCCATAAACATGGGCGCCCACTACCTCACAACGAAAGAACACCATGGAGTGGTCCAAAGCGGGAACGCCGTCCTCTGACTCCGAGTAATGGTATTTGACGTCACCGGAACGGTCTTCTGGTTTCTTGGCGAAGTATGCGCCCAATTCTTGCTGTTCCTGCTTCAGGATATTAACCCCAAAGCGACCTGTCTTTTCAACGTAACCGTGGGTATGGGTGCCGTGGGCGATACAGACCATGATGGTCGGCGGGTCGAGGCAGATCGAAGAAAAAGCGTTGGCAGTCATGGCGTGAGGCTGCCCTTCGTCATCCAGGGTAGTAATTACAGTTACGCCGGTGGCGAACTGGGAAAGCGCGGACCTAAAATCGTCTTTATTCAACAAGGCTATACCTTCACTTAAAGGGTTACCTGCGGCACCGGGGCGCTGCGTGGGCGTTGCCTGGGGAAGCGCGATTATTATATACGCTCAATTATCTGCGTGCCAGCTATAACTAAACGGGCTACGCCGTTGTGTTTGGCGTCATGATAATGAAATGAAGCAGTCGGCCAACGCTTCCGCAGGGAGACTGGCATAGCGTTGCCCATCTAGTTTGGCGACTGCGCCCTTCGGGATTAGTCCAGAGAAAAGATTCGGGTGGGTTAGCTCGGCTAATATCTCGAGGCCGTCGATAATCCGAGGGCCGGGGCGGCTGAAGTAAGAATGGTCGATTAAATAGACCTCGCCTTCTTCCACAGCAGACATATCCCGCCAGCCGTCCTGACCGGCCAACCACGGGACCTCGCGCAGGTTTCGGGCCAGATTAGACGAGCATAGGTCGATGAACAATTTTTCTGGGTTGTAGCGGCGGACTTCATCCCACTCCAGCCGTTTGGCCGAACTGCCGGGAGCAAGAAGTTCCTGGTTTCCCCCGGCCAGGTTCAGCATGTCAGGTATCCAGTGGCCGCCCGCGACCAACGGATTGATACCTTCTAGCGAGAACACCCGAGGCCGTTTAACATCTGGGGCCAATTTGTCTTGGACAGCCTGTACCCGTAGCCCCAGGGCAGCAACTGTCTGGGCCGCTTGTTTCTCGGCCCCACAAGCAATCCCCACTTGGATAAACGATTCCAACACTTCTGCGAAGGTGCGTGGATTCAGCACCACCACCAGGGGTTGGACTGCCATTCCAACAACCATTCCGGCCACTTCGCCCGCGTCCACTTCACAGACATGGCACAGGTCCTGGGTCAAAATTACGTCGGGAGATTCTTTAATCAACCATTCTTGATCCAGCTCATATGGGTTTTCACCGCGTGTGAATAAGCCAATCATGGCGGCTTCCACTTCGTCGCTGGACAGAACAGACGGGTCAACCTTGCTCCGGCTGACCACCGGCTTAGACTGGGCTTCGGCAGGGAAGTCGCATAAATCGGACACCCCAACAACCTGTCCGCCTAGGCCCAAGGCAAAGAGAATTTCGGTACCGCTGGGGAGAAGAGAGCAAATCTTCACGGCCGGAACCATCGCTTTGTGGGTTGGGGGTTTTGCATGTTATCTCTATCCAACGAAGACCGGTCTATGAATACTTGCCAATATCGGGCCAACGAAGACCGGTCTATGAATACCAGCCGACCTGCCCCGCTATCTGGGGTTGGGAGCCTAGAAGCTGATGTATTATAGACCACGGTCAGCAGCCGGGCTCAAGCAGCCATGGCCGTGCTAGCTTGAAACTAAACTAGGCGCATATCGAGAATGGCCCAAAGCCCATCCGTCGCAAACTGGAATAATTGGAGCCTCCTGAAGCTCAATTCATTTAGCTTCGGGATAACCGGTTTTATTCTAGCCATGGACACCGTGATTCTTCCGGTCATCGTGTTAACCGTGTCCCCGGAAGAGTTCAAGAACACCTATCTAGCGGTGTTGGGAATCAGCGGCATGGTCATGGCCGCCCTGGTACAACCCACCATTGGGCGCATCAGCGACAAATCCCGGTCTCCATTGGGCCGCCGAGTCCCATTCATCATCTGGGGCACGTTATTCGCAGCCATTGGTCTGGTCGGCATCCGTTTAGCGCCCAATTTTATGGTCTTGCTCGGAGTCTGGGTGTTCATCCAAGCCAATGTGAACATCGCCTATGGACCGGGATTGGCCCTGATTCGGGACTGGGTGCCGTTGAACCGCATCGGCATGGCATCATCCATGAAGATTATGTCGGACGCGGCTGGTGGGGCCGTGATGATCGCAATCGCCGGGGCATTGATTACCAGGACCGAATCGCCCTTGGACTGGGAATGGGTAACCCTCGGCATCGTAGCCTTCGCTATGATTGCCGCTGTCTCGGTAACAACGGTTCAAATCTCTCGCCGAGAAATAGCATTGGAGTCCACCTCTCAGCGAAGCGACGTCGAGTCATCGTTCCGCTCGTTGATGAACCCTCAATTGGGCCTGTTTCTCATCTCCCGGTTATTCATGATTACCGCCATCGCGTCGTTCCAGACCTACGGACTGTTCTTTCTCCGGGACTCGGTGGGCTTGGACAATGCGGCCGAGGCTCTTGGGCGCATGGTTTTGGTCATTGCTGGGGCCTTAACAATCGCCGTCTATATCGCTGGGTGGGTATCGGACCGGATCGGCAGGAAACCGGTGGTCATGGTCGGAGCAATCGGCGCTGCCTTAAGCACGCTTTGGATGTTGACCGCAGACGATTCCACGGACGTGTTAATTATTGCCAGCGTAATTGGGGCGTCTGTCGGAACGCTCCTCAGCGCCAACTGGGCATTGGCCAACGAATTGGCGGACGGCAACCAAGCAGGGCTGCACATGGGTATTGTGAACCTAGCCACCATCGGCGGCGCAGCGGCGGCAAAGTTGCTGGGGCCAGGTATCGACGCGTTAAACCGAATCTCCGGAGACCTGGGATACGAGGTATTAATCGCCGGATGTGCGTCGTTGTTCCTAATCGGCGCTATCTTGTTGCTGCCACTAAAGACAACTGTACGGGGCCGGGCGGGAATCAATCTAGGTAAACCACCGGCCTAATAACCCTGAGAATCGCTAAGCGGAGTTGGCCTTCTTGACGAACTCGGTTGCGCCTTGGGTCACCCAACCGTTCCACGAAGTCATCAAGAACTTAACACCCTTCTCGGCGTAGGCCGCCACGTTCCCGTCATTTGCCAAGGTCCCCGGTATCTTGCCTGCGGCGACTATCTTGGCGATGGCCTCGTCGATGGCCTTCTGGACATCGGGGTGTCCGGCGTTACCGATGTGACCCATCGTCTGTGAAAGATCCGACGGAGCGACGAAAAACACGTCTATGTCGGGCACGGTCAAGATTTCATCAAGGTTCTCTAAGGCCTCCACTTCTTCAAGCAGCACGATAACCATGGTCTGGTCGTTGGCTTGGTGGAAATAATCGCCGACCCCAAAGGATTGCCGTCCACCGAACATTCCCCGGTATCCCAACGGGGCGTATTTGGCCGATTGGGCGGCCTGCTCGGCAGACTCTTTTGAATTCACGTGGGGAACGACAATTCCCATGGAGCCACGGTCGAGAGTGCGGGTAATAAGACCTGGGTCGTTGGAGTTCACTCTGGTAATGGACGCCATTTTCCATAAATCACAGGCCCTGGTCATGTCACCCAACGTGTCCCAGTCCACAGACCCGTGTTCGCATTCAATCCATGCCCCATCAAAGCCAATGGGGCCAAGAAAATCGATTATGTCGCTACTCTGCAGCCCGGAGATGATGGTTGCCACCTCTCCATTCTGCAATTTTTGCTTTGCTCGGTTAACTCTGATTGACGGCATGTAAGGCCTCCTGATTTGCATAATCTAGCCCAGCGCCCGGCAATACCAAGGCGGCGAGCCTGGCCATTTTGCCACCAAGAATAGCGATATACAAATCTTGATTAGCAGATACTGAGGTCACCATTCCCAATCGGGGGCGCTATCGTCTGCTGAACCGTTACTCAAATTGCTCTGAAACGACCCATCAGAACTCATCCGGTAGACCTCGTCATTGCCATCCCGGTTGCTGTGAAAAACTATCTGTGAGCCAGTCGCGCTCCAACTAGCAGAGCCCTCAGAAGCGCCGCTGTTGGTCAGCGGGTAAGCGTTTGTGCCATCGGAATTCATCACGAATATTTGCCGCGAGCTGTTCCGGTCGGAAGCGAATGCTATTTTGCTGCCGTTCGGCGACCACGCAGGGTCGGTATCTCCTCCGGAATCATTGGTCAGGTTCAGCTGTCCCGTCCCATCGGCGTTCATCAGGTAAATTTCACTGTTGCCGTCCCGCTCCGAAACGAAAGCAATCTTGGAACCATCGGGAGACCACGCCGGATAATTATCGGCAGCTCCAATCTCGGTCAGTCGTTGCTGGTTCGAGCCGTCAACACTCATCACGTATATCTCGTCATTTCCTTCGCGGGCCGAGGTAAAGGCGACCTGAGTTCCATTCGGGGAGCATGAAGGCGAGTAATCGGCCTCCAGTGCAGCCGTGAGTCGGGTCTGGCTCGCACCGTCAGAGGACATTTTGTAGATTTCGAGATTGCCGTCCCGGTCTGAAGTAAAAGTCAGGGTACCGGCCCCACACCATGATGGGTTAAGGTCTGACGCCGAGTTGTTAGTTAGATTAACCGGGTTGTAACCGTCGTTGCCCATCACCATGATTTCAAAGTTCCCGCTACGTTTGGACTGAAATGCTATTCGGCCTCCCGCGGAATAAGGAAGTGGGGTGGGCGTGGACGTTGGTGTGGGTGTAGAAGTAGACCCAGGCGGAGGCGTAGAAGTGGGATACGGAGTGGCAGTCGGGTCTGAACTTGAACTAGGAGATACGGTGGCAACGGGAGTGGGAGTAGCGTTCGCGCCCGGAGTTGAAATCCCTATCGACACAAACCAATCTTGGCTCATGTAAACACCGCCAGACCATCCGCTCTGAATTCGGAACCCGGCCATAATAACCGTTGAACTGTTGGACGCCGGTTCGACCAATACTCCGACAAGCAAACCAGGTTGATAGGTTCCGTCGCTGTCGGGCGGCTGAAGTATTACCACCTTGCCGTTTGGAATCGCCAGTTCCGTCTGTCCCGGCAACAGCGCTAGGCCATTTATGAATAACCGGAAACCGTGTAATTTGATGAGCCTCGGCCCGCTGGTCGCCGTCGGAATGACAGTCGGAATGGCAGTCGGAATCGGGACTGGAGTTGGCGTTGGCACCGCGGTCGCGGTGGCCACTGGCATGGGCGTTGAAGTCGCCTTCGGGGTCGGGGTCGCCGTCGGGGTCGGGGTCGGGGT
>JABMNL010000063.1 GCA_013204585.1 SAR202 cluster bacterium | reverse complement strand
GCTTAATACTGATGATGTACCCGCCGTTGGCCAAGGTGCGCTACGAAGAGCTGGGCGAGGTGTTCCGAAACTGGCGCATCCTGGTCCTATCGCTGGTGCAAAACTGGCTCATTGGCCCAGTGCTGATGTTTTTGCTCGCAATCATATTCCTAAGGGACTACCCCGAATTCATGGCTGGGGTAATTCTCATCGGTACGGCCCGGTGCATCGCCATGGTGATTGTGTGGAACGAGCTGGCCAAGGGCGATAGCCAATATGCCGCCGGACTGGTGGCTCTCAATTCAATATTCCAGATTCTGTTTTACTCCGCCTACGCCTTCATCTTCATCACCGTTCTGCCTCCCTGGTTCGGGCTGGAAGGCCTGGTGGTGGACATCACAATTGCCCAGATAGCCCGAAGCGTAGCGATTTACCTTGGAATACCGTTTTTCGCGGGAATCCTATCTAGATACGTGCTCTTGAATACCATGGGCAGGGTCTGGTTCGAACAGACGTTTATCCCCCGAATAAGCCCGTTAACCTTAGTTGCCTTGTTGTTCACTATTTTCGTGATGTTCTCGCTAAAGGGCAGCGTCATCGTGGAAATCCCGCTAGACGTGGTCAGAATAGCTATTCCATTGGCAATCTACTTCGTGTTGATGTTCCTAATCTCCTTCTACATGGGCAAGCGTGTGGGAGCAGACTATTCCAAGACGACCGCCGTGGCTTTCACGGCGGCCAGCAACAACTTTGAGCTTGCCATCGCGGTGGCCATTGGCGTTTTTGGCATCGGCTCAGGTCAGGCGTTGGCGGCCGTGGTGGGCCCGCTGGTCGAAGTGCCGGTGCTCATTGGCCTCGTCAACGTGGCCCTGTTGCTCCAACGCCGTTACTTTAAAGAAGTCCCGCTTGACGATAAGGAATTATAGGCTGGCATGTTAACCATCTTTGGCGTCGTGGCAGTAAGCATCATGTTCCTTTCCTATTGGACCGAGGAGCGTTCCAAATGGTTGGTGCTAATCTTCGCCTTCGGGTCCGCGCTCACTGCTCTCTACAGTGGGCTGGAAGAGGTCTATCCCATCACTGTCATTGAGGGGCTGTGGTCATTGGTGGCTGTCCGGCGTTTTGCCCAAAGACACCAGCGGGAAACAGGAAAAGCCGACGCTGATTAAGCGTCGGCTTTTTAGTCTGCAAAATAACTGCCAGAAATCTTAACCTGGCGTATTGGCCAGTTCCCGCTCCGGTTCTCGGACCGTAAATGTCACTTCCCTGCCAGCAATCAGGCACTCGCAGCACGTAGACCGATTCATGGCATCGCCATCTGACATCCTTAGTAATTCGCTGAGGGATGTTGCGCCGGGACGGCACATCGGTCGAGATAATTTCCCGTCTGGGCCTATCTTCCAGGTGTTACCCGGCATCATGCCCAGTGGGCAAGGGCCGACGACTCTGGTGATTGTGGCGTTCACTGGCATCCTCGGGAAATCAGTAAGCGCTTCAACCATCTCAACGGCTTCTCGCTCCCCACTATCACTAACCATGAATTCCCGTTCCATGAGTTCCGGTTCTAAAGTCGCCATCATGTCTGCGGATTCACACATGGGAGCCTCCTTACCTGCTTTTGCTTTAGCTGGCGCTTGTCGTGTTACGACCGTGGCCGCCCACAACAGGGCATTCGCGAATGCAATTACAGTAATCGCCAGCATGACCGGGGTAGACAACATCAACACCGTCACGGCACCTACCATCACTATCACCGGCGTGCTAATCATCAGGCCGATTCTAGTAAGCCATTTGTTTTCGCCTGTATGCGTTACTCTCATCGCGAACCTCCCAGTCTAACCGCCCTCGATTAATTGGGCTTCAGGTCGCAGGTACATGTTCGGCTATTCCCGTCCAGAGTCATAGGGCCAATTGGACTCGTTCAAATGGCCAAATGGCCTCGAAATACCATAGATAAATGGGGCGACAAAGACTTATTGCTGGGAGTATCGCAGTTGAAAACCTAGTGAAAACCGCCTCGGTTCTGCTTTGTGGATACGACCGCAAATACGCGACTATAGAAAGGCAGATTATCTATGTAATCAAAGGAAACGAAAATGGGCCTTAACGACATCTTTCACCGGTTCAAAACCCTGGCTGTTATTGCAAGTCTTGGAATATTAGCTTTGTTCCTGCTTGGGGCCGCGCCGCATCAAGGTGGCGTGCCGCCGCAGCCTTACGGGGCCAATTTCTTTTCCGGGTTGGTTAAGGTTCAGGGCGTAATTCCTCCTGTCGGAACCAAAATCATCGGGTGTGTCGCCAACTGCGCTGAAATTTTTGAAAGCGAACCAGCGTTGACCGATGCGGACGGGAATTACGTTGCCCTAAAGTTGAACCCGGACGATGAAGGACTTGTGGGCCGGATTATCACCTTCTATGTGGTTAATGAGTTTGGACGTACTGTCGCCAATGAGACCAGGAGATTTGAAGGGGACTTCAACATCTATCCATTGGACCTGACCTTCGCGGATCCAATTCCGGTGTACACGCCACCAGCCGTCATTCCCACCACGCTTAGCGTGGTACCTAAAACCGGGCTGGTGACCACGGTCAACGGCACCGGTTTCGCGTCTAACTCCATGGTTACCGTGACTTCTGAAGGAATGGATTTAGGAACTGCGCCCACCGATGATTTGGGGAGTTTCCGACTGATTATCACGGCACCGTCGTCAATTAGTGGAGCCTATGAGATAACCTCTACCGACAGCGAGGGGACAAGTACAAATGTGACTCTGATGGTGCCTGATCTTAGCGGACCAATCGGGGAAGTGGGTATGCCTGGGGAATCTGGAGAATCTGGGGTACTTGGGGAACAAGGACTGCCTGGGGAAGATGCATCAATCGTACTGGGAGTCGTGGCCCTTTCCCTGGCGGGTTTGGGCATACTAATCATTGTGGTGATTTATCTATACCTGATTAGTTGGTTTAATGACCTGGCCCGCCGCCTCCCTCCACCGGGGATAAGATAAAAAATAAATAAACCCACGGCGGCGGCCAGGACCCCTCCCACATCTACACACTATTGGGGGGATATCAGGGTCCGCGGGGGCGGGTTAGGAAGGGGCTAAGAATAGGTGCGCTTGCCTCCGCAGATTACTGGCAAATACAAAGGCGGGAACTAGCTGGTCGGGTCGAACCCGGTAAACCGGCGACCGTCCCAGCATTCCCGCATGATCGTTTTTTGGTTTGTTTTATTACCTGCTGGCGAAGTTAGGCCGCTTTTCGGGTGTCACTTTCCGACCCACCGATAAACCTGTAACCCACGCCCGGGACATTGACGAACCACTTTGGGTCCTTTGCGCTGTCCTCGAACTTTCGCCGCAGACGCATGATGTGTTGTTTTACTGAGCCAACGGTGCTTAAACCTGCCTTCGAGAGCTCTTTTTCAATCTGAGCCCGTGAAACCACGGCTCCATTGTTTTTGACCAATAGGTGGGTTAGCTGGAATTCCGCTGGCGTTAGGGCCACTTTGCGGTCTCCAATATGTACTTCGTGAGTCGAGGGATTAACCTTTAGGTCACCGCCAATCAGCGGCTCCTCTTCCTCAGCTATTTTGCCACCCTCACTCCGCCTTACCAGGCTCCAGAGTTTAAAGGTCAATTCCGATAGTTCACAGGGAAGTTGTATGTACTCGTCCGCACCTGCTTCCAGGGCGGTTACAGACTCCAACTCGTTCGTCTGGTGGTTTAACACAACCAGGGGAACGTCAGAAAAGCTTCGTAACTCCCGCACTATCTCCGATAGAGACTTGTCTGGGAAATCCGGCCTTAGAAGAACCAAGTCTGGCGATTCTTCCTTAACCAGTTTCAGACCGCCTGTACCAGTGGTAGCGACCAATGGAATTACTTCGGGCCAGCGAAGGCAGATACCCAATCTAACAATTTCTGCTACCTGGGGATCGGCACCGATGAATACGGCTTTTTGCATTGAGGTAGTCCTCCGACTGGGTCCAAGTTCGGTGGTTTGCTTGCCGTGTGCCGATACTATCTGCCGTCTGCCTGCTTCTCAGTTCGCATTCGCCCGTTCGGGATCCTGCTTGCTGGGTTGCAAACTACTAAATTTTCAGTATCATTCCGGATTCTTTCGTTTTATTGAAACCCCACTAACGAGCCCCACTAGATGAAATCCCGCAAGGCGAAGTCTCACTCAGCGAAAAGCCGGTAGGAGAAGTTATCCGGTGTTTGCCGTGCCGGGCGTTACCGCCCGACCGGTCTGCTATTTGGGGCGCACCCCGTTAAGAGTGACCCCCTCCAAAACTCCCTACCCGGCAAAAGCTAGGTTTTGGAGGGGGTCATCCGTGATTAGGGGGGTGACGTCCCTGGTGATGGCTAGTCGATTAACGTCGGCCAGGAATGCGGGGGGGCTTGAGCTTACCCCGTAGCGAAGCGCCGAAGCCCTTGCTATTGGATGAGCTTTGCTCATTTTCGGCGGAGTCATTGGACGCCTTCAGGGAGTCAGCTTGGAGACCAGTGGCAATCAAGGTCAGTCTGACCTCGTCGCCCATGGACTCGTCGACTCCCATTCCGAAGAAGATGTTGGCATCTTTCCGGACGGTTTCAGCGATGAGTTGACCGGCGGCGTTAACGCCACCTAGGGTCAGCCCTTCGGCTCCGCCCTTAATCATGAACAACACACCCTTGGCCTTTTCGATGGACAGGTTCAGCAGTGGGTTGGCAATAGCCTGGCGGGCCGCTTCCACGGGACCAGTGCTGCCAAAGCCCTTGCCGATGGCCATCAAAGCGCCACCGGGGTTATTCATTATCGAGCGCACGTCAGCAAAGTCGACGTTAATCTCTTGGGGAACGTTGATCAACTCGGAAACGCTCATGATTCCCTGGGTTACTACCTCATCGGCAGTCCGGAACGCCTCAAGCATGGGGGCGTCGTGGTTGACGTAAGACAACAGTCGGTCATTATGAATCATGATTAGGTTGTCTACGTACGGTCGCAGGCGGTCAACACCAGCCACAGCCTGGCCCAAACGGCGTCGTCCTTCAAAGGAGAACGGCGTGGTGATTACTCCGACTACCAGAGCGCCCATTTCCTTGGCCAGGTAGGCCACATAAGGGGCTGCGCCGGTACCGGTGCCGCCACCCATGCCAGCGGTCACGAAGACCAACTCGGCATTGGAGAGGGCCCGACGGAGCTGTCCCGATGACTCTTCAGCGGCGCGAGCGCCTGCTTTATAGTCGCCGCCGGCTCCCCAGCCGCGGGTTTCTTTTTCGCCGATTTGGATGACGTCGACCGTGGGGTCGTCCATCTCCAAAGCCTTAATGTCGGTGTTAATCATCACGAAGCTTACGCCGGGAACACTGTGGCGCATCATCCGCTTCACACAGTTACATCCGCCGCCGCCAACGCCGATGACTTTAATGCGGGCCGGGGCCCTCTCATTTACATCGAACTTAGCGCGAAATTCCTGCTGTTCTTCTTCTTGGTGGTGTCCGTTGGTGATATAGTCTTGAATCGCCATCGTTTCTCCTTATCCGGTGTTAATTTCTGGCCTCGCGGCCGTCACCCATTAAAATATGTTGTGCTTTGCAAGTACTTTGAAAACTCTCAACCCCACCACTCTTCACTCACCTACCTACTGCACCGTTCATGCCGTTAGGTTCTCTGGCACTCCCTCCTAAACTGTTTGGTCACTTCGTCGTTACTCAGGTAATTGTGCCATTTGGACAATGGGTAACTAAGCACCAATGGGGCCATCCTGCATGAGGTAACTGGGGGTCGTCGCTGCGGTCTAAACGGGGTCACCGGAGAGGACCATGTGGACCATGCCTGGTCCATCATGAGTCAATCAAAGCTGCAAACTAATCTCTAATTGGGGATAAGATACCCATCGTTGACCACCATGCTTCTAGGAAGAAACGCTTTATTGACTAACGGCCAAATGGTATCCCTGCTTTGAGACCGCCCAATACTAGTTCGAGACGGCCGTGGACCTTTTTCTAGACCGAGTGCCGCTTTGGATACCTTTTAGATACCGCGATTCCGGGCCACCACGTTGTATCGAGTAGATGGGCGACAAGTCATATCGGCGACTCTCACGGAATCCACACATTACCTATATGTGGGATATTTGCTTGGCCGCTATGACCTTACCCCGAAGTTAGTATCGTTGGATAGTAGAGTCCGGCTACTGCTTCAATGAACTCCTTCGGCGTTTTGCCTTTCAGCGAGCTGTGGGGCCTGACCTCGTTGTAGTCCAACCGCCAGTTCTCGATGATCTCCCT
>JABMNL010000062.1 GCA_013204585.1 SAR202 cluster bacterium | reverse complement strand
TGTGCCGTCCCCCGTGGGACAATCGGCGGCGGATTCCTTCATCAGACTGTGGGATTTCAGGAACTGCCACCGGCTCTAATGTGAGCTGAGACGGTTCGAATTCAACCGCGGTAACGTCTTTGCTCATTCCGCATTGCATGCACGAAACATAGTCTCCGTATTGGTCGTGTTCCGCGACCAGGTCGCCACTACAGCGAGGGCATTCTTTGAACCAGTACATCCTAGCCTCCTAATCACTATGGGCCTCCTGCACACAGGTTTTGTCTGGTTGGAACCTTGCCGGGTTAACCTGACATTGGCCTTGGGTGGCAGTGGCCTACGATTGCTTTTTTGGTGCTTGGGTTTGGTCTAACCTGGCCTTGCCCATAGGGCGCGGCCTGGAAAAGAAAGATGATTGCTGGTGCTTATTCAGATTTGGAATGCTCCAAACTGAAGGCGTTTCGACCAAATTAGGCTCCATATAGCTAATCGGGGCGCTAGATTATTTGGTTGTTAAGATTTCTTGGTAATTTTCTTTGCGGTTGTCTTTTTCCGCTTAATCGTCCTCTTCGCCTTGGCGGGTTTTTTCTCAATGGCCAACGCGTGGTCCACTGCCCTTGCGGCGATTTCTTGCATATTGCGGAGTTCGCGCAGGGATTCCATTGCATTGGCACGGTCGTAACCTGATTCGGTACCGACGTCAATCGTCCCCGTGGCGATGGCGCTTGCACGGTCAATCTGACCTTGGTGCCCCGCCGGGTCATTGCCGGGGTCAGAAATGTTGTTCTTAACTCGCTCAGAGATGGCCGCGGGCGCTTGTGGCGTCTTCACCGTTCCAGGCTTTAAAAGAGCGCTGGTCCGCGATTCGTCCAACCGGTTCCTGGCCTGAGTTAGGGTCTCTTGAGAGGCGATTTTGAACCTGGCAGCTTCGGCGTAAATCTTCTGAGCTTCCAGTTCTTCTTGTGCTGCGGCCCTCATTACCTGGGCTTGGGCCATCATCTTTTCTGCTTCTATAGATGCCCGTTGCTTCATTTCCGAACACTCGCGTTCGGCGGCGGCGCGGGCCCGTTCAATATGCTCGCTGGCCTGCCGTTTGGCGTCTTCAATCATCGATTCGCGGTATTCTTCCGCTTCCAAACGAATATCGCTGGCGCGCTCGCGCTCTTCATGGGCTTCAACGTGTTTCCGGTCCGCTTCCGTTTCAAGGTAGCGGGCCTTCTCTAATGTGCGCTCGGTGTCGGCAATCAATTCGCCGCACACCGTTTTCGCCGCTTCGAGAATCTCGTTGGCAATTCCCTGGCGGGTATGCTCGGCTTCGTTCTTGGTGAGTCTGGAAATTTCTAATGAGTCCGTGCCGTCAGGCCGGGACTGTTCCCAAGGGTCTACAGTCGCCGAGTAGTTGCCTGAGCCGTTAGCTGAGGTACTCTTTTTGGGGTTCGCGGAAGTCAATGTTTTCTCCCTTTGGGCTGCCGTTACAGTGATCCAGCCACAACGTGACCAAAAACCATTGTGCCAACTACAGGCATGGAATCTAAGTTCTATGCGGTCCATATCACCCGGAGCTAAGGGGCCTCATCAGGGAACCGGAAAGAGCAAGTGTGTGGGCCTAGAAGTCCGTGGGTATGACCCTTTGGGGCCAATCAAGGATTCGGTGGGGGAAAACAATGATGCCGATTTCCGATTCTGGAACTGGATGGAACGCAAAAAAACCTCCATCTCGTCCCAAAGGGGCGATGGAGGGTCTAAGTTGAGCGCAGAGAAAGCTCTACGTTTCATTAACTAGGGAATGTTATAAACCGGTAGGAATAAATTTGGTTCGCTGCGAATTACGTCGATTGTCAGAAGTTATTAAGGGCACGCTACATCTAATGTAGCTGACATATTTGTTACCTTGCATTTAACCCACGTATATGGGTTAACATGAATATTAAGAATTGTTTAATTCGAATAGATGATATGAGAATACGATTACTTTCGATAATATCGGTCGGAATAACCATCGGTTTCCTGCTTGGCATGGGAGTCGTGTCACTTTTGCGTTCTGTAATCATCGGTGACACCCCCGAGCTGGAAATTGCTTTCACAATCATGGTCGCCATGATGGGTGGAGCGCTCGTCTTTTACGTGGTTAGGACTACCCGCTAGCTTTCCCCCGTCCCGCCTCACCTTCTCTGGTTCCTCTTCGCTACTCCGCTCTGCCAACGCGCACTTTCCCTAATAGCCAGACGACCATTAGCAAACCCACTTGGCTCAAGCCCCATCAACATAATTAGTATGTTTACGGGGATGATGCACATTGAATAACGGCCGAGGGATTTCTAAGGATTAAGAAATACGGGACGGCAAAACTAACGGTCGTAAACACGCCGATAGTGGTGCCAAGGGAGGCTGCGGGGTTTGCGTGCGGACTAACGTCCGGGTGACCGCAAGCCTTCGAGGATGTCCTCTACGACCTTTTCAATCAGAGGCAGATAGTCGGACGGAGCATCCGCAATCTTTCGGTATACCCGACCGGCGGCATCGGAACTGGCTTGAGTCGAGGCCCGCCCATAGGGCGCTGGCGCCTCGGAACCCTTCCCGGGAGACGACCCAGGCGAACCATTTTCCTGTTCGAGGTCTCCCTCTTCCAGGGTGAGAAACCAGCGGAGCGGTTTGTTATAGAGTTCGCATACCTTGTCTAGGCGGTCATCTGGGATAGCGCGTTGAGAGCGTTCCCAACGGTGTACGGTCATCCAGGAGACCCCAATTTTTTCCGCCACTGCTTCTTGGCTGAGTCCGGTTTCGTTTCGGGCTCGGCGGAGACGTCCGCCGAGTCCCGGAATACTAATCTTCATTTATGGTCCCATTCCTTGCGTGTTCGGTAATAATTGTCGCAAAAGTTGGAGATTACGCCCATACCCATGTTGGTAAGTCGAAATAAAGGATGATAGCAGGAGGCTATTTTTGATTCTATTCATAGTTATTTAGCAGGGCTAATGGCTATGGCGAACTAACCCTGAATACATCTAGTTTGGTAATGTATTGATTGTTATGAAATTGCGTTTTCGAATCGTTAATTCGCCGGGCTCACCAAACTTTTCCAGGCAGGCCATGAATTGCCTCGGATGCCACGCTAATATTTTGCGCTTCTTTTCACAAGCTGAACGATATCTGGCGGTATAGACATGTAATATTTCTGTGTGGATGCGGCAGGCTGTTTATTGCGGTCGGTTTCGGGTTGAGATTAAACTCAAAGCACTGAAACTAGATAATGAGACACAAATCGGTGGCTGGGGATTCAGTGGGTATACGCACATCGAGGATGCTATGGATGTCTTAGACGAGCCAACTACATTCGAGACGCTCGACCCTTCCGGCCTGCACCTACGGCTTCAAGGTCTTCCCGCCCAGTGTGATTCGGCGTGGCGAGCGGCCAAGCAGGCCGAGTTCCCGGTTGAGTGGCGGCAGTGCACGGAAGTGGTGGTCACCGGAATGGGGGGCTCAGCGATAGCAGGGAACCTGGCTGCCGACCTAGTTGACCGTCGTTCTAAGACCCCCATAAGAGTGGTCCGTGATTTCAATATCCCTGGGATATCGGCCGCACAAACTCCCCCGTCTGGCCAGTTAATAATCGTTTGCAGCTTCTCTGGTGAGACCGAAGAAACGATTTCAATGTTCAACCAAGCCCAGGAAACCGGGATTGCCATGGCCGCTATCACCGGCGGCGGTACCTTAGGCCGACGGGCGGCAGCGGCAGGAATCCCAGCGATGACCGTTGATTCTCCTGGAGAGCCCCGTAGCGCCGTAGGTTACAACCTAATGCTTCTCGCTGCATTGTTGGACCGTATCGGAGTCATCAGTGTTTCGGACCAAGATGTGGCAGAGGCTGTTGAGGCGGCTGCCACTATGGTGTCCCAGGTAGGAATCGACGTTCCTGAGGACAAAAACCCGGCCAAGTCGTTGGCAAGACAACTGTTTGGAGGCCTAACTCTAGTATACGGCGGCGGAGTGCTCTCTGGGATGGCTCTAAGGTGGAAGTCCCAGTTTAACGAGAACGGCAAATCTTGGGCCTTCGCCGAGTTGGTACCCGAGCTTTTCCACAATTCAGTAGAGAGTTTTCCCGGCGGCCCGGAGATTCGCCAGCGGACCACAGCCCTTCTTTTAAAGCCGAACCATATTGGCCCAGAGTTGGCGCTTAGGTACTCGGTGTTGTCCGATATGTTAGACCAATCGGGAATCGCCAACCGGACGTTTACCGGGGTACAGGGCAGGCCTTTAACCCAATCGTTGCCCATGATTGTTCTGGGTGACTACATTAGCTATTACTTGGGGCTGCTGAACGGAGTAAACCCGTCCGAGACACCCAGCATCAATCTTGCCAAAGGACGAATGTCCGCTTCCGGCCTTGCGTAAGGTTCACGGCGTTGCTCCGAATGGACACGCCGTCGTTGCAAGTATTAAAGGCACCCAGGCGTGTTGACATCGGCGATTCCGTCGGTCAAAATCCCCGATACTACTAGCTTTGTTTAATGAGGAGTTAGACCAATGTTGAAAGTCGGTCATGTCGTGGTCCGTCCCGGAAGAAAAGCTGGAATGGATCCCGTAGAGATTCCAATCCCCGAGGAACTGGAAACGGTTCCCGGTATTCCTATGGTCAGCAAAGATATCGATTTTTATAGCCGGGAATACCCGCTGCTTCGCCAGCAGGTTGAGCACGGCGCTGATACAGAATGGTCGCCCAGCGTTGGCACTGCAGCCATGAAGGCTTACCATGAACAACACAACGCGGTGATGGCGGAGTTCTATCCGGCCATGAACCGCACCGGCGACTTGGAGCCCACTGGCACTCCGTCCGGCGAAGACGTCACTCAGTTGATTCGTGATAGGGCGGTCGAGATGGGCTTCTTGGACATCGGTTTCACCAATCACGATTTGCGGTTCGTATATCAGGACCGTAAAGACTTCGTTAAGTACCCCAACGCCATCTGTATTGCGTTGGAGCAGGACTTTGCGGAGACGCAGACCGCGCCGAGCATGGCAGCCGAGCATGGCCATTACGGGACCTACGAGACTCAGGCGCCCATGGGCCTGAGGATGGTCGAATACATCCTGTCCCTTGGCTATCACGCTCAATTGCACGGTCCCAGCAATCACAGCGCCGCGACCATCCCCATGTTCGTCGCTGCGGGCCTGGGCCAGTTGGGGGCCAACGGTCAGTTGCTTACCCCCCACGCTGGCGCCCGGTGCCGACTTCAGATTATCACCACCGACGCTCCGGTAACCATGGACGAGCCCATCGACTACGGGCTCCATGCCTTCTGTCAGGTCTGTCAGGTCTGCGTCAACCGCTGCCCTGGCCGCGCGCTGATGCGGGAGAAGATTTGGTGGCGGGGTGTCGAGAAGAACAAGCTCATCTACAAGCGCTGCCGTCCGGTCATGGTCCGGTACGAAGGGTGCGCCATCTGCATGAAGGTCTGCCCAATCAACAAATACGGGGCAAAGGCCGTCATGGAGCACTATGTCGAGACCGGCCAGGTGTTGGGTAAAGGCACCCACGACCTGGAAGGCTACACCCTGCACGATGAGAGCACCGGTAAATACACCACCGGCTACTTCGGCCCAGGTGAATTGCCGACATTTGACGCTAGCCTCTTTAAGATTCCCTCGGGAACCAGGGAGAACGCCGCACTTGATGAGCTCATGAATTATATCGAAACCAAGAAAGATGGCGGGAAGTCGGAAGAAGACGATAAAGTTTTGTTCAACTTCCGGGATCGCCTGCGGTTTATCCTCCACGGCGAGGTCAGCGACAGCACAATGTTCTAGGCTGTCCGACCCGGAGCAAAGCGACTAAAAGAGGGAGCAAGACCAAATCTTGCTCCCTCTTTAATTTGCCGATGCGGCATTGGACGTTTATCTACGGACTGTATCGTTGCACGGTAGAAACGGTAGAAACGGTAGAAATCGTAGAAATCGTAGATATGAATGTACCCGGATAGGTGTTGGTTATGGCCGAGGAATGGACTGCTGAAGGAGACCTTTTTGAAGGTTGTAATTGCAACCTACTTTGCCCTTGTCACGTGTCATTCCGTCAGCCTGCCAATAATGGCCACTGCGACGCAATCTGGGCCATGAACATTGAGCGTGGCCGCTACGGGGATGTGGATTTGGCGGGGTTAAATGTAGCCATCTTTGTCCATTGTCCTGGCCCGACCATGGTGGACGCCGACTGGTCAGCCGTGATGTATTTGGACGATCGAACCACGCCCGAGCAGGACGATGCGTAGCGGACGATTTTCTCTGGAGAAGCCGGCGGACCGTGGCAAATCATGGCTCAGTTTTACCGGGACGGCCAATACCTGGCGGTCACCAGAACGCCCTTGGACATTACCATCAACGAGCGAACCAAGACGGTCAACGCACCAGACCGACTATTCATGGAAGTTCAAGCGATTCGTGGCGCCGACCAGGAAGCCGTGGTTACCGTCAACAATCTGCGCAACGTTATTCACGGGCCAGAGCACGTATTGAGCCGTTCTAATATCAAGGTTGACGACGAGGGCATGACCTGGGACTACCAGGCCAAGCACGGCCTATACAGCAAGTTCAAATGGGCAGGGTCTTAGTAGCTGTAGTTAAATAGCCTGCCAGAAGCGGCGGCCTTGCTCCCGTACAATCCTACCGAAGCCCGGTGCGGCCAGATGCACCGCTGCCACAGGGATACCCTCCCGCTCCAGGCGGTTCATCATCTCGCGACGCGTAATTCGAGTCTGTACCGGGTCTATGTCGGCTCGGGATACCCAATCGGTGTTCTCGATTTGTGCGGTGTTGTGCAGGACATCGCCTAGCACCAGTCCGTTTTCCCCTTGAGACGAAATCATCAGACTCATGTGGCCGGGTGTGTGCCCCGGAGTGGCGATGGCCGTAATCTCGCTGGTTATCTGTTGACCGGTCTCCATCAGTTCCAGCACACCCAATTCTTCCAGCGGCCAAACGCATTCTGGGGCATTGGGGAACCGCGTTTCAATCAACTCCGGGTTATGGCAGGCCTCCCAGTCGGTAGAGCTGACATAGTATTTTGCGTTGGGGAAAGTAGGCGTGTACTTCCCGTCTTGGGACACCAAGTTCCAGCCCACATGGTCGCGGTGCGCGTGCGTCATGACCACCATGTCTACTTCTTCAGGGCGCATTCCGTGGGCTTTGAAATCGTTGAGTAATTCACCCCAAGGAGTCTCCGGAGTTTGCTTTGGCCCCAGGCCAGTGTCGACGGCGATGGTGTGGCCGTCGGACTTAATCAGGTAACAGGCCAAGTTGAAACTCACGCCCTGCGAAGCGGAAAGGTGGTGTTCTTGGCCTTTCCAGTCCTCTTCCGGGATGTCGGGAAAGAAATTGCAAAGGTCGAAATCCAACAGTCCGTCCGATAGTGATGTGATTTCCACGTTGCCGATGGTCAGTGTGTTGTTTGGCAATTCGACACTCCCTTTGGGTGGATGAATGATTTGCGGTCATTAACCTTACGTGACCGGCAGATTATAAGCGTGGTCATCCGGTGTGGCAATCGGGGCCATCAACGGCCCGTTGAATTGGCAAACAACAACATATTTAAACTCGGTTGACTAATATTACCGAATAGCGTATATCTATCAAATTAAATTCTACGTATCGATGATTATTCAACCGGTATTTGATAATCGAAAACTAGCTAATACTAATTAATCTCTACTATTCGCTTAGATAGTTCCGATTCAGCGGAATTCACTGGCACCATTGTCGAATCTAAAAATATGAGGGGGATTCTTACATGGCGTACTCTTGGATTAGCCGGACTAATTTGCTCCTAGCGTTTATTTTCAGCCTCGCATTTGTGGTGGCTTGCGGGTCTTCTGCTACGTCGACGCCCACGTCCGGGGGCAATCCAATTGCAACCAAGGCAGTGGCGCCTACCGCTTTGCCCACACCTACCTCAGCGCCTGCCCAAGACGCCAAACCCAGCGGTACCCTTAGCATGGGTCAAAGTGACATGGGACGTTTCACTGCCCATCCCAAATTAGTGGGTAATCCTGGGATTTTCCTGCATGGCAACGCACCGTTGGGTGAGGCGTTGTTTGCCTTGGATTCCAATAAAGAACTCACTAATATACTAGTTTCTGATTGGGGCATCTCTGCGGACTTCACCACCTGGACATTTCAACTAAGGAAAGGGGTCCAGTTCCATAAAGGCTACGGCGAGATGACTGCCGAGGACGTTGTTTGGTCCTATAACGAGTGGTCGAAAAATGAAAAGCATCCCAGAGGTTCAATCATTAATGGCTTCTGGAATAACCCTGAAGGCAGCGTTCAAACCCCCGATGATTACACCGTAATCGTGGACACTGGGGCGCCCCAGGTCCAGGCTCCGATTATGGCATTCCTGTCCTTTCCATTTGGCGGTACCACCTGGGTCTCCAGCAAGAAGCAGTTTGACCAGATGGGTGACGATGAGGTCGACAGTAATATAGCTGCTACAGGGCCATGGGAAATCTCCGAGACTGAGTCGGGACAGTTCTGGAAGATGCGTGCGGTGGAAGACCATTACCGCCAGACGCCTGATTTTGCCGAGCTGGTCTTCTGGGAAATCCCTGAAGAGTCAGCCAGAGTGGCCGGATTCCAGACCGGTAACTTGGACACTTTCGTGATGGCATTCGACTCAATCACTACTGTGGAAGACGTGCCAGGGGCCAAATTTGTGACGGTACCCCAAGCCGGCGCTATGGCCCTTAACTTCTATGGTAACTTTTACATGGGTATAGGCACTGAGAACCAGCGTCCCGCTTACAACCCAAACCTGGCTTGGGTCTCCTCCAATCCCGATGTTGACTCACCCGAGTGGGAAAAGGCCCGAAAAGTCCGGGAAGCGATATCTATGGCAATCGACCGAGACACGATAATCGACACCTTAATGCTGGGATTTGCAGCGAGGGAAATATTGCCATCTTTTGCCGGTAACGAGGGCATATTAGATCCGGGCTTGGAGTGGCCATATGATCCGGTCCGGGCCAAGGAGTTATTGGTTGAGGCCGGTTATCCAGACGGTTTCTCTGCTACGGTAACCACCGCAAAGCGAGGCGCTCCCGCCGAGGACGCGGTATGTGAAGCAGTGGCTAGCATGCTGGAAGTTATCGGCATCGACGTTAATCTACAAAATCTTCCGTACAGCACGCTTCGTCCGACGATTGTTGGCCGCACTTACGAGGGCTTAACCTGCCACGGCTTGCCGATTCGAGACGAACCGGTGGTAGGGATGGTCATACACCTTTCAACTACAGCATTTACTCACGGTTGGGAACACGAGTGGCTGGAAGAGAATATAACCATCGCCAACAACAGCCTAGACCCCGCTGATCTCAAGGCCGCCCAAAAGACGACCGGGGAGTGGATGATCGAACAAGTGGTTCAGCCGGCACTTTTCTCATGGAATGCTGTCTGGCCGGTGGGACCCAGAATTGAGCCTTGGGGCGACCATGTTTGGCGCACTGACCCCAGAGCCGTCAATGGTTTTGAGTTCATCAACCACCGAAAGTAACCACGTACAACGCCGCATAATACGGTGAAATTAAGCGAACCAAGTGCCCCGCTGAATCCAGCGGGGCACTTTTTTATTGGGGCCGAATTCGCATTAGGGTGCCGACCGGTATTCTGACGGACAATTTTTCCCAATTCGCGATTTCAGTGGTTGTTACCCCGCCCGCCGTGTGTTACGACTGCAAGTTGGGTTGTGTCCCCAGCCGAGGCCGCCAAGGCCGCCAAGGCCGCCGACGTTTACCCCAGAGGCTTCACCGGCAATCTCCCCTCGCTCCAACAGAATTACCAGATTGTCGTGTTGCGCCAGATGGAATACAGACGCGGTCCCCGCGATGCCACCGCCAATTATTAGGACATCGGTCTCATTTGAGCTGGGTAAGGTTGAAACCTGCCTTATTACCCGTTCTTTTGCCCGTGGTTTTCGCCCAGTGGTCTGCCTTGGTTTCCAATGATTGCCTGTCCGAGTGCGCCTGTTGAGACGGAGATTAAGCCCATCATGCCGGTCAACGTAGGACGGTCTGAATCAGTCGGCCTTGAATCGTGTCTAATCGCAGATAGAGTGTTTCATATCGATAACCTACTAATCTCGGCTAATATATTACGATTCGCATTGTACTTTAATATGAATATCTAGTATTGACATGCTAGATGTAATAATGTATATGAGGCACAGTGATTACTTATTTCGTTGTTATTTGATTATTTACTTACTAATAACTGTAATACGCTAAGGAGATTAGTATCTAAGACCGAGATAGTAGAGGTGGTGAATATAGCAATTAGTATCTGGAAAGAGCAACGCGGCTGCGAAATGTCTATGTATTGCGGAAGTTCGCCGACTACTGGTTGATGTGAATCTTTGAGCGGCTGAATTGCCGATTTATCCCCTGGAAATTACGGCCCATTCTGATACTAAGGGAGACCAAATAAATGTCGTACTCTTGGATTAGTCGGACTAATTTACTCCTAGCGCTTATTTTCAGCCTGGCCCTGATGGCAGCTTGTGGATCCTCTGCCACCGCCACACCTACGTCTGGCGGGGCTTCATCGGTTCCCACGGCGACCACTATCCCGGCGCCCACCGCGATGCCCGCTGTGACGGTAGCTCCGACGCAAGCGGCCAAACCCAGCGGCACTCTGAGCATGGGCCAGAGCGACATGGGGCGCTTCACCGCCCACCCGCGTTTGGTGGGCAACCCAGGGCTTTTCTTGCTCAGCGCCGCACCGGTGGGTGAGACGCTGTTCACCTTCGACTCCAACCGGAAGCTGACCAATATGCTGGCCAGGGACTGGAGCATCTCAGAAGACTTCATCACGTGGACGTTTGAGATTGAGAAAGGCGTTCAACTCCATAAAGGTTACGGCGAGCTGACCACTGAAGATGTCGTCTGGTCCTATAACCAGTGGTCGGAGAACACCAAGCATCCCAGAGGGTCGGTTATCAAGTCCTTCTGGAACAACCCCGCAGGAAACGTCCAGACCCCCGACGACTACACAATAGTCGTGAACACGGGCACTCCCCTCGCCCAGTCCCCCATACTGGAGTTCATGGCCTTCCCCTTTGGCGGGGCGACCTGGGTTTCCAGCAAGAAACAGTTTGATGAGAAAGGCGACGATGAGGTCGACCGGAACATAGCGGCAACTGGCCCGTGGGAATTCCTCGAAGAGGGCAGCGCCCAATTCTGGAGGATGGGCGCCGTTCAGGACCACTGGCGGGTGACCCCTGACTTCGCAGAGCTGGTGTTCTGGGAGATTCCGGAAGAGTCTGCCAGGGTGGCCGGGTTCCAGACGGGTCAGCTCGACACCTTTGTGATGGCCTTCGACTCCATCGCCACTGTGGAAGATGTGCCAGGCGCCAAGTTCGTGACCGTGCCTCAGGCCGGGACCATGATTGTCAACTTCTACGGAAACTTCTATGTGGGCGCTGGGACCGATGAGGAACAACCGGCCTATAACCCCGACCTGGCTTGGGTCTCGTCCAATTCTGATACGGACTCACCGGAGTGGATAAACGCTAAGAAGGTCCGTGAGGCCATCTCTTTGGCTATCGACCGGGACTCAATAATCGAGACCCTGCTGTTGGGCTTCGCTAAGCCAGCCATCTTGGAGTCCTACACAGGGAATGAAGACGTATTGCCCCCCGGTCTGGAGTGGAAATACGACCCAGTCCGGGCCAAAGAGCTACTGGTCGAGGCGGGCTATCCCGACGGGTTTACCGCCACGTTGACCACCGCCAAGCGCGGCGCACCCGCTGAGGACGCGGTCTGCGAAGCGGTGGCAAGCATGTTGGACGGTATTGGTATAGACGTTCAGTTCCAAAATCTGCCGTACAGCACCCTGCGCCCGACGATTGTTGGCCGCACCTATGAAGGCCTGACCTGCCACGGCATACCCATACGGACCGAACCAGTTGTGGGCTTGAATATTCACCTCAGGGCCTCAGCGTTCACCCACGGATGGGAGCATCAGTACCTGGAAGATCAGATCAACCTTGCTAATAACACCATTGACCCGGTTGCGTTGGACAACATCCAACGGGATGTCGCCCAGTTCATGTTCGACGAGGTGGTTCAGCCGGCGCTTTACTCCTGGGATGCGGTCTGGCCGGTTGGTCCTCGGATTGAAGATTGGACCGAATTCGTTAAGCACACCGACACCCGGAACATCAACGGCTTTGAATTCATGCGCCACCGCCAGTAGGCCAGACGGCGTTGTTGAATAGGAGAACCATCAATATAGAGGGTTACTTAGAGGGTTAATCGTTATGCACGGCGGTTGAAAATCACCACGAACGGTCGTCAACCGCCGCAAAAATGAGTCCAGTTTATACATGAACACCTATCTCCGGTCTGTAAGGGCCGGAGCGTTACACCTTCCTTATCTGTCTAGGTACTGGACGGAAGCCGCTTGGCAAACGGAACCCCAAATGGACTAGAGGTCCGCGAAGGGATTTGGAAAGCCCGGCGTCGGCTTCCGGCCTGTTCTGGTTCCAAAGCTGATTGGAGGTTAGTCCATGTTGGATTATTTGCAGAGAAACCCAAGGTTACTTATTCTCGGATCTTTGACCCTGTTACTAGCGGTGATTCTTGCCTGCGGCTCTTCCGCGACCGCAACGCCTGGGGTCGCCACGCCATCCACGGGGTCGTCCCCGACGATTGTTCCAACCTCGGTACCACCTACAGCCACCGTTGTTCCCGCCGACGCGCCGACGGCCAGCACTGAGCCGTCCGGCACGCTGAACATCGGCCAAAAAGAGCTGGGGCCCTACCAAGGCCACCCCAAACTGGCGGGGAACCCTCAGATCTTCTTGAACCAGGTCATATCCGCCGAGAACCTGGTGGCGCACTCATCAAGCTCTCCATCAGAGTTCTTGCCGATGCTGGCGGAGAGTTGGAGCATATCCGCCGACAGCTTGAGCTGGACGTTCAAAATCAGAAAGGGAGTCCAGTTCCATCAAGGATACGGCGAGATGACCGCCGAAGATGTTCTGTGGTCCATCGACCAGATAATTGAAAGCGCGAAACACCCGGGCAGCAGCGACGTGGCCCGGATGTGGCAGAATGAGAAGGGGTCGAGAGAGACCCCCGACCCGTACACGATTGTGTTAAATACAGGCGTTCCGGCCATCGACGTGCTCAACCGAGTCCGCAATCCTTGGGCTGGCAGCACTTGGGTGGCTAGCAAGAAACAGTCGGACGAGATCGGTGAGGAGGCGGCCAACGACCGGACCGCTCTCACCGGACCTTGGGCGTTTGATGACGCTGAGACCAGCCAGTTCTGGAGGTTCCAGGCGGTCTTTGACCACTGGCGCCAGACTCCGTACTTCAGGGAGATGGTCCTCTGGGAGATTCCCGAGGAATCAGCGCGGGTGGCTGGCTTCCAGACCGGTCAACTCGACACCTTCACCATGGCCTTCGATTCCATAACTACCGTGGAAGGCGTTCCAGGCGCCCTATTTATGGCTGTCCCCGGTGGTGGAGAATCCCACCTGGGCCTCTACGGCAGTAGCTATGTCGGTCTCGGGACCGACGACCAGCGGCCCAATTGGAACCCCGAGTTGCCCTGGGTAGCAACTACCGACGACGTGACCTCACCCGAGTGGGAACGGGCATTAAAGGTGCGCCAAGCCCTGGCGATCTCCATAGACCGGCAGTCAATAGTCGACAACTTGTTGAAGGGATTCGGTAAACCATCGGTGATGTGGGGATGGCTGGGCAATGAGGACAAACTTGACCCGGACATGACCTGGGAATTCGACCCGGTGAAAGCCGGCCAGTTGTTGGACGAGGCCGGCTACCCTGGCCCCGATCGTTTCAGTCTGACGCTGACACCCTCCATACGGGGCGCTCCCAGTGAGGTGGAAGCTTGCGAGGCCGTTTCTCAGATGTGGTCTGACATCGGCATTAACGTCCAATTGCAGAACCTGCCCTACAGTACCCTGCGGCCAACCCTGATCGCGCGGACGTATGAGGGCATTACCTGCCACGCGACCAGCCCGCGGATAGAACCGTTCTTGGGGTACACCAACTGGTGGAGCCGCGCGGCCAACTGGTATGCCGGTGTCGAGCACCCGTGGCTTGAGGAGAACATGCCATTGGCTTCCACACTGTTCGACGCCGATGAGCGCTGGGTCGCCCAGAAGGAAGTGGGGCGGTTCCTGTACGACAACGCCTTGGATATCGGGCTGTATGACTTTGATGTCATCTGGCCCCTCAGCTCCAATGTTGCGAGCTGGAAGGAGAACATCAGGTTAGGCGACACCCGGAACATCAACGGTATGGAGTTTGCCAAGCCTAGGTAATAACAACCAACACTACGTCTCCGACATACCGACCTTGGCTGTCTGTGGTCAACCAGCAGTCAGTCAAGGAACTAAACAGGCCCGCTGTCCAAGAGCAGCGGGCCTGTTGCTTTTCTACTATGTGCCCCGCCGTCCAAAGACCGGCGGGCCTGTTACCTGACTTATTATGTCTTGAGTCTATGTGGCGGGTAATGGGGTCGACGCAAGTACTGGCGTCAGGTCGCTTAAGTCTTTGACCTCGATGTTGGAGACCAAGACGGTCACTTCGTCCACACGGCGGACTTCAAACTCCATGAAGTCGTCGTCCACCACCATGTACTTGGAGACCACATCCCAGATCTCTTTCTTCATCTGCTCAAGCTTTTCCGGGGCCAGCTCCAGCCGGTCTTGAATCAGCACCAGCTTGAGTCGCTGTCTTGCCGTGTCTTTGGACATTGCCTCTGTGGCCAGGTCCAATTCCCTACCTGATAGGTTGAAAAGCCGACGTAGAAGTTCACGCATGAGAGTAAGCCCTCCCGTTTGATTTAAGACGCCTACTTAGTAGCTCACGCATGAGAGTAAGCCCTTCCATTCATTCCGACCAAACCCCTGAACTTGGAGAAGATGCCGGATTTGGGTTCCAAGTCCATCAGCGGGATATCCTCGCCGTCAACTCGGGCGGCGATTCTTAAGAACGCTCCGCCCGATGCGGATTTGCGGTCGTGCACCACCGGGATCCCCCGATTGGCGGCCACCACCGTGTTTTCGTCCGCCGGCACCAGGCCGATGACTTCGACCGCCAGCAGATTTTCCACGTCCTTTTGGTCCATCATGTCTCCGCGTTTGACCATTTCTGGCGAGATGCGGTTAATGATGAGCCGTGGCCGGTGCAGACCCGACGACTCCAACAGACCGATTACCCGGTCTGCGTCCCGGATGGCCGAGACCTCTGGGGTGGTTACGATGATTGCCTCTTGGGCGGCGGCAATGGCGTTCTTGAAGCCTTGTTCAATTCCTGCCGGGCAATCAATGAGCACATAGTCGAACTCTTTTTCGAGTTCAGCGCACAAATCCCGGAGCTGTTCCGGTTCGATGCTGTTCTTGTCCCTGGTCTGAGCCGCAGGAATTAGGTACAGCTCGTAATCGTGCTTGTCCCTAATCATGGCCTGGTTCATCTTGCACTTGCCTTCGATGACGTTCACCAGGTCGTAGACGATACGGTTCTCCAGACCCATGATGACGTCCAGGTTGCGCAGGCCGATGTCGGTGTCGATGACAATCACTTTGTGACCGCGCATTGCCAGGCCGGTGCCTATATTAGCGGTCGCGGTAGTCTTGCCCACGCCGCCCTTGCCCGACGTTATTACGATGGTCCTACCCGTCATAAGGTACTCCTTTGCTGTATCTCGCAAACCGGCCGACAAATGGCGCTACGTGGATGGAGCGGCTACGTACGTAGGCTATCTTGGGGCCGGAGGCAGACGATTTGGATTTGCGCCGCGCTGTGGTCGGCGATATTCCCTCGTACTTGGCAATCTGAAACCGAGTCGAGGGGAGTTCTAAGGCAATAATTACTGCTTTGGTGTCGCCGGAGGCCCCGGCGTGGGCCCATCCCTTTAGCGACCCCAACACCACTATGTCGCCGTCGGCCGCAATCTCGGCGCCGGGGTTAACGTCCGCTAGCACCACTACATCTCCGGGATGATGTACAGATTCGCCCGATCGGAAGGTGGACTTGATGAACAGGGCTTCAGTGCGGTTACGGCTTCTGGCCCCGTTCTTGTTCTGACGGCTTCGTAGGTCCTGAATCACAGACTCCACGGCGGATATTGAATCTGCGGGGAGGTCTGGCAGCGATTCTGGCACCGCAATTTCGTTGTGTGCTGGTGGCTGGCGTTGTGCGCCCGACGTGTTTGCTGATGACTCTACCGTCGCGGCTTTCGCTTCAATCTGGAAGTCGCCGGTGCCCAGAGATTCGGGCGAGCACCAAAAGCGGGTGACCTTGAGGCCCGAGTGGGTCTCGATAATCGACTTCACTTGAGTCAGTTCGTCGCGGGCGAGCATTCGTTGGCCGACATTTACCGTAATGTTGCCCTTGGACCACAGACCGTTCTGCTTGGCCAAGTACTCACGCAGTTCCCCGGCCACCACATCAAAGGGGGCTTCTTCGTCAATAACAAAGGCCACGTCCGTGCCCTTGGCTGCGACCTGCACTACACCGGTCTTCAGCACGAGCTCTCCGTGGCCCATTCATAATTTCTAAACGACATCCCACCCACTCTCACACGCACTTAATGTCACCAAGATTATTTCATTCGGAGCCTACCCGGCACAACGAATTCTTGGTCAGATTTTAAACAAAATTTTAGATTATGTCTAATATTGAGCCTATAACGCTTTGCGAGGGCTTAATTTTAGGCATAAAAAATGGTTGTTGGCTGACCTGATTGAGAGTCTTACCTCTAAAGTATCGACCATACTTGGCATCCTATTCCTCCCCATCAATAGGAAATAGGAGTTTGTCTAACATTGTCATTCCGAGGAGGCCGCAGCCGACGAAGAATCTTCCAATCATCACCTTGGCAGACCCTTCGCTACGCTCAGGGTGACAGCCGGGTAGTGCGATTCAAACCGGATACAAACCAGCCAAGTTGTCGTGCCGAAGGTAGAAACGCGCTTATAGCGCCTAGTCGCGAGTGCCTAGTAGGGCTACTGAGCAGGTGAAGGAACCGGGACGGCCTCCCAGGTTGTGGGTTAGACCCAGCGTTGGGTTCTTTAGCTGGCGTCCGCCCGCCTTGCCCTGAAGTTGTTTGTAGACTTCGTAAATCATGCGTACGCCGCTGGCCCCAATGGGGTGGCCGAAGCATTTTAGGCCGCCGTCGGTGTTCACCGGCAACTCCCCTTCGAGACTGAAAGTCCCTGCCGCCACATCCTCGCTGGCCCGCCCCCGGGGACTGAACCCCAGGTCCTCGTAGATGATTAGCTCGGTGATAGTGAAACAGTCGTGGACCATGGCTAGGTCAATCTCTTTACGCGGGTCGGAGATACCCGCCTCCTGGTAGGCGGACTGGCTGGCCCGGACCGTCTCAGGGAAGTGGGTGAAATCCCAGTCGTTGCGCATAATCCCAAAGGCACCCACCGAAAGACCAATACCCTTGACCAAGATGTAGTCGTCCCGGAAGGTTTTCGCAATTTCAGGCGTGGTAATGATGGCAGCAGCCGCGCCGTCGGAAACACCGCAGCAGTCGAACAGGCCCAAGGGCCAGGCGACCATGGGCGCGTTGACCACCTGTTCCGCGCTAACCTCACGCTGGAAGTGGGCCTTGGGGCTCATGGTCCCGTTGTGATGGTTCTTGGACGCAATCTGGGCCAGCGTCATTTTCCCTTCTTCATAGGGAATGTCATATTGGTGGAAATAGCGGGTGGCGGCCAGGGCAAACTGGGATGGCGGCGGCACCTGAGGCGTAACGTCTGCACCGACCGCTTCAGGCACTGCTAGGCCGGAGAAGCCCGAGTCCTTGAGCTTTTCTACCCCCACGACCAGCACGATGTCGTAGATACCGGCGGCCACGGCGTAGCAAGCGTTGCGGAAGGCGTCGGTGCCGGTGGCACATGCGTTCTCGACCCGGGAGATGGGTATGTAGTCCAGCTTTAGGGCCGCCGCCAGCGGTTGGGCAGTGCGAAACGACGCAGCGGTGCCGACCCAGGCAGCCTGGATGTCCTTGCCCTCGAGCCCAGCGTCCTCGTAGGCCTCGTAGGCGGCCTCAACCATCAGGTCTGCGGCGCTGGAGTCCCAGCGTTCGCCGAACTTGGTGCAGCCCATGCCAATTACGGCGACCCGGTCTTTAATCCCGCTCATGTGGTACTCCTAATTCTCAATGCCTGTACCCCAGTATGATTCCTGGATTCTAGACTGCGCGGCGGCGGGGTATCGCTTTCCAGTAATAGTTATGTATACCGTTCACTACCCGCAGTTTGCGGAAACTCATTTCCACTGGTAGACCAATCTTTATTTCTGAGGTCTCCCGGTCAGTCATTGTGCAGAGTACTCGGCCACCACACTCGAAATTCACTACGGCGATGGCCAAAGGCGTGTCCACCGTTCCGGCTATGTGGTCCAACGAGTAGGTGAACACCGTGCCCGGTTGGTCGCTGAGCCGTATTGGGGACGAATCGTCCAGGCCCTGGCATTCGACGCAGACCCGTTGGGGCGGGTATTGCACGTAGCCGCACTGGTTGCAGACAGCGCCGTGGAACCGGATGTTCTGGTCGCTTTCGCGCCACATTGCCGTAACTGAGGGAGACTGCGCTTGGGGTCGTTTCGATGAAGAATCGGTAATCCAAACGTCCCGCCATTTGGCGAAGGTTTCGTAGCTGTCCAGCACCAGACCCGAATCTAGGTAACCCGAGACCCCGAAGGATGCCACGTAGTCTTGAATCTTAGCTGTGGTGCGGAAGCCTAGTACGTCGCTGCCGTCGCCATAGGCCACTGTAAGCAGCAACTGATTCGGCGTGCTGTCTTCTAGAGCGCCAGCCAATAGCATTAGCGGGAAAGCGGCTCCGGTGTTTCCCAGGCGGCCGAACAATGGGTCTTGGACCTGCTCTGGCTGGAATCCTAATTGACGGGCCAACTGAGCGTGGCGGCGGCCGTCGGGGGAGTACATGGCCAGCTTGCCGACGTCTTTGACTGAAACGCCCTCTTTTTCCATGAAACCGGAGACCGCTTCTCCCAGAATCCGTTCCAGTCCTTCTTCAATGGCGAAACGGTCTTCCCAGGAACGGACGAACGGGTCTCCCGCGCTGCGCCAGGTGTCCATCATGTTCTCGGTTATGGTGTAAGACCCAGCCTGCTCGGCGATGACGTCTTCATTGGAGATGATAAAGGCTGCCGCGCCGTCTCCGGAGTTGCGCTCGGCTTCGCCTTTGGGAGCGCCCTGCCGGTTGTCGCTGGCAATCACCAGCACTTTCTCGGCCGAACCGGCGGTAACCGAGTCCAATGCGGATTTCAAGGCCGTTGTGCCGGCCCTAAGCACGTTGGTGATGTCGGCGGTGAAAATGTCCCGCCTTAAATCCAAGGCAGTGGCGATTATCGAGGCGCACTGCTTTTCAGAATAAGGAGGGGTGGTGGTGGCGAATAGCAGGCCGTCAATCTCTTGGCGGTCATGGCCGGTCAGGCAATCAATGCCAGCGGCCACGGCCATGCAGACGCTGTCCTCGTCAAAATTGGCGATGGAGCGCTGTCCGGCGGATTCCCAGCCGTCAGTTTCCGCGCCCAATCGGTACCTGGGAACGTATGCCCCATAGGCCGAGATTCCAGCCAAATTTTCCCATCCTAAGCGAGACTGGCCTAAACTATGCTGTTCCAGCACGTATTCCAGCACGTATTAATCAGCCTGCGCCAGCCCGGTTTCCGCCATGCTAGCAGCTTGCCGAAATCAGTGTCAACGCGCCTGCCGAAACCCTCGCACGTCAGCATGTTCACAGGCTTAGTTAAGACTACGCTATGTTACAATCGAACTCTGCTAAGTGAACGCCACGGAGCCTGGATTGCCCCATTTCCGGAACGCCGCTTTCATTGCATTAAGAATCAAATTAAGCACCGAGTCGACCACGGCAATGAACTAATTTAATGAAACGTCGTATATTTAACGTCGTATATTTAATGAAACGCCACACCCCGCTCCACGGCAGGAGATAACACTAGTGACCAGGACCCTCTTTTCTATCCGTTTCCTAATCGTGACCGTTTTGGCGGCCACGCTGTTGCTGTCTGTTGCCTGTTTTGGCGGTGGTAGCGCCAGTGACGGCAACACTAACATCGAGGGTCTTCCCCCCGAGTTTCAGCGGCTTAGCGAAGTTTGGGAACTGTTGCAGAATGAACAAATCGATGGGGCAAATCTAGACCCCCAGACTATTAGCGACGGCGCTATTCTCGGCATGATCCGTGCGCTAGACGACCCCTACGCCTCGTTCTTGGACCAGGAACAGTACTCGCTGGAGCAAGAAGATATTCGCGGCTTTTTTGGTGGCATCGGCGCAGAGGTTGGAATTCGCGACGGGGTGATGACCATCCTATCGCCCATGCCCGATACCCCTGCCGAGGCCGCCGGTGTTAGGCCTGGCGACATCATCCTGGAAGTGGACAGTACGAGCGTCCAGGGAATGAGTCTCCTGGAAGTTGTCCGGTTGATTAGGGGTGATAAAGGCTCCAAGGTGACCTTGTTGCTGCGGCACCTGAATAGCTCGGAGCCGGTCTCCATTGAGATAGAGCGGGATATTATCAACCTGGAGAGCGTGACTCTAATAATGCAGGTGGGGCGGATTGGTCATCTGCGCATCTCTGGATTTACGGGAACAACCGCCGATGAATTGAACGAAGCCCTGGACCGGTTCGAAAGGTCCCAAGGAGTTGGGTTGGTCGTGGATCTACGCAACAATCCGGGCGGGCTAGTGTCGTCGGTTGTTGATGTGGCCAGCAATTTCATTGGTGATGGATTGGTGCTGTATCAGGTCGACGCCCAAGGGAACCGCCGCAATTGGGGCGTGAAGTCGGGCGGGAAAGCTTTGGATGTTCCCATGGTGGTGCTGGTAAATGGATTCAGCGCCAGTGCCAGTGAGGTGTTCACCGGAGCAATGGTCGACAACCAGCGGGCCACAGTCATTGGAGCAACCACCTATGGCAAGGGCAGCGTAAATAGCCTGTGGCCTTTGGGTGATGGTTCCGGAATCGGTTTTACCATTGCCCGTTGGTACACTCCAAAGGGCACCTTAATTGAAGGCGAAGGTATTACGCCCGACGTAACGCTGGAACCTGTCGAAGATGAAGACGACGACGTGCATCTCGACCGCGCAATTGAGATACTGAAGGAACAAATCAGCCGCGGCGCAGTAGTAGCATCTAAATAGTGGCATCTAAATAATAGTGGCTAAGAAAAGTTCATCGTCCCCAACCGTACCGGCATCTAAAAAGGCGGCGCCCAAAAAGGCCGCTGGTAGTGAATTTCGCCCGGTGGCATCCAACCGGAGGGCCAATTTTAACTACGAGATTTTAGAGCGGTACGAGGCCGGATTGTTGTTAACTGGCACCGAAATCAAGTCAATTAGGGCCGGAAAGATTGACCTTAGCGACTGTTACGCCAGAGCCCATGACGGCGAGATGTGGCTCCACAACGCCTATATCGCTCCGTACGACCCCGCCAGCGTTAATAATCATGACCCCAAGCGGTCCCGGAAGTTGCTGCTCCACCGCGCTGAGATTCAACAGATGTCCAGCTCCGCCGCCGAAAAGGGTCTAACTATCGTGGCCCTGCGTGTTTACATCAAGCGACACGTTGCCAAGGTGGAAATTGGCTTGGCTCGGGGCAAGCGGCAGTACGACAAGCGGAAGACCATCATGGACCGGGATTTGGACCGTGAAGCGCGCCGGGCCGTAGGCACCGTCAGGTACTAGGCCACTCACCCACCTTATTTCCCCCGCTTCCTAGTTATCCCGCACAGTTCTGCCTGCCCCTGCCTCCCAGTTAACCTGCACTCGGTCGTAAGATATAATCTACGACTGGCGCTAATCTGCTCAAGAAGATTTATCACGGTGGGTTTGCCGTGCCGGGAATTATTGCGAAGTCTGGAGGACTAACTTGATTCGAACTCTATCCGGGATTACCCCTAAAGTAGCTGAGACAGCATGGGTCAGCGAGTTTGCCTACGTTGTCGGCAACGTTGAAATTGGCGAGTACGCCAGCATCTGGCCTGGCGTAACCATCCGTGGCGATAGCCCCGATGCCATCGTTATTGGAGATTATGTCAACATCCAAGAAGGGTCGGTGATTCACGGCAACGGCCTGACCATTGAAGACCATGTTTCGGTTGGTCACTCGGTGGTGGTCCACTGCGACCGCGTGGGAACCGGCTCACTACTGGGCAATAACTGCACCATCTTGAACCGGGTCACCCTGGGCGAGAACTGCCTGGTCGCTGCCAATTCGGTGGTATTGGGCGGCACTCAGGTGCCAGCTCGCTCGTTTGTGACCGGAGCGCCGGGACAGGTCAAACGGCAGGTCACGGACAAACAGATTGAGCAGATGAACCACACCAATGAGGAATTGGTGAAAAGGGCTAAGTCGTTTAAGGACAGCGGCCTATAGGGTTCCCGCCTAACCCAACCGGCGGGCTACCGGAAGCACTTTGTCGGCCAGGTGTTCCATCACCTTGATGCAGTCAGGCAGGCTCTCCACCCGGAAGTCGTAGGTCAGTTGATTGATGCCAATCTCCTGGCAGGCGTGCATATCGTCTATGACTTCCTGGGTGGTGGCGACCAACGACCCGCCGCTCCGCACGTAGCCGCCTTCGCCCAGACCAATGTCGGTGAAGTGCAGGCTCCGCTTGAGAGAAATGGTGACCTCAGATTGGTCGCGGCCTTCTTTTTCGACGCGCTCCCTTAGATAGGGCAGATTCTCGGCCACAAACTCGGGAGTCTGACGGGTGGTGTGCCAGCAGCTACCGTATTTGGCCGTCCTCCTTAGCGCGGCTTTGGTGTGACCGCCAACCCAGATGGGGATGCCGGGTTTCTGCACTGGTTTCGGTTCAAATTGAATTCCGTCGATGTTGTAAAACTTGCCGTGGTACTCGGGGTTCTGTTGCGTCCAAAGCGCCTGCATGATGCCCAGAAACTCGTTGGTCATTGCCCCACGCTGGTGGTAGTCCAACCCCAGAATCTCAAACTCCTTTTCCAGCCAGCCCACGCCAACGCCGCAGATGATTCGCCCATTGGTTAAGACGTCCAGCGAGGCGAACATCTTGGCCTGCACCACGGGGTTTCGGTAGGGAAGAATTATCACCGTGCTGCCCAGCTTGATTCGGCTGGTGCAGGCGGCCAGGTAACCCAGCAGAGTCATGGTCTCCAAGAATGGCTCGTCGGTTGGCCGGGAGAACGACCCGTCGCTGGTGTAGGGGTACTGATTGGTGCCTTCCGTGGGCAAGACGATATGGTCGCCAGCCAAGACCGACTCAAATCCCAGCTCTTCCGCAGTTTCAACAAATCGCCTTAGACCTGGCACGTCGGGTAGCCGGGGTATTGAGATTCCGATTTCCAAAGTTGCAGCCTCCAAATCTTGCCAAATTTGATTGGATTGCCTTGGTTATGGCCCAGCAACGCCGGGGAGCATAAACCCCGCATCAGCCGCCGGGCAAAGGTCAATGCTAAGGATTACATGCCGGGACTAGCAGCCGGGCGGGTAAGATTTCAGAAACACCAGGCTCCCCTGAGGGTCATATAGCCCGGCGGTGTCGGGGTTGTCATTGTTCCAGACTGAAGAACCCCGCTTAAATGAGAACCCGCCGGATTCTGGATGCTCTTCATTGGTGTAAACCCGCACCGAGCGCTGGGGCAGCAACTCGTATCCTGGGAACTTGAACTCCGGTGCACTATCGGATACGTCCGTCAGCCGCCATCCGAACAGGTTCACGGTGCCAGAACCTTGGTTGAAAATTTGGACATATTCGTCGGCTTCGGTGCTAGCGACTTGCCCGTTGTAGAAAATGCATTCGATGATGATGCCCGCACCAACCAGCGGAGGCCCAATAGTTGCAGTGGGCACCGGGGTGGGCGTCTTGGTGGGCAGGGTGATTAGGGCCGAACTTGGAGTTGAGGCCGGAGTCGGTTTTATGGTCGGCGTAGCCACCGCGACTGGCGTAACGGTTTGCTGTGGAGCAGTTGCAGTTGTGGTAGCGTCCGGCTCGGCGGTTGGTTCTGGGGTAAACGTCGCATCGGTCACTATCAATATGGGACGCCGTGTCGGAGTGACTCCAGGGATTGGAACCGCCGTTGCTACTTTCTTTGTGGGTACCGGAATCGGTGTATTCGAAGTTGGTTGGGCTACTCCTGCCGGAGCCACAAACCCGGCGGTACCCGGAGGAGTGACACTCACGAATATTCTGGGTAAACCCTCGCCTTGGTCAGCGCAACCCACGGCCATGCTAATTAGAGACAAAAAAAGTATTGCCAACGGGTGTCCCCGCTTGATTATCAAAGGGTTACTCCCAGGGGTAAGGCGGCTCAACGGACGCCAGAGAACAAACTACATACAAATAATAACTATCTCAACAGTAACTTAACGATTTGCGGAGTGCAATCTGCGTGCTATAATTCGTCCAAACTGCGGCTGGGGCACCCAGACGACAGGGCGAATAGCACCCAAACAAATTCGATATATTAGGGTGTAAATGAGGAGGTCAACCATGGAAAAAGGTGGAACAACTATTGACGCTGGTTCGGTAGAATTCGCGATGAGCTACCGTAAAGAGATAATGGACGACCAGGGCTTGTGCGTTCAGGTCTACTCCAAGATTGACGGCACCGATACCGAAATACTTCGGTTCGACTGCTTCGATCAGGCACCCCATTACCACTATGGGCCAGAGAACCATAACATTCGGCTGTTCATGGACAAGACCAGCACCGGGAACCCCTTGGGATGGACTTTGAAAAACATCCGCACCAACCTCCCCGCTATGGTTCGCCGCGCCGGGTACGAAGACCTGGCAACCGCCCTTGAGGCCAAAAAGATTGCCAAGGGCAAGTTGGACGAATTGGAGGCCACCGCCCGCAAGATGTCCAAGGAAGATCGCCGCACTGTGCACCATAAAATGGAGCGCTTGGTTGAAGGCGACAAGATTGAAGTCGGCAACATTCGCTTCGGTCTGGAGTATCGCAAGCTTCCCACCATCAATGACGAAGGCATGGCCGTACACGTCCTTTCCGACGTTGCTGGCGAAGAAGTCGAGCTCTTGGCTTTCGACTGCTTCCGGGTTGCCCCCCATTTCCACTATGGTCCCCGCAACGAGGATGTTCGCATCTATTGGGACACCACCACCTCCGGCGAGACATTGCGCTGGACCATGGACCAGTTTAAGGCTGGTAACTTAAGGAACATGATTACCAGGGCCGGTTACCCCTCCATCGCTGCGGCTGTGGACGAGCAATTGGTACAACAGGAACTACCCCGCATTGAGAAGAGGGCCTTCGACTTGGTCGCCGAGTTCGGCTCCTAACCCTCCTCAAAAGCTAGATAGCAAAAGAAAAGGCCCCGATTCGTCGGGGCCTTTTCTTTTTGCGGATACATGATGCCTTAGTCCCTACCGGTCCGTCGATGTTGATGCCGGGCCTTCTTCTGCCAAGTCCTTCATCTCATCCAGCGCTTCACGTACTTGTTCTTCGGCCTCTAGGCTAATCGCCTGGGCTGCCGCGATGGCACCCAAAGCTGCAGCCAACCCCGCTTGTTCCTCGGGTAGACCCAGTTCTGAGGCTGCCTCCATAGCGCCTGCCACTGCGCCGACCGCAGCAATCTTTAGGTCGGAATCTGCCTGCCCTGCGCCTTCTACTGCTCCGTAGGCGGCACCTACGAATATATCACCATAATCTGACGGAAGCTGTCCCATTGCGTTGAATACCCCCAACAGAATTCTGCGAACGAACATACCCGTGTCGCCTGCAAAACCATCCATGGCATGAAGAGTTCTCCTAGTGGCCTGGCGGGAAATAGACATTCCATACTCCCCGGTTTCCTCCGCTTCGGATACAAGTTTGTTGACAATGTTCCGGACATGCTCTGTCATAGCCGCTGCTGCTGTTCCGCCGCGCGTAGCTGCCGCCATGGCCTGCCGGGCGGATGAGCCTAACTGGTACGCTGTTATCCCCAAGGCCACGTCCATTCCTGGCATCCGTTTCAGATAGGAGTAAGGTAATGCGCCAACAAATCGCATGCCGGGTACAGCCCCTAAGATTCGGGTCATCTCACGGCTGGGGGCCAAAAGCTCGTTCAAGACCTCCTCTCGTCCGGCCTCACCTTCTTCGCGGATGGTGGTCAGTGCGTTTAGGGTGATTAAGCCTACGACGAAAGCAATGGAGAATAGGAAATCAAAACCGGTAAGATTCAACGGTGAAAAAATTACCTCGCGTGCCGGGCTAATCCACTCGAATGTGATATTAAATTCCCGTACGCTGAAGATATCGGCGAAGATTCCGCCCGCCAACGGGCCGAGACCAGCGCCTAGCGCGGTGGCTAGGGAGGCGACGGTCATATAGGTGGTAGCTTGGTCCCGGGGGGCCAATTTCAGGCCGATGGTTGCCACGGTCAGGTTTATCCCTGCGGCGGCGACACCAGCGAATATTTGAAGGGTCACGATGAGAGGCACCGTCAGAAAATAGCGGTCTGGCATAGTGGTGAAGACCCACCCAAGGATTACCAATACATAGAGTGAGGCCGATAACGATAGGACCACCTTGCTGCCGAACTTGTCGGCCATTGGCCCCCAAACCCTGAGAAACATTACGGTTACGGCCTGCGTCAATATATTTAGGCCAATTACGGTTCCAAGCGGGAACCCCAAGCGTTGAAGCATGTATACCGTGAAAAATGGGACAGCGAGATTGACGGCGAATCCCCAGAAAAATAAGAAGTTAACGAGTTGGCGAAAATTCCTGTCTGTTAGGGGTATCTTGATAGCCTGAATCAGTGAATGGGTGGTTCCAGGCGGTGGCACCGCCATTAAAGGTTCCGGCATTCTGGCCATGAAAGCAGAACCGGTCAGACCGAACAGCAACGCTCCGCTCAATAGCACCCATGTATAGCCTAAAATCTGGTTAGTGCCGACTGTCTGGTCTTGCCAATAATCGACGAATATTGCGCCAAGGAGGGCAAATGCGATGGCCGCAACTGCAGACAGGGCCAGCCGCCGCGAATAAAAGGTTCCCAGAATGTCTTGGGGGACCAAATCTCGGCTCCAGCTATTGAATGCGCAGGATGTGACCGCAGCCAGTACACCCCGCACCGCCAGCAGGGCCAATAGAGCGTAAACGGCCATTGTCGCAGGGAATGGCATGAAGAATGGGATGACCGCGATGAGCACCCACATAAACTGTGCTGGCGTCCAACTGAAAAGTGAAGTTGCTTTCCGCCAGCGTAATCGTTCCACTAGAGTGATTGACGGGATTTGGAACACTTGGGCAAGAAAAGGAATCGCCGCGAGTATGCCGATTTGTAGATTGTTGGCCCCCAAGGCAAGCGCATAGCCAACCAACAGACCGTTGGTGGTAACGCTGAACAAGGCTGTCGAACAGACGCCTTCCCAGGTCATCATATTTAGCCCATGGGAGATATCGTTGCTCGATAACTGCGCTTTTGGGCGTAAAAATGCAGGCAGTCTGACTTGGATTATGGGCCTCCATTCATTGATGTTGAATACCGAATGAGGTAGATGATTGGCTGTGTGTCTAAGTGACTGGATAATCTATCAGCGCTGGTGCCAACTCTAATTTGGCCCGCGTGCTGTTGCCGTCAATTAGCTACGTTTTCTCTCGCCGAAGTGTATTGCGTAGGACATTAGCCTCTCGCGGTCAACGTGGGGCATAAACCGCCCAACCCGGCGGCGGCCCACTCCAATCCAGTGGCGGATCCAAAACCACCAAATAGTGATGGCAGCTACCGCACCCATGCTCCCCAGTACTACGTAATAGGCCCACCGGATTTTCAATTCCGGCATGTTCTGAAAGTTCATTCCATATATCCCCGCCAGGAGAGTGAGGGGCATGAAAATAATGGCGACAATAGATAGGGTTCTCATCGTTTGGTTTTGCTGGTGGGATAGGGCAGAAAGATAAATGGCGAGAATGGTGTCGCTTCTCTCCCGCAGGGCGTTCACAATGCCCAGCAGCGTGGCGACCCGTTGATGCAGATTTAGGTAGGCGAGCGAGGCTTCTGGAGTAATCTGATTAAACTGGTTTTGGGTCAGCTTGGCCATTGTCTCTTCTTGCGGATCAAGGACACGTCTTAGCCTGATAATCGACCGTTTCAGCCTTAAAATAGCGGCCAAGGCAGTGGGGTCCGGGTTTTTGAAGATTATTTCTTCTATGGAGTCGGCGTGGTCAGCCATTGCTTCGATGGTTGGTCTGATATTGCTTACCAACGCGTCCATAATCGCGTGGCCCAGGAAGTCCGGCCCCTGTTGCAACAACCGGTAGTCACCGTTTTCTAGAGTCCGAATTAGTCCGGCTACGCTGAATAGGTTCTGTCTGTGAGAACTTACTACAAAGTTTTGCCCTATATGTAGGCCCATTTCTGTAACAGCCACCAACTCGGATTCCGAACTATAGTCAATGCCGTGTAACATCGTAAAGAGAACTTGGCCGAAGTCTTGGACCGTGGCTGCGTGGACTTCATCATTGACGCAGGCATTTACGCTCAATGGGTGGAAGCCGAAGGTGTCTTCTAGAAGTCCACGGTCATCTTCGGACACTTCAGAAATATCAACCCAGAGGAGGCCTTCCCCTGACCGGGAGGCGGTTTCGATTTGGTCAATGGTTAGGCTTCGGCCCAATTCACCGTGGGCATCGAGATAGAAGGTTGTCAGCCCCATGCGCGTATCCTTCAGTTCATAGTTGTACAACTCTGATGCTCACCTTTTTGGTTCAGCCTGCATTAACTACCACTATAGTCCGTGGAATCGCGCGGATGCTACATCATTGTATAGCCGCCGCTGACGCTTAGGGTCTGGCCGGTGATGAAGCTGGCGGCGTCTGAGGCCAAGAATACCACCGCGTTGGCCACCTCTTGGGCGGTGCCCATGCGGCGGAACAGATACTGCCGTTCCACCTTCTCTTTCACTTCCTCGGTGAAAATGTCCCGCATCTGGGTCCACATGCTCTCTTCGCTGATGGACTCCTCGTTTGGCGGCACCACCAGTCCGGGACAAACCACGTTCAGCCGCAGGCCGTACCGGCCTGTCTCCCGGGCAACGGCCTTGCTTAAGGCGATGACCCCGGCCTTGCAGGCGGAATAGACCGCCTCGCGGTATTCGCCCATCCGGCCGGCGTCGGAGCTGATGCAGACGATGGCCCCGGCTTGCCGATCAATCATTCCGGGCAACACGGCATGAATACAGTTGATGGCACCCCACAGGTTCACCTGGACCTCGCGCTCCCACTCGTGCCGTGGCTTCTCCATGAATAGCCGATCCACAGTCCAGCCCACGTTGTTCACCAGAACATCCACTGGCCCAAACTTTGCGATGGCTGCTGCGACCATTGTGTCCACTTTGTCCGGGTCTGTGACGTCGGTCGGAATCACCGTCACTCGGCTGCCGGTGTTCATTGCCGCTACTTCACCGGCCACAATCTCGCCCTGGCTCGGCACCAGCTCGGCGATGGAAATGTTCGACCCCTCAGTCCCGAAGGCGTGGACGATGGCGCGGCCTATGTTGGTTCCGCCGCCGGTGACGATGACGTGTTTACCTTTTAGGCCCAATTCCATGAGTGTTGTCCTCCTGATTGTCTGTTTTGTAGACGCAAATCGGTTGTGGGCGGGCGTGAGAAAATACTGGCGGTTACGGCCCTGGGGCGGGAGGCGCTGGGCGTTCCACCCGTGGAACTCCGCCGAACCGAAGCCGAAGCAGGCCCTTAACGTCTTCCATGGCCGTGCCCATGACATTGACGGTGCTGGTTGGGTCGTCGTCCCACTTAACGGGCACCGAGGCAATGCTGAACCCGCGCTTGGCGGCGATAATCAGCAGCTCAGTGTCAAAGAACCAATTGTTGTTCTTGATGTTGGGCACGATGGCTTCGGCCGTAGACCGGGTGAGCGCTTTAAAGCCGCATTGGGCGTCGGGCAGGCCGATGAAAAACATGGAATTAATCAGCCGGTTATAGCTGCGGGAGATGAACTCGCGCTTGAACCCCCGGCTTACTTGCGACTCTTTGCTCAGTCTGCTGCCGATGGCAATGTGGCTACCTGACTCGATGGCCTGAATCAGTTGGGGGAAGTGGGGCAAGTCGGTCGATAGATCGGCGTCCATGTAACTAACGATGTCGGCCCGGCTATCGAGCCACGACGTCCGTAGGGCGCGGCCACGGCCCTTTTGGGCTAGGTGGCGGTAGTTGACCCCGGAATACTGTTCGCAGAGCTTCTCCGACACGGAGCGGGTATTGTCGTTCGAGGCGTTGTCCGCAATTACAATCTGCCACGGGTTGGACAGATTGTCCCGCAAGAACTCGGTCAGGGTGGCGATGGTGCGCGGGAGGGCCTCCTCTTCGTTATAAACGGGAATGGTTATGTCAACCGTGGCCGGCTCGCCGGGTTTTCTAGTGGGTATATCGCCTGGATTGGCGCTCATTTTAATGCCTGAAGTGGCGGACTCCGGTGAACACCATTGCTAGCCCAGCCTTGTCGGCGGCGGCAATAACTTCATCGTCCCGGATGGACCCGCCCGGCTGCACGATGGCGGTGATTCCGGCCTCGGCGGCCAGTTCAATATTGTCGGCGAAGGGGAAAAAAGCGTCCGAAGCCAGCACCGAGCCTTTGGCCTTGTCGCCGGCGCTTCGCTGGGACAGGTGAACACTGACTACCCGGTTGGGCTGCCCGGCCCCCATGCCCATCAATGCCAGGCCTTTGGCGAAGACAATCGCGTTGGACTTGATGTGTTTGGCGGCCTTCCAGGCGAAGGCCAAATCGTTCATCTCGGCGGTTGTGGGCGCCCGCTTGGTGGCGGTAATCCAGGTCGTCGGGTCTTCGGCGATGACATCGGCGGTCTGCACCAGAATGCCACCGCTGATTGGCCGTAAGTCATAGGCGGCGGAATCCGGTTGTTTGTCGATGGCCAGGATGCGCAGGTTGCGCTTCTTTTGGAGAATCTCCAGGGCCGCCGGTTCGTATTCCGGGGCGATAACAACTTCGTAGAATACCGGCTCCATCGCCTCGGCCATGGCTACGGTGATTGTGCGGTTGGCGGCGACAATGCCGCCGAACGCGCTCACCGTGTCGCCCTCATAGGCATGTAGGTAAGCCTCGGCTATATTGGGCCGACTGGCCAGTCCGCAGGCGTTGTTGTGCTTCACAACGGCCACCGTGGCGTCGGCAAAGTCGGAGGCTGTCCGCCAAGCGGCGTCGGCGTCCATCAGGTTGTTATAGGAAAGCTCTCTGCCGTGAAGCTGACGTGCTCCGGCCATTCCTACCGGGGTGCCTGGCGCGGCGTAGAGGGCGCCATTTTGGTGTGGGTTCTCGCCGTAGCGTAGACCGGCAACCTTGTTCAGGGTAATGGTCAGAGAATCGGGTAGTTCCTCCGATTCGACTTTACCTTCCATCAGGTTATCGGTTACCGCCAAGTAATCGGTTACCGCCGCGTCGTAAGTGGAAACGTGGTGAAAGGCCTTGGCAGCCAGTCCGCGTCGGTCGGCATCGGTCAGGCCGCCGTTGGCCAGTTTCTCGCCAACCCAGCCGTAATCAGCCGGGTCCACCACCACGGCCACGGATGGGAAGTTCTTGGCCGCTGCTCGGAGCATGGTTGGTCCGCCGATGTCGATGTTCTCTAGGGCGTCGGCCAGGGTTACGCCCGCCTTGCTGATGGTCTCAACAAATGGGTACAGATTGACCACCACCAAGTCGATGGTGTCGATGCCATGTTCCTTCAACTCGGCCATGTGCTCTGGCGAGTCCCGCCGGGCCAGCAGTCCGCCGTAAATCACCGGATGGAGGGTCTTAACCCGTCCTTCCAGTATCTCTGGCGAGCCGGTGACTTCAGCCACCTGTTTTACGGGGAGACCGCCTTCTTCGGATAGTGTGCGGTGGGTCCCGCCGGTGCTAATCAGCTCGTAACCGGCTGACGCAATCTGGCGGGAGAACTCCACGATTCCGGTCTTGTCGTAGACGCTGAGCAGTGCTTTCAACTTCCTCTCCGTCTCTTAATTGTTGTTTAGTTTGGTGGGCCGAGGGTCAAGGGCGAACGCTAGTCGATAAAAACGACTTGTTCGCCGTCGCCTCGGGGAATCATCTTGCCGATGACTACGGCGTCGGGCAGGCACTCAAGAATTTTCGTGACATTGGCTTCGGGGCAGACGGCGACCATGCCCAGGCCCATGTTGAACACCCGGTACATCTCTTGGTCGCTAATCTTGCCTTCTTTCTGAATCAGATTGAAAATCGGTAGTACTGTCCATGACCCGCGGGTAATCTCTGCTGCCAGGTCATCTGGCAGGATTGCCGGAAGTTTCCCCGGCAGTCCGCCCCCGGTGATGTGGGCCAGACCGTTAATCAGCCTTAAAACCGGCTCCATCAGTGGGTAGTAACTCCGGTGGGGCACGAGCAGTTCTTCGCCAAGTTGATGGTTGAGTTCGTCGAACCGTTTGTACAGCACATTTGGATTGGCGTCGGTATTGAACACATGGCGCACCAAGGAGAAGCCGTTGGTGTGGAGTCCGCTGGAGGGCATGCCAATCAGGACGTTGCCTTCCTTGATGTTGCGTGATTCCAGGAGTTGTTCTCGTTCCACCGCGCCAACCACGAATCCGGCCAAGTCCATATCGCCGCCGGTGTAGACCTGGGGCATTTGGGCGGTCTCTCCGCCAATCAACGAGCAGCCAACTTCGCGGCAACCCCAGGCAATGCCGCGCATCAGGGTGTCTAGCCGCTGGGTGTCCAGGTTACTGAAGGCCACGTAGTCGAGGAAGAACAGGGGTTTGGCGCCCCGGGTGAGGATGTCGTTGACGTTCAGGACGACCAAATCTTGGCCTACGGACTCGAAGTGTCCCAGTTGGGCCGCAATCTTGATCTTGGTGCCCACGCCGTCGGTGCTGGAGACCAGTACCGGTTCGCGGTATCCAGAAAGCTGGTAGACACCGGCAAAGCTTCCGGCGCTGTCTAGTACCTCTGGGCCGTGGGTGCTGGCGGCGAATCCTTTGATTCGCTCCTTCAGGCCGTCCATCCGGTCTAGGTCTACGCCCGATTCCCGGTATGCTTCACTTGCCAAATTGAGGGTGTCCTCCCGTTCCCATCCGCCCGGCGGCAAGCCGGGGTTTTGTGCCGCTGTAAAAGGTTAATTCAAGGGGTCTAGGATGGCAAGGGGCGACCACCGCCCAGGAACGCCCGAAATACGGAAAATAAAAAGAGGACTGGCTTAGAGGTATTGGCGTTAATTTGACCTTGGTGAGCCATGTTCCAAGGCAAACTTGGAAAGCTCCAGTTGTACGGGCACCGGGTAGTTGCCGGTGAAGCAAGCGTCGCAGAAACCACCGTCGGAACCGCCGACCACCTTCATGAGGCCCTTTACGCTGAGATAACCTAGGCTGTCTGCGCCGATATATTCGCTAATCTCGTCCAGGGTCTTGTTGGCGGCCAATAGCTCCCTGCGGGTGGCCATGTCTACGCCCATAAAACAGGGGTGTTTGATTGGCGGAGCACAGACCCGCATATGGACCTCTTTAGCGCCGCCTTTTCTAAGCAGGTTCACCACATGGGGGGTTGTGGTCCCACGGACGATGCTGTCGTCCACCACCACTAATCGCTTCCCTTGGATAACTTCCACCAAGGTGTTGAACTTTTGGCGCACGCCCAGTTCGCGGAGCCGCTGTTCTGGTTCGATAAACGTTCGGCCAACATAGCGGTTTTTAATCAACCCTTCACTATAGGGGATGCCCGATTCTTGCGCGTAGCCGATTGCCGCTGCGGTCGAAGAGTCGGGAATGCCGATAACCAAGTCTGCTTCTACCGGGTGTTCTATGGCTAGCTGAGCGCCCAACTGCTGTCTTACCGTGTGGACTAATTGGCCGTCCATTATGCTGTCGGGCCGGGCGAAGTAGATAAGCTCAAACACGCATAAGTTACGGCGTCCTGTGCCGCCTGACCAGATGGCGGAACGGAGACCGTTGCCGTCAACGATGACGACTTCACCGGGTTCCAACTCCCTGAGGTATTCAGCGCCAATATGGTCGAGAGCGCATGACTCTGATGCCACGACCCAGCCGCCGTTCAATTTGCCCAAACAGAGCGGCCGAATGCCCAATGGGTCACGGGCGGCAATCATGGTGTCTTTGGTCTGGGCCACAATGGAGTAGGCGCCTTCCAACTGGCGCATGCACTGGAAAATCCGTTCCTCCCAAGTCGTGCCGCTGGAGTGGTTGAGCATGAGGGCGATAACTTCGGAGTCGGTGGTGGAATTAAAGGTGCAGTTCCAATTGTCTTGGAGCTGCTTTTTCAGTTGGGCGGCGTTGATGATGTTGCCATTGTTGGCTAGGGCCAACGGGCCGTAGTGGCCGTTAACTAAGAGGGGTTGAGCGTTGCAGAGCTCACTACTGCCGGAGGTGGAGTATCGGGTGTGCCCAATGGCCATGTTGCCAGCTAGGGGATAAAAATCTGGCTCCCTGAATATTTGGGTCACCAGGCCCATATCGGCATGGACAACTACGTTTTCGCCGTTGGCGGCCGCAATGCCGGCGCTTTCTTGACCACGGTGTTGCAGGGCAAACAGTCCGAAGAAAGCCAAACGGCTGGCCTCTCCTTCAGGGGTGAATACACCTATCACCCCACACTCTTCTTTGGGGTGGTCAAATGGGACACGACCGAAGGGTAGTTCCAGCTCGCTACTCACGACGTTATTTTATGTACTCCATTTTGCAGTGGTCAACTTGAAGACACTCGATTTAAAAGACTTTCCGAAATCGGTTCAGGGCTTTTTTCGGGTTTTTACGAAGTCTGGGTACTCATGATGCAGTGACTCCGGCGTAAGTGATAGGTGCGCAAGTACCGTTTATATGGTCTATTAGTCCCGTTTCGGCATCACTGTGACTTTGCGGCCTTCGCCCTCTCCGGTGCTTTCGGTTGATACCCCAGGGTGCTCCGAAAGGCTGGTGTGGATGATTCGGCGGTCAGCTGGGGACATTGGCTCTAGGGTGATGCTGCGGTTGGTCTGGGCCACTCGTGCGCCTATTTTCTCTGCCATGTCGCGTAGGGATGCTTCGCGCCGCTGGCGGTAGTTTTCAACGTCCAGGGTAACACGAACGCCTTCAAACTCTCTTCGGATAATCAAATTGACCAGGAACTGTAGGGCCTGCAACGTCTGACCTCGGCGACCTATCAACAGACCGGAGTCTTCGCCGGCTAAATCAATAATAGGTCCGCCAGATTCGGGGTCGTTGGCGGCACGAAGTGTCTTGGTGACGTTCACGTTGCCCAATTCCAAAATATGGGTTACGGCAGCGAGGGCCGCGCTGGCAACATTGTCGCCTCCGGCGGTTGCCGTTCCTGTGCTGGCCGGGCGTCCAGAACTTGTTTCCCTGATGGCAGTTGCTTCGGTGGGTGTGCTTGAGGCGAGGCCACCGGCTGATAGTTTTCTGGCCCGAACCCGGGCGACCTCTGAGCCGATGCCCAGGAAGCCGGTCTTGCCCCTACTTAGTATTTCTACCTCGGCCTCGTTTCGGTCGACGTCGAGTTCTTTCAACGCTAGCTCGATTGCTTCGTCGACGGTTCGGGCGCTCATTACTATCTCTTCCATCTTCTACTATCTCCTCCGGTGAATCATCTTCGGATGGCCGGGCCGCCGTCCTAGAAGCCGCGACAGGGACCGCTTCAGGGTTGGCTTTGGGGAATAGCGGGAACAAGGGTCCCCAGCCACCAGTAACGAAATATTGAATAGCGATACCAATTGAGTTGGACGTTATCCAGTACAGGGACAGACCACTGGGCAGGGTGTACGAGAAAAATGCAATCATCAGCGGCATCATCCAGAGCATCATTGCCTGATTGCCTGACTGACGGGGGTCGCTCGACGGCTGGGTGGTCATCTTCTGCTGAACCCAGGTAGTTGCGAAGACCAACACCGGCAAAATTAGTTTGCTGGGGTCGGGTTCTGCTAGGTCGAGCCAGAAGAACTGGGCGTTTAGCGGCGCCGCCGAGAATACGGAGGTCATCGGTATCCAGGTGTACAGCTTTTCCGAAAATCCGACCAGATTGTCGGGGCGCGAAAACACAATCTGGATTAACACCCGGAACAGGCCAATGAGGATGGGCATCTGGATAATCATTGGGCCCAGACAGCCAATGGGGCTTACTCCGGCCTCCCGATAGAGGCGCATGGTCTCTTGAGAGACCCGGGATTTGTCCCTGGAATAGCGGTCTTGAATCTCTTTCAACCGTGGCTGCAGAGAACTCATCGCCCGCATCTGCTTTAGCTGCTTCAACGTCAAGGGCAGCGTGACCATCCGCACTATGACGGTGAATATGATGATTGCCACACCCAACTGATTGAAGCAGATGGTGTACAGCACCACCATTCCGTTGAGCATGGGCCGAATGATTAATTCGGTCCAGAGGAATGATATGGCCTCCAAAGAGTCCTACCTCGCTACTGGCACGGCTAATGGCCGGGCCATTTTATTGTTGTTTGTTTCTAGTTGTTGCATAACACCTGTTCGGTGTGCAGGCACCACACAATCACCTGGCCGCGCTTAACCTCAATCCGCCTGACCTCGTTGTCCTGGGAGCCGACGTAGACCGAATCGCCTTCAGCAAACAGGGAGGCCTTTATCTGGGTATCGCCTAGGGCCAGATTGGACAGTTCCCGCTGTAGGCCCAGGTCTTGGGCCCCAGTGTCCAGCAAGATAATCCTGCCATCTTTGGCGGCCACCACTAATCCCGCTGGCACCAACGCGGGGGAAGACACTATAGCCGCGCCCACATCGTGCTTCCAGAGCAGATTCCCGTTGCGGTCCAGGGCGTAGATGTTGCCGTCCATGTTCGGGGCAAAGATGGTGGTTCCGTCGGTGACGGCCCCGGCCCAGAACCAGTTGTCGCCCTCGAAGGTCCACTGGACTGTCCCGTCTTCGATGGAAATAGCGTAGAGGGATTTATCGAATGACCCAGCGATAACCATACCGTCTACAACCAGCGGCTTTCCGGCTATCACTCCGCCTGTTTCATACTGCCAGAGTTCTTTGCCGTCGTTCAGCGTTACCGCATACAGCTTGCGGTCGTGGGAGCCAAAGTAGCCAATGCCGTTGTCCACCGCCGGGGTGGACCAGATGCTGTCACCGGTGACGAAGGGATTCCAAGCCTGGTCTCCGGACTTGGCGGAATAAGCATAGAGTTTCCCGTCTTCGGACGGCACCAATACCAGGTCGTTCTTAGGGTCGTAGGCCGGTCCGGCGACCAAAGGCTCCAAGTCTATCGGTTGGCCCTGGGGCCTTTGCCAGCCACCGTCGGCAACGGAGCCTGAGTCTTTGTTGATGGCGTAGATAAATCCGTTTTGTGCGGTGACGTAAACCAGGTCGCCAACTACTATAGGCGTGCTGTAGACCCCTTTCAGGTCAATTTGAGTCTGAGCGGGAGGAGGGAAGGTCCAGCTTTCTCGAACGCCACCTTCGAAGCCATTGTCGACGTAGGCCTTTACTTGACCATTTTTGGTTCCGACGTAGACCATGCCGTCTTTGCTAACCGGCGGGTTCCAGCCGGTAGGCTCGCCGCCAATGTTCTGGGAACAGGCCGCAAGTAGGGGTAGAAGTATTGCAGCGCAGAGAACCAGCAACTGCCAGCTTGTCTTTCTCCCATGGGTAGGAGATGCGTCTGGCCGTACCGTCTTAGCTAAGTGGCTGCCCGATAATCGTCGGTTCCCGATTATCAGTCGGAGTAAATTCCTAGGGGTGATATTAAAAGTATTCGTAGTAGTTTTCGTAAATCTCTTCGTAATTGATTGGGTAATTGATTGGAAGTTAATAGAATCCAACAATGGTTTAGGTCTGCTCACGGTACAGGGTCGTAACCTTGGCCGCCCAGGGGACGGCAACGCCCAAGCCGCCTAATACCAAGCCAGGTTCCCTTAAGGACTCCATATTTCTCGACCGCTTCCTGAGAGTAGTGAGAGCAACTGGGATAAAACCGGCATGAAGTGGGCAGAAAAGGTGAGAGGGTCCTTTGATAGACCCAAATCACAAATATTACGGCATGCTTCATTTGGCAAATCCGCTGGTACTCAATCCTGATGGCAAGCAAATCAACTGGTCAGTTAGGTAGCCGACGACTCTGAGGGCTGGTCCACAGATTGCCCTGGACCGGTGGGCTGTGGACTAGCGTCCACCAATTTTGCGCGCCGCAACAGGTTATCCGTTGCGTCCTTTAGTTCCTGGAACTTGGCAGTTCCAGCCCCGCGGCGGGCTATAAACAATGCGTCCCAGCCGTCAATTACCGGGTTGAGGCGAACTGCCTCCCGCAACCTGCGTTTCACCCTGTTTCTGACGACTGCGTTGCCGATGCGTTTGCTTACCAGGAAGCCGAAGCGGCTGCAGCCTGAATCGTTGGCCAAGTATCTAATGACCAATAACCGGTTGGCTGCGCTGCTGCCCTCAACATGAATCTGAGAGAATCGTTTACTGCCCGTTAGCCGATGCCTGCGCTGCATTACCAGGCGCTGACTTTAGACGGTCAACTTGTGACGGCCCTTGAAGCGCCGCCGTTTTAGAACCGCTCGCCCGTCGGAAGTGCTGGAGCGATGGCGGAAGCCATGGACGCGAAACCGGCGTCGTTTTTTGGGTTGATAGGTACGTTTAGGCACAAAAATACATCCTTACTCGATGGAATTATAGGCGTGCCCAAATATGCCGTCAAGGAGCGAGCAAGATATGCTCTGCATATTTGGGAGCTTGCTAAGAACTGGGCTCCGTCCCACGCACGAAAGCCAGTCGATAATTGGTTTCCCAGAGGTCGTCGAATCCCTCTAGGCCCAGTTCCCGCCGTCCTGCGTTGTTCCAGAGGCAAATGGCGTCGCGACGCCCGTGATTGCCCAGCCAAGGGTCATGGAGAAAACCTACAGGCCCATCTAGTTGGACATCCGGGTACAATATCCCGAAATACAGAGCGTCTTCGTAGTATGGGCGCTTCAGGCCCTGTTTGGCCGCTTCTGCGGTGGCCTCTTCGGACGATACAGGGTGGTCGAAGCTAATTAGGACAATCTCCCGCACCGGCTTCTCCACAAAGGGCCTAACCGGGAAATTGTCGGAGAATACCTGCGAATGGCAATAGCCATATTTGGCTGCCGCCACCAGCTCCTCAGTAGTGCGCCCGTCACCCAAAGTAACCGGGTAAGTCTTCATGTCAACTTTGTCTGCCACGATAAAGTCCTCTGTTAACCCTCTTCCGTACTGGCGTTCATAACGTATAATACCAAGCGAACGTGCCGAAGTGGCGGAATGGTAGACGCGCTGGTCTCAAAAACCAGTGGGGCAACCCGTGTCAGTTCGACTCTGACCTTCGGCACCATCGTTCATTATGGAACAGAAAGTAGGGGCGCGGCAACGCCGCGCCCCTACTTTTTTAGGTATGCCTTGCTGGTTATACGGAAATCCGCATCCCTTCGCAGCCTATTTCTATTTCGACGCCTATTTCGCCGGACACGTCTTCAAGCTCTTTTGCCACTTCGTCTTGGTGTTGGGGGGGCGATGTGGACCGCAACAATACGTGGCGGAGTGACGCCGTCTGCCAATGCGGTCAACAACTCTTTCTGTAGGCTGCACGGGATGAGGTGTCCGGTGGGTATCAGCCAAGTCATGCAGACGATTGGGGAAGGTGACATCCACGAACAGTATCCCTGGCTGCATAGGGTCATGGAGAAACGATTTTAAGCCGCCTCCGGTGTCCCCGGTATACGCAATGCTGGCCCCGGAGCTAGATTTTACAATGTAGCCGACGCATGGCACAGGGTGAGGGACTGGTACGGGTTTTATTTGGTAATCCAGCACCGTGAACGCTTGTTTCGGCTCCACTGGCCGGAACTGGAGTTTGGCCGGAGCGTTGTTTAGTCCTTCGGTAAAATCGGGGTATATCTTCCAGTTCAAGAAGTGCTCGTGAATCGCGCTTAAAGTATCTGGCAATCCGTGAACACTGGTGGACCCGGGTTCCCAGAGGGTAGAGAGTCCCAGGGTCGGAATGTCCCGTATGTGGTCGAAATGGCTGTGTGAGACCAAGATGTCGGAAATCTGGGCTTGTTCAGCGGTAGTTAAGGAACTGGTCAGGCTGCCTGCGTCCAAGGCCAAAACACGATTAATTAGAAAGCGGGTGTGTCGTGTTGCCAGTCATTCTAGATTGTGGACGCCTAGAATTCTAATCTCGATAGCCCGCTTCGCTGGAGCTTTTTCCACTCGCTGTTCCTGGTCGGGAAATAGGTGCGCTGATGATGAACGAGGTGCCTGAGTTTGTGTTGTCATTTTCGCCAACTACACAGCTTTCTACCCTGATGCTCCCACCATGCCCTTCTACTATGTCTCCCACCATTGCCAGCCCCAATCCGGTGCCGTTTTGCTTTCCGAAGGTGGCAAATAGCTCAAAAATCTTCGATCGTTGCTCAACCGGAATTCCGAAACCCGTATCGTGCAGCCCTAGCTGCCAATGATTGCCTTTTTGGGCCGTGGAGATTGTGAACGTTCCACCATCCGGCATGGCATCGCGGGCATTGGAGGCCATATTCATGATTACCCTTCGCATTTTCTCTTGGTCCAACCAGACCTTTCCCTTGAATTCGAACCCTGTCTTCAATTCAATATTCGCTTTCGTCAGGTTCATTCGGAGGACGTCTGCAATGGAGTTTAGCCAGGTGTCTATTTCGACTTCTTCCACGCTGAGACGTGTTTCGCCCCGTGCGTATTGCAACATGTCCTGGGCCGAGGTGAGAAAGCCTTTGACCTCGTCTTGGATTAATTTGGAATAGGTCTGTCGTTTCTCTTCGGATGTATTGGGGTTGCCTAGTAAGTCGACGAATCCTTGGATTACCGTCAGGGGTGTCTTGAAGTCATGGATAATGCTGGACGCCATTTTGCCAACGGTCGACAATCGGTCGGATTGCAGAGTGCGCTCGAGAAGCCGGGCGTTCTCAATGGCGATTCCGGCTTGGCCGGCAAGAATCTCCAGCAGCCGGGCATCGGACTCGCTAAACACGAGTTCGCCTCGTTTATTGATTACCTCCAAAACGCCAAGAAGCCCCTGGCGTCGCCGGATAGGCGTGGCCAAGATGCTTCTGGTTGCGAACTTGGTTTTTTTGTCCACAGACCCGTCGAATCTGGAGTCCTCTTGGACGGCGTCAACCCGGACCGTCGAATTGGTGGCGGCCGCTTCCCCCAATATTCCTTGACCCATCGCCAGGCTAACGCCCTTAACCGCTTCGCTTTTCTCACCGGAAGCGAACTTGATGTGCAGACGATTATCCGAAGCATCATACAGGGCGATACAGGCGGCTTCGGCCCCCACCGCAGCCTCTGTCTCGTGCATGATTAACTCCAGCAGCTTCTCAATATCGTCAATGGAATCGACGAACTTGCTAACCTGATAGAACGATTCAATCTGCTGGCTAAGATTGTCGGCATCCCGATGGCCGTCTATTAGATTCCTCCCTGTTTAGGCAATAAAAATTCTTAGGCCATTCTTAGGCCATAGAAACTTTCAAGCCGGTGGACGCTACATCTGCAGCATCCACCGGCATATTGTTCCTAGTTCCGTAATTACGGTTTGGATTTTGCTGTATTAGCTAATTGGGCTGATTACCGGCCACCCCGCCATTGGGTTGGCCCATTATTTCTTTTTACTATTTCCTTGACCCTGACCATTCGATCCGACTTCAGAGGCAATCTCGTCTGCTTGACCTTGATTCGTGAGCGTAGTTGTCTCTGTTTCCGTGAAACCTAACTCCTTCAAGGTCTTAGTTGACGACGGGCTGTCATTGCCTGAGGACTTGCTGTCAGACGACGGGCTGTCGTTGCCTGAAGCCTTGCTGTCAGACGACGGGCTGTCATTGTCTGAAGCCTTGCTGTCAGACGACGGGCTGTCATTGCCTGAAGCCTTGCTGTCAGACTGCGGGCTGTCATTGCCTGAAGCCTTGCTGTCAGACGACTTGCTATCGGACGGAGAGCCTTCTGTGAATCCTGCGCTCTGCCGGCCGTTATTCGATTTATTTTCCGAAACTGCCGACCGAGTATTAGGCTCGGTGTCTTCGCCGTCGTCTTTCTGGGCTTGAGCTATGCTCCTTCCTGAGACGTCGGCAGCGGACACTCTGTCCTTATCTTTACGTTCGTCGTTATCACGCTCGTCGTCTTTCCGGGCCTGGGCTATGTCCCTTCCGGAAGAGTCGGCGTCGGACTCTGAGTCTTTGCGATTACGATTGTCGTCACGTTCGTCGTTATCCCGATTTTCGTTTTGTCGGGCCTGAGACAGGGGGGGCGAATCTTCGTCTGTATTGTCCTGCTCAGAGTCATTGTTCGAGGGCTTGGCCGCGACCAATGGGGTATTATCGCCAGGGCCTGAGTCTTCGTTAGACGCCAAGACTGCATTAATCTTGCGCTCTTCTATCTGAACCTTTCGTTCGACAGCTGCCTCTCTGGCATCATCGAGCTTGGATTCAGCTTCGCCAGGCGTAAACATGACCGGCATTGCCACTTCTTCGGTCAGCACTTCAGGAAGAGCGTGGAACTCTTCGACCTGTTCTGGCTTCATGGCCACCGGATCGGTGGGGACAGTATCCACTGTCGCGACTACGGTCTGTTCGTTGGTGAACACCTGGTAGCCCAATTCGTTTTCCATTTCGCAGATGCCTCGAAGGCATTGCACTGCAACGGCGCCAGTCTCAGCATTTACTTCCACTGCCATCCAGGTGCCGCGGGCGGATGCCGTCCCAGCGGGGGTCTCAATGTGTAGAGGCCAGTGCTCTTCGCCGTCATCTTCATCGAAGACGAAGATTTTCCCTTCGGTTAACTCGATGACCGCTTCTCCGTTCAAGGCGAAGCGCCCCAATTTCCAAACCGTGTTAGGAGCGGTCCGGCTAACTCGCGTGAAATTTTGCATTGATATGTCGACGCGAGCCGAGCTGTTTTCGTGGGTTTTAACCAGATTACCTGTTTGCAAGAACTGACCTAATTCCAGTTCTACAAACGTCGGTTCTTCGGTTTCGGTGTTGAGGCCGTTAACCTCTACACGGTTCACAATTTCTTGGACCGTGACAATTGCCTCTGGGGTCTGCGCTTCACTGCCGCAGGCCACCAAAGCCAGGAGAATGGCACCGAACCAAACCCCGGTAGTAATTAGCCGATTTCTGAGTCGCATATAGTCTTCACCTTTTAATGGTCGACGATTCGCCGCCATATTTCCGCTATACCGATGCGGACTAGAAGCTGAAAAACTTAAAAAATAAGAGCGATTTGTGGGTAAACTTCGGACCGTACCCGAATCAGAAAATCATTTATTGCGTTTTTTTGGCGATGGCTAACTTGGCCGTACCCCCTTCTCCTGAAGTCTTTTGTAGATTTGTGGGTAGTGCTTTTGTTGACACTCCGGGCAGATACCGTGACTGAATTGGGCCTCGGAATGTTCGGAAATATATTCTTCCATCTGCTTCCAACTGCCAGAATCGTTTCGGATGTTTTTGCATGAAGCGCAGATTGGGAGCAGGCCCTGTAAAACTTTGATGTTGTCAATTGCTTCTGTTAACGCCAGGTTTTTCTCTTCCAACTGTGCATTGACCCGCTTTTGAGCATCCATGGCCTGCTTCAGTTTCAATGCCGATTTAACCCTGACGTGTAATTCAAAGGTGTGAAAGGGTTTTGTCACGTAGTCCATTGCACCGGCGTTGAACGCACGATTCAAATGTTCCAAGTCGACTTCACCGGTCACCATGATTATCGGAACATCGTCGCAACCCATATCATTTTTAATCCGACGACAGGCTTCGATACCGTCAATCCCAGCCATATTGATGTCCATCAAAATGATGTCCACTACGTCTGATACTGGTACCTTCGGGTCTGCCGTCAAAAGCGCGAAGGCTTCGTTAGCCGATGACGCAGTCAAAATTTGGCTGAATCCGAATCCTTCGAGATACTCGGATAGTAGAAGCAACATGTTGTCGGCATCATCGACGAGCAGAATTTTCATTTGATTGCCGCTAGCCACAGAGCCGCCAGGGAGCACTTCTGCCAATGAATCGGTAGTGCCTTGGCAAGCGCAGCCAGCTTCAATGCATTCGTTTTCTTTCAAATGTGTTTCTACTCCCATAACTAATTGATTAATGATTCCACTTTGGTTAGCCGAGACATAGTACCGCCAGGGCCGTCATATGGGTCTTGGTGGGTCATCGGGGGATTTAATTGGGCCACGAAAATGACCCAATTGGGTCATTCTCCCGATGGTTCACGCCTGGTTGGGCGACTTGCCAGGCGTGAACCGAGATTGATTTTTTTCCCCGTTAATGCTTGCTACAAAATTGTCTACGCCAGCGACTCGTGGCTGACATTGCTATAACAATTCGGCAGTGGGACTATCGAATTCAGGCCACCGAAGTATTCACCTGTATAAGGGACACGCGTTGTGTGGCTAAGCTGTGTGGCTAAGCTGTGTGGCTAATAGGTCACTGCCGAAATACAGAAATTAGGACCGTGCAGGCTCGAAATCTCGAAATTATGACAACCATTGGGCAATTGGGAATCAAGCGTATCTATGTGGTCTACACTTTGGTCACGATAGTATTGCTTTGCCTGCTGTCCTTGTTGGGGATGTTTGACCGGCTGGACCTGTTCTTTTTGGATCGGGCATTTAACTTGCGCGGCCCCCAGGAGCCCAATTCCGCCGTGGCAGTGGTTGCCATCTCCCAAGAGGACTTCGAACGGGGTGCGCCACGCTGGCCATGGCCGCGCAGCGTAATGGCCAGGCTCATTGACCAACTCGCGGAAGAACGTCCGGCTGTGATTGCCATTGATATTCAGTACGGTCGGAAGACCAGTACCGAAACGCTGCTCACCCGTGAGAATTTTGACGAAATTCGGCCCTACGTGTACCAGGCGCTGGCTGGGGTCAAATTGGAGATACAAAGCCCGGATGGACTCCGTGTCATCGGTCCAGGGAATGATGCTTTCGACAAGATTGTCCTTGGCTCCGCGTCAGCCGAGGCCCAAGACCAGGAATTAGCCGACGCCGTTGGCCGGGCTGTGGATATGGGCGTTCCGGTGATTCTGTCCGCCCAAACAGTATCCGGCATGGGAGTACGTGGGTTGTCGCAGCCTTATGACGCGCTACTTGAGTCGGCAGGCGGGTCAATTGGGTTGGTCGGAGTACGAACTGACGATGACGGTGTGCTGCGCCGATATATACCCTACGGTTTGGACGCTGACGGAAATTTAGTCTACGGACTTGCGATTGAGGCGGTCGCCCGATACCTGGATGCCACGTTGCCGTCGACCATCTTGCCTGGCGGGGACGTGCCAATTGGCAGCGACACCGTTATCGCAATTAATGACGGCAGCTTCCAGGTTAATTTTCCCGGCCCTCCAGGCACCCATCTTACCGTTAACGCCGGGGATCTCTTGGATGGCCGAATCGGCAATTCAGAGACGCTGACCGGGAAGATAGTGTTCGTTGGGGTCTCCGACCCCAGTGCCGAAGACCTGGTGGCCACGCCGTTCTCTGGATCTGAGCGGATGGCAGGGGTTGAGTTCCATGCCAGCGCCGCCAGCACAATCCTCAACGACGCGCAAATTTCGACCACGCCCCGCTACCAGGTGTTATTTATCATCTTCGTAATGGTATTGGTGGCCGTGGTATTGGGTCGATTCATGCGCCCTGCCATCGGTATCCTCGGCGCAGTAGTTGCAGCAGCGGGATTATTGGTTGTTTGGAGCGTCTCGTTTTCCCTTTGGGATTACGCTCTGCCGGTAGCCGGTCCCCTGGTTGCCCTCGTTATAGGATACTCAATTGCGATTGCCGACCGGGTCCGAATTGAGCAGTTGAATATTCTTCAAGCCAGATCAATGTTGTCCCGCTACCTGCCGAATGGCGTGGTGAAAGAGTTGTTGAATGACCCGGTGGCCGCCCAATTGGGTGCCAAGCGGGCCGAAGTCACCATCTTGTTCGCCGACATTAGGGGGTTCACGGCTATCTCGGAGAAGCTGGAGCCAGAAGTGGTAGTTGGGATGCTAAACGAGTATCTGACCGTGATGACCGAGATTATTTTTAAGCACGAAGGCACGATAGACAAATTTGAAGGCGACGCTATTTTGGCTTTCTTTGGCGCGCCCCAAGCCCACGATGACGACCCGGAACGCGCGGTGCGTACTGCCCTGGAAATGCGGAGCCAACTTGATGGGCTGCAAGACCGTTGGCAGGAATTGACCAAGACCAGCCTAAAAATCGGCATCGGAATCAATTGCGGAGCCGTGATGGTTGGCAACATCGGTTCCGAGCGGCGAATGGACTATACGGTAATCGGAGACGCCGTGAACTTGGCTGCCCGGCTGCAGGAGCTGACCAAAGAACACGATGCTCCCATTCTAATCAGCGGAGAGGTCGCTTCCAGGCTAAACGGCGCAGCCTCTACCCGGTTTATCGGTAAGACCGAGATTCGGGGTCGCGAAAATGCGGTGGACCTCTATGAAGTTTCGGAGTTGGAGATGGTGACGCTGACTGCGAGCGAGCTAGTTTCCGATTTGTAAGCCAAATGGGCTATTTAGTCCATTTGTTGGCCCAGTCGTTTCGGGACTTGGCCAAATTGGTACTGATTATTGATGTGCCAGTCCTACATAATGACTTAATTGGATATAAAATCCGCGCGCGAATTTCAACACTGATTCGCGAGTAATTAAGAATATGATTTGGCCATTTGTTCATTTTGCCCAGCAGGGTCGATGACGAAACTTGGCCAACTCGATGTTAGAGAGCCAATTTGGGATTGATGCAGTCGTCGAACAATCCTATCTCGAATGCAAATTGCCTTATTCGTAGGGGTTGTTGTTATAGCCACCGTCACGGAAGTGGTGGTCTTGGGGGCTATTTCACCAGCGCAAATGCAACTCACGCCGTCGAAGGCCGGAGTTTCGTTACCACCGGGCTCGCCGATGTTCAACGCGAGACATTGCTGTTAACCATCGGGATCGAACGGGCGCTGAGAGACCCAGTTCTCAATCAAGACGTGGTTAATTTGCGCCGTGCATTATTGGGCGACCAATTGAGGCTCCAATTTAATCAGGTGAACAACAATGGGGAAGTTCAGGGCAAACTAAACCTGATAGTTTCTAAACTGGACGAATACGATTCCATGATGGAAGTCTGGTCCGACTCGTTAGACCCAGCCAACGCGGCTGAAGTTGCAGCGTTTAGCACGGTCTTAACCGACTTAGAACTACAAGTAAAAAGCCTTTATGACTATGAGGAAGAAAGCTTCTTCTTAGCCTTGGGCGAAACACTGCGTTCTAACCAGACTCTGCAGACTTTATTGCTGGCCTTGAGTGCCATAGTCTTAGTTAGTGGGGGAGTCCTCGGCCTATCTCTGAGACGGACTGTTGCGGCACTTCGAGAGGAGATGAGGGAGCGGGAAAGGGCTGAATCCGACCTAATTGATGCAAACGACCAGATTGTAAAGTCAGAAAAACTGGCTGCCATCGGTCAGTTGTCGGGAGGCGTGGCCCATGACCTTCGCAACCCGCTTGGTGCCATAAAGAACTCTGTCTATATGGTGGACAAACAGCTAACCGCCGCCGGGATTTTGGATGATAACCCCAAATTGCGGCGCTATCTGGATATTATCGACCAGCAGATTATCAGGTCCAACCGGATTATCACTGATTTAATGACCTTCGCCCGTGTCGGGTCTCCCACGCTGACGGAGACTGACTTGGCTAAAGTTCTGGAGGAAACTCTGGAAACTATGGTCATAAACGACAACGTGAAGTTGTCGCAAGAAATAGATTCGGACTTGTACCCGGTCATGGCTGACGGTGAGCAATTGCAACGAGCTTTCGTTAATCTGGCAAATAATGCTCAAGAAGCAATGCCCAACGGAGGGCAATTGACAATTACGGCGCAGATTGCCAACAACCATGTGGAAATTTCCTTCTCCGACACAGGTGAAGGTATAAGCGAGGAAAATATCGGAAAGATTTTTGACCCGCTGTTCACCACCAAAACCAAAGGCACTGGCCTAGGTTTGGCAGTTTGCAATGAGATCGTTTTGCAACACGGTGGAACGATTAGCGCCCACAGAAACGAAGAATCATCCGGCGGGACCACGTTCAAAGTCTTATTGCCTGCTTCCGGCAATAATGGGCAGGCTCAGAGTGTAACAACCAATGACAGTTAAAATCATGATCGTGGACGACGATGCGGCTCTTCGCGTGACTCTTCAGGAGATACTTCTGGACGAAGGGCGTGATGTCATCTCGGCTAAGGATGGGTATCAGGCAATAGAACTGGCCTCAGATGGTCCACTGGCGTTGATATTGATGGATGTTCAGATGCCAGGGATGAATGGAGTCGATACGTTCTTGAAGATTAAGGAAATACTCCCTGAATGCGTGGTAGTAATGATGACCGGCTATTCAGCGGAATCCCTAGTCCAGCAAGCCCTGTCGGAAGGAGCCTTAACGGTCTTGCACAAGCCTGTGTCGATTGAGCAGATTCTCAAAATATTGGAGGATGTGGTGCCCAAATCTTCCGGGTCTTGACCCGATTCTTCGCAAGCTAATTTCAAAATGAGCGAATCAAAAGTCAAAATAATGGTCGTCGATGACGAGCCCGATATGATCTTCACAGTCTCAGCCATCCTAGAGGATGCTGGCTACGAAGTTTTCGGCGCTGAAGACGGATACCAAGCAATCGAACTGGCCTCGCAAGAGGATATTGCCTTGGTGTTCATGGACATTAACCTGCCCGGCATCGACGGCGTAGAGGCTTACCGAAAGATTAAAGAGGTGAGTCCTGGCACTGCCGTAATAATGATGACTGGATTCGCCGTCGAAAGCTTGATTAGCCAAGCCTTGGCCGAGGGCGCCTACACCGTGTTGTACAAGCCCCTTGATATAAATACGCTGCTATTAGCGGTACACGAGATTCTGGACTCGCCTTGTTTGTTGGTCGTTGACGATGAGGTAGGCAGCAGGGAATCAATGCGCTTGATTTTCGAAGACCTAGGTTATCGGGTAGCCATGGCCAGCAACGGAAGCCAGGCAATCGACCATGTCGAATCTAAGCACTACGACGTCATCTTGATGGATGTGGGAATGCCTGGAATTGACGGGTTTGAGGCCTGTCGGCGAATCGTCGAATTAGACCCTGCCACCAGAGTGATTTTTGTAACTGCGCATGAAGTAGACCAATGCGCTGGCAAAGCATTATTGGCTGGAGCATTTTCGATTCTAAGCAAGCCCGTCGAACCTGAACACATGGTCGCGTTGGTCGACGCTTTCGTCGGACTGACTCGGGATGCAGCAATCGGATCCGATGAGGCAGTTGACGGCGAACCGTCGTAATTATTGCTTGGCCCCATTCCATCCGACGCCTCTTAAAGCCCTACCAGGCTGCTGTTATCAACCATTGGCCGGACTAGGCCCTATTTAGCGTTGAACAGTCTACCGCCCTACATCTACACTTATGTCAGGTTAACCCGTAAGCCCCAACTTTTTGGCTGGGCGACACCTGGAGGCGGCAATGGTAGTCTTGTCCATCGTTCTTGGCGCGGTTATTGGCGGCATTGTCGCTGTGCTCGGTACATTGCTGGTTCGCGGTGACTTGAGTATCCGCCCGCCTCGGGCCCTCGATCCGGAATACCGGCACCATGAGGTGGTCACCTGCGGGGAGATGATGGCGATTGGTATTAAGGCGGGTTCTGTGGGCGCTGGGGCCGGGTCGGTGCTGGGGTACTTGGTCACTCTAGTCTTCTAACCCCCAATCTTCTAACGCCCGAACCCTTCTGGTGCCAGGCTTGCTCCCACACCGGAATCACGAGAGAATCTATCCATCTGACTTGGACTTATTACCGGCATCTTACCGACAGCGAGTGAATACATGTACGCAGTAACCAATCGAATCAAGGTCCAAACCGGCCACGGCCACGAGATGGAAGAGGTCTTTGGCAAGCGGGGCGGAGTTGAGAAGGAACCCGGCTTCAAGAGCTTCGAGCTATGGAAGATGGAATCAGAGGAAGACCACGAAGAATACCTGGTGGTGACGCGCTGGGCGACTAAAGAAGACTTCAAGAATTGGACCCAGAGCGATTCCTTCAAGCAGGCCCACGCCGGGCCTCCCCCATCCTATATTTTAGGGCCAGGCCAATTGGCTAACTTCGATGTAAAGCTCTCGTCCGGCAAGAGCTAACAACCAAACCCTTCCGAAACTATATTGGGGCATACTGTCGTTGTCCAGGGAAAATGGCAGGGTTAGTTGTTCAGCGATAATGTCAGCGTGGTTGTGATTTTACCCCATGGTATTCC
>JABMNL010000061.1 GCA_013204585.1 SAR202 cluster bacterium | reverse complement strand
TTGGCAGACCCTTCGCTACGCTCAGGGTGACATGCGGCTAGGGTTGTTCGAACCGAAAACTAGGTTATTTCGCTACTTTTGAGGCCACGCCCCGTTAGCCCGCTAGCCCCGTTAGATGGATAGGAGATTGATATGAAAGTCGGCGTTAACTTGATTAACTTCGGGCCTGGTGTGACGCCCCAGTCGTTAAAGCGCTGGGCGCAGCTATCGGAAACCCTGGGCTACCACCTAATCATGACCTGCGACCACGTTGCCATCACTGAAGACGTGCAGTCACGCTATCCAGCGCCATTCTACGAGCCAATCTCCTTGCTCGGTTGGCTGGCCGGTGTTACCAGCACCATCGAGATTGGCACCACGGTGATAATCGTGCCCTACCGCAACCCCCTGGAGTTGGCCAAGGCCACCGCCAACGTTGACCAACTCAGCGGCGGACGTTTCATTCTTGGGGTCGGTATTGGCTGGGCCCAAGAAGAATTTAAGTCGTTAAAGGTGCCCTTCCATTCCAGGGGCGCCATCACCAACGAATACCTGGAGGCGATTAAGCTCTTCTGGACCCAAGATGTGGCGTCCTACGAGGGCAAGTTTGCTTCGTTCAATAACGTACACACCGCGCCCCGGCCCATTCAGGCTCCCCATCCGCCCATCTGGGTGGGCGGCCCCAGCGAGGCGGCAATGCGACGCACGGTGCGCTACGGCGACGCCTGGCATCCGATTCGGATACGCATGGACTGGTTCAAGGAAACGGGTATCCCTCGGTTGAAAGAAATCGCAGACGAAGCGGGACGGGCGATGCCGCTGCTCTGCCCAAGAATCAGGCTGCGACTGACCGACTCGCCAATGCCAGATGACGAGCGCGTGGTGGGTGAAGGCAGTCTGGACCAGGTGCACCGCGACCTGGCCGAGCTAGAAGCCTTGGGCTGTTCATACGTTGTGCTGGATACCTACCACGATGACATCGAGGCAACTCGGCACAACGAAACAGCGTGGCGGATGCTGAGCGTAATGGCCGAGAAAGTGCTGGACTTGAAAAACCAGACCGTCCGCTAGGGCTTTGCCTCAAAACTGTCATTCTGAGGAGCAAAGTCCCGATGCATCGGGAAAGAATCTTCCAAGCACTGCCTTGGCAGACCCTTCGCTACGCTCAGGGTGACATGTGGACAGGGCGGTTCGAACCGAGAACTCGGTTCTTTCGTCACTTTTGAGGCAACGCCGTCCGCTAAACAAAGGCGTTGCAACCTTGGAAATTCGATTAAGTTAGGTATGAACATGGAATTTGAGATTGGAAAAATCCAGACTGTCGTCGGCACCGGAGTGGAAGGCTACGCTGGCGACGGCGGCCCGGCCACCGAGGCGTTAATCGGGGAGTCCTACGGGTGTTCCTTCGACACCGACGATAACCTCTACATCTGCGACGGCCGTAACCACACCGTCCGCCGCATCGACAGAAAATCGTGGATTATCACCACGGTGGCGGGAACGGGCGAGGCCGGTTATTCGGGCGATGGCGGCCCGGCAACCAAGGCGACCATGAACAATTTGTATTCGCTGACTGTGGCTACCAACGGCGATATCTACATCGTGGACCGGTTCAACGCGGCCATCCGCAAGGTTGACGCCGCCACCGGCATAATTACCACGGTGGCCGGCACCGGAGAACCCGGCTACAGCGGCGATGGCGGCCCTGGCCCACTAGCCCAGATGCGCGAGCCCAACGATTGCTTTCTAGACGGCAAAGGTGGGCTGCTCATTGCGGATATTCAGGACCAACGGATACGCCGATTGGACCTAAAAACCGGAATCATCACTACCTTTGCCGGGGACGGTGAAAAGCGCAGAGAAGGGGATGGCCGACCGGCCACAGAAGCGTCCATTTTCGGCCCCAGGGCGGTGTGCATCGACAGCAAAGGCAACACCTACATCGCCGAACGGGAAGGCAATGGCGTCCGCAAGGTGGCTACCAACGGAATAATGACCAACTATGCTGGCACCGGCGAGCCTGGCTACAGCGGCGATGGCGGCCCGGCTTTGCTAGCCACTTGGGGCGCCCCCAAAGCCATGCGCTGCGACAATCAAGACAATCTGATTGTGGTCGACACCGAGAATAATGCCGTCCGACGTATCGACATTAATACCGGCATCGTGACCACCATCGCTGGCGGACATCAGGGTGGCGACGGCGACGGTGGCAACCCCTTGGACGCCGGGTTGGAACGCCCCCACGGCTGTGGCATCGACCGGCAGGGAAATCTATACATTGCCGACGGCATCAACCACCGAGTGCGAGTGGTGGGAATGCGCTAGGCGAATGACTACCTTCTTAGGTAGTTTTCGGGATATTCCTCATCGTGTGCGAAATCCGCCAACGCCGTAGGGGCAGGTTTGAAACCTGCCCTTTTACTGCGCCAAGATGGTTGTCGACACGAAGAGACCACTAAGGTAAGGAAGCTTAGCCAACGAAGATTCAGGCGGGCGCAAGCATGGTTTACGAATGCCAGGGCGGGTTTGGAAACCCGCCCCTACGTGACCATTCCCCTGAATTTTAGCCACCCCAGGTAGGTTAATTCAGGATTCGGGATCTATGCGCAAAGCGGCCTATTAATCCCAGGGCTGCTCCGCCGCTGCGTTTCAGCCAGAGATTTGTCCCTTTTATATCCCTATGAAGTCGAGCCCTGTAGCCGTTACAGGCTCGTACCCCAGCTAAAGCCTCCGTAGCTTGGGAGCCAAAACGGCCAACAATAGCACTAGGACAATACCCATTGTTCCGACGATGTTTGCCGCCATCGGCGCGCTCCAAAGGCCAGCCATGAACCCGGATGACATGCTGCCTAGAGCAAAAGCATAAATCGCCAGGGAACGCAGGCTAATGACCCGGCCCCGGAATTCAGGCTGTGCGTTACCCAGCAACGCCGATAGCAGGAAAACTTGCGTGGAGGCGAAGCCCGCCCCCGTCAGCGTAAGAATCGCCATGGATAGGTAAAAGGAATGGGAGGTGGCAAAGAGCAAAATGCTGGCGTGCCAAAAAACCACCGAAGCAATCATTAATTTCCCGACACCCCGCTGGTTCCCAAGCATGGCCCAACCGAGGGACGCGGCAACCGCCCCGATGCCAAAGGCAAACAGCAAGAACCCCAACCCGGTGGAATCGACGTCCAATACGTCTCGGGCAAATATGGGCATCAGGGTTGTATGGAAGGTCCACCCGGAGGACTCGATAACTAAGGCCAACACCAAGGTTCCCCAGAGCACCTGCTGACCTTTGACGTATTTCAGTCCTGCGACCATCGAGCGGATCACCGATTCCGGTTCCCGGCGGATGCCGCTGCCCGATATCTGAATGCCCGATGATCGAATGTAGAGAGCGACCCAGCCACTCAAAAAATACAACGTTGCAATCGCGATATATGCGCCTTTTGCACCGAAGCTGTTAAACAGGATTCCGCCGACCAATGGCCCAATCAACATGGCGATATTTCTTCCCAAGTTGTTGAACGCGGCGCCGTTGCCGATGCGGTCTTGAGGCAGGGTGTCGGCAACCAGCGATTGGGCTGCAGGCATCTGAAAAACCCGTACCATTCCAGCAACTACGGCAACCATGAAGATGTGCCACGTTTCGAGTTGGCCGCTCAGAATCAATACGAGCATCAACACGGCGAAGGCGGCCATCATGAACTCTACGGTGGCTAGAATTCGGTGCCGGGGGACCCGGTCAGCGACCGCTCCAGCAAAGAGTGCCATGATATTTAGCGACATCCGGGCCGCCGAGATTGCTCCCACCAGGAACGGCGAGTCGGTCAGAGTGAGGATGAACCACCCCAGAACCACCGCCTCCATCTGGGTGCCCATGGTCACCAAAGAGGTGGATCCCCACGCGAAAGAGAAATTTCGGTATCGAAATACGGAGAGGGGGTAGCCTACCCGAATCACGGTGGCGGTAAATTTCGACAATCAACTCTAACCGGGCGTTCCAGATTACCGGGCGTTCCAGATTACCGGGCGTTCCAGGTTACCGAGCGTTCCAATTTAATGGAAAGTGGTCCGCAAAGATTCAGTGGCGGCAGGCAATGGGCGAATGCTAACACTCGCCTATATCCCCAAATTTGTATTTGGAGCTTGTACCAGTCGTTTTAGCCCCAGGGTTGCTCGGCTGCTGCGTTGCGGCCTGAGATTCGGCCAAAGGCCAGGCATTCTCCGATGTTGCCCGTACCCTGGTAAAGGTAGCTGTACATCGACCCCAGTTCACCGGCGCTGTAAAGCCTGGGCAGGGGACTGCCGTCGGGGCGCACAACCTGACTTTTCCCGTTGCGCCTGGGGCCACCCTGGGTGTTGAGCATTGACGGCGATAGCTCCAGCGCGTAGAAGGGAGCTTTGACTACCGGCTGCAGCATTAGAGTTCGGCCAAAATCAAGGTCGTCTGCTTTTGCGCAATGCTCGTTCCATCTGCTGACCGTTCTTTCCAACGTGGCTGCGTCCAACCCGATGGCTGGAGCCAACCCTGCGATGGTGTCGGCTTTCTTAATCCAACCTTTGGTCAACTCCGCATTGTTGTCCTCGCTCCAATCGTACCGATCGACCATCGTGTTCCAGCCGCTTCTGGGTTCCTTGTCGTACAGCGGGCCTGATGAAAACAATGTGTGATCGACGATCATGTGCATCGGGCAGGGGGTAGATAACGCGCCCCACCGCCCCGACTCATAAACTTTCCCGTGGGAAGTTTTGCGCTTCTCGTCGGCAAATCTGGTGGCGTCCGGTCCGACTACAATCATGCCGCCGGGCATTTCCTTGGCGAAGTGCAGAGCGATCATCGAGAATGTGGTGCGGTACTCGGGCACCTTCAAGGCCATTGAAGGACCGGCGAAGTTGTTCATGTGCCACAGGTCTGCTCCAACTTCCATGGCCATGCGCACGCCATCGCCCTCGTTGTACGGCGAACCCGAGGTGTAGCAGTAGGGCAGTCCCGGCAGATAATTCCTAATCATCTCCTGGTTGTTCTCGAAGCCGCCGCAGGTCAAGATGACGGCCCGGTTGGCTTTCACGTAGACCGGTCTGCCGCCCTGTTCCGCTCTGACGCCGACAATCTCCCCGGTGCCATCGCGCTGAATGAGTCCCACTGCCGGGGCCTCGTACAGGACTTCAATCTCCCTTTCGTTGACCACGCGCTCGAACAGTTTCCAAGTGTTGGAATAGCCAACGACCGGGCCTTCGTGGAACTTGTGGGTGCTCTCGCTGCCAGGAAACTCTGGGAACTCGATACCCGCTGGCGGATGCTGGTGTTCTTGGGGGTCGCCGCCGATGCTCTTTAGCCAATCGTTGTTCTGGCCGATTTCGTCTGCCCAGGCACGAACTACTTCCTGGGAGACCGTGTATGGGCCACACAGAGCGTTGAAATAGTCGATTGCCTCATTAACGGGCGTGGCGTTCAGATAGCCCTGGCCCGCAACCCTGGTGTTGCCCCCTTCTTGCCCCTGGGGAGCTTTTTCCAGAATCAACACAGTGGCCCCGGCTTCCTGGGCGGTGATGGCTGCGGTGGCTCCGGCGCCCCCAAAGCCAACGATTACTACGTCTGCTTGCTTGTCCCATTGCTCGGGAAACTTACTCGGCAGCGACATGTACTCCCTCAAATTTTCTAGTCTTAAACATATTTACTAAACATCTTCCACGGGCGACGTGGCGATGCCATAGGTCCCATAGAAGAAGTTGGCGTAATGGGTCGAGCCGCCGGTGACGAACAGCAAGAACTGTTCGGGACTTTCCAGGGCCGGAATGGTCGCCTCCGGGTCGTCGGCCAGATGCTGCAACTCGGGGTGATGCAGCCATTTGCCATTGGCATCAGTGGGCACGCCCGCCGCTCCGATGGCTGCTTTTAGAGAGATGCGGCAGTTCTGGTGCAGCCAGGCCTGGGCGTCCTGCTTGCTCATCCCAGCCTCGGCCATGATGACCGCCCGGGATGGACTGAGAATTATCGGATGATATGGCCCCTGGTACGGCACCCGCTTGTTGGTGTGGCCGACCTGGGCCGATTGCCAACCCTTCAGCCAGCCGCCAGCCCCAGCGTTCGGGTAGAACATCATCGAGGCGATGTTGTTCAGGGTGTCCTCATGGGTCTTGGACCGGGGGTCGATTATGGTCGTCGGGCCGGTCACCGTCACCACGGTCACCGCGCTTTCTTCCCGCTTGAACCCTCGGTCCATGTGGTAGGGCTGCCAAGGACTGACTTCTTCATTCTCGGCGATGCACATGCCGAACTTAGTTGGCAGACCGACGAAATTGGGGTCGCCCGCGCCAGCGTTGCAATAGCCGATGTTGATTAGGCAGAGGCGCAGCGCGCGGCCAATGGCGGTGTTGGCGCTATTGATGACGCCGGGGCCCATGGCGGTGGTGCCAAAGTTGATGCCCGCCTTCTTGGCGATGGGGCCGTTGACCAGGATTATGGGGGCTTCGGTGTGACCGGAAACCTGCATGTCTCGGTGGTTCATTTCCGGTTGGGCCAGGCAGTCGATGGCGGCCAGCAGAACCGGGAATTGCTCGGGGCGACAGCCCGCCATGACGGCGTTGATGGCAATTTTTTCGACCGTGGCCAGCCCAAAGCCGGGCTCCATTACCATCAGCACGTCTTGGGGGGCTCGCTTGGTGCCCTTCAGCATTTGCTCGACGGCAGCCGGGGTCGGCGGAATGACGGGGATGCCGTCGCTCCAGTCCCTTTCCGCCAGAAAGCGGTTCACCGCGTTCATGCCCTCGGGCGTCTCGTCCATCTCGATGGTGAATGTCTCGGTGGTCTGGCTGCCGTTTCTAGCGCCTCTGGTCGCCCCGGCGGAGGCGGGAATGGTGGTGAGGCAGCGGATAATGTCGTCAATCTGCTCGTCCACCATCCGGTGGATGAAGTCGGCCTGCTGGCCGGTGGTGGCGTGGGGGATGGTGACGAATGATGCGTTGGGCTGGCCCCAGCCGTCCACGCAGGACTGCCACGCCCTGGCAAAGCTTCTGGCGGCGATGGCTACGGCGGGGATGCCAGCCTTTTCAACGGCGACCATGTCATGGGCAAGCCACGACGTACAACCCCCTCAATGGGCGGTTGCCCCAATCATGGCGTCCACCTCGGTGGCTATTCGGGCCGCTTCTTCGTCGTCAATATGATTCCCGCGACTGAGGGACGGACGGCCAGGCCGGAGGTCGCCGCCGTACCGCTGGAACTTTACGCTGGGAAACCGCTTGCTAATGTGATGCGCCACCCGGTCAACGGCAATATCAGCGCCACCGGTCATGTTGTTGTAGAGGCCAATGGTCTTGCCCTCAAGACCGCCCAGGCGAGGGGCGGGAGGGACCTTGAAATCAACTCTGTCCGCAGCCGGGGACATGATTTGAAACTTCATGCTATTTCTCCTCTCGGTTAAAGCACAACAATCAGGTAGCGCACGACAAATATATGCCAACGAGCGTAGTCGGCCCAGAATCAGTCGTCAAGCGGAGCGGGGGTGGGGGTGGGTGAAAGATTGGGGCATTCAACGGTTCGGGCCGGAGGCACGGACTTCCGACCTGCAATCTTCATGACGAGCGGCCTAGCGGCACCGAATACTTTGGTGGCTCATTGCAAAAGGTTCATGTCTAAAATTCCACCGGCATTTAATCCGAATTAATGATGTCGCGTAAGGCTTCGAGCGTGGGTGCATCTTTTCCCTTGTGCAACATCCGATGACAGTTCGGGCAAACCAAAGAAAGATCAGACAGCTTAGTGGTCTTCTCAGGTCTCAATTGCGCCAGAGGCACAATGTGGTGGCAGTCGATGATGTCCTGGCCGAGCAGCCCATATTTCTCCTTAAAAACAAACCCGCATACTTCACAAGCAAGCGTTCCTGTTTTGCTGAGGACTGAGGCTTTCTTTTTCCTGGAGAGACTTGCATTTCGTTCTCGATAGCGATGGTACCCGACTAGGATGCTCCCTTCGGGGGCCTCGAATTCATCGTCGATTGATAAGATTGCTCCCGTAGCCTCAACAGGTTCTGCGGACACAGCCCGGATTGCATCTGCGACACGTCGGAGACGGTCACGGTCTGTGGCGAAGTCCCTCCATACCTCTTCCTCTAGCTTGCCTCCGTGAGTGAGTCCCGAACCAGCGTAGGAATCGTCGAACCGAAGGAAATTGGACAACTTCATGTAAACGCCGTTTGGGTTCCGAAACCGTTGGGCATCTGGGCGTATTACATGACCGGGCAATCTATTCAGCTCTTCACTAAGTGACATGACGCTAGCGTGATTCGCAGCGATATCCGAGGGTCGCTGTTCGAAGTACGTATTGAGAGTTAGGATTAACTCATCCCTTGACCATGGAGGGTTCCTTGGTGGCATGTATTTACCTCATATGTCAGATTCAATGCGTATCGCCGCAATTTTTGCAGTCATTCTTTAAAAAGACTATGTCGCAACGTGTCGATAAAATACCTGGGGTTGAATCCTTTTTTTATTTTGTCGATAAGGTAATTGTCAGCCGCGTTTAGTCCTAACGATGCAAATGCCGAAAGCCCGAAGGTCAATGGCGCGGCCAGGAGTCCCACACCGGTAACAACAATCATTCTCAATGCTTTGGTCCTCCCGCTGCTTGCAAATCCGGACGCTCTCAACGAACTTATATACTCTTGCTCCAATTCAAGTGGGTTCGACGGACCAAATTTATCGAACCATTCACGGAACTGGACTGCGACTCTAGTGTTTCTGAATTCCCAAGCTGCACTCAAATGAATCTCTCCAGAAGAGATTGAACGAGCAATATCCGGAAGTTTTTCTATAGTCGTTAAGTGTGAGAAAGCTTTCTGGGCGGTTTCTCCTCCAGTGAATCGCTCAACTTTGGCGTCTAATAACCGGCCGAAACCATGGTCCGTTGCCATATCTCGGGCCCCTGCCTCTTCAGAAAGATATGCTTCCAAATTCAACATCGCGAGCCGGAGCGAAATGTTTATTTCACTCCCGCCTACTGCAGGTTCCGCCAGAGACGAAAATACCCTCACTTCGTCAGGCGCCAAATTTTCTAGGGTTTTCAAGTTGGTATTTCCGATTGAAAAAGATGCCGCCAAAGTGTCACTACCCAAAATATCCCGATACGTCTCCTCTTCGACTTTCTGTGTGAATTGTGGCAAAGCAGTATCAACTGTGCATATTTCCACGAACTTTCCAAATATCTCAACCGCTTGATCTGGCAAACCAGCTAGCCGATTTCGAAGCTGCAAAATGACTGCTTCTTCGGGTGAGCATGTAGCGACCCTTTGCCACCATTGCTCCTTATCCAGATTCTCTCCCGGATGCTCTCCTGGATGCAGCTCAAAAAGAACCAACCCTCTGCCGTTGCCCGCATATCCTAGAGTACCTTTGAATCTAACGAAGCTAAGAGCATCGGATTCAAGCAATTCCCTCAGAATCGGGATTCCAATCCAATGGACTAAAGGAACGACAATCGAGAAATCAACCGTTGGCACGACGACTCGGTCATAGAATAGGAGTCTCTCCATTACTTGGCCAGCTAATTCTCTGTCTTCTGTGTATGCCCTAAGCCTTCTGCCCGGCGGATTTAAATCCCAGGGTAAGAATAGGTCATTAGCCAACAATGTTGATGGTCGAGGTACGACTGGCGTTAAGAATTTCTGGGGAAACGAAATTGTTTCTGGAATCCTATCGATTTTCAATTCCCATGCGGGTTCACCATCATTACCAGGATGTGGCCGTTGAATAACTCCTATTTTGCCAACGTGTGTGTGGGGGGCATCCTCTTCGTTGACACGTACTCTTTGTCCGGCTTCAAACATATGTGGTTCAGGCATGAGGTTTATACCGCTCAATAATCGTATTCAAACTATCTTACGAATTTGTTAGTCAAATCGCAGCGTACCATCGTATAACTAACCACTATTGTATAATGCGCCATCTTCGATTCCAAAGTGGTTGGTGGCAGCAAGCCCTTCCCTTCGTGCCTTGTGTTACCACCACCCAGGCACCACCCTGGCTAACCACCCGCAAAACCTGATATTCTTCCTCCGCTACGGTGGCTAATTAATGCCCCGTGTTTACGAACGAACCAATTGGCCTCGACCATGCAACATCGTCGAGGTATCACCGCCGAGGGAGGCCCGCAATGGTAGCCCAATTTCCTGAGGAACCGAAGGCTAAACGGCAAGCGTTGCTGGACACAGTAGAAAGCCTGCGCGATGTCATCTTGGCCGGCGTCGAAGAGTCCGAGGCCAAGGGCACCATGCCCCGGGCCACGGTGGACGCCATCTACGAAGCCGGTCTGTTTTCCTTTAAGTCAGCCAGGGTATTGGGCGGGGCAGAAGCCGACTCCATGACCCAGCTCGACGTAATCGAAGCCGCCAGCGCCATCGACGCGTCGACCGGCTGGTGCGTGATGATTGGCTCGGGAACCCTGGCCAACCTGTCGGCCTTTCTTTCCGACGAGGCCATCGACGAAATTTACGTCGGCGGCAAGCCCCCCAAGGCCGCCGGGGCAGCGGCCCCCAGCGGGAAAGCCCTGCCCGTCGAAGGCGGCTACCGCGTCACCGGACGATGGTCCTACGGCAGCGGCATTCCGCATGCGGAATGGGTTGCCGCCGGGGCAATGGTGGTGGACGCCAGCGGCAAGGACCTGACCCCGCCCGAACAAATCCGAATCGTAGTGCCCCGGTCCGATGTCAAAGTCTATGACAACTGGCAGGTGGTGGGTCTGCGCGGCACCGGCAGTTGCGACTTCTCCGTATCCGACCTTTTTGTGCCCCAGCGGTTCACCTGGGGCGGCGAAGAAGCCAAACCCAAACGCGGCGGACCAAACCACCTCCTGGGCCGACCCGGCATGCAGACCACCGGCCACTGCGGAGTCGCCCTGGGAATTGGACGCCAGGCGCTGGAGACGGTGACCGAACTGGCCCAAACCAAGAAACGGGGTTACCGAGGCACCTCCGCATTAATCGCCGACCGGGGATCGTTCCAATGGTTCCTGGGCGAGTCTGACATTCGGCTGCGCGGGGCCAAAGCCGTGGTCCTAGAAATTATCGAAGAAGCATGGGACTCGGTCTGCGACGGCATAACTCCGTCGCTGCCGTTGCTGGCCAAGATGCGGGCGTCGAGTACCTTCGCCACCGAAGAGGCCTCCGTGGTGGTTTCCCAGGCGTTCCGTTTCGGCGGCGCAACTGCCATGTTCAGCGACCACGTTTTGCAGAAATGCCTGCGCGACGTCCACGCTTCCGCCCAGCATCAGATGGTTAGCGACCGCGCCTACGAGAATTACGGCCAATTCCTCCTGGAATTCCCCGACGCCAACCCCATGGGCTAAGTAACAGATCGCAGGCAAACGCAGGCAGGCGCCGGTATAATTCCCGGTATGCCAAACTTGAACTTGGGGCCTTGGGTACTGGTTCTCGCCACCCTGCTTATGCTGGGGTGCGCCCAGTCCGAACCCACCGCAGCCACGCCCACCACTAACATCGGCACATCGACTCCCTTTACGACCACCGCCCCGCCCGATTTCCAAGTCGGCGGGGTCTGGCAACCAGCCCCCAGCACCAGCTGGCAGTGGCAGCTTAACGACCTGCCCATTGACCACTCTGTGGCTGCTGAGATGTACGACATCGACCTGTTCGACAACGATGCCGCCACCGTGGCCGCGCTGCATGCCGAGGGCCGCATTGCGATTTGTTATGTCAATGCCGGTGGATGGGAAAACTGGCGGCCCGATGCCGGCCGGTTCCCAGATTCGGTCATCGGCTCCAATCTCGACGACTGGGAAGGCGAACGCTGGCTCGACATCCGGCGTATTGACGTACTTGGCCCGATCATGGAAACGCGGATGGACGCTTGCCTGGCCAAAGGGTTCGACGGCATTGAGCCCGATAACGTGGACGGCTTTCTGAACGGCACCGGGTTTCCCCTGACCTATGACGACCAGATTGGCTACAACATCTGGCTGGCCGAGACCGCCCACGGGCGCGGACTTTCCATTGGCCTCAAGAACGACATGGACCAGATACCCGATTTATTGCCCTACTTCGATTGGGCTCAGAACGAGGAATGCTTCGAGTTCCAAGAATGCGAAACCCTGCTGCCCTTTATCGAAGCTGGCAAAGCCGTTTTCAACGTCGAGTACAGCCAAGAAACCAGCCAATTCTGCACCCAAGCCAAGGCCCTAGGCTTCAACTCCATGAAGAAGAACCTAAACCTAGACGCCTGGCAAGAACCATGTAGGTAACCAGAAACGGTCCCCACCAGTGTTTACGAAGCACCAAAAAGCCCTCGCTGGTTAGCGAGGGCTTTTTGGTGTCTGGGCCGTGCTGGATTATTGCTTATCAATCACAACCGACGGCGCGCCATTGTCTCTGAATTCCACGGTGGCCGTGATTAGCGGATTGGGAACCTTTATGCACTTACGGCAGCCGTTCGGGAAGACGACGCGGCTTGTGCCGTTGATTGGAACTATCCAAATATGCCCCAGGCTGCAATTCATGATGATGAAGTTGCTCATTCCCCTGTCTCTGTAACCCTAATTCCTTGCTAGCAGTAATCGCTGGTTGGTCCCTCAATGCCGGTGGGGAAGGAGCGCATAGTAGCGCCGTCGGATCCGGGCAGGTAGTCGAAGAAACAGACGCCGTACTGGCCGAACTCTACGTCTTTGGCGAATAGGTCCGCCCAAGCAGGGTTTGGCGTGACGTTGTTTGGCTTTCGCACGTCGTACAAGCCGAAGTCGACAAAGATATTAAAGTTGGGCAGGCCAACCGAGGTTGCGACGACTTCTCCCTGTTCGACCCATAGCGGCGGACTGATAACGGTTGTTCTGCTGTCACCGGCGGTGGCCGTCGGTATGGCTTGCAGCGCTTCTTCAACCTTTGGCGATAGCCCCCGCACATGGTCGAATCGATAGGAATATCCGCATGGCACCGAGAAAAACAGCAGAATCTGTTCTTGGTCGCTCTCTAGATATTTGGCCGCTTGCACCAGGTGGGAGCCGATTGGAGCGGTTACGATGACGCTTTCAGTGTCTTTCTCATTAAAGCTAAACCCGCCATGGCCTTTATAATCGTTGCCGCGCGCTTGGCCGGGCCATAACGCCCCCGTTACCTTGCTCATATCCACCGGCGTCTGCAAAACAAATGGTTCCGGGCAACTTGGCGCCGTGCCGTTGGCAGCCCACGTTCCTCTGTCGGCCAACCAAATCACGTTGGCTCCGGTTGTCGATGCGCTAGCAGCTTGACCGGTCCCTCCAGAGTCATTATTGCTCATGCTCTCCGGCGCTCCCAGCGGCCTTTGAGTGGCGGTTGGCTTCACTGTCGGCGCCGGCGTATCGCTGACCTGAACTATCGGTGTTGGTTGGGGCGACGACTCTGGCTCGGCGCTGCGGCTTAAGTCTGGAGCTTGGTCTGCCAGCGTAAGTAGGACGGGCGTGTTAGTTGGCGCCGGTACCGAAGTTGGAATAACCGGAAGCGTGGCCGTCCCTTGGCAGGCAGCAAGAATCAAAAGAGTAGCGGGAATAATAAAGCCGCAGAATATTTTCCTATATTCCATATATCGATGCTACCAAACGCCTAGCATTAGTTCTAACCGGATTGCCTGGAAACAATTAACCAATATCAATTATCTAGATATTAATATTGGGTTGTTATCTCTCGCCGTGGTACATTAATGGTCGCGTAAATTGCCTAATCTGTGGAGAACACGGCCATCAAAGCCAACGCCTCATACCCTGCCCGAATAAAAGAGACCCTCGCCTACCCCGGCTGGAAAGTGGTGGGCGCTTGTTCTTTCTTGGCCGTCTTTGCGGGCAGCATTTTCGTCTACGGCTTCCCCGTCTTCTTCCTGCATATCCAAAGGGACATGCAACTGAGCGCCGCATCGACCTCATTAATCTTCGCCCTATCCCGCGGCGAGGCCGGAATCGCCGGGCCAATCACCGGCTGGATTGTGGACAAGTTCGACTCCAGGCCCATTATCATCTTCGGAGCGTTGATGGTCGGGGGCGGCCTGGCCATCCTGTCGGTGGTGGATACCTATTGGATATTCCTGACCGTGTTCATCGGCATGGTGGCAGTGGGGAACAACACCAGCTTCGGCCAAACGTTCCTGGCGGTCACCAACCGGTGGTTCATCAAGCGTAAAGCCATCGCCATGACCCTGATTATCACCTCCTACACCATCGGCGGCGCTGTTATGGTGCCGGTGTTGTCGCGGGGAATCGATGCCTTCGGCTGGCGATCGGTCTTACTGTATGCCGGCATCTTTGTGGTGGTGCTGGCCATACCGACCTCGTTCTTCATCAAACGTTCCCCCGAGAGCGTGGGCATCAATATCGACGAATCTCCCGAGGCTCCCGACCAGCCGACAGCGACCTCCAGAGGCCGGGTATCCGATAACGACTTTGGCGTCAAAGAGGCAATGAAGACGGTTACTTTCTGGCTGATGCTAATCGCCAGCTCGCTGCGCATCTCGGTAACCAGCGGGTTATTAGTTCATGCCATCCCCATCATGGTCTGGAAGGGTCTGAGCGAACAGTCTGGGGCCGACGCCCTCGGCGTATTATTCTTCATTGCCATCCCGGCGCGGCTGTTCTTTGGGCTCTACAACCCCGGCATCCCGACCCGCTACATCCTATGTCTAGGCATGGCCTTCGGGACAATGGGAGTGTTCACCCTGATATTCGTCGATGCCCGTTGGTCGGTCTACACCTTCGTTGCCGGAATTGCGCTGCTGGAAGGGGCCACCACCCTCAACTGGGTGCTGATGGGGCAATATTACGGACGACGCAACTTCGCCACCATCATTGGTATCATCACCGCCGCCTACAGCATTGGGATGCTGTCCTCGCCCCTGTTCTTGGGCTGGATATTCGACCATACCGATTCCTACCGGACCGGCCTAATCGTCTTCTTGTTCATGTACGCTGCCAGCGCCATATTCTTCTTCTTCAGCTTCCGGCCAACTAGGCCCGTTAAACTCCTGCGCCCGTTGGGATAGCCGTTCCTGGCCGCCTCTCGTTCCGCTACTGGCTGCTAAAATAAGGCGTCACGAACGGAGAGGTAAATGGCCAAGACAATAATTTTCGACATTGGCGGCGTCCTAGTCCACCTGAACTGGGAAAATATTTGTGAGCCTCTAACCGCGCTCTCTGATTTAAGCGACGCCGACGTTCGGAGAGAAGTTCAAAACGGCCCCATCGTCGAGTCATCCATGCTAGGCCAGCTAACTCCCCAGGAATTCCACCAGGCCCTCTGCGCCAAGATTCACGTTGACCTGCCATTTGGTGAGTTCGTCGAAATATGGAATAGCCTGCTCAGCGAGAATGTGGAAATCCCGCCCCTAGTGGACGAGTTGGGCACCGGCCATCCCCTGGTAATCGCCTCCAATACCGAGCCCACCCACTTCGCCTATTGCCAAGATAACTTCGGCGTCCTACAAGCCTTCGACCACTTCTACCTCTCCTACGAAATGGGCTTGCTAAAACCTGACCCCGCCTACTTCCGCCACCTGTTGGACGGACTCCAAACCGCCCCAGAAGCCTGCATCTTCATCGACGACCGACCGGATAACGTCGAATCGGCCCGGCTGCTGGGAATCAACGCGCTGGTCTTCGAGACGGTGGAAAAGCTGAAGGCGGACTTGGAAGCAGTTCTTTGATTTGGATGAGAATAGGCGCAGCACACCCATGCTAAACTACCCCAATCCTTTAACTGAAGTTACGGTGGAGACAGAACATGCAAGCTGAAATAAAACACCTGGCCCTGGCCGACTTGGAAGCGGGTCTTGATGAGATACGCAATTCGCCCAAGGAACAGGGCGTGCTGGACATGATTGTCAGCCGCCCCGAAGAGGATGCCCGTGAGGTTTTTGAGCAGGGCAATCTCGACGTGGGAATCGGTCTGGTGGGCGACACTTGGCAGGACCGGCCCAGCTCCCGCGCTGGCAACGGCAAGCCCCATCCCGACATGCAAATCAACATCATGAACTCCCGAGTCGCCGCCCTGGTGGCCCAGGACAAAGGACGCTGGCAATTGGCTGGCGACCAGTTGTTCGTGGACTTGGACCTCAGCGCCACGAACGTGCCCGCTGGCACCAAGCTGGCCATCGGCTCGGCCATGCTGGTGGTCACCGACCAACCCCACACCGGCTGCAAGAAATTCGCGGCCCGGTTCGGCGTCGACGCGCTAAAGCTCATCAGCTCCCCCATCGGCAAAGAACTACAGCTACGGGGCATCTGCGCCAAGGTGATACAGAGCGGTGAGATAAAGGCCGGAGACACAGTCAAGAAACTCTAAGCCCTACAACAAAGCGACGACGGAGGTTATCCCATGGCGACACTAACCGCGCCCGACGCAGTGGCGATGGACAGCCAAAAGCTGGAACAGGTAAAGCAACTATTCCACCGTCAAATCGATGAAGGTCTCCATCCGGGAGCCGGACTCGCGGTATACCGCTACGGGAACCTGGTGTTGGACATCCACGGCGGCATCGCCAGGACCGAGTCCAATCAACCCGTAACCGCCGAAACCATGTTCGTATTGATGTCGTCCACCAAGCCGCTAACCGCCTCCTGTCTCTACATACTCAAGGAGCGGGGAAAGATTGCCTGGGACGACACGGTAGCCACCTATTGGCCTAAGTTCGCCCAGAACGGCAAAGAGACCGTCACCATCGGCCACATTCTGACCCACCGGGGCGGGTTCCCCGAGACTCCAAAGTCTTTGCCACCGACGGACTGGCCCGACTGGAGCAAGGTGACCCAGGCCATGGAACAAGCCCCCGCCATCTACACACCCGGCGAAACCCTGGCCTACCATCCCATCAACTATGGCTGGGTTATTGCCGAGTTGGTCCGGCGGGTCGACGGTCGCAGCTTCGACAAGTTCATTGCCGAAGAACTGGCCGCACCACTGGGTATGAGCACAACCTACGTGGGCCTGCCATCGAGTTTGGAAGGCCAGGTGTCGCACATGCACAAGATGGAAGACGACGCCGACCCCAGCGGCTATAGCGCGATATTCAGCCAGTCGTCGGTGCTCCGGTCAATTGTGCCCGGTGCGGGCGGAGTCGCCACCGCAGGAGACCTGGCCCGGTTCTACGCCATGATGGAGCGTAAGGGCACGTTGGATAACGCCACGGTGATTCAATCGGCGACGGTGGACGAAGCGGTCGCGTTTCAGGTGGAAGGAGTCGACAAGTCGACCGGCGCTTTCGCCCAACGCTCCCTAGGTCTGGCCCTGGCTGACGAACGCATGGGCAAGTCCGCCGGAGACCCGTTAAAGACCTTTGGACACGGCGGCGCAGGCACGTCAATTGGCTGGGCCGACTTTGATTCGGGCCTGGCCGTGGGCTACATCACCAACGGCTTCCGGGGCAACATTACCAATAACGCCCGGCTAGCCGCAGTATCCCAAGCCGTCCGTGACGCCTGTCTCTAGCCTTTACCCTAGTCCGTCGCCAACACACGCTTCCCCGGCGTCGCTCCGCAGAAGAGCGCCACGGTTGCGAGACGGCACCAAGATGTAGTCGGCAATGTTAATATATTCTTTGATGACAACGCATATTTAGGTAGCAAATTAGCAGGAGATTGCGAGCGGCGCTTATGAAAGCCCGCCGAACCGTTTCATTGGCCTCAGAGCCGAGAGGAGGTTGGTCCGATGTTGGTCTCACTCTTCCAATGCGTTCTCGCGCTGGTCTTTGGGTTGTTGGGCGGGATAGGCACCTTACTTATTGGTATCATCGGTTTCATTTTTGCCCTCATCGCCGAGATTTGGAACTTAATCAAGAAATTCCTGAACTGGGTAAACACTTGGAACCCCTGGTGGACAGATTTCGAGACCTATCCAGTTGGCTCCACTCTGGGCGACCTGGGAAGTTGGTTCGCCAGCAATATGTCGGCTATCTGGAAGTTCATCAAAGACTGCTGGTAACGCTGGCCTTTGACAGATTGGTCCCCGTGACCAGCCAAGCAGTCGTTACTCCAACAGATTAGCTCTCTGGCATGGCTTCGGGAGTGAACGTGTAGCACCAAGCCTCGCCTTCCAACACGGTCTCTCCGGTCTGGCGAGTGATGGTCATCTTGAGCTTGGTTACTGGCTTGGTGGCGTGGATTTCCAGTACTTCAGCCTCGGCGGTGATGGTGTCGCCAATGAACACCGGCGCTGTGTAGTTAAAGTTCTGGCTCATAAACACTGTGCCTGGGCCAGGCATGTCCATGGCCACCAGGGCGTTCAGTATCCCCGAGGTCAGCCCTCCCTGCACCACCAATTCCTTGAACTTGGTCTTTGCGGCGAATACCTCATCGAAATGCAGGGGATTGTAGTCGCCGGTTATCTCGGCGTAGGTCTTGACGTTGTCAAAGGTCAGGGTGCTGCTGCGGGTGGCCTTCTGGCCGACTTCGAGTTCCATCCAATCCCCCAATCCCCTTACACTAATACCGGTTTGGAATACAGGTTTGGCCGCAGGCGGCTCAAGCTCTGATTCTACCAACTTTTCCCTCAGGAACGTCTTGTCGCTATCTGCGATAATGGGCGTCATGGCTGAGAAGACACTTCACGACCGGTTCTACAACGCCCGCAACGACAGCTCGCTGGTGGTGATTGAGGGATTCCATCCCCTGAAACACGCCATCAGGTTCGGCGCGGAACTGCTGGAGGTCGTCAGTCCCAACCTGGATGAACTGACGGCGTTGCAGTCCGAGTACGCACCGGACATCACCAGCAAGTTCAAGAACCTGGTCACCGCAATCCCCGAAGACGTTTTCAAGAAGTTGGCTCCCGTAAGACCACCGACCGGCGTGATGGCCATCGCCCGGCGTCCGGTCATTGACCTGGCTGCTCTACTCGCCGACCCGGCCCCCGTGCCGGTGGTCTTGTTGGAAAACCCCAGGAACCTGTTTAACGTTGGCGCAGCGGTTCGAGCCGCCGCCGCTGCCGGGGCCGCCGGAGTGGTGAACACCGGGAACCTCGACCCCTGGAAGCCCGCCGCCTTGACCAGCGGAGTGGGACTACAGTTCGCCATGCCAGTGGCCAGATTGGAGACTCTACCGAAGTGCGACCGCCCTTTGGTGGCCGTCGATTTGGGTGGTGATACGCTGCCGGACTTTCAGATTCCCGACCGGGCGCTGCTGGCCTTTGGCACCGAGCGGCAAGGACTCAGCCAAGAGTTATTGGACGCCGCCGACCACCGGGTATCCATCCCCATGGAGAACGGGGTATCCAGCCTGAACCTGGCAACATCGGTGGCAATCGTTCTTTACCACTGGAAACTGTCCCAATGATGCCAAACTCAACCTCGAACACGGGAGGGATACTTTGATTAAGTTGACCAACGAGATGCGCGACTTGGTGAACAACGCCAGAGAAAGCGGCAACCCAAGTATCGTCACCACCGCTTCGCATGATGGGATACCCAATTCTGGGTACATCGGGACCGTCTTGACCTTAGACGAAGGCTCCTTCGTCTACCGCGACCGCAGCGGACGCACGCCCCTTGAGCATATCGAGGAAAACCCCAAAGTAGTGCTGCTCTTTCGCCACTCAGAACAAGAGCTAGGTTGGAAATTCCGTTGCACCGCCTGCGTTCACCGGGAAGGCCCAATCTACGAAGACTCCATCAAACGCCTCTTCGAATCTGGCCTTATCACCGACCCCGAAGCAAAGACCGCCGTCGTGGTGCTGCAAGTCAACCAGGTACTCACCCTCTTTGGTGAAGTCCTTCAGGAAAGGGAACCAGGGCATAGCTGGTAAGGCAGCCTACCCGCCCCCAAAATCCGGCTCCCGTCTCTCCAAAAAGGCCGACATGCCCTCATGGGGATGCGGGGTGGTGAAGATGCGGGCGAATTCTTTGATGGTGTACGCCGCCGATTCTTCTTCGCCCAACTCCAGCCATTTGGCGACAATTTCTTTTTGGGACGCCAGCACGTCACGGCTCATTCCTAGAAACTGATTGGCTGTCTCGTGCGCCACGTTCATCAACGAATCTACTGGCACCACCCGGTCGACCATTCCCATAGCTAAGGCTTCTGATGCGGTTACTGTCTCACCCGTAAGCAGTAGACGGCGAGCTCTGCCCAGCCCAATCGTGGGCGGCAACAAGGAAGCCTCGATTACCGACGGTATGCCAACGCGAACCTCGGGCAGCCCCATCACGGCGTCCTCGGTGGCGATGCGTATGTCGCAGGCCAAGACCAGTTCCAGTGCCCCGCCCAAGCACGGGCCTCTAATGGCAGCCACGGTGGGAACGGCCATGGTGAGCAGCTTTCGGGCCGGACCGTGCAACGCGATGATGAACGATTCAGCCTGCACTGAGTCCATGTCCTTCATCTGATACAGGTCGACCCCCGCGGAAAACGCTCGGTCTCCGGAACCGGCGAGAATCACCGCCCGGACACTCCTGTCCTGTTCCAACCGATCCAATTCTAATTTCAAAGCCACGAAGCTCTCCCGACCCATTAGGTTAAGCGGGCCCCGTCCTTCCAGCCTGGTCACTACTACCCCAGGATGTGCATCGTTCATTCCGGTCATTTGCCCTCCAACCAATTTTCTGCCCATTCAGGTCGCGCATTTTACTTTGACGTATAATACCGCTTCGGGATTACCACGAATGAAATTTAACCATCGGAGGCAACCGAAGTGAAACTGCTAGTAATTAGCGGCGGAAGGCACCCCTACGAAGAGTCCACTCCCATTCTTGAGACTTTCCTCAAGGCGGCGGGACATGATGTGACAGCTACCGAGGACGCATCGGTCCTGGCCGACGCGGCTGGCATGAGCGCCTACGACGCTCTGGTGTTCAACACTCGCCGGGAGAACGCCGCCGGATTCAAGGAATTGAAACTGGCCGAGGCCGAGCAGAACGGGATAATCAACTACGTCAAATCCGGCAAGGGCTTTGTTTGCCTGCACATATCCGGCTGCGGCTCTGACTATTGGCCCGAATTCGCCGAGATTACCGGCGGCGGTTGGGTCACCGGCACCAGTTTCCATCCCCCGTACGGGAACTTCACCGTCAACGTCACCAACGCCAGCCATCCTGGCGTGGCTGGAGTCGCCGACTTCAGCACCGACGACGAACTGTACATGGGCATCGATTACAAGTCCGGAAACGACATTTTCCTGGAAGGCACTTCGGAAGAAGGCACCTGGCCTTGGGGAGCGGACCGAGTGGACACCCACATGCCCGCCGGAACCTTCCCCCTCGCTTGGACCCGCACCTACGGCCAGGGCAAGGTTTTCTCCCTGCTGCTGGGCCACGATGGGAAGAGCTTCCAGTCGCCCGAGTTCCAGAAGATGGTGCTCAACGGCGTACAGTGGGCGACCACCTAAGTGGTTTTCAAGCTTATGGGACTAGTGACCCTACCGATTAGCATAGTTCTGAAGCTAGTTCGGCTTCCACTCACCATCATCGGCTGCGTCACCAAGCTGGGCTGCGCGTTGGTGATTGTCGGCCTGCCAGCGGGCATCCTGGTGCTGTACCTTTATCTAACTTAACGGCACCTCGCAGTCTAATAAACAGAAAAAACGCGCCCCGATTAATCGGGGCGCGTTTTAGTTTGCCTTGTTAGAAATCTCACTTAGGTGTGAGCAATCTAATTATTCAGATTAACCCGAAACTAGGTTCGGAGTAACCTCCGCGGGCAACCCTGGGTGGCCCGTCAATTCCTCTCCGATGGCGAGCATCTCTCGCGCTCTCTTGGTCATCGCAGGGAGAACAGCATCAATTTTGTCTTGGTCCAAATCGGCCGCAACACCGGGGTATCCGGCACGGTCAATCATGGCTCCAAGCTTTTTGTTGTCGAACTTGTCCAAGACCCAACCTAGGTAGTCCTGAACCAGAGTCTTGTCGAAATAAATCCGGTGGTTCTTGTTCCTAGGACCATAGTGGTAGTGAGGGCCGTCCCAGAAACAGTCGAAGGCCATGATTTCGGTCTCTTCCATGAACGACTTCTCGGTGCTACCGGCTAAGTCAGCCAATACGTGAATGGCCAATCCGCCGTCACCGACTGGCAGCCTCCGCATCTCGAGCCCGAAACGAATGTTCCCGGCCTCGAAGATGTCCGTGCCTCGATTGTGTTTAACAGTATTTCGTTTGGCGACGAAAAGCTCTCTAGCACAGTCATCAAGCTCAGGAAGGACATCCATCAATTCTTCCATGTCCACCTGTTCAGCAATCTCCGGATAACCTGCCCGAATGAGCATATCCGGAAGCTTGCTACTCATGGTCTTGATGGTCCAACCGATTGCATTGCCATCGGCTGTTGGATCCATACGATACAATTTTCCAATGCCCGAAGGAGTCATCGCCCGGCCGGCGAGCATCATTGGCCCATCGACTTTCAGATCGGGATTTTCCGGACCGTAGATATAGCTTTTTTCGATGTCAAAGCAATTGAACCGGAGAAGAGTTGTCTCCTCGCCACCGACTTCACCCACGACCACAATCGAAACACCTTGGTCGGCGTGGTCTTGAATGTTGCCGTCCCACAGTTCATGCCTGGCGATGAACGTTATGGGACCTACCTCGAATCTAGTCTTGCGCTCTGTTTGAACCATTTCCTGTAGCACCTCTTTAAGATTTCGCTTAGGTTTATATGGAACCGGTACAGACGTATATGCCGAGATTCTAGCACAAATTTAGCTAAATTTGACCTACCCTTTATCTCTAGTTAATTCGCGTGTGTATTACGCCAAGTTTGGTGCCACAATTTTATGTTAAGTCGTGTGCCCTAGCCCAGGTTTGGGGCCACCTTCTCCATCATCAGTCGGAGGCTGTTTACTTGGTTCTCCAGCGGAATTTTATTGCCGAAGTTGACCTCAAACATTATCTGGTCTAAGCCCAGTTCTTCGCTCAGCGCCCCCAATTTATCGGTAATTGCCTCAGGCGTGCCGTAGGCTACCTTGTCCCTTAGCCAGTCGTCATATGACATGTTTTTGACATTCTCAGCCTCTTCGCCCCAGTTTCCGGTGGTTCCGCCATACTGTGCGTAGCTGGCCACCCTGGTCGATAGCCTACCCATCGAAAACAGGGCGCTTTCCATGGGTTCGTCGTGGGCCTTTCGCGAGTCGTTAGAAAGATAGACCGGCACCCGCAGTCCTACCTTGCCCTTACCTTTGTGGCCAGCGTGTTTCCAAGCCTGATGGTATTCCTCTATCTGAGGCTTTAGCCCCGCCAGCGTGAAAACACGGGAAGGGTTGATCAGTATGTCATAGCCCATGCGGCCTGTGACTGGGAAACTCTCGGCGGAAGTCACGCCCACTCTCACTGGCGGATGAGGCTTCTGGTAGGGCTTGGGAGTTACGGTCAGATCCTTGAGATTGTAGTGCTCGCCCTCAAAGGAGAAAGTCTCATTGGTCCAAGCTTTGAGTATAATCTCCAGGCTTTCTTCAAACCGGCCCCGGCTTTCAGAAAAGGGGGAGTTAAAACCTTCGTGGACGTTGGGAAAGGTGCCACGACCTATTCCAAATTCCACCCGGCCTCCGCTGACCAGGTCAAGGGTCGCAATCTCCTCGGCCACCCGCACCGGATTTGCCAGAGGTAGCAGGATTACTGCGGTGCCCAAGCGAATACGCTCGGTCCTGGCAGCGACGTTGCTCAAAATCGTGATTGGAGAGGCCATCACCCGTCCGGGACTAAAGTGGTATTCGGCCAACCAGAGGGAGTCCACTCCAAGTCGCTCAGCCTCGTCTATTAGCACGAAGGAATCGTCAAACGCCTCCTTCTCGGTCCCGCCTTCCCGCACCGGGAACTCAAGGAATAGTCCAAATTCCATGGCCGGTCTCCCTGTCTTGGGCGCGGTCTCTTTGCCCGGAACTGCACCCATCGAGATTTTAGATATTGTAAATCGTCTATTCAGGGATGATGTCGGCGCTATGATAGTATAAGCCCGTAGGTACCCGTCAACCCTCAAGTGTAAATCACTTAAAAGATCCTAAAAGGTTAGAATCTTAGCCTCAACCGGCGCGGGGCGGGCCTCAAACTACTCAGAATTTCCCGAACTTGTTTGGCGTTGTTCACACGCACCAGGTGGGACGGGCACCCGCAGTCCGACGAGCCAAATCCCGGCGCAGGTTGCGACACCCCATCAAAATCTTCCGCAACGGCCGCCGCACTCTGGGCCCACTCACACTCCCAGCGCTGGCCGTCGGCCAATTGCCAGGCGTATTCCCAAGGGATTTCTGCGCTCAGATAGTCGGCGTGCCAATGGAGTTTCTTTTCCTGGCTCAGGTGACGCGCCACTCGTGCGTGCAGTCCACCCAAAGCACTGCCAAAGTAGATGTAGTGGCCCCTAGGAAAATCAACCAGACCCAACTTACCAATCATAATTTTGCGGCGAGATGGGATACGCAGAACCACGGCATAACTGCCCGTCTGACGGCGTTTTGCCTGGGAAGATTTGATCTTGGGGTTTTTAGTAGGAATATCTGTCATCAACCAACCCCGCACCGCGGACAAACCCCGCTTTGCGGCCTATTTTTGGGGTTGGATGATTACTTTAAGTGACGACTGGGCCTCAGCGGTTAACTTAAAACCCAACCCCGCTTCGTCCAGTCCCAACCGGTGGCTAATCATCTCACTTACCTGCACCCGCCCTGAAGCAATCAATTCGAGCGCTGTGGCTAGGTCTCCGGGAGCCCCAGCGTAGGTGGTGGTCAGAGTGGCATCGTTGCGAAAGAACAGTTCATTCACTGGCACTGAGATGTTTACGCCTGGGTTTGTGGGGGCGAAGAACAACACTGTCCCGCCACGGTCGACCGAGTCCAACGCTTGCTGTAAAGCGGGCGGCGCACCGGTACAGGCGATTACCAGGTCGGCCAACCGACCGTTGTTCACCTCGCGGAGACGCGCCGGTATATCTTCAGTAGCCAGGAAGGTAAAATCAGCCCCAAGTTTCTTGGCTGCCTCCAAGCGGGAAGGAACCATGTCGGTGGCAATAATTCGTCCTGCGCCTAAAGCCCTGGCCAGGTTGATGTGCAACAGACCGGCCAGACCGCTGCCCAGCACGATGACGCTCTGTCCTGGTTGGATGTTGGCCCGGCGTTGACCTCGGTACACGCAGGACAATGGCTCGGCGAACGCGGCCTCATCAAAGGAGAGTCCGTCGGGAATGATGAACACGCCCCGATCGACGTTGATGGCCGGAACCCGCAGGTACTCCGAAAATCCGCCGGGATCGAACGTGGTTTCCCGCAGCGTATCGCAGACCGTGTGGTGGCCGCTCAAACAGTAATGACAGGCGTTGCAGGGCACGTGATGGGTGACAATTATGCGGTCGCCCTCTTTAAACCGCACAACCCCTGCTCCTGCTTGCACAATCGTTCCGGCAACCTCGTGGCCCAAGACCATCGGGGCCTTCTGGATGCGGTACCACTCCATAACGTCGCTGCCGCAGATTCCGCTGGCCTCCACTTTAACCAGCAACTCGCCGGGGCCAATCTCGGGCACCGGCAACTCCTCCACGCGAACGTCGTGGTTGTTGTAGTACATGGCGACACGCATGTTAGTTAGTACTTCCTAATTTAATAATCAAGTTCTCAAAACGGCGGTGCCAACCTCGTTTATGGCATTACCAAACCCGTTCGTGGCGTTGCCAAACCCAATCTTGGCATTACCAAACCCGTTCGTGGCGGTGCCAATCTCGTTCGTAGCGTTGCCAAACCCAATCTTGGCATTACCAAACCCAATCTTGGCATTACCAAACCCGTTCGTGGC